>CAZAJD010000036.1:0-1537 GCA_964485375.1 uncultured Mycoplasmatales bacterium | reverse complement strand
TATAAAGAAGTTATAGTATCAGTAAATAAATTACAATTATAATTTAAAGCAAATATATGAATGAAAGAAATTAATTTTTCTAGATAAACGGTAGGTTTGGAAAAAATAGATGAATAATTATTAAATGTTTGTTGTAATAATTTTTTTAGAATAAATGAATTTCCATATCTTGAAAATGAAAGTATATCTTTATTTGTTAAACCTAAAAAATGAAGAAATAAAATAAAATCAACTGACATTTTATTTCGTAAATTAGAAAGATAAATTTTATTAGTACTTGGATTAAATTCGATAGTAATAATATTATTATTAAATAAAATAAAAACTCGATAAATTAAATTACCCCTTAATTTTGTTTTAGTAAAATAAAAACCTTCAGTTCGTTTTAATCGTGAGATATATGTTTTTTTTAATCCATTTAAAATAATATTTCCATTTAAATCTAACTTTGGAAATTGAAATAAAATTAGATTATGATGAGTTAATTGTGATGGAGTTATATATGTCATAGGTAAAAGAAGTTGATATGAAGGATTATATTTAGTATTAAAATAATTTAAATTAACATCATGATTAGTAGTATTCAAACGAATATTTGGAATATGAAATAAGATAGTTTTATTAATTTTTTTAAATATAAGTAAATTAGGGATTAATCCAGTAAGTTTATTAAATAATAAATGTTTTAAAAATACAATATAATTACTTGTACGGGTTTCAGTGTTTTTTATAGAAAAAGGTAATTTAGAATATAACATAATTTTAAGTAAAAATTAAAGACTAAGTAATAAGTTTAACCTGTATTAATTTTGGAGATAATAAAGGTCATTTAAATGTGATATTATTTTTAAGTTTCATTAAAATAAAATTTTTAGTATATTTTAAGATTAAACCTGTTATTTTATATGATTTAAGTTTAGTTTTATCAAAATTTAATACTGTAATTTCAATTTGTGAAAATTTAGATAAAATGTTACTTATATCTTTTTTATAAAAATTTATCTTTAAATTTTCATTAGATTTAACGGTATTTGTGTAAAAAAAAGATCGGTTAAAGATATGAAATGAAATCATTATTAAAAGGTTATACGAAGTTTAGTAGTAAAAGATAAAATACCTAAAATTCTATATTGTTTAATGAGTTTTGAGGTATATTTATGTTGATAAACATTTAAACCAGTCAATTTTCGTTTTTTTAAATTATTATTTTTAGTTAAATAACCTTTGAGTTTTTTAGTATATTGTAAATATGATTGAGTATTAAGTACTTTAGTCATTATCCTAATGCTTCTTCAGTTCTTAATGATATTAAAAGAGGTACTTCTACTCCAAATTCAATTGGAAGTCGTTCACAAATATTATAACAAAAACCATAAATTAGTAATGTAATAGCTGTTTTTAATTGAATCCCTCTTTGCATAAATAAAAATAAAAATTCTTGATCCAATTTTGATATAGTAGCTTCTTGTCTAACAATAGCGGATGAATTTGATACTTTTGTATAAGGAAATGTCGCTGTAAGAGCTCCTGATCCAAT
>CAZAJD010000035.1:0-1594 GCA_964485375.1 uncultured Mycoplasmatales bacterium | reverse complement strand
GGATTAATCCCAATAGCAGTTATAGAAAATATAGATAATATAAATTTCATTTTTGTCCTCTACCTTATAAAATTTTTATTAGAATTTGTTACTATTTTTTCGTATTTTTACCTCACTTTTTCTATAATATACAAAATATTTATATATTTATATTATTCTTTTTTTCTAAAAAAGAAATATTTTTTTATATCTTTTGATATTTATTTAACAAAATAACTGATTTTATATACAAAACTATCCAAATATGAAAATATTTTTAAATAAAACCCAATTACAAAATTAAATTATTAATTATTTTATTCCTACATATTTTTTACAATCTTTATTCATGTATTTTTGAGATCAGTGCTTAATCATTTCATAATTTCAATCTTGACCTTTAATTCCTTTTAAATTATTTTTATTTAAAAAAATTACTAATTGTTTCTTTGGTATATCTTTTAAGTTATTTTCTAAAATAAAATTATAAATATATCAATTATAAGAATTTCTATGATTAATAATTTTATTAAATTTCATATTATATTATTTACAAAATATACAATCACAATATTTCTTATTGTTAAATACAATAATATTTTTCTTTTTCTTTATTTTTTTGTTTTATTTATATATTATAAATAATTATCTTGATCCTTATGATATTTTGATAAGCATATTTTACATTGAGCTAGATGTTTATTCTTATCTCTTAATCTTCTTTTATAATTTAAATAGTTAGGCATATCTGAATGAAACTTATTTATACACATATTGCACTTATTTAAATGTACAATTTTTGCTTTTTTATACCTTTTTTCTCATTCAGTTTTATTTTGATATTTATCTTTTAAATATTGCTTAATTTCATTTCTACAAAAAGATTTAAATGGTTTGAATCATTTCAATTTATTAAAATAATATCAAAAACAATGTTCTACTATTTGATTAGTTAACTTTAAACTATTAAAAATACTAGCATTATCTTTCTCTTGTAAATTGTCAAGTAAAATATATAAATCTGCTTCTGCTTTGTCTTTGGCATAAATAATTTTAAACATATAGTTAATTGTTCCATTTAGTAAATAAATAATACTCTTTTTCTTTAACTCACTTATTTCATAATACTCTAATATGTCTAATTGCCTATTATTTTCTAGTTTTGAATAATTAATTCGATGTTGAGTTTTTAGAGTATTTACTTTTTTCTTATTTTTCTCATAAATTTCTTTATTATCAAAAGTATTAAATTTAATATTTTTTAATTTATATTTACGAATTAATCAAGATATTTTGATATATAAACTATTCTTTGGATCTCAAGCATCGTCTACTAGTATTTTCTTCAATTTTTCATTTAATTTAATAAAATCATTTTTAGACATTGAGATTATCTCTGAAATATGCCTTAAAATCCTATTTTTTGTAGATGTGCTTCTACCAAAGTATTTATAATTTTCACTATTTTCAAATTCAAAAACAATACAATAAAAATTATGTTGATTTAGATTTTTTTCATCATATTTTTCTTTAAAATCAGTTCTTATTTTTTTTAATATATTTAAATATTCTTTATTTTCTTTATTATCAAATTCAAAATTTATTTTTTTCATTT
>CAZAJD010000034.1:0-1665 GCA_964485375.1 uncultured Mycoplasmatales bacterium | reverse complement strand
GTTAAAATAAGATCCACTATTATATTTTGATTATTCATTAGTTTCATAATTTCAATGCAATCATAATTATAAATTTTATTAATTTGTAATTTCATCAATTATTTTCTTTCTGTTAATCTTTTGGATCTATTTTTGCCATAATAATTAATTCTTCTAATTAATCTTTCATATGTTTTTTATCATTATTTCTATATTTTTTTCAAGTTCATTAAGAGAATAATTTGATGTAAAAAATGTTAATTTATTATTTTCATTTTTTATATAAAATTGGAAATAAAATATCATCTTTTGTATAATCGGTAATTTTTTCAGAACCTAATCATCAATAAATAAAGTATTACAATTAAAATAATTATCAAATATTTTTGGATAGCCTTGATAATTTAATTGTGCTTGTCTAATAAGTATTAATTAAATTGCTTTTTCTTATTATATAATATAAAAATAGTTTTAATAAATATTATTATATATAAAAACAATATAAAAATATCATACTTTCAAAAAACTATTTTTTCATTAGAAAAATTAAAAAAAAGTAAACTTTAAAATATAATTGAATATATTAAAAGTAGAAGATTAATCTTCTACTTTTAATAAACAAAAAATTATTATTTAAAATTTTCTGTTTATTAGAAATCCAAAATATCTATCATCTTGATTAAATTGGAATATCATTCCATGAAAACCTGGGTCTTGAATTGTTGGTGGACTATTTAAAATTGCTTTTACAAAATTAGCATGATTATCAAATAAATTCATTAAACATTGAGCAATTCGATTAAATGATATATTAGTTGCTTTTCTAAAACCAGATTGCTGTAAATAACTTGAAATATAATTAACATTTCAATTAGTAGTAGAGACAGTTTTATAATCATATAGAGCTAACAATTTATTTAATAAATCTCTGTTTAAAAATAAATTGTTAGTTTTGGAAGGATTTCAATCATCAATATAAGCTAAAGTTGGAATATATATAGAATATTTTCCCGAAGCAGAATTAAAAATTTTATGAAAATCTTGATGTGTACCTGTAGTATTCATATTTGTATAAGCTATTTTTTTATCAACAACATGAATTACTGCAAAATCATTTTTTGATTGAGTTTTCATACTAATAGCACTTGCAATATTTTTTCATTCTTGGTTAGAAAAATTAAGTCTTGTAGTTTGAGATCTTCAAAAATCATTACCATGTCCTGAAAGTGACATTGAATGTCATGAATTATATTTGTCTCAAGGTAATATAAAAGTAAAATCACTTGAGAAACCAACTAAAGCAATCGTTGTAGTATTAACTAAAACATTAAATTTATTTAAAATATAATTTAATTTTGGTTCTTGATTAGGTAATCAATTTAGTATAATTTTAGTTTTTTCATTTAATTTAAAAGCACCTTTAAGATTAGTATTAAACAAAATATTTTTAATAGATATAAATTTAGACATATCCTTTAAATTTAAATTAAAACTAATATTATCATAAATTTGATTATCATCTTTGACAATAAAATTTTGTGTAAATTTAACATTCAAAATATCATTAATATTTAAACTTTGATTCGATTTTAATTTTAGATGTTTTGGATCAGAAAAATAAGTATTTAAAGCTTTAATTGTATAATTTTTTAATTGTTTATCAGATAATGTTCACTGATTTGCTGG
>CAZAJD010000033.1:0-1758 GCA_964485375.1 uncultured Mycoplasmatales bacterium | reverse complement strand
TTAAATTTTAAATTATTATAATAACTTTATATTAATAATTTATAATTAATTGAAATAATTATTCAGCATAAGAAATATCGTATTCATTTTTTTTAGGATAAGTTCAATTCAGATAATTTTCTAAAGAAGACTTATCACCTAATAAGTCTTTAATTTCTTTATAAAATTGAGTATATTCTAATATAGAAAAATTAGGATATATTTCTTCCTCCATATTTTCTATTTTTATTAATTATTTTACATCCTTTATATTAGTAATTAACTTTTTTAATATTATTATTTAATATTAAAATTAAATAAATTGCAAAATAAAATATACTATATTAATCAATATAAAATAATAAATTTTAAAATTACTATATAAATTAAAGAATGGACAAAAATACATGTTAATATCAATAATATTGTCAACTATATTGTCAATTTTTGCAACCATTATAAGTGGAACAGGTTTATTTTTAGCGATTAAAAAATTATTGCCTTACTAAAAAGAGAGAATTAATTAAATTATGTATACAATTTAATCATGAAAGAGATACTAAATTAAATAAAATATTGAATAATAAAGCATTTAATTATTATGAAGAAACTTCTCATCTTTTAACTTTTACTAACTATTATAATTCTTTATATTTGAATAATTTATACTTAAAAACATTATGATCTTTACCAAAAGAAAATATGAATTATATAGATAATTTTAAAAAAAATCCTATATTTTCTAATTACCATTATTGTATAATATGTAAGAAAAAGATTAATTATGAAAAATTTTCAAATTGTTTTTATGATACTACTTATTTTAATGAACAATTTAGAAAAAATATAATAATACAAAATATAATAACACATAACAAACATTCAAATATTTCAAATAAAAAACAAATAGATAATTTCTGAACTGCAAAGATTAAAAATAATGATGCAATTGAGGAATTGAACAATTTAGAAAATGGTGATTATTCGGAAAAAAATAAATGAAAATTTCAAGATAATATATATTGTCTAGTATTAATTAAAGGAAATTTATGAAATATAATTAGATTAATTTCTTGAGTTGTAAAAAATAACAAAATAGTTCTAAATTTCCCTTGTGAAAAACATTTTTTTGAATTTGCTGAAAGAAATCTATCCTTAAATGTTTATTTTAAAGAAACAACTTTTGGTGTAGAACTAGAAAAAAAAATTAAATGGGACTACAAAAAATATGAAGAATTTATTAAAAATAGTAAAGTTGAAAAATAAGAGAACTGCCATTACCAAAGAAACTTCAGAAATAAAGAAATTCAAAATCCTATATTTAACTAATAAAATATTATCTAATTAGTATTAATTAATATTAATATATAAAGAAATTAAAATGAAAAAAATTATTAACCTATCTACTTAACTATATTAATAAGTAAATTACCTTTAACTACTACTGCTTTTTAAATGGAAATGCCATATAATATATGATTTGATAATATTTTAAGGTATGCTAATATTCAAGTATTAAATGATGATTTTTAACTCAAAATAAATTCAGTAAGCCATCTATTTGCAAATAAAAAATATTCTAAATAAATTAAAGGATTTATATAATTACAAATCAATCGCTGATAGTAATTAAAATGCTAAAGAAATATACCTAGTTGACTTAAAGCAATATAAATTAAAAAAGCTAGCAATATGTCTTATGACCCAATTACAAAATATTTAATGAATTTAATAGAAGATAATAATGATGTTTTAACTAATTCTTTAAATATTAAAGTA
>CAZAJD010000032.1:0-1814 GCA_964485375.1 uncultured Mycoplasmatales bacterium | reverse complement strand
TATGCTTTTATATCATATGAAGATATAAACGAAATTGCTTCACAGTTACCAGAAGAAGAATCTAATTTTGTTATGATTTCAAAAAATATGTCAGGATCAAAATCTTTGAATATTGATGACATAGATTTTAAAAAATTTGAAGATTTTATTAATGATAAGGGAGCAAAAGAAGTTGTATTGATGTTCTCAAGAAATATTAAAAATGAAATTGTCAGTGATTTAGTTAAAAAATACTTCAGCAACACTGATATAAAAATTTACAATATGGGAATGGGAATATCATTTGGTTCAAGCATTAGCTATATAGATAGCGTTTCCCTTTCAAAGTCATTAATCAATAAAGAAGAGATCAAATAAATTAATTTTTAATTCATACTTTTGAGATAATAAAAGTATGAATTTTAACAATAAATATTTTTATACTTTCGAAGGTGGAGAAGGATCAGGCAAAAGCACTATGGCTTCTGCTGTTTCAGAAATTCTAAAAGAGAAAGGATACAATGTAATAATAACAAGAGAACCAGGTGGATTTGATAATAAGATATCTGAAGACATACGATCTCTTATAATGAATAATGAATCAATTTCACCAATGACAGAGTTTTTGCTTTTTAGCTCTTCAAGGGTTGAACATTTAAGCAAGACAATCATCCCTGCGATATCAAAAAAGACAATAGTGATCTCTGATAGATTTGCTGATTCATCTATTGTCTATCAAGGTTATGCAAAGGAAATGGGCATGGAAAAATTAATTGAACTGACAAATGGAATAATTGACAATGCTTGACCTTTAAAAACTTTTTACTTTAAATTAGAGGCATCTAAGGGCTTAGAAAGAATTAATAATAATAGAAGAAATCAAACAAACAGATTTGACTTTAATGATATTTCATTTCATGAAAAAGTATCGCAAGGCTACGATATTCTATCTAATATTTTTAAAGATCGCTTTATGACAATAAATGCAAATGATACTATAGAAAAAAATAGTAAAATTATTTCAGATGAAATAATAAAAAATATAGAAGGTAATAATGGATAAATTTTCTAAATTTTTTATTATTATTTCTAAAAAAAATAATGTTAATAATTCACTAGAAAAAATTAAAAAAGTAATTTCACCTAA
This sequence comes from uncultured Mycoplasmatales bacterium, assembly GCA_964485375.1. Classification (GTDB taxonomy): domain Bacteria; phylum Bacillota_I; class Bacilli_A; order Mycoplasmatales; family Mycoplasmataceae; genus CAZAJD01. Next base: position 688 of record CAZAJD010000032.1, on the reverse strand, counting down.
TAATGTTGACACGATATTTTTCAATTGCTCAAATCTATCTATAGACAAATTTGAGCAATTCGAGAACACATATACTCTAAGAAGCGAAGAAGAAATTTTATATGTGTTTTTGAATTTTGATAGTCTTAAAAATAATTTCCAAAATAAATTTTTAAAAATTCTTGAAGAGCCAATAAGTGGAAAGAATTTCGTTATAACTACATCGAATATAGAATCCATAACAAAAACAATAGTATCCAGAGGGATAGTATTAAACGAGAGTAGTGAAGATGATAATGCAAGTTTTAGCAACGCTGGTAAAAAAGGTGCCAAGAATATTGAATACTTTTTAAATAATATTCTCGACCATTCTATAAATATAGAAGATGAAAAAGAATTGGATAAAATAAAAACATATATAGATATTTCAAGTTCTATTATTTCTAACAAAGAAGTTTCTGATATTTCAAAAATTATAGGAGACATAAATATGGTTACTTTTGATAATGTAATTTTTTCAATATATTTTATTAAAATTTTAATGTTTGTTTTATTGGAATCAAAAATAAATGATTCAAAATTATTGAAAAAAATAATTCAATTACTTAATGATGTTTCTGTAATAAATAATACCAATATAATAAAGTCAATGTTAATATCAGCATTTATAGAATAAAATGAAAAAGTTATATGTCATACCAACACCGAT
>CAZAJD010000031.1:0-1839 GCA_964485375.1 uncultured Mycoplasmatales bacterium | reverse complement strand
TATTATCAAAATTAAATAAAATCTATATATTATTTATTAGAAAATTTAAAAAATAATTTAGAATATTTTTTTTGTAAATTAATTTAATCTATTATATCATCTCATCATTTCCAAAAATTTCTTTATTTATATGAAATTCTAAATTAGTGTTGATTATATCAGAACCAAAATTTCAACTTGCTCATGCTCTTTTTCCGACTAGATGAGATGATGTAAAAATTTCAATCTGAAAATCATCAGTATTATTCAATGTTTTTGTCGGATTATTATTATAATTTTTATTTGATATATGAGTATATGATGTTACATAACATTTTCCACCTACAAATTGAGAAAAGAAATAATGAAATCTATCAGTTACTTTAGGTAATTTAAGAGGATATTGGCTGCTAGTATCATCTTTTGATATAGCACTATATGTATGTTGACTTGATGTTATTGCAGAATCTTCTTTTGCTCAATCTTGTTTTAGAGTATTTAAATTAAAATAATATTTTTGATTTGCATTTGGATCATTATGATTAGGGTTAATATCATGATTACCATAATTTTGCGTATGCAATCATGAATGAGGATTAAAAGAAAAAGCAGAGTAATCTAAAAAATAATTAGCTATTTTTAAATTTGTAAATTGTGGACAAATATCTGTTAGTTTAATATCGATACCCTTTGTACTATGAATATTATAGGTTAACCCACTATTGATTTGATTTCAAGAATCTTTTGTATTAAATTGTTGTAATTTATTTGCAAGATTTTGATTATTTTTTGTAGTTATTAAATTATGTAATTTTTTATTACCAAAATTGCAAATATTAATTGTTATATCTAGATAAGATTTATTTGTATTTCAATCCATAGATGGATTATTAGAAATTCTTAAATAAAAACTTGAAATATTATTTTGTTGAACATTTAAATTATGAAAAATTCCATTATTTTTATTTAAAGGTTCAACTGAATTTTTTTTATCTAAAATTGTAAAATATATTAATTTTTGATAGTTTGGATTCGCCGCCATCCTTTGTAAAACAGCATATTCTTGAAAATTATTTATTTCTTGGTCATTATATTTTTTATCTATTAATGCAGATATGCAAAAATATACAGCTTGTGTTGAAGTTGGTAGTAATTGCATTTGTTCTTGTATAGTTAAGTAATCCAAATTTAAATTACTTGTAGTAATTCCATTTGTTCTTCATTTTTTTAAATCATTATTGGTATATTTATTTAGAATACTTAAATCATAACTTGAAGAAGATTCGCTAATTTTGGTATAAGAAGTATTAGGCGATGAGTTTAGACTAGCAGAATACAAAGTAATATTTAATGGTACAGTATTTCCTATTAATAAACTTGATAATATAGATATTATTTTTTTCATTCTTTATTTCCTTTTGCTTTATAATACTTTGTTACTATAATATAAAATATTATTAATTAATTAATATAATTTGCTTTTTAATTTATATATAATATATTTTTTACATAATAGATATTATTTAATAATGTTAATTTCTGGATTAGATTTTATATATTTCTTAATTTATGTTATCAGTATCTAGATAATCACCAATATTAACTGTTATATCTACATAAGATTTATTTGTATTTCAATCCATAGATCGATTATTGGATAGTCTTAAATAGTAACTTGCAGTATTTTGTAGAGAAATATTGATAAAAGAATGCAAGTTATCATTTAAAGGTTGATAATCACCTTTTTCTTTTAATATTGTAATATATATGATTTCCTCATAATACATACCAACAGCAGCATTTGCAAAAATTTCCATATTCTTAAAAAGAGTTATCTCTTCTTTATGATATTTCATATCG
>CAZAJD010000030.1:0-1840 GCA_964485375.1 uncultured Mycoplasmatales bacterium | reverse complement strand
TACCTACTAGTATAATTGAAGTTAATAATTTTAAAATTTTTCTCATTTGAATTTCTTTCTATTTCTAAACATTATTAAAAATGTTTTTATTAATATGCAATTCTAATTTTGCATCAATTATACTACATCCAAAATCTCAACCTCTTGAGGCATGACCTTTTAAAGTAGAAGTTGTAAAAATTTTTATATGAAAATTGGTTGAATTATTTAATGTATTATCTTTACTTTCAGAATCAAAATTATCATTTCAAATATGAGTATATGATGTTATATAACATTCTCCCTTTCAAAAGTCACCATAGTAATAATGAAATCTATTAACAGATGAAGGTAAAATATTTTCTATATTTTCTTTAGATTTAGCAGTATAAGTATGATATTGAGAAGTATTATCAGAATTTTCTTTTGTTCAGTTTTTTGATAAAGTATCTAAATTAAAATAATAATTCTGATTTTCTTTTGGATCATTATGATAAGGATTAGTATTTTGATTACCATGATCGTATGTATGAAATCATGTACTAGGATTAATAAAGAAATAAGAATAATCTAAAAAATAACTAGCTATTTTTAAATTAGTAAATTGTGGACAAATATCAGTTAATTTAATAATTATATCACTTTGAGTGTCAAAAGTTGTTCCAGTGAAGCTTTGATATCAATCACGATATGTATTAACTGGACTTAGTTTATCTGCTAAATTCTTATTATTATTTGTATCTATTATATTTTTATCACTATCACCAAAATTACAAATATTAACAGTTACATCAAAATAAGAATTATTGTCTTCATCTCAAATCATCGATGGATTATTAGAAATTCTTAAATAATAACTTGTGATATTATTATTTTCAAGATCCAATTTTGTAAAAGACACTCCATTATTATTTAAATTTTGAATATCATTGTTTTGTTTTTTTATTGTAAAATATATTTTGGAAGCAAAATAGTCATCCATTGCTAATTTTCTAAATACTGAATTATTACCAAAAATACTTATTTCATCATCATTTCATTTCTGATCTATGGCATTTGATATATTTCAAAATATATCTTGACGTTTAGAATAAAAATTATATAACATATCAGCTATATTATGATAATCTAAATTGATTTCATTATCAATAATATTTTTAGGTGCTCATGTATTAAAATCTATAGATTTATCCTTATGAATCAAATTATTAAAATCTTTTCAAGATACATCTGTATTAGAATTAGATTGAATATTTTGTTTATTGTTAGTTTCTTTATGGTAATAATGAGTATTACTAAAAGAAGATATAGAAGTTATGCTTAATGGAATAATTAAAAGTAAAGAAGTTATTATTTTGATCATTTTTATTTCCTTTGAATATTTAATGTTTTTGAATTAATTATTATTACATTATTAAAATCGCTTGTTTGGATTATAAGATTACTAAATTTTGTATTATTTATATTTTTTTCTGATAAATTTTTAGAAAAATTAACTATTAAATTTCAGATATCATCGATTGAAATATTAGGAGAAATTCAACTATAAGCATTATAATCACTTGCAGAAGGTTTTTTATTTGCAATTTTATTTATATATGCATCATAAAAAAATTGCTTTTCAGAAAAATGATTAGGATTATTATTATGATTTAGATCGCTTCAATGTGTATTTATATAGAGATAGTTTTTTGCTAAAAGATCTAATTGTTGATTATTCCCTATCATAGAAAAATCATTTTTTGTTCCTAAAAAACTTAAAACTGCATAATAAGAAGTTTTTTGGATTTTAGGATCTTTATAAGCAGGAAAATTATCAAGAGTATCATAACTATCCATATTTGTATACACCACTTTTTGA
>CAZAJD010000029.1:0-2178 GCA_964485375.1 uncultured Mycoplasmatales bacterium | reverse complement strand
TTTGATATATTTAAACGCCTATTATTTTATACACATTCTAGTAATATTACTAGAAATTCATTTAGCGCTATTGATTATAAAACAGATTCTGGAATTATGAATTGATTATTTAATGGGGATACAGGTCCTAAAATAGAGCAACCCACTAGTAAAATACAATATAGCAATTTACTTACAAATTTTAGAAAATATTGAATTAAGAAAATGAATAATAAAAATTTTTCTAATACAGTTAAAGATGGTTATGGTGATGTTCCTTTGCCTGGACCAGAAATTATTGATAGATTACCAGATTATTTTTCTCCTGATTTGCTAGATGAAGATCTGACTGGTATTTCAGAAGTTTATCAAAATATTCAAAATTCTATAAATGCGTCAATGGGAATTTCGAATGCTACAGAAGCTGCTGGTGAAAGTGAAGATATTGCAACAGCTAGTTTAATCAGTGGGCCATCTACATATCTAACTGAGTCTCTCGCAATATTACCTATAATTGGGAAAATTATATTAGCTTTGGTTGTTATAGGAATTCTTGTAACAGCAATAGCGTTAGGTAAAGTTTTTTCTAATAATTCAGTAGTAAATTCTTTTGTTAATGGGAAGCAATTTCGTGAACTTTTAATAAATTCTAATATTAATAGACTAAACATGCTAAACCCTTTATTAATTAATTTCAAAGGTAGTATTACTGTGAATTGACTACAAAAAACAAATTTTATTTTAACACCTAATAAGCCTAAAACTGTTCCATCAGCAATTTTAATGCCTGGATATATTAGTCCAGTTATTGCTAAAAGATATAATATGCTAACTGGTAAAACTAATGATTTTAATTTACAAATGCAACCTAGTACTTGAAATCAATTTGCAGAAGGTATTTTAGCAGATAATTTAGATATTAATAAATTCTTTATTAAGCATAATATTTCAAATCCTGATATTTTACTAACAAATAATGATTGAAAAAATATCATTATGAAAATGCCTTCAATTTCAATTAATCCCCAATATGTCTTAATGCTCCATGTTAGTAATTATAAAATTACTTATAGTAATTTAAATAGTAGTACTAATACAACAAATATTAAATATGGTGATACACCATATTCGATAGAAACTCTTATTAGTACTTCATCTAATAGTGATGCTGATATTTTATTAAATAAAATGCAATTAAATTATTTAATTAAATCAATAAATATGATTAAAAGTCAATGAAATGATACAAGTAAAAATAATATAACCACAAAAGGAATAAAAAATAATCCGATTAATAATCCTCATCATTATAAAACATGACAAGAGTGATATTATAATAATTATTTTAAAGAATCATTTTGACACTGTGGCCTATCTCAAAATCAAATTAATAATTTTTTAACTAAATTAGTTAAATATTATAATACCAATTCACTAGATTTTATTACTAGTATGGCGATATCAAATATTGAAAATAACATCCTTGATATATCTACTTCTATTTTTAATAAAGTTTAAAAAAAAATTATTTATAATAATTTTAATGTACAATGAAAGTAATTATAAATTATTAATATTATTATATCGATTAAAGGATGTGTATAATATGAAAAATTTACTAATTAGTTTTACAGCAATTTTAACAATGGGATCTCCTTTGTTAGTTACTGCTGAAAATATTTATATTAATTATAAATTTAATCAATCAAAACAAAATAATAGTAGTAATAATAATGATAATAAACAAAATATTTATTGATATGATTCTACTATTAATATTAATAAAAATGATAATAAACCTTTTGGAGATAATTTTCAATTATCTAATAGTCAAAATAATGATTCATCATATTTTGATAATGTATTTTTAAAATCTTTAAAATTAGATAATAACACCCATAAATTAACTAGTTCAATAGTTAATTTACAAAATAAAGATTCAGTAACTGGCTTATCAGATAGTGCAGCTGATCTTAATGATTACAAAACAATGCAAAGTTTAGTATCAACTAAAGATAGTTCTAAAACTGCAATTCAAGAAGGAATGGCGGTTTTAAATCGTTGTTATACTAGTTCATTATTTAACTTTAATATAAATGGTTATATACCATCAAGAAATACTTTCTTTAGTGAATACAAACCTAATACTAAGTTATTTGCAAAATCAAATGATAATTTAAAACAACAAATGATTACTCC
>CAZAJD010000028.1:0-2360 GCA_964485375.1 uncultured Mycoplasmatales bacterium | reverse complement strand
AATATTATCTATCTAATAATAGAAAATTATTAAGTCAAAATAATAATCTATTAAAATTACTTGAAAAAGCAGAAGTAGTAGAGTATAAAATAGGATTAACAAGGTCTAAGGATAGATCTTCTATAGAAATTTTGAATAAATGGGTAGAAGAAGAAAGAAATAAATGAATAGATTTGAATGCTTTATTAACCGACACTACAACTACTGGAAAAAATATTTATTCCAAATTATGAAAAATAGATAAAGAATTAACAATTTTATAATTTTATCTTTGATAAAGATAAGAATAGCTATGCTTAAAATTGACTAAGAATTTCTCATTTCATCACTATTTTCAAAAATTAATCGATAACTTTGGCAAAATGATTAAAGAATTAAAAACTCTTTTAAGAAACAGTGATTATGTAACCAAAGTTAAACCATTTTTAAAAGGTAGTAAAGCAAAATAATTATTTTACTAACTATAAAAATTAAAAAACTCACAAGATATCTTGTGAGTTTTTTAATTTTATAAATTTTAATATTATCAATACTAAAAAGAATAAATTTGAAAATTTGATAATATAAAATGAACATATTTATTGTTTCTAGTAATTATTTTAATAGATTATTTAGTTTTTTTTCTTCTATTACTTAGATCTGATGCAGCAACTGCTTTTTCTGTTTTAGAAGATTTTTTATTTTTCAATATTGCACTAGCTTCAGATGCTACCTTTTTAGAGGTTCTTATTATATTTTTTTTAGCCATAAAATCATCTCCTTTCTATATTTGATTTAAATTATTTTAAATCATAATAATTAATTATATATTTAAATATAAAAAATAATTGATAAATCATTATTTTATATTAAATAATAATTCTTGATGTCAAAATATTATTAAATATAGTCTCTTCTAATGTTTTCTTATTTATTTTAATAAAATTTCATTCAATTGGATTATCTTCCAAAAAATTAAAAATGTAAAGTACACCTGCATCTGAATAATTGCTTATTTTTTTAATTAGATCTTTAGACTCTTGAATCTGACTATTTAAACTAGATAATTTTGCATCGTTTAACTGTATATTTATATTTTTATTTATATTTAAATTTTGTTGCAATACATAATTTTCTTGCCTTTGAGTTTCTATTAATTCTAAAGTTTTAAAATTAGCTTGCTTATATATAACGATTTGATTTTGATCTGCTTCAACTATTTTCTTTTTTTCCTTTGTAATTTTTTCTTTATTTTTTATAAAATTCATTTGTAATTTTTCAATATTTAAATTTATTGATTCAATTTTTTTTCTATTCTCAGAAATTATATCCTTCAATTCATTTTTATATTTTTTAATCAATATAATACAATTTTCAGATTGCGTAATATAATCTAAATAATTTATTTTTTTACTTTTAAATTGAAAATTATTAGAATTTCTAAAGTAACTTAGCGCTTTTAAAATTTCATTATTATATGAAGTATATATATAATGTTGTATATTATATGTTATAAAAGGTATTACTTGACGGGGTATATTAGATGGTATAGAAAAAGAATTAAAATAATTGATACTATCTTTAATTTTTACAAAAATGAAACTTAATTTTTCTAATAAATCAAGATAACTAATAATATTAGTTTTTAAATATTCTTTATAGCATTCTACATTACCTCAAACTTTATTAACTATATTTTGTAATAACTCATGAGGACGGTCATTAGAAAATGAAATCTTATTATGTCTAAATCTCTGTTCTAATTTTCTAATAGAAAGTTTTTGATTGTCTATACTTTGATTTAGCAAATTTGAAATAATATTATTTATTTTACAATTAGGTAGTAAATTATTTAAAACATGCAAATAATCTTGTTTGAATTCAAACATAGCAACATCTAAATACTTCTCAATTGAAAACTCTAATCCAGATAAAGTAATTTCTTTATTTAATTCTAAAGCAGCTATATTTAAAGGTAAAATAAAAAATAGATTTTTAATTTTTTGTATAGCACTCAAACTTTTTATTATTTCTCAAAAATCTTGATTTAATCTTTCTATATTATCTAAGATTATTATTGTGGGTTTTAACTCTTTTGAATTATTTAGTTTTTGAATTAGTTCATTTAAAGTAGTATTATCATTATGGGTATTTGATGATTTTTCTTTAACACTTAATCCTATTTCAATAATACTTAATTTTAATGATAAAGTTATTTTCATTCGATTTTTTAGATTGGTTAGAATATCTTTTATTTTAAGATTTTGAGAATTAAGTAAAATTAATTTATTAAAAAGATTTAAAATTAATTCATATGGAATATTTGATTGAAAAGAATAATTTCAAACATCTAAATAAATAATTTCTTTAAAATTAGTTTT
>CAZAJD010000027.1:0-2946 GCA_964485375.1 uncultured Mycoplasmatales bacterium | reverse complement strand
ATTGAAAAGAATAATTTCAAACATCTAAATAAATAATTTCTTTAAAATTAGTTTTTAAATCCTTTTGACTATTACAAAAAAAATGTTTTACCTTCTCCTCAAAAAACATTAAAAAAAGTTAAAGGGGATCGTTTTATTAAATATTCATTTTCAAAATAAGGATCGTTTAAAAAACTTTTATTTACTGCTTCTTTTTGTTCTTCATATTTCTTTGTAAAGGAATTATAAGAGTTATTGATTTGTTTCATAAAAAAATTGCACTGTTGAGAAATATTATTTTTTTCACCATCTATAATAATATGAATTTTATAACCCTTTTTTGGTATAAAGTTTTCCATTTTTACTCTTTTAAATTTTAAATTATTATAATAACTTTATATTAATAATTTATAATTAATTGAAAATAGATGATTGATGCAAATACAAATGTAAATTTAAAGGAATGTAAAAGTTGCTTGATTAGAAAAAATATCGTATTCATTTTTTTTAGGATAAGTTCTATTCAGATAATTTTCTAAGGAACACTTATCACTTAATAAGTCTTTAATTTCTTTATAAAATTGAGTGTATTCTAATATAGAAAAATTAGGATATGTTTTTTCTGTAATTCCCCAATCTTTAAATTGTTTCTCAAAACCAACAATTTCTTCTTTAGAAGTATAAATAATGATATTTTTAATATTTTTATTTTCTAGCATAATTTTCAAGAAATAATAAATTGCTTGATCTCCTTTTAAAGAAAGACCTATAACTCTAAAAGTATGTTTTCTAAGAATATTAGTATTATCAAATCGATCTTCTAAATGAAATTTATTAATTTGAGTTTTTAGTGAATCATTAGAATATGAACCTTGTCCTCCTAGAATATTTTTATAAAATTTCAGAAGATATTTTTCACTACTAATATTAATCTCTTTTATCAAAGATAATGAATTAAAAAGTTTTTTAATAAGATTAAAATCTTCTTTTGTATATTTATGCTGTTGGGAATCTCTAAAAATATTTTTAGTTTTATTATAATAATCTGGCATCTCTTTTGGTTCATTATTATCTGATCTTACATAGTTTAGTATGCCTAAAATTTTTGATGCTATTTCCTTATCTTTATTTTTTTCTCCTACAAGAATATTGTTTTCACTATCTGCATAATCAAAATGATAAGTATCATCTTTTCATTGCGAATTATTATGATAAGTATCTAATTTACTATTAATATTATCTTGTATTCCAATATTATTTTTAAAATTAGATTTTATTAATTTTAAAAGCTTCTTAGTTTTTTTCATTCTAAAAAATGAATATGATAATTGAATCCCCCTATGAAAATAAGTAATATTATCTGATAATTTTGTAAAATCGATATCGAAATCATTTAAAATTTTAGATTTTATTAGTTTTTTTAAAAAATGATTGGTCATAATTTTGATATAAAGTATAATTTGTTGTAAATATTTTACAACCAATACCACTTAAAGCATTTGGTAAAAGAAATAAATAATTAATAAAGTTTTTATAATTCTCATTTTTCAAATTTTCTTCATTTTTTATTTCTTCTTGTTTTACAAAGAAACTTTTAACTTGATTCATAACTAAAATTCAAATTTTATTATAAGCCATAATATAAGGACGTATAAGATGAAAAAAATCAAGAAATCAATTACCAAAATCATTTATATCTAAAACATCCATGTATTCTTCACAAATCTTTATTAAATTATTAATATTTTTTACTTCTCCCAAAAATGTTTTCATTGTCTTGCATATTTTATCATAATCAGTTTCTCTCAAAAATTCAATTCGAATTTTAGAATTAGAACTCAATACATCTTCGATTGAATTAATTATTATTTTATATAAATAATCATCTAATTTAATATTTTTAGATAAAAACTCTTTTTGTAAAGAAGTCTTTTCTGATATTTCTTTATATAAAGATTTAAAACATATTGCTGTTATTCCTTTGTTGCTTTTATTTTGTACTTGTTCATTTAGTGCGTTTTCTAAATATTGTATAAATTCTTTATTAAAATCATCTTTACCATTAGTTTGGTTTATACCATCTCCAAATAAGATTATTTCTTTTCCTATATCTTCTATTTTTATTATTTTTTTACTATTTAAATCGTCCATGCAATTTTTCTACTTAATTATTATCTATGTTAAAGCATAGAATCTATCATTTAATATTTTTTAAATAATTTTTTATTATTATTCAATTTTCAGATTGCTAAATTAAAAATAAAAAGTACTCTTATAATCTTTTTTATTAGTGTTTAATTTATCGATTTTATATTTTAATAATTTTAAAATATTCTTATTTTTAATTGATGATTTTATTAAGAGCCACAAGTTTGAATTTTATTTTATATTTTATCACAGAAAATATATCACTTGATTCTAAAATAAGATATGTAATTATGTCTGCAATTCCAATATCAATATTCTACAACATTGGTTTTGGTTTTTTTGCTATTTTAAAATGTAAAAAGTAAATATTCTAAAAGATCATAATAAACTAATTTATCTCTTGATTAAAAATCATTTTATATTAACTTGATTTTTTTTATTTAAAAGTCATCTTTCTATAATTGGGAATCTATTTATTAGATTAGATAATAGAATCATTTTATCTTCATCTATATAATGTATATAAGAAGAATTTAATTCTACATCTCAAATTACTTATATTGATAATCCAAAATAAAATTCAGTAAGCCATCTATTTGCAAATAAAAAATATTCTAAATAAATTAAATGATTTATATAATTACAAATCAATCGCTGATAGTAATTAAAATGCTAAATATATATATATATATCTAGTTGACTTAAGCAATATAAATTAAAAAAGCTAGCAATATGTCTTATGACCCAATTACAAAATGTTTAACGAATTTAATAGAAGATAATAATGATGTTTTAACTAATTCTTTAAATATTAAAGTA
>CAZAJD010000026.1:0-3120 GCA_964485375.1 uncultured Mycoplasmatales bacterium | reverse complement strand
TATTTTTTTTAACATTCATACTATCTTTATTAAATGTAATTTTAAAGGTTGTAGATATAAAAGCTGGTAAGTATTCAGTTCCTAATTTAATATTATTAAAATTAAATACATATTCTTTAGAAGGGGAAGTAATATTATAAGTAAAGTATAATTCTATAATATCATTATTTTGTAAATAAAGGTTATTAGGATCCCCCTTCGCTAAAGATAATATCAAAAGTTGCGTTACGATCTCAAAATACAGTTTTAGCATCAGCATGAAAATAATATGGTTTATTATAATTTCTTGAGATAGTAGGATTTAATGGCGAATTTGATGATGAACAAGATACTACATTACTTGAACTTGTTAATATACTAGATGATATTACAAATAAACTTAAGATTTTTTTCATTTCAATATACTCCTTATTTAATATTTAAAATACTATTATAATATAATTATAACAAATCTAAAAAAAACAAAATAAACAAATACTTAGAGAATAATTAAAGTAACCAAGCGAAATTATAAAATATAAAATAATAACTTTATCAAGTACTAATAGTAAGAATATAAAAAATGAAGAAATTTATAAAATATGGCAACTCTTTATAATATAGTGGTTTTATAAGATAGTATCTAAAAATAAATTAGGTATTTTAAATATTAAAAACTCCTTTACTTTTTTAAAGTAAAGGAGTTTTTTTAATAAAATAATATTCAATATTTTAATTATTATAAAAACATATTCATTTTTTCATTATTATTATAATTATTATCATCATTATTATAATTGTTATTATTTTTTGGTGTATTTAGAATAATATCATTAAAAATAAACTCGCTATGGTTATTTTTATAAATATAACCATACTTTATTTCTTTAGAATTATCAATAATCTTTTTCTTATCTATTTGTTTTGATACTCCTCATATTTTTCAATGATCATGATATTCAAATGTGGAATTAGAATTTTTAGCTTTAGTATCTAAAATATAGATTCTCTTTTCAGTAGAAATAATAAAATCAGGATAATATTTTTTAAAACTACCATCACTAGCAATATATGGTATATAAATAGAATTATTTAAATTTTTACGATTATTATATTGAATATACTTAATCTTTGCATTTTCAACTGTTGTACAAGAATTCAATTTTTCATAAAATTAAGATTCTAAATAAGAATCAAACATATCACCTAATTTAGTATTTTTTCGATTATATTTCGTTTTATATAAATCTTGTTTTTCAAAAATAGGTTCTTTTTTCAATTACTTTCAAATTCAAGTATTTTTTTAGTTGTTTTACTTTATCTTTAAAAACAAACTTAAGAGTGTTTTTTTACATTGATTTATTTTAAATTCATTTCAATTCTCTCAAATAAATTTTTTTAATTTAGTAATATCTGAATAGGAATCTTGATTATTTGAAGAATCGCTCAAATTATTATCTAAATTATCATTTAATGTTTTTATTTTAAATGAATGCATTGCAAAATATTTATATGCTTTTTTAATAAAATCATCTTTTTTATTTTCTAATGAAAATCTAATAATACAATAATTTAGAATTTTAAAAGTAATCTCATTATCAAATGATTTTTTAAAGTATAGAAATCTTTCTAAAAGTGTCCGACTCTGTTTATTAAATTGTAGTTTAGTTTGATCATAATTTCTACTATTTTGTAATTTTTCAATATTTTCAGTTTGTATAACAGCAAGTTTTTTTGTCATAATTTTAGCTTCAAATAAATCATCACGATATCATTCTGCTAATTTTTTATCATCAGAAATGTTCTCTAAGATTTGCGAATATTTTGATTTAAATTCTTTATAAATTTTTTGATATATTTCTTGAGGGTCAAAATTAGATTCATCATAGTCAATTAAAATAAATTTATCTTTTAAATTCTCATCAATATTTTATTTTTTAAAAACATCTACCCTGTTGTAATCATTAACCTTATACGTATTTTCTTCACCAAAGGATTCACATATTTCTAAATTTGCTGTTTTGTCATTATTAAAAATAAATGCGCTATCTATCAAAGGATTATTATAATACTTTTTAAATTGATTTCTTAAAACTCTTCCCATTGTTTGAATTTGAAAAGCATCATTTTTTATTTCTCTTAATTTTACCCAAATATTAGCTCTTGGAATATCTCATCCAGTTGCAATTGCTTGTTTAAAAATTAAAAAGCGGATATTAGAATCATTAATAATCTTATCCTTTAAACTTACTACATCCTTGGATTTAGATTTATCACTTGCTATCCGATGATCATTTGATAATCAAATAGCAATATGATTTTTATGAATTTTTTGATTTTCTAAAATCTTTAATATTTGACTAGTTTTATCTTCTTCATCTGATTTTGGAGTTTTATCTGATAGTTGAATCATTACCAATGGATATTTATAGTTTTTATTTAATTTTTTGGAATCATATGCTTTAATTACTTGATTCACTTTTTTAACTGCAAGTGCAATTAAAAATTCATTTTCACTGTCATAATGCGCTTCTTGAAAGTCTTTTTCTTCAAATTCATTGATATGAATTTCTTTTTTTTATTATCTCTTCTTGTACAGCTTCAGAATATTTAATTTTATAATCAATACTTAAATTATCTTTTACAGTCGCTGACATTTTATATTCAATTGGATTAGCATAATTAAAAATTTTCTGATGAAGTTTTTTGATTGTATCAATAAATCTTATGGTTTTATTTTGTGTAGATTGATTTAAATTTAAATGCGCTTCGTCAATTATTAAAAATATTTTAATACCCTTTTTTAAAGTATTTTTCAAAACATCAAAAAAATTATTTGTTTCAGAAATAGCAATTAAAGTATTATCTTTTTTAATCAAAGAATCTCATCCAAAAAAATGAATTTTATTTTTTTCAAAACTATTCAAATTTAAATTTTTGCTTGTTGTATGATACAGATAAGTAGAATAAAAATTTAAACCACTTTTTTGAAAATTATTAAATTTATTATAATTTTGGTGATGTAAATTTCCTTTAGAAGGAGAAAAATGAATAAAAGAATATGATTGATTATTATCCATACAAGTATTTTCAATAAATTTATTAACAATATTTGCTGCAATAAAAGTTTTTCCAGTACCT
>CAZAJD010000025.1:0-3863 GCA_964485375.1 uncultured Mycoplasmatales bacterium | reverse complement strand
ATCATCTGCTTTTCTAAAACCAGAATATTTTAGATATTTCGCAATATAATTAACATTTCAATTGCTATCTTTATATCTATTACCTTCTCATCAATATAAATATAATTGATATAATTCATCTAATAATTCCTTAGTAATAAATAAACTAGGATTAGGAGTAGGTAATAAATTATCTATAAGCGCAATATCTGGCATAAACTGAGATAATTTTCCAGTTGTCGGATTTTTAACACTACTAAATTCACTACATGTAGAAAAACTATCCATATTTGTATAAGCAATTTTTTTATTAACAATATGCATTACTGCTCAACATCCAATAGGTAAAGAAACAAATTTAATGCTATTTCTAATTGTCTCTCATTCTGGATCTGTTAATGTAATAAGTGAATTTCCAATATCATTTTGATAAAAAAATTCATTAGTTTCAGTATAAAAAGGATCATAATTTCATTGATTATATAGAGTCCTATTTAAAATTAAAGTAAAATCTTTTGTTGAACCAATAAAAGCAAATGTATCAGAATTAATAATAGAATTATTTTTTTTTACACCAAAATTTAATTGAGGTTGTTGATTTCAAGTAGATTGAGTTGTATCTTTTGGATTTACTTGATAATCCCCACTAATAGAAACAAAATTAAAATAATTTTTATGATGTATATTATCAGTAAAATTAGAAACATTTGTTAAATCTAAATTAAAATTTATATCATCATAAGATTGAGCTTTTGCTTTAGAAATTATTTTTTGATTAAGAATAAAACCTGCGATATTTTTTAAAGATATATTATAATCTTTTGAGATTTTATTTTTTTTATGTAAAAAATTATTTAAAATAGAGACTGTATAAGATCTTGCTTTAGAATCAGTAAATTTATGAGTTGAAGGATAAATAGGAATAGAAGGTACTGTTGGTATTATATCACTTCAAGGAATGGTATTTTTTGGTATTGGTGATGTTGAACAAGAAACAACACTCACAGGTAATGGTAATGAAAGAAATATAGCGCCTAATATTTTCAGAATTTTTTTCATTTTTTCTCCTTTTTTATTTTTATTATATGCATAAATATAAAACTTTTTAGTATTATATCATTTTTAATTATTTATTCAATAAAAATTTAAGTTAAGAAAACACTATATTTAATTATATTTATCTTTTTGAAATATTATGAATTTATATCTTTAATTAAATAATAATACTTCTCAATAACCAAATCTAATATATATTATTGCCAATATTAAACAACCCCATTATTATAATTTGATATAATCTCATCTCTTTAATCAATAATTCATTTTTTTAAATTTACTTATCCACAATATTGTGGATAAGTAATGTGGATAAATAATTTAAGTTGTGTTTAACTGTGGATAACTATAGATTATTAATGTTTAAAATAGATAGACTTTAAAGTAAAATAACTTATCCACATTTTTGTCCACATAGAAAAAGATTAGATTATTCAAAAACTCTATAAATATAAAGATTTTTTTGATTTTATACACATATCCACACTATAATAATAATAAAATAATAAATTAAATATAAATTAATTAGAAATCAATCGAAAAAATGAATGTGGATAAGTCTTAGAATATATTTTTAAAAAATAAATTTTATACATTTAAATATTATTTATTTTATTTTTAAAATATAAAATAAGATATAATTTATTTAATATTTTAAATATTGAAAAATTTCTAAAAAATAAAAAAAATTAAATTTTCTTATAATTTGAAAATTTTAAAAAGTAATATAAAATAGAATTATTATTCATTAAATACCATACTAAATATAATTAAAATAAATTAAATTAGAAAAATTTTAAGGTCAATATGAAGTTCGAAATAAAAAGAAAAATATTTATTGATGCAATCAGTAAAGTATTAAAAGTAATTAATAATAAAGGATATATACCACAATTAAATGGAGTGTTTTTTGATTTGAATTTAGATAATTTAAAAATTATCGGTTCTGATGGAATAACTTCAACTAGAGTTATAATTACTAAAATAAATATAAAAATAGAAAATCAAGGAAAATTTTTAGCATCTCCACAATATTTAATGCCAATCTTAAAAAAAATAGCTGATGAATATTTAATTTTTGAAATAATTGAAAAAAATATTCTTTCAATTAGAAGTACAAATTTTAATTCTACTATTAATTTAATGGATAGTACTAAATATCCTAATATAGATTTTAAAAATGAAGGTAAATCAATAAAAATTAATGCTTTAAATTTGTCTAATGCAATTAAAAAATCTATAATTGCAATTAATCCTAATGAACAAAGAACTATTTTAACTGGAATTAATTTAAAAATAGAAAATAATTTAATAAATATTAATACCACTGATTCTTTTAGAGTTGTTTCTATAAAAGAAACACTTAAAAAAAATAATTTTGATGAAAATATTAATATTACTATTCCTTATAATTTTGCTAATACTATTCAAAAAATAATATATGAACAATCAATTACTAATAATGTAGAATTTAATATTAATAAACAGCAAATATTTTTAAATTATAAAGATATAACAATTAAATCAAAAATAATTGATGGAAAATATCCTAATATTGAAACTATAATACCTATTAATTATGTAACAACAATTGAAATCAATAAAAAAGTTTTACAAAATGTAATTGAAAGAGTAACATCAATATCATTAAATTTAGAAGAAAATATTGTTAGAATTATATCTAATAAAAATTTTATAAAAATTTCTTCAAGTGTATCTGAAATTGCTAATTGTGAAGAAAAGACTAGTAAATTTATAATAAAAGGAGATCCTATTCATGATATATCTCTTAATGGTAGATTTCTTTTAAATGCAATTAAATCTTTTGATTCACAAAATATAGAAGTTAATTTTATTGATCAATTCAAACCA
Organism: uncultured Mycoplasmatales bacterium; assembly: GCA_964485375.1. GTDB lineage: Bacteria > Bacillota_I > Bacilli_A > Mycoplasmatales > Mycoplasmataceae > CAZAJD01. The sequence continues at coordinate 956 of CAZAJD010000025.1, read as the reverse complement.
ATTGTAATTAATGAAAAAAACGATAAAGAAAAAATTAAAAAAAATCATATTCATTTAATTTTACCAATTCGTGTTTATTAAAAATTAATAACTAAGGAGAAAAATTAAATGGTATATAATTCAAAATCAATTCAAATCCTAGAAGGATTAGAACCTGTTCGTAAAAGACCAGGGATGTATATAGGTTCTACTGATAGTGATGGACTTCATCATCTTGTTTGAGAAATAGTTGATAATTCAGTCGATGAAGTATTAGCAAAATTTTGTAATGAAATAGAAGTTATTATTTATGAAGATAGTAGTATTTTAATAAAAGATAATGGTAGAGGAATTCCAATTGGTATTCATCCCAAAACTAATGTGTCAAGTGTAGAAACTGTATTTACTAAACTTCATGCAGGAGGTAAATTTAATTCTGATACTTATAAAGTTTCAGGAGGATTGCATGGTGTTGGTTCATCAGTTGTAAATGCGCTTTCATCTAAGCTAATAGTTAATATTTATCAAGAAGGTAAACAATATCAAATTGAATTTCATAATGGTGGTAAATTAAAACATACACTTAAAGAAATTGGTTCTACAACAAAACAAGGAACGGAAGTAATTTTTTTACCAGATTGAAAAATATTTGATAAAGATATTGATTTTAGTCTTTCAAGAATTAAAGAAAAATTCAAACAAATAGCTTTTTTAAATAAAAATTTAAAATTAAAAGTAAAAGATTTAAGAGAATCTAGTCCTAAATTTATTGAATTTTGTTATCCTAATGGAATTAAAGATTATCTTGTAGAATTACTTGAAAATGATAATCGTATTGGTGATATTAAAGAAATTAATACCATTTTTTATCGTGAATATCTTTGAGAAAAAATTGAATTTGAAATTGGTTTTCAATATACTGATTCTTATCAAAATAATATTTTTTCTTTTTGTAATAATATTTATACTCAAGATGG
>CAZAJD010000024.1:0-4465 GCA_964485375.1 uncultured Mycoplasmatales bacterium | reverse complement strand
AGACGCTATGATGAAAAAACTAAATCTACTATTTTTATTCGTAGTAAATCAAGTAATTTAGATTATCATTTCTTTCCTGAACCTAATATAGCACCTATTCAATTACCACAAAGTTTTATCGATCAAACTTTTAAAAAATTAAAAGTTCACCCAGATTTAATACGTGATGAATTATCTAATAAATATAAATTAAGTTTAAATAAAATTAACCTTTTAATATTCAATCTTGATTTATTAGACTATTTTACAGAAGCAATGAATTATACAAAAAATCATGAAGCTTTATTAAATTTTATTCTTAATGATGTGATTGCTTTTTTAAGGAAAAATAATTTGTTTGTTAAAGATATTTCACTTACACCTAAAAATTTAGCATTAATAACAAATGCCTTATCGATAAAAAAAATAAGTGCTTCTAATGCAAAAGAAATAATTAAAAAAAGTTTAATTCAAAATATTAACATCAAAGATGCTATTAATAAAATGAATCAAACTAAAATTATTGATAAGAATGAAATAACTAGTATTTTTGTTAAAATTATTAAAAATAATTTAACTATGTTGAATCAATATAACTCAAGACCCGAAAGAACTATAAAATTTTTTATGGGAATGGCTATGAAAGAGACTAAAGGTAAAATCGATGCAAATATTGCAATAGTAATATTAAAAGATCTTATTTCAAAACATTTAGATACTAATTCTTAGTAAATTTTGAAATCGTACTTTCTAATAGATTACTTTTAATAATCATATATATATAATCATCCATTTTAATCTCTGTTGAATCATCAACAAATAAAATTCTATTATTTCTTTCTATATAAGAAATTCTGAATTTAATATTATTATCCATTTTCATTGTTAATATAGTTTCACCATCAATATCAGGATTAGTTATTTTTAATTTCAATGATAAATATGTATCATCTATAACTTGAAATGGCACACTTTTAGTTAAGTCAATACTTTTGGCAATTGTATCTGCAGCAATTTTTTCTGATTGGATAATTTCTTTTATTCCTATATTTTTTAAAATCCTTTTATGATTTATATCTGTTGCTTTTACAATAACTTTTTTGATTTTTAGATCCATTAAATTCATGGCAATAATAACAGAAGATGTTATTTCACTAATTGCTACAATAGCAATATCCATTTCACCAATTCCATTTTCTTCTAAAAATACTTTTTGTCTAGCATCAAATGATACTCCTGTTACAATACCATTGTAATTAGAAATACAATTTCTTAAAAGAACTTCATCATTATCAACAATGAAAATATTTTTTGTTTTTTGGTCTATTAGTGCATCTAAAATAGAACTACCAAATTTCCCTATTCCTATTATCGCTATATTTTTTGACATACTTACTCCTAATTTAATATATAAATATTTTAATATAATTTCAATATATAATATAATAATTATATATTATTTGTTTTAAATTAAATTATAAAGGTCAATAATTAATGATTTTTGAAAAAAATATAAAATTACTTAATAATAAAAAAATAGATATTAAGAATTATAGGATCTTTTTTGCTAAAGATAAGAATTTAAATAATTCTAAGAATCATCGCAAATCGAAAAATATTGCGAATTTTAAAAGTATAAAATTTAAAAAATACTGACCTTTTTCCAAAATTGCAGGTTCTTTTTTTGTTTGATATTTAATTGCAATCTTAATTGGAACTTTTATTTTAGCAGCTCCTATTTCGCTTACAAGTTATGGTAAAGGGGAATTTGGAGCTACTCATAATTTTAGTTGAGATTTTTTATCTAGTTTATTTAATGCAACTTCTGGTTTTTCAGATACAGGGTTATCAGTAAGCAATTCATCGAATGTATATAATTTCTTTGGGCAATTAGTTTTAATTATTTTAATTCAAATGGGAGGATTTGGAGTTCTAACTGCAAAAGTAATGTTTTTTATTTTCATTGGACGTAAAATAAGTTTAAAAAATAAACTATTAGTACGAGGGGAAAGAGGAAATATTTATATAGGTGATACTATATCCTTAATTAAAATTGGTTTTTTCTGATTAATTACTATTGAAATTATTGGGGCTGTTTGCCTATTTCCGATTTTTTATTTTTCTAAAATAACTGATCCTTCAATAACATTTTCACCATACCATATATATTGAAGCAGTTTTTGAAGTGCAATATTTCATTCAGTATCAGCGATTAATAATGCTGGATTTGATATTATAGGTAATAATTCTCTAACTCCATATAATCATATTTATGTAATTCAATTTATTTTCATTCTTGAATTTGTATTAGGAGGAATAGGATTTCCGACATTTTATGATATTAGTAAAAAAATTAGCGCATCAGTTAAAGGAGAATTCTCACGATTAACTCTTTTTACTAAACTAAATTTAATAACCTATTTTTTGGTTTCCTTTATTGGATTATCTTTAGTTTTTATTATCGAAAGTATTCATCCTGGAGGTGTTTATCATTCATCATCAAGTGGATTTAATTATTTTATGAATATATTTTTTAATGTAATGTCGACTAGAAATGCAGGATTTTCTACAGTTGATTTAGATCAATTTCAACAAAGTTCAAAAGCAGTTATGTCAGTTATGATGTTTATTGGATCAGCACCTTCATCAACAGCAGGAGGAATTCGTACAACTACATTAAGTATAATTGTCTTAGCAATTATTTCTGTAGTTAGACGTACACAAGTTTCAGCTTTTAAACGTAAAATACCTTCAAAAACAGTTATTCAATCTTTCGCTGTTCTTGGAATTTCCTTTTTCTTAACTTTTATAAGTACAATAATATTTTTATTTGTATATCCTAGTCAACAATTATCTGATATAGCATTTTTAATTACCTCAGCTTTTGGTACTACCGGCTTGTCCACATTTAGTATAAATAATCTTTTTGTTTTAAGTCCTACTATTAAAATAATTGTGATATTATTAATGTTAATTGGTCAAATTGGTATATCAAATACATTGTTAATGTTTAAAACAAAAAATCGTAAAGAATATAAACTGATTGAAGAAAATATCTTTATTGGTTAAAAAAAATTAATTTTTCGGAAGAGTACTATGGATAAAATGTTAAATGATAAAAAAATAATTAATGGTAAAAAAACTTCAATTGAAATTATAAATCATCTAAAACAACAAATCGAATCGTTAAAACCTAAATCTATTGTTCCTAAGTTAGTAATAATAATAGTAGGTGATGATTTTGCATCTAAAATTTATGTACGAAATAAAATTAGAATGTGCAAAAAAATTGGGTATTTATCTGAAATAGTAAATTTTGATAAAAATGCATCTTATGAAGAGATATTAGAAAAAATAAACGCTTTAAATAATGATGTTTTAGTACATGGTATTTTATTACAGATTCCATTACCAGAAAGATTAGCATCTAAACAAGAAATCTTATTACAAGCAATTTCAGAAACTAAAGATGTAGATTGTTTTCATTATGAAAATATAGGCAAAGTATTTAAAAATACTAAAGATTGTATTTTACCTTGTACTACTAAAGGTATTTTAACTTTAATTCAAAAATATAAAATACAAGTTAAAGGCAAGAAAGTAGTAATTGTTGGATCATCTAATATCGCTGGGAAGCCAACCGCTTTAATTATGATGAATTTAGATGCGACAGTAAGTATTTGTAATATTTATACTAATAAGGTATCGGATTATACTGAATTTGCAGATATCATTATATTGGCAACAGGTTGTATTAATGTGATTAAACCTAGTATGGTGAAAAAAAATGTAATTATTATTGATGTTGGGATTAATCGAGATAAAAATAATAAAGTTTGTGGAGATATAAATTATTTAGATTTTTATGATAAAGTGAAATTAATTACCCCAGTTCCAGGTGGTGTGGGGCCGATGACTGTTGCCAGCTTAATGGAAAATTTATTAATAATATATAAAAAGAGTTTAAATAAATAATATTTTTAAGTTATTAAAATAAATTTATATTTTTTAAAATCTATGTTTGCAATATAACTATATTTATATATAATAATAAGGTCTTAGTATAGATACTTTGCCTAGTTAGCTCAGCGGTAGAGCAGTTGGCTGTTAACCAATTGGTCGTAGGTTCAATCCCTACACTAGGCGCCATTTTTATGGCCTGTTGGTGAAGTGGTTAACACACATGCCTTTCACGCATGCATTCACGGGTTCAAATCCCGTACAGGTCACCATTTTTATTGTGGAGTGTTAGCTCAGTTGGGAGAGCGCTTGCCTTACAAGCAAGTGGTCGCCGGTTCAAGTCCGTCACACTCTACCATTTTTTTTATGCTAGCTTAGCTCAATTGGTAGAGCAATTGACTTGTAATCAATAGGTTGGGGGTTCAACTCCTCTAGCTAGCACCATATGTGTCTCGTTAGCTCAGCTTGGTAGAGCATTTGACTTTTAATCAAAGGGTCGCAGGTTCGAGCCCTGCACGGGATACCA
>CAZAJD010000023.1:0-5076 GCA_964485375.1 uncultured Mycoplasmatales bacterium | reverse complement strand
CATTACTATACCAACCTCTTCATCTAGTAAATATAACCAACTTGTTGTTTTGTATCCATTCAATGTATATGTTGAAGCATACTCATAAAACATCATAAAATAGAATAAAAAAATTAAACTCTGCAATAAAAATTATATTAAAATAATATTTGTAAAAATTTATAAAAGGTAAATTTACAAGGCGTAAGCATAGTAATATAAAGCCATAAATTCAAGCATTTTAAATATATTTTTATAATTAAAATAGTATGAAAAATCAAAATAAAACTATAAAAAAAACTCTGTAATACACATTAGTTATCATTTAGCTTTTATAAATTCTTTTTCATTGTTTTTGAAATAATTTTATTCTTGTATTTTGAATAGTTCACCCAGCAGTGGATACTTACTTTTTCACTCAATTTTTCCATATAAAATATATAATTTATGTATTTCTTTGATTAAATTTTTTAATAAGCAGACACCAAGAAAGTTATTTTCCTGCTATTCTTTTTTTCCATTCTTTAACAATATCATTAAAACAATTTTTTAAATGAAGAATAATATACTTTTCTAAATCAAAATTAATAATACATTTCAAATTTATTCTATTTTTTCTTTTAATTTAATACTATATTGAATTACAAACATAAAAACTATTTTCTAAATTCTACCCTCTAATCAAGTGAACGATTTTTATTTAAACTAAAAGCCATAAATTTATATCTATTCAAAACTATATATACATACTTACAGTCATGATTACTTGAATTTGATCTATTGTATAAATTAGACTATTCATTAGCATCATAATAGAAACAAATATAAGAGGAAATCCTATCAAAAAAATATATAAAAATACAAAAAATAGCAAATAAAATAACAGAAGTGAGTCATATTAAAATAAAATGATACAAAAATAAAAGAAAAAATAGCAAATTAAATAACAGAAGACAGACTAAAAAATGAATAAATAACTTTATTTTTTACGTTAAAAACTCTATTTTCTCTACCTTCTGAAATGCCCGCAAACACACCATAAAAAATGACAGTTTTCATAAATTCTTCTTTTTCTTCTTGAAGAATATTTATAAACGCTTTTGATGTTTTCTAATAAAAAAAGTAAATAAAAATACAAGAAAAAAGTTTAATAAAAAATAATCAAATAGAAATAAAATATTTACTTTATTGCTTTTTAATGTTTTCTAGCTTGTTTTGAATTATTTTTATTCAATTTATATTTTTTTGTGAGTTCAATTTTCTTGTTTCTATTTTTCATCATTTCCTTTCTTTTATATTTTTCCCTCTTGATTATATTTTTTGTATTATATTTTTTCTTTCTTGGCTTATTAGTTATATCATTATAAATTCAAGTTTTGAGCAAATAGAAAATATTCATGAAAAATTACAAAACAATCCAAACATATTTAAATAAATATATTTAATAAAAACTTATAATATAAAATTATTGAAATAAAATTTATTTTATTACCTTTACAACTCCCATATTAAGTATATCTTTAAATTTAGCAATCGTTTCTTTAATATAAAATTCGGAGGTTGCAGGAATCTTATTATAATTTACATCCCACATAAACTAAAAATTGAAGAAACAAATTAGCAATATAAACACCTTGAAATATAGAAAAAGTTCTCAAAATACTATAAAATAAAAATTATATTTGCTATTGATGTTATATATACCATAAAAAATTAAGAGTATACAAAAATTTTAACGGAGTAATGCAAAACAATACAAAATAAATAATATTCATCTTTATTGAAAAATAACTCTAAAAGCATGCATTTTATTCACAGAAAAATTAATATTACTAATTTTTAAAAAATTTCTTTGAGATAATAGTTTTCATTCAAAAAGTAAGAACATATATTTTAATTAAACAAAATATATTAGATTGCAATATTTTTATAGAAAAATTCTTTTTTCCTTTTGAAATAATTGCGGGAAAAATTTGTGATAAAAATTTTGTTTCACAGCTATATATAATAATTCAATTTCTTCATTCAAATTTGCGTATTTTAAAATGATAATACTAGTTTGTTTTTATAAAATTTAAAAATCACTCAACATATTCTACCATTTAACCATTTTTATATTTTTTTTATACAAATTTTTTAAATACAAGTCTTAAAAATATAATTAAAAATTGAATATACCAAATGGTCGATATTTTGATTGCCCTCAAAAGGATAATGACGCATAAAATAAATTTGTATTATTTTATATATAATAGCCAAAATAGTTAAAAAAATCATATCTGAAATAATACACCAAAAAATTAATTAAAATTTAACAAAATTTTGGCTCAATAAAGCATAGAATTATAATAATAAAAAATAACTAAAAAAATGTTTATATATACAAAAATTTGAACATACTTTAGTAATTTTTCAAATTTTTTCATTTTCTTCAAAATTTGAAAAATAAGTTAATTAAAAAGCCATACGTCAATTTTTTGTAATGCCATCATTATAATTTAAAAAATCTACGTATTTAATAAAATGTAAACTTAGTTAAATAAATATATTTAATTTAAAAATAATAAATCTTATGAGACTTACTTCTGAATAGATATAGTCCCACAGTAGCATACACTGGTAGAAAAATCAATACTAAAATAATATACCATGCGTTCCAATGTAATTCTTTGAAGCCTATCGCAATATCTTCATTAATATATTTCATGAGAGTACCTTGAAAAGTATAAAAAATTAAAAAATTGTTAATATAAAAAATTAATAAAATTGTTACAAAATATAAAACACGTCAAAAAAGGGTATAAAAAACTTAATGTAATACACTTAAAAATTTTTATTAATTTATATTTAATACATCAAAGAAATTAAACATACAAAAAATCCTTGTAACAAAAATAGAACTATTAGAAATTTAGAAACATCTCTCAGCTATTTTTTCTCAAATGGAGACTATTTTTGTAAATATAATCAAAAATTTCAAATTAAATCTTTTTTTATGAAAAGACTCAAAAAAAATCCATTGAGAAAGTTTTTTAAAATTTTATTTTTAAAAATATTTAGTATCAACTATTTTATCAACAGAAAACTTACATTTTTTACAAATTTTATAAAACTATGTATGACAGAGACTCGTTTTCTCTATATAAAAAATGGTTTTCAAAAATTCATAAAATACTACTTATGAAATTCTTGCATAAATGCTATCTTCCTACAAAGTTTTGCATACCATCGAAAAAATATGGATTTTCCCGACATGTTGTATACTTCTTTAAAAAAATTTTAAAAAATTTTTTTTGATAGTTAATGGTGCCTTTTATTTTAAATAAAAAGTACATAAAATAAAATTCAACGCAATCAATACAAAGTTGATACAAATTATAAGGCGGTAAATTTATCTGAAAAAAAAGGTGAAGCAAAACAAAATTAAAATCAAAAATAGTATTTTTTTTAATTTTAAATTAAATGAACTGTAAAAAAATATGGTTTTTTTTTATTTAATTAATTTTATTAGCTTTTTATTTTTATGTTTTTCTATTTTTATTCTCTTATATCGTACTACTTAGTTTTATTAAACTTTTTTACTTCATTCTTTTTACTTAGTGTTGATTTTTATTTCTATATATCAAAAGTTTTACTCGTAAATTTCTTTCTTTTTTTCACACAAAATCATAAAAAATGAATTATTTTAACCCAAAATTTAAAATCAAACAGATCATCATTAAACGGAGCAGAAATAAATGGTGCAAAGGAAATATTGAATGAATAAAAGGAAAAACTGCAAATAACAAATAAATCAAATAAGAAAACAATTTTAGTAATTAAAATATTTCTAAAGTTTTTATATATTTAAAACATTTTTATCCACAATTGAGAATTTTGTATCAAACTATCCAACTTTAATTAAAAATGTTAATAAATTTTTATGAAAAATAGTAAACAATATTTGTGTATGTAAATAACATAAGAGATTTTTTTATTTACAAAAATATGAAAATTATTTATAAAATACACTATATTGTAAGTTATGAACAGATAGGAGCAATTAATGAAGAAAAGAGAGTATATGAAAAGAATTTCTAAACAAAAAAATTAGATATGATGAAATATGAACGTATAGAAAGTGTGCAAACAGCTCTGCATAATAATTATATTTTTCATTGTTTTCTCTTAATTTTGTTGTGTAATCAGAAATATAAAATTTGTAGAAATGTAAAATTTGTGCTAGCACTACGAAAAAAACTTAAAATATTTTAGTTTTATTTTTTCATTAAAATTATAATTAAACGCTGCCTTCATAAAACATAAAATACTATTACCACTATTTATAAAATAAATAAAAACTTACCCAATTAGAAAATAAAAAAATAATAAAGGAATAACAAGAACAGCATAAATGAATATTCGTTTTGGTATTAATTGATTAAAAGTTCTATACGTTGGAGTAAAAACAGTTTCTACTTCACATTCTGGTAATGGAAACTCCTCCTTCAGCTAAAAACATTATAATGAAACAAATTATAGTGGTATTAGTAAAAAATATTATAGTGGTATTACTAAAAAACGATTTCTATTTAATTACAAGAAAATAATAATAACTAATGAATAAACATGTTTAAAATGTATACATCACTATAAACATTTACATTTTCATACAATTGCTAAGCATAAATAAAAAACATAGAACAAATTAATTAAAAAAATTGGCTATATAAAAAAATATTTTTACGGTTTTTCTTCCGTATCAACTTTCTAAATATATAATATATGCTTATTAATAATTTTATTAAGATTACAAAACTATTTTATTTATACATTAAAAAACAAATATCAAAACTCTACCAATAATGCTTCATCAAATAGTTTTGCCTCTGTATTCCTAATAATAAAACGAAAAATTTAATAATAAAAAATTTGAATGCAGCCATTGTATTGTAGCATATAAAAAATGCACAAATCTCTGCTACAACATACTTCACAATACTAAAACAACAGAAACTCTTATAATATACTAAATAAAATTAGTTTTAGAAAATGTTTTTATCTCTTTTGTGGAGGAGGGCAGCTTTTTCCTTGAGCTGGTCCCATTCGATGATTTAC
>CAZAJD010000022.1:0-6564 GCA_964485375.1 uncultured Mycoplasmatales bacterium | reverse complement strand
CTTACATTATTATAATTTATTCGTATAATTCTTAAAAATATGAATATTAATAAGAATTATAGCAAATTTATTGACTGAAATCATTTTATTTAGTTTTTTATTAAATATAAAAACTTCACAATATTTATATATTGTGAAGTTTTAATAATTTAATTGGCACCCACGAAGAGATTCGAACTCCTGACACCAGGCTTAGAAGGCATGTGCTCTATCCTACTGAGCTACGCGGGCATGTAAAACATATCAAAAATATAGCATAAATTATCCATAAAATAAAGTTAATATAACATTTTTTATTTTAACATTTTTTTATAATAATTAAAATATTTCTCGTGGTTTTGCATTATTATGTGGTCCTATAATTTTATTCATCTCTAAAATGTCAATTATTTTACTAGCTCTAATATAACCAATTGAAAATTGTTTCTGAATTAATGATGTCGATGCTCTTCTAACATTTAGTACGAATTTTTTAACTTCATTATATAAAGGATCTATTTTATCATTAGGATTTAAATATGATTTTGTATCTGTGTTTAAATAATCAATTATTTCTGGATTAAATTTATTTTTTTCTTGACTAGATCAGTGATTAACCAATTTATCAATTTCTTGATCACTAATAAAAACTCCTTGAATACGAATTAATTCATTAATTCCAGGTCCAGAAAATAACATATCACCTTTACCTAATAATTTTTCTGCTCCTGATTTATCTAATATTGTTCTTGAATCAACATTAGAACTTACAGAAAAAGAAATTCTAGAAGGAATATTATTTTTTATAATACCAGTAATAACATCAGTTGAAGGTCTTTGAGTTGCTACAATTAGATGAATTCCTGCTGCTCTTGCCATTTGAGTAATACGCATTACATTTTGCTCAATTTCATTACGAGACATTAAAATTAAATCAGCTAATTCATCAATAATAATAATGATACGTGCTAATTTATTATCAGCAAATTTATTATTATAACTTTCGATATCATTAACAGATTTTTTAGCAAATAAATTATATCTATATTCCATTTCTTTAATAATTAATTTTAGACTTCGGATTGCTTTTTTATGATCATTAATAATTGGACAAAATAAATGAGGTAATTTTGAAAATATTCTTAATTCTACTAATTTTGGATCAATTAATAATAATCTTAAATCTTTGGGATCAGCATTCATAATTAAAGAAGCGATAATATTTTTAATACAAATAGATTTTCCAGAACCTGTTGTCCCTGCGATTAGCAAATGAGGTAATTCATTAACTGAAATATAATAAAAACTATTATCAACTGTTTTACCTAATCCAATTATGTTCTTTTTATTATGATTAGTTTTTTGTAAATTAGTTATAGCAGATTCAAAACTAATGTTCATGATTTTTTTATTAGGAATTTCTAATCCTATAGAGTGTTTATTAGGAATTGGTGCTTCTATTCGTAAATTATGGTTAGCAATTGCTAATTTAAAATCATTTTCTAAACTTAAAATTTTGCTTACTTTTGTTCCTGGTTCAGGGATTATTTCTAATTTAGTAACTTGAGGACCAACATTAATTGATTGAATTGAAGCTTCAACATTAAAATGTTTTAAAATTAGTTTAATATTATCTGCTTGAATTTTAGCATTAGATCAATTAATACTATTAATTTCACTATTATTATTATCGGTTTTAAAGTTTAAAATATTAGGTAATTTATAATTAATCATATCACTTTTGATAAAGTTATTTATTTCACTAGATGCATAAGCAGATTCAGAATCTAAATCCTCATCATCGTAATTAATATCCTCATCATTTTCTTCACAAAATTTATAAGCAGCTGAATCGTCTAACTCATCATTAGATGATTCTGAATCATTATTATTTTCAAGATCCAAAGATTCTAGATTTTTTAAATCACTTTGATTAGTCTGACTATCTAAATCATCATTATTTTCTACAAATGCATCATCACTATTTTGATTATTTTCAATACTTGTTTCTTTATCTGATAAAGAGTAATTATAATTATTACCATGAGGTCTTAAATTAGTATTAATAGGAGATATATCTTCAATAACATCAATTTGATTATTATCAACATTACTTTCAATTTCACTAGAATCACTATCACTTAAAAGGTTATCATTATCAATATAAGTATCATCAGTATTACTACTATCTGGTTCAATTTGATAACTATTTTCATTTAGTTCTGAATATTCATTTAAATTTTTAATAATATCAATAATATCTTTTTTAGGAACATCTAAATGTGATTTAGAAGAAATTCCAGATAAATCCTTCATTTCATTTAAATAATCATCAGAATCTATACTAGGAAATGCCATATCTAATTCATCATCAAATTCATTATCATTATCAATAGAATTATTCATTAAATCATCAACCTTATTTTCATCATTATTAATTTGATTATCATTTTTATGAATTACTTTGGATTCAATCTCTTTGGATATCAATTCAGATTTAAGATTAGTTTTTTTATCTACAGCTTCATCTAAATTAATTTTATCTTCTTTAGTAGATAATGAATCAACTACTGGTTTTGAATCAAAACTTATATCTAAATTATTATCTAGAACTATATCATCAACATTACTATTTTCTGTGCTAGTAGTTAATTTTCGTTTTTTAAAAATAAAGAATATCTTTTTATTTCATTTCATTAATGCTAATAAAATATAAACAAATAGAAGGATTGTAACAATAAAACCACCAGGGATAGTAATCATTGAAGCAATTCCTGCAAATAAAAGACCGACACAGCCACCACCTAACAATATAGATGAATTATATTGAAAATCACTATGTCATAAATGACTACTAGAAAATATTGATGCTTGATATCAACCTTCAACATAGGAATTTAAACTTTTCATAATAATATTCGGATCAAAAAAATTATATTTTTTATGAAAAAAATTGTAATTTAAAACCATACTTGAAGCAGAAGTTATTAAAGTTAAAAATAATAATCAAACTAGCACCTTAGTTCTTCTACTAATTTTTCACTTATAACTAAAAATAGTAAATAAACAAAAAAGAATTACTACAGCATAAACCAAATACTTTGCAAATCCAAATAAAAATGTAAATATTACATCATCAATAGAAATACCAAAAATAGTTAAATTAAAAACCCCAAAAATCGCAACTATAAAAAGCAAAGTGGGCAATATAAATCATGAGATTTTATAATTATGATGTTGATTTTTTACAAAATATTTGTTTTTATTTATTATCTTATCATGAAAATTTTCATCATCATTAAAAGAAACATCTAGATGATCATCTTCAGAAACATCTGCCTCTTTTTGAAAATTTTCATCAATGCCGTTTTCTTTATCTTCTATCATCGTATTTCCCCATTACATATATTCTTTTATGTAAAACCAATCATAAAATTATCATTAATATTATATAATATTTTTTTGTGATTTAGTTTTAAATAAAATGAGAAATTTAAATTTCATTTAAAAAAGTTAATATTATAGGTGTTTTACCAATTTCTTTTCGCATAAATGAGTAAAGAGAATATCTAATATCTTTTCTAACATCTATAAGTGAATATTCTTTATTTTCCTTATAAATATTATTATAAGCAAGAAGCTTATCATTTACAATTGTTTGAATTCTAGCTGATAAAGTTTGGAAATTCTTAATATAAACTACTCCACGCATTTGAGTATCAATCGTAGATACACTTAATTTAGTATGCTTATCAATTGTAACGCCAATAATTAAAACACCTTCTGTGGATAGCTGTTTACGTTCATCAAGAACAATTGAATTCATATCATCATTTTGTTTATTACTATTATTATTTGCAAATTCTTTACCAACTTTTATTGCTTTACGCTTAATAGTAAAAGAATTTGAAGATAAACTAACTTGGTCACCATTATCAACCATTATTAAAGCATTTGTTTTAATACCAGATTCTAAAATAGCTTCATTAGCTTTAGACATATCCTTATAAAGTGCTCTAATAGGCATAAAGTATTTAGGTTTTAAAATTTGATACATCATTTTAATATCTTCTGATGAAGCATTCATATTTCATACATGACTAGATTGTAAAGATATTACTTTAGCAAGAGTTCTAGCTAATTCATCTAACACATTAGCATAATTTAATTCACTACCTGGTGTTGGCGGTGTAGAAAGAATAACAGTATCATTTTTATTGATTTCTAAATATGGACTTGAACCATTTGCAATTTTAATAATGTTATCATATATATTTTCTTGATTCCCACTGACAATTATTATTGAATTATCAATATTTTTTACATCTTTAATACTTTTAATTTGACTAGAATTTTTTATTGGTAAATCAGAATTTAATAATAAAAATTTAAACATATCCATTAATATGTTATCTTGAATACCAATTTCTTTATCTTTCAAATCATTCATAGATAAAAATTCAATAATTCTATAAACATCTTCTGTAAAACAAACTAAAATTAATCTACTTGATGATGATTTTATATATGGATAAATATACTTTTTAGCTTCATGTTTAGGTGCAGTATACCCTTTTCTACCAGCAGATGAAGAATCTGACATAAGTAATAAAATTTGGTGTTTTTTTGCAATTTCATTTAAATGTTTATAATCTGTATAAAATAAATCATCATTATTATTAAACATATAATCCCCAGTATATATAATACTTCCAATATCAGAATGTATTGCAAAACCTAAACTATATGGAAAACAAGAAGAAGTTCTAAATGCTTCTATTCTTATATTATTAAATTTTAAAACTTCTTTTTCATGAATAGAAATCAATTTCACTTTTTTGCTTAATAATTTATTTAAAATAAAAATTGAAAATTCACTAGAATAAATCGGACAATTTATTTGATTAGATATATAATTAAGTCCCCCTGAAGAATATTCAGAAATTTTTGTTATAAAAATACCTTTTATTTTATTTTGATTAGTTTTTAAATAACTAAAATCTGCTAATGTATAATTAACTCCTAATATTTGCTTTGGTGGTTTTGCAGCACCAACATCAAATACAAAAATACTGTTATTTATTTCTACAGAATAAAGGTTTGTGCCAATTTCATCTTGACCACCTAAAGCTATAATGTTGATATTTTGCATATTGCACTCCTTTGATTTAAATTATATTTATTTAATTTTAATTATTTTATACTATTTACTTACTATACTTTATAAAGTAAACAGGGTATTTTGAATATAAAGTCAATAATTATTGTGACTTTTTTTAGTATATATAAAATGATTTTAACAAATATTATTAATATTACAATTATTATATTTTTTAAAGGAAAATATTACTTATTTTTTTAATTTTATTTTCAATTTTATACATATCTACTCCTACAATTAAAATAGGATTTTTAAAGCAAGAAATAAATAATTTTTGTTTTTGATTGATTCTTAAATCTATTTCAGGAATATTATCTATGACTAAAGCAAAATTATTATTATTAAAATTAGATATTTCTATATTCATATTATTATCTAAAATGATACTAGAATTTATACTATGATAATCCTTATTGTTTATTGGGGCAATTTCCTTTATTTGTCATAATATCTGATTTGCAAAAATAATAGACCCATTAATAGACTTTATAAAACCCGTTGAACCAGTAGAAGTTGAAGCAACAATTCCTGATCCACATACATATTTAAAAAACAAATCATTAATTCTTAAATCGAATTTTATAGGAATATGATAATTAATAATTTTTACTTCATTTAAAGCATAAAATACTAAATTATTGGTTTGAACTTTTAAAAGATGAAATTTATTAATGTGATAAGAGTTATTTTTTATATCTTTTATTAATTCATCAATATTATTTTTAGTATAATGATAATAATAACCGATTGAGCTATCTTTTATAGGTATAAAAACAACTTTATTATTTTTAATAAAGTAACGTCTAAAATTTTTTAAAAGTGTGCCATCCCCACCAATACAAAAAACATAATTAGGAAATAAATCATCGTTTTTTCATTTCATTTTATATAATTTTTTTTCTAATTTGATTTTTAATTTAATGTGAAAATCATTATTTTTATTACAAATAATAAAATATTTCAAAATAATAACACCTAATATTTAAATTCTATTTATTTTATTCAATACATATATATAATATATTATAATATTAAGAATTTATAATATTAAATAAGCAAAATAATTAATAGATTAAAAAATAAAAAGGAATTAGTAAAATGAATAAGACTGTATTGACAGGAATTACAAGCACTGGCGAATTAACTATTGGAAATTATTTAGGAGCAATCAAACCATTATTAGAATTTCAAAAACAAAATTTTAAAATAATCATATTTGTAGCTAATTTGCATGCAATTACAAATAGAATAGAAAAACAAAAATTAAAAGATAACATTTTAAAAATAGTTAAAACTTATTATGCTTGTGGAATTAATGATCGAAATATAATTTTTGTTCAATCAACTGTTTTAGAACATACTCAATTATCTCATATTTTACTATGTCATACAACTATCGGAGAACTATCTAGAATGACACAATT
>CAZAJD010000021.1:0-6619 GCA_964485375.1 uncultured Mycoplasmatales bacterium | reverse complement strand
TATGAGTGTTATTATCTAATTTTAAAGATTTTAAAAATACATTGTCAAAATAAAAACTTTATTATTCATAAAGTAATAAAGTAATAAATAAAAATTTTATATTTTTTTTATTATTATTCTAGTAAAAATATTTTTACCATTGATTTTTAAATCTTTGTTATCATCACCTTTTCTAAATTTGACAATTTTGAATTGATTAGGGTTATATTTTTCGATAAAAGTAATAGGCACACCCATATAATTATTATAATTTATAGGTATACACTCACTTTATTTATATTAATAGCGTCAAAGTTATCATATTTAGAGTACGAATCTTTATTTAAATAAAATTCTTTTGATAAAATAATTTCTTCATTACGTTTAAAATGATCTAAATTAGTTAATCATAATGAGGGAGTTGAAAAAGTTTTTCATTTTAAAACACTTTCTAATCATTCTTGTCTATTGCATGCACCTTTAAGAAATAATTTGTATTCTATAGCTGGGCAATTTCTAATAGAAAAATATTTATAATTTTCATTATAAATTATAAATATTTTTCTATTAATTTATTAATAATATAATTAATAATATAATTAATTTTTAAATTATTATTTTCTGCATAATTTTTTAATTTAGTTATATTTTTTTCTTTTAAAAAAAAATGTTCTGTTTTTTTAAATTTCAATAACTGGTTTTTCTAACTTTAATTTATTTTTATTGGTCTGTGTTTTATTGAAAGAATTTTTAATGTTGAAATTTTCCATACTAGTTTCATTATTTAAAACATCACTTAATTTCTTTTTTATCTATTGGCATTAAATTTTTCCTTTAAATTGCTAAATTATTTTGTTAAATAAAATGGTATTCGTTTTTTTAATAATAAAATAGTTTTTAGTATTTTATATTACTAAAATTTTTACAAACACTGCATATATATACTTTTTGTCAAATTTTAATTATAAAACTTTTCTTTCTTGTAATTCCTTTAAAATTTGATTAAAAGGATTATATTTTTTTTGATTGCATAATAGAGTCTCGTTAATTAAATACTGTCTTATTATTTCTTTTTGTTTAATTTTTTGCATAATTAATAAATTTTTAAATATTTTACTATTTTCTAAAATTTCAATTAAATTTTTAGAAACATTATGATTATTTAAGTTATTAATTACCAAGGCTTTAATGTTATTTTTAAATTCATATTCTTTTGCAAAATTATTTCAAAATACTCATAATTCTTTTATACCTTGTAAAGCAAATTTAGATATGTCGCTTATTAAAATAATACTATCTGCTAAAAAAAATGCATTTATATTAGTTGTATTAAAACTAGGATTAGTATCTATGATTATATAATCATATTTTTGTTCTAAATATTTATAATATTTTTTAAAATTATTATGTAGTAATTTTTCTCTATTAAAATTATTGATAATTTTTTGTTCTAATTCAAAATTTAAAAAATTATTTCCTATATAATCTAAATTTTTAAATTTTGAATTATGTATTTCATTTCGGAAAATATTTAAATTTATATTTTTTTAAAAATATTATAAATATTATATTTAAAATTACCCATATTTTTCAATAAATTAGTTAAATTTCCTTGAGTATCTAAATCAACACATAAAATTTTTTTATTTTCATTAATTGCTAATTGTGTTGCCAAATTAAAACTAAATTGAGTTTTTCCTGTTTCCCCTTTTAGGCTAGCTATACATATAATTTCCATTATTTTAAATCTTGCATTTCTTTATCTATTTTATTTTTAATTTCAAATGCTTTATTAATTGAACACTCTCTATCCATATAAATTGCTTTAACTCTATCTATTATTTTATATTTTAATAATTCTGATAATATTTTTACTTTTTCCAAAGAATCAGATTCTTTCTTGGACTCAATGTTAATTTTATCAAATGTACATTCTTTAGTTTCTAATCCATTTAGATATTTTTTCATATGAAAGTTTATATTTTTGTTTTTGAAAATATAATTCATTTTATAGACCTTTATTTCAATTTATTATTTATTTTATTATTATAAATTTTATTCAATAAAAATTTAATTTATTATTCAATTTATTATTATAAATTTTATTCAATAATAAATTCAATTTATTATTCAATTTATTATTCAAAAAAATCATATTCAAAAAATAATAATAGTTTATAAGCAAGAAAATTTAAATTAAATAAGAATTCTTTATTTGAATTTGCTAATTTTTATAAAAAAGATAAAATATAATTAAAATGTTAATAAACAATAAAAAGGATTATTAATATGATTAAATCATACATAAATTATATGAAAAAAGAAAAAAATGATGAATGATATACACCTGATTATGCAATTCATCCTATTCTAGAATTTTTAAAAAACAATAAAAAAATTATATGATGTCCTTTTGACACTGAAAAATCTAATTATGTTAAATTACTAAAATTTAATGGATTTAAAGTTATATACTCCCACAAATCTATTAATAAAAACTTCTTTGAATATGAACCCAAAAAATGAGATATTATTATTTCAAATCCACCATTTAGCATCAAAGATAAAGTATTAGAGCGTTGTTATGCATTAAATAAACCTTTTGCTTTATTATTGCCTTTATCTGCTTTAGAAGGTGTATTTCGAACTAATTTATACATAAAATATGGTATACAAATATTAAAATTTGATAAAAGAATAGGATTTAATGAAAAAGAAGGAATAAGTTTTGCGACAGCTTATTTTTGTAATAAATTTTTACCAAATAATTTAATTCATAAAAAAATAGACAAGAGTTTATAAAATTATATGAAAGAAAATAGTAAATTAGGTAACAGTACCAAAACAGGTTTAAATTATGAAATTAGAAAAAGAAAAGATTTTTTTGATTTTTTTCATAATTCTAAAGAATTTTCAATAATTCCTAAATATAATAAAAATTTTAAAAATGATTATTTTGAAATATTTAAAAATAAAAAACCTTATGGATTTTTATTAAAACAACATGGATTATATAAATTTTTAAAAGAAAAAAATATAAATTGAAAACAATATTTAAGTAAGAAATTATTACCAGATCAAGCTATTTTTATTATTAAAAATAATATAATTTATATTATTGAAATTAAATTTCAAAAAGTTAATGGATCAGTTGATGAAAAATTGCAAACATGTGATTTCAAGAAAAAACATTATGAAAAACTTTTTTATGAATTAAATATAAAAGTAAAATTTATATATTTATTAAATGAGTGGTTTAAAAAAGAAATGTATACAGATACATTAAATTATATAAACTCCGTTGATTGTAATTACTATTTTGATAGTTTAATAATTTCAAAAATTATTAATTAAATTTGAAATTTTATATCTCCAAAAGATGATCTATTTATAAAATCATTTACATATCTACCATTAACACGTTCTAATTTATTTTTTTCTTTAAATATTACATCAAGGGTTCCATTGCCAACATGAAAAATCATATTCTTTTTACCAGATTTTTTATCTTCTGGATCATTATCATATAAATAATTAATTGTAAGTCTATTAGAATTATATTTGATAATTATAGTATTATTTAAGTTTTGAGATTTACTACTAATTTCTCCATTCTGTTTATAAGTTATCATTGATATTGTCAATTTTCTGGAAATAATTGAAAAATTTAAATTAAATTTTATAAATAATTTTATAGTATATAAAGTATTATTGCCGGGTTCTAATTTTTTGGAAGATTTAAAATAACTAGATATTAAAATTCCTTGGATATTTTTTAAATATTTTATTTTTTTGTTAAACCAAAAATTAAAATAAAAATAAACTATTGTTTTAAATATAATTGGTGATATTAATAAGAATAAATTTAAAATTAGATAATTAATATTAATAGATATAATGCTTATTAGTACTAAAAAAGAAATAATTCATAAAAAAGATAAAATAGAATTTAATCAAAAATATATTTTAAAATTAGAATATGTGAACATAATTTAAATTAAATTTTTGTTCATTAAACTTAATAAATAAATTATATTATCTTTAGAAATTTTTTTTAAATCTTGAATAGGCAATATTTCGTTAGGTTCTTTCAAAAAAATAAAATTATTTTTAACAATTGATATCATTTCTTCTAATATATTCTTTATACAATTAAATTCATTTATATCAAAATTTTCAAAAAATTTATTTTCTACATTATAAATAATTGATTCTAAAGCAAAAGAAGAAATTCTATAATTCTTAGGAATTATTTCTTTTTGATAATTTTTAAAAAACCTAACAATGTTTTTATATTTTCCTTTTGTTAATTTCATTTTTTTTATAGAATTTTCATATGTTTGTTTAGGAAAATTTATTATTCTTTCCGAATCAATCGAATTACCTTGTATATACTTTGTATTATTATTTTGAAAATTTTTATAATATCTATATTCTATAGCTGGAATAATATCAAATACAAAACCGTTTTCTTTTAATGGAACCTTAATAGTTAAATTTCCTTGAACAATATTAATATCATTTTGGTTTAAATATTTAAATAATTCATTTTTCAATTGATTTTGAGAATAACTAGAACTACTGAACGTTGAATAATAATCTAATTTTTCTTTTTCTGTAAAATTAATATTATTTCTGTTCAGCAAAATATTATCATTAGGATTATTTACATTAGATCTAAAACAAGAATTTAAAAAAACAACTATGTCAATATCGCTAGAATTTTGAATATTCGTTGAATTTTTATAAGAACCTTGTAAAAATACTTTAACAGAATTATTTTGTGTTGTTTTAAAATTATCTAGAATTTCTTTAATTTTTAAAAATGACGCCATGACATCATCGTAATTATGCCCTAGTTTTATGTAATTTTGAATTTTATTTTTTATGCTATTTATACTATTTATATGATTCATATTTTCCTTTAAATTGCTAAATTATTTTGTTAAATAAAATGGTATTCGTTTTTTTAATAATAAAATAGTTTTTAGTATTTTTATATTACTAAAATTTTTACAAACACTGCATATATATACTTTTTATCAAATTTGAGAGTAATTTTAATAAATTTTAAATTCTAAACTTAATTCCTTAATTCTTCTAATCATTCTACTATATACCATTTTGTCGTCGGTAAATCCATATTTTTTTCTAATTCTTTGAATGAGTAATTTGATGTAAAAAATGTCAATTTGTTATTTTTCATTCTTTTATCTAGTATTAAAAATAAAATATTGTCTCTTGTATACCTGGTAATTTTTTCTGAACCTAAACCCTCAATAAATAAAACATCACAATTAAAACAATTATTAAGTGTTTTTGATAAACCATGATATTTAAATTGAGCTTATTTAATATTTTCAATTAAATCGGTCATAGAAGCGAACACAAAAGATTTTTTTAATTTAGAAAATTCATTAGCTATATGAATAGATAAATAAGTTTCCCCAATACCGCTTTCACCGTAAATATATAAACCTCTATGTTTAATTTTGTTTCAATTTTTATTTAAAAATTGAATTGATTGAAAAATTTGATCTTTACAATCATATTTATCATTATAGTTTTTGAAATCTAAATTAAATACATTATTTGGTAAATCAGTATAAATATAATTATCTTTAATTTGATAATTAATTTCTTCATTATTAATTATCTCTTCGCTGTTCATTATTTTTAAAGATTTATTTTTAATATTTAATATCTCATTATTTTGTTTTTTTGTTTCATGTTTATTTAATTTAACATCAAAACTAATTCCAGTATATTTTTTTGAACCATAACTTGATTTAAATTGATAATCTATTAATATATCTGTAAAATTATTGATATCTTTTTTTATTGGTTCTAAAACTCTAATTTTTAATTGATTTGTTTGTTTGAAATAACAAGAATTCAAATTTAATCCAATAATTTTTGCAAAGTCTTCTAAACTTAATCCTTCAATCTTCTTATTTTTATTATTTTTATATTTATATGAATTTTTATTATCATAAATAAAACTTCTTAAGTACTCATACATTCTTAATGAGTATTTATTAGTTTTAGTTGAAGTTAGTTTAAATATATATAGTACATACATACTTAAATAGTTGGTTTTTTGGTTTAAATAATATTTTTCAATAAAATTTTCATTAAAGTTTAAAATTAATTTGGTATTAACATACTTTATGGATTTAAATAAATTAATTATTTCAAAATTTTCATTATTTTTTTCTTTAACTGAAAAATTAGAAGAAACTATTATTCTTGCTTCCTTTTCTATTTTTGTTATTATTCCAAATTTACTGTTTATTTTTCTAGATCATGTTCTTTTTGGCAAATTAAAAAAATTACAAAATTCTTCTAAATTAAATATTACTTTATCTAAAATATCTAATTTATTTAAATAATTATTGTGAATTTTCAAAATAGTAAATTGAAATAATCTTTGAGTATCTCGATTATAATCTTTATCGATATAACTTCTAACTATTTTATTTGATTTAGTTATTATATTTTGTTTTTTTTATATTAAATTATTATTTAAATTTTCTATAGCCATATTTTAATCACTTTAAATTCTTAAAATTTATTATATAATATATTACAAAAATTGTTATAAATAGTTTCAAAAATTGTTATAAATAGTTTCAAAAAT
>CAZAJD010000020.1:0-7077 GCA_964485375.1 uncultured Mycoplasmatales bacterium | reverse complement strand
GAGCATTTGACTTTTAATCAAAGGGTCGCAGGTTCGAGCCCTGCACGGGATACCAATTTGCCCGGATGGCGGAATTGGTAGACGCAGTGGATTTAAGATCCACCGAATGTTATAGTTTGTGTCGGTTCGAGTCCGACTCCGGGTACCATTTATATTTTTAAAAATACTATTTTAATAAAATAGTATTTTTTATTTATAATTCCTAAAAAGAGTATATAATTTTTTAGGAATTATAAATATTTTACTTATTATTTTTTTTTAAAAATTGTTTAAAAAAAATTTAGATTTAGAAAGGTATATAAAAAATATATATGAAAAATAATCTTATTAATAATCAAAATGTAACAAAAAATTATATAAAGATTAATAATCAAAAAATTAGCGAAACTAAAAAAATGATTATTAAATCAAAAAAGATGTTGGCACATTCAAAAGCAAAAAAACAACCTCTTGATATTATTACAAACCTAGAAAAGAAAATACATTCTTTAGAAAAAAGAATTATTGGGATTAAAACTTTAAGTTTTAACAAAATTGAGAATTCTAAAGTTTCTATAACTAATAAAATTTCAGAACTAGAAAAGTGCGATTTAAAAATATTAGATAAATCGGAAAAAGAGCGATCATATGCTGAACAAGGTTATTTAAAAGTTTTTGAAAAATCAGTTAAAAAAAGTAATGAATCAATTATAAAAACTCTTGCTGCTGGATTCTTAGGCGGATTTTTTATAGCAATGGGATACATAGGTGTACTTTTTGTTATTGCCCCATTAGAAGACGCAGGAAAGCCAATTAGTGCTTTAGTACCATTTATGGTTGGTTTTGTATTTACAATTGCTATTTTAGCAATTACTTTTATTGGAGGTAGTTTATTTACTTCAAATTGTATGGGATTTCTTCCTTTATTAAAGAAAAATATTACTAATGGTAAGTATTGATCTAGATTATTTTGAGTATTAGTCGGGAATTACATTGGTACATTCTTTGCTGCTGTTACTATTTATTTAATGGGGGAATTGAGTAAAGATTCAACTTTTGGGATCGCTTTAAATGCTTTATATACACATAAAGGTGGCGGACTTGGAACATCAATTACTCATCCAAGTATTTATCAATGTTTTAAAGTATTTATTGAAAATATGGCATCAGGAATTTGATGTAATATAGTTATTGGTGCAACATTATGATTTACATATTCATTCCGTGATGCAGCAGGAACTATTTTAGCTTGTTTCTTTGGAATATTAGTTTTTGGAGCTTCTGGGTTCCAACATGTAGTTGCCAATTCATTTCCGTATTTTGCATCTATGTTATCTCATAATCAAGTTGGTATTCATTCATCTTCATATGGATATTTCATATTTTTCAATTTACTACCAGCTGGGATAGGTAATTGAATTGGTGGTGCTCTTATTTTACCACTCTTTACAAATGTAATTTTTAAAGAACAAGGTAAAGCATTAAGTATTAAAATGAAAATCGATTTATTAAAAAATCAATTAATTTACGAATAAAACAATTGAATTTATATAGGTAATATGTTATAAATATTACATATATGCAAGTGTAGTTTAATGGTAGAACTTCAGCCTTCCAAGCTGATTGTGAGGGTTCGATTCCCTTCACTTGCTCCATTTAATTTTCTAATTGCAATAATGCTATTATTATTGCATTTTTTTTATATAAAATAAGAGGAATCAGAAACTATGAAAAATGAAAAAATTATTTATGATGAAAATACAGATACAAAATCTCAACATTTTCATAGTAGTCAAATTAAAGATAGTGATTTTGATAAAATCAAAACACCTTTTTGAAAAAGCTTTCTTTTCTTGATTATCGAATTTTTAGTTCCAACATTTTCGCTTTGACTTTTAACAGGTAATGATTTTGGTTTTTCATATTCAATTAATACAATATATATTGTGTTCTCAACAATTGGAGTTTTTATATTCGATATTCTATTAACTTATATAATCTATAAATTAAGATTACATAAAAGTGATCAATTTACTTATGTTATATCTTTAACAGCAGCTATGTTAGCTTTTTATATAACAGGGTTTTGATGACATATTCATATTTTTTATAGATTATTATCTGTATTATTTATTTTAATAATTTTTACTTTAATCGGTACTTTGATAAGTGCATATTTTTATAATAAAAGTTTAAAAACTGAAAATATCTAATACATTTTTTTTACTTCATGAAATTTATTTTTTAAAATTTCTAAAAATACTTTTTCTTTAGTGACATCATACATTGCATTTGCTCAATAAGAGAATGCAACATTTTGATAAAAACATCATTTTTTAATCATAATTTTATCTGCATTATCTAAATTAAATAAACTTATTCAATATTCAGTTCATTTATTTCGTATATTTTTATTTTTGATTTCAGAAAGAGTCTCTGAAATAAATGATGCAATATCAAATAAGTGGTCATTAATATTACTATATTCAAAATCAATTAAATATACTTTATCAGTTTCATCGTTAAATAAAAAATTGCCTGGGACTAAATCATTATGACTTAAAACCATTTTTTTTGGTTTATAATTTTGAAAAATATTATGAATTTCATTTTCATATTGTGATAGTTCTACTAAAGGTGTCTTGATATTATTTTTAAAATTCTCTATAAAATTTTTATATTCAAAAGTTTTAACTTTACTATTCTTAGTATTTATATTATGAAATTTAATAATTATATTATATATTTTACTAATTTTTTTATTATTTAAACTCTGTTGGATTAGGTTATATGCAAATGGCAAAAATTTTGTAGTTAAATAAAAATTCTTTAAATTATCAAAATGATATTCTATTATTTCAGTTGATATACCTGGATTTTTCTTTATTAACTCTAAAACTTGAATTTCATTATTTTTATCAATTATTTTTGTAATTTTTTTAGTACTAATTCTTAAAACTTGATTTTTATTTTTTAATAAATAGGTTTTATTAGTTATTCCGTATTCAATTTTCTTGGATCACTCTGGAATATTCATTAATTTATCAAAAACCTTACTTTATTCTCTTTAATAATATAATATTAAAATATTTTTTAATAAGCAAGTTTAATATAAAATTATTTAAATTTAATTTATTATTATTTTAATATCATTATAAAATTTTATAATAATAAATTAAATTTCAATAAATTCTACTTTATTTTATTTTTTGATTTAATATTATATTATTATAATAAATATTAATTTTAGAATAGAAGGATAACAAAAAAATGAAAAAAGGGTATATACATTTTTATTATGGCATGGGCAGAGGCAAAACTTCAATATTAAATGGATCTGTTATTCGAGCATTAGGATCTAACTTAAACCTAGAATATTTAAGATTTTTTAAAAATAGAGAAAGTGCAGAATTTATTTTTTTTAAAAAGTGTGGATATGATTTTAAAATATCTTCTTTTTATAAATTTAGTACAAAATTTATTTGAGAAATGGATGCGACAGAATATCAAATTTTTAAAAAAGAAACATTAGAAGGTATGGAGTATTTTAAAAAAATAATTCAAAATCCCAAATTTGATTTAATTATTGGTGATGAATTACTTGATGTAGTTACTAATAAAATGTTAACAGATGCAGAATTGTATGAAATTTTAAAGTTAAAACATCCTAGTGTTGAGATAATGCTTTCTGGACATATCCTGCCTAAAAAATGTGCAACGATTGCAGATTTAATTAGTTATATCGAACCTAAAAAACACTATTTATCAAATGGACAAATAGCTAGACCAGGAATTGAATATTAAAATGTCTAAATTAAATTTAAATATCGTTCTATATGAACCTGAAATTGCTGGCAATGTAGGTTCAATTATGAGAACATGTGCAGCAACTAATTCTAAATTACATTTAATAGAACCGCTAGGATTTTTCTTAGATGATCGGTTTTTACAAAGAGCAAGTGTAAAACATATAAATAATATACAATATGTAGTTTATGATAGCATAGAAAATTTTTGAGAATTAAATAAAAACATTAATCCATTTTTTGCAACACGTTATGGACAAAAACCGCATAGTGATATTAATTTTACAAAAGAAAGTAATCATAATATTTTTATATTCTTTGGTAAGGAATCTACTGGAATACCAAAAAAAATATTAAAAAAACATTTTAAAAAATGTTTTCGTATACCAATGCAAAAAAAAGTAAGAAGTTTAAATCTTGCAAATACTGCTAGTATTGTTATTTATGAAATTTTAAGACAATTTAATTACCCAGAATTATCATTTGTAGAAACACAAAAAGGTAAAAATTGAATAAATGAATAATTTGAATTACTATTTAAAAATATTTTAATATTAAATAGGACTATCATCACCAAAATAATTTTTAATAGTTTCTATATTATAACTTTCTTGAAAAAATGCTTCTCAATTAGCATTATTTTTATCTCTAATTATTTTTTCTGATCCACCATTACTATCTAAATGAATATCAGAATCCATATTATTTTTAATTCCAGCATATTCTCCATCATTAACATATATAAAAAGTGGCATAGTTTTTTTATATGCATTAGTATAAGAATTAATTATATCTTTAGAAGCTGGATATCCTGGTGCTGAAACATTATATGATTCTTGAGCACATCATTTTAATATATCTGTAAATCAAGTTTCACATTGTAATTCACTTTGTTCAGGATCATTAAAATTATGTAAATCAATATCTGCTAATTCATTATTTTTAAATGTATTTCAAGTACTATCTTCGCGAGTTGAATCAAATTCATGATTTCTATCTTTGTTTAAGTCTGTTCAAATATCCTTATTAAATGTTTTTGAATTATCAGAATCAGAAGCAGATATATATAAAACAAATGTATCTTTATTATTCACTCATGATATAAAATGATCATAATTGCTATTTTCATTACATGATACTGCACTAGTTGATAATGGTGCAACAACTATTATTGATGCAATTATTTTCAATATTTTTTTCATTTTTTTTTCCAAATTTCTATTATAATATATTTTATAAATATAGTATATTTAAAAAAGATTTTATACAATATATTTAAATACAATATACTTATTATATATTATTATTTTTTTTTTTAAATAGAATTTTATAGAAAATAGTGCGGAGTTCTTTTTATAACAATGGAATCGAATACTTTAGTAAACATATTATTATTTATTCTTATTATTTTTCTTATTTTATTAGGCGCAGTTATGTCAGCTGCTGAAACATCAATTACTTCTTTGAGTATTGCAAAAATTCAATCATTACTTAATAAGAAAAAATTTTATATTAGATCTAATATTTTTAATTGATTATTAAATAATTATAATCGAACTTTAATGGTGATATTAATTACAAATACATTTGCAATTACTTCTATTGCGACTATTTCTTTAACATTGATTTCTAATCTTTTAAAACTTGATATAGGATTAGAGACAACTATTACTACTTTAATTTCAACTATTTTATTATTAATATTTTGTGAAATTATTCCAAAAATTTTTGCAAAGCGTTGCCCTGAAAAATATTTTTTATTCATATCTCCACTTTTAGTTTTTTTATCATGAATACTTTACCCTTTTTTATGATGAACTAAAATTTTAAAAAATGGTAAAAATCAAGATTTGCTTAGTGAAAATGAATTATTAGAATTAATTAATGTAATTTCATCAAATGGGATACTTGAAGTAGAAGAAAAAGAATTAGTAAAATCTGCTATTACTTTTGATGACAAAATAGCTAAAAATAGCATGATTAATAAAAAGAATGTAAAATTTTTATACCATGATGATAAATGAAAAGATCTTTTAGGTTTTTGTTCAAAATTTAAATATTCTAGAATTCCTGTAGTTCATCGGATAACCAAAAGAATATCAGGAGTAATATATTTAAAAGACTTCTTAAAAGAAATGATTACTAATATTAATAATTTTCCTGCTGAAAATAGCAATTTTCACAATTTAATTAAACATCCACTATTTTTCTATGAAAATAGTAAATTAGATACAATGCTAAAATTTATGCAAGAAAAACAAATTCATATGGGGATTATTATTTCTAACGATAATAGAAATACTTTCTTAGGCATAATAACACTAGAAGACATAATTGAAGCAATTATAGGTAAAGTATATGATGAATACGATACAACAGGGTTAATTAAGGAAATAGGGCATTGTCGTTGACTAGTAAATGGATCAGAAAGTGTTAAAAATCTGTTTTCTAACCATTTAAATATTTCTACAAGTAAGATTAAAAATCAGAAATGAAGTTTATTAGAATGATTTTTAGAAGAAAAAAAAATAAGCATCAATTCAATTGCTTATCCTAAAAATAGAATATTAAAATTTAATAAATATTATTTTCAATTAAATTATTTTAATAATAATAATTTTATGTTTAGTATTTATATTAAATAAAATTTTAGTTTTTATAATATATTTAAACCAATTTTATTTTCTACATTAGTTAAAGTTTTGTTTGCGATTGCTTTAGCTTTTTTTGAATTTTGAATCATTTTTTTGATAATAACCTTTTCTTTTAATTTTGCATATTTATTTTGAATAATTTCTAATTTTGCTCATATTATTTTAATTAAAGCAGTTTTTAATTCACCATAGTTCATATTTTCAAATTCTTTTTCAATACTTTCGATTGTTCTATCACTAAATTCTGCGTAAATATTTATAAGATTACTAACTCCAGGTTTTTCTTTTGGATTATAGTAAATTTTATTTTCACTGTCAGTTATTGCACTTTTAATTTTTTTTGTAATCATTTGTTCTGTATCAAAAATAGAAATATAACTATTTTTATCTTTACTAGATTTGGACATTTTTTTATTGGGAAATTTTAAATCCATAATTTTAATACTTTTTTTATTATTATGCTCATTTGGTATTTTAAATAATTTGCCATATTTTTCATTCATTCTTTTAGCAATAGTTTTTGTTAATTCGATATGTTGTTTTTGATCTTTACCTACAGGAACAATATCTGCTTGATATAGTAAAATATCAGCAGCCATAAGTGCAGGATAAGTTAAAAGTCCACTAGGAATATAATT
>CAZAJD010000019.1:0-8044 GCA_964485375.1 uncultured Mycoplasmatales bacterium | reverse complement strand
CCATGCTATCAGATATGCATGCATTTCTTGCATGCCCTAAATGTAAAAACCCTGTAGGATTTGCAGATACTAATTCTAGATCATACTTTTTACCTTTTTTAGGTGATTTACCATAATCATCTTTTAAAGTGAGTATTTCACTCAAAATATGTGAAACAAGATTATTAGAAAAAGAAAAATTAATAAAGCCATTAACAACTTCAACTTTATCGAAATATTTTTTATAATCTTGAATAACAAATGCAAGAATATCATCTGATGTATCTTTTAAAGATTTTTTATATACAAATTTAATCAAAAAAGCAAGATTAGTAGATAAATTACCATGATTTTTATTTTTTGGTTTTTCTACAATAATTTTATTTTGAAAATCTTTAATTTCCAATTTTTTTAATTTTAAAAAATTATTAATAATTTTTCAAATTAATTTATTTGCAAAATTCATAATTTTATTCTTTCTAAATCAAGTATATTAATCTATTTTCAAGATCGCCATAAAAGCTTCTTGAGGTAAGTCAACTGAACCAACTGATTTCATTCTTTTTTTACCTTTTTTTTGTTTATCTAAAAGCTTATTTTTTCTTGTAACATCTCCACCATATAATTTTGCTGTTACATTTTTACGGTAAGCTTTTATTGTTTCTCGAGCAATGATTTTTCTATTAATTGCCGCTTGAATCGGAACTTCAAAATTTTGTTTAGGAATAATTTCTTTTAATTTTAAGCATAAATTTCGTCCTCTATCTTGCGCAAACATTCTATGCGTAATAATAGATAGTGCATCAACTACATTACCATTTAATAACACATCCATTTTAACTAATTTACTCTTTTCAAAATTTAAAAATTCATAATCAAAAGATGCATATCCTTTAGAAATTGATTTTAATTTATCAAAAAAATCAAAAATAATTTCATTTAAAGGTATTTGATATATCAACGTTCTTCTCATTTCATCAATATATTCAATATTTTGATAAATACCACGCTTATTTTTACATAGCTCCATTAAATTTCCTAAATATTGACTCGGAGTCATAATATTAATCAATACATATGGTTCATAAATAGTTTTAATTTTTTGAACCATTGGAAAATCACAAGGATTATCAATAAAAATAGTAGTATTATTTGTTAATTCTAATTTATATTTAACACTTGGTGCTGTAGAAATTAATTCGATATTATGTTCCCTTTCAAGTCTTTCTTGAATAATTTCCATATGTAATAATCCTAAAAATCCACATCTAAATCCAAATCCTAAGGCTTTAGATGATTCTAGTTCATAAACTAATGCTGCATCTGATAATTGAATTTTAGATAAAGCTTCTTTTAAATCTTTATATTTTGCTTGATCAATAGGATATAGTCCGCAATATACCATTGGATTCATTTTTTTATATCCTGGAAGTGCTACTTTTGCTGGATTATGAGAATGCGTAATCGTATCCCCCACATTTGCAGTTTTTATATCTTTAATACCAGCTGCAATATAACCTACTTCACCAGAGATTAAGATATCTCTTTTCACTTCATTAGGTGTTTTAACCCCTAATTCAACTACTTCATATTCAACTTTAGCGCCCATAATTTTGATTTTATCGCCTTTTTTTATACTACCTTCAAAAACTCTTACTGATGCCATAACACCTCGATATTTGTCATAATAAGAATCAAATATTAAAGCTCTTAATGGTAAATCTGGTAAATACTGAGGAGGAGGAATCTGTTCTATAATCTTTTCTAAAACTTGATCAACATTTTCCCCAGTTTTTGCTGATATTAACGGACAATCTGCTGCATCAATTCCAATTATTTTTTTTATTTCATCTTTAACATAATCTGGATCTGCATTAGGTAAATCTATTTTATTTATAACCGGGATAATTTCTAAACTATTATCTAATGCTAAATAAACATTTGCTAATGTTTGTGCTTGTATACCTTGGGTTGCATCAATAATTAAAATAACTCCCTCACATGCAGCTAAACTACGTGATACCTCATAAGAAAAATCTACATGGCCTGGAGTATCGATTAAATTTAAGATATATTTTTCATTATTTACATCATTATATTCTAATCGTACTGAATTTAATTTAATAGTAATTCCACGTTCTCTTTCAAGATCCATTGAATCTAAAATTTGATTCTTCATTTCTCTTTTTGAAACAGCATTTGTAATTTCTAAAATTCGATCTGCTAATGTAGATTTGCCATGATCAATATGTGCTATTATACTAAAATTTCTAATTTTTTTATTACTATTCATATTTTCCGCCTATGTAGATTCCTTTTGGTGCACTTTTATAATAATTGAAAGTATCCTGTGGTTTTTTTCCTGCTATTTGAATTTTTTCAATAATTAAACATCCATTTGTAACTTTAATATGTATCCCTTTGTTATCTAAGTCTACAATTTCGCCATTTTGTTTTTTAGATTCATCTAGATTTTTAAAATTTCTTGTTTTTGCAAAATAAAATTTATGTATTTTATTATTCAATAATGAATATGCAATTGGTCATGAATATAATCCTTTAATTTTTGCAATAATATTATCTGTACTATTATTAAAATTAATTTTTTCATCTTTTCTTGTAATATTTAAACCGAAAGTAATTTGACTTTCATCTTGATTAATAGGTTTTATATTCCCATTAAAAATATT
The DNA here is from genome assembly GCA_964485375.1 of uncultured Mycoplasmatales bacterium. Taxonomy (GTDB): domain Bacteria; phylum Bacillota_I; class Bacilli_A; order Mycoplasmatales; family Mycoplasmataceae; genus CAZAJD01. Next base: position 5,375 of record CAZAJD010000019.1, on the reverse strand, counting down.
TGTTAATTTTTGAGACAATATTCTCTTAGTTAATTCCATAAGTTTATTATGTAAAGTTATCATGGTATCAGTATCACTAATTTTTATTTCACTAATTGCATATATTGGACCTGCATCCATTTTAGAAGTCATTTTTATAATAGATACACCCGTAGTTTTTTCTCTATTTATAATAGCTCAATGTATGGGTGCTCCACCACGTAATTTCGGTAAAAGAGATGCATGAATATTAATCGCTAATTTAGGAATATTTAAAATTGTTTGAGATAAAAATTGTCCATAAGCACAAGTTATAATAAAATCTGGTTTAAGATCTACAATTTCTTTTTTAATACTATTGATTTTAATAGGTTGCATAAGAGGAATATTATATTTATCAGTGATATTTTTTATATAGTTAATTTTTTTTTTGCAATTATTGGGTTGAGAAACAACCGCAATAATATTATATTTTAAATCAATTAAAGATTGAAGAGCGTTTGCTGCAAATAAAGGGGTACCCATAAAAATGATTTTATTATTTTTTTCCATATTACACTCACCTCTTTATTTAATGTTCTTGATGATTATTAATTAATTCTAAAATTTTGGAAAATAGTACAACCATTCCTAAGGTATCTTGATTACAATATTTTATCATATCGTTAGAATAATTATGATATCAATCTTTTATTTTTATATTATTTTCCACTCTTCTTCTGAATAATTCAGATGCCATATCACCTTTTTGAATATTAAGGTTACTGTAATCAAAATCAGCATCAAAAGATGGTAAAGTAGCTTTTATACTTTTACTACCATTAAAATCAACTTTGTAAATCAGAAAATTATGAAAAAAATCCATTAAATCAATAGTATTATTCATTACGAATTTTAATTTGGCAATAATTTTAAGATGGTTTTTAAAAATATTTCTTTTATTATTCAAATCATAATCTACATAGTTTATTAATTCCTTTATAATCATAATCTCAAATGATTTATTATAAGATACATAAACAGGATTATCATTATTGCAAAAATCTAAAATAAAATGGTTAATAAATTCTACTCTAGGATCTGTTTCTCCTGATGATAGAAAATAATGATGTTTTATATTTTGATTATTTTTATAATTAAAATTAGGATTTAATAGTATATGCAATGAATATTGAAATGGAATTTGTTGATAGGTTTTAGTATGTACAAATTTTGGAATTGCTGATTTCATTGTTTCAAAATCATACATATATATAGGATATTTATATTCAGATAAAATATGTAAGAGTTTAACATAAAATTTTATGTCGATTTCTTTAGAGGAATCCTTTATAACTTCTACTTGCCTTTTTTGAGAAGGATTTAATTCAATATCATCTTCATTTAAATCTGTTAGCATATATATACCATCATCATAAAAATATTTAACTTTTTTCTTAACAAATAAATTAGTTAAATTAAAAATTGTATTTTTAGGATCAATATATGCAATCACTTGTTTACAATATTCTTCTCCAGCACATTTTTTAGATTTAAAAAAATTTTCAAAATTTTTAAAATCGATATTTATAAGTTTTTGAATAGTTTCAATGTCTTTATCCATATTTTTATTAGAATAATTAATAGCATATTCATATAAGTTATGTTTTTTTAAAACGTTAATAAATGCAAAAAATTCTCCTAATGCTATTTCCTTATCATCAAATCTAAAATCGCTATTAATAATCATAAGTTTTAAATTTTTAATTTTTATATAATTATTTTTTAAAACATAAAATTGATATGTAATATCATTCAAATACTCATTTGCAGATTTAGAAATGTTTTTAGTGGTTTTAGCTTTAACCTCAATAATCTCTCAACCTTTATATGTTCTTTTTAAAACATCACATCTAGTGATTGCATTATTGTATAAAAAAGTAGGTTCAAATAAAACATCAATAGTCGGATCTTCCATATACTCTTTGGTTAATCTTAGCGAATCATTAATATTATTTAATGATAAATCTTTATAATGCATTTTTTTATTAATAAAATATTGTTTAGCTAAAGCGCCAATCGCCATTCCATCTTCAATGCTTTCTCCTCTATATCTTTTAACATTAGGAGTTTTAAGGGAAATAAGATCATCAAGTTTAGAATGAAATTGGAGTTCGCTTTTAAGCTTTTTATTCAAAAATGAAATTTTTTTATTAGTTAATAAATTAATTGTATTTTTTTTGTATTTATTATTATAAAAAGCTAACATGATTTTAGGACAAACTTTAAATCTTTTAAAATCATCCTTTTTAATATATGATTTATTTAATAAGTTATGATTCATGATTATTTTACTTTACTTTTTCTTACGCTGAGGAATAAACTTATTACCATCTAAATTAGGTTTATAATTTTCTTTCGGTTTAGTTTTTTTAGTTTTTAATTTTGCTTTATTTTCAGATTTAGCATCTAAATATTTTTGCTTTTTATTCTGTTTGTTTTTAATTTTATTATTTTTAAGTTCAGTTTTAGTTAATTTAATTTTACCTTCTAATATATTAATACGTTTACGAGTATGGTCTAAATCTAATCGTGAATTAATTACTCAATCATATGAATAATTTTTTTTATCAATCGGAATACTGATTCCTTCAATTTCATATGCGCGATCTTCAATATGTTTATTAGTTTTAGGATCTTTTATATTAATAATAACTTCAAAAATATCACGATTTTTATATTCTTTACCTTTTCTTGCAACAATTTTTTCAAATTCAATTAAAAGGTTTTTTTTATGGTCGGTTTCTCTAATAAAAGATTTAATTTTCTCACGAACTTCTCTTTTACGTTTATCTTTTTCTTTAATACGGTTTTTCTTATTTATAATTGAAGTTACAGTAGTAAAGATTATAATACCAATTACAATTAAAACTAAAATAATATCTAAAGTATAGTTTTGTGATGTTGCTAATAACATTGGTGAAAAAAATATATTTGTGATTGACATAATAAGATTTAAATTTCCCTCGCTTTATTTTCTTAATAATATAGATATATAGATTTATTAATCATACAATAAATTAATAAAAATACCTAATTTCTAATTTTATTAAAAAAACTAGTTAATAAACTAGTTTTTTTAATAATGATTAATTGACAATAATATCTAGATTATCTCCAGAATGTTCAATAAACCTATCTAAAATTTTTGCTCGTTCTTGTTTGATTGTTTTTTTTGCAGTAATAAAATTATACTTAACTGCGAAACTTGGTTTATTATTCATTTTTAAATCAAAAAGATGTTTATTTTTTTTATTTTTTAAAGATAAAATTTTATTTTCATAATTATTTCTAAGATCATTTATAAGTTCTCAATTTTCTTGTTTAAAATCTAATGAACTAATTTTTTTAACTTCATTATTTAAAGTATTTTTTAATTTTTTAATATTTTTTTTGAATGATACTAAAAAATCTTTTTTAGTTTTTACGTAATTTTTTAAAGATAGATTATCTGTTTTTTTCTCTTTTTCAGTTTTATAAACAGCATAATTTTCTTTTAATGATATTCTTAATTTTTTATATGTTTCTTGTTCAAGAGTAGCATAATAACTAATTTCGAACATTGAATTTAATCTTGCTTGTAAATCAGGATTTTCTTGAATACGTTTACGATATACTGGCATATAATATGCATAATATGCAACAATAATACTAATAGTAATAAATACAAATAAAATAATTTCTACTATTGCAAATCATGAATTAATTTTAATAGTAGGATCTGAATCACTAATCCCTAAAGTATTTTTAAATTGTGAGAAGACATAAATAATAATTTCAAAAGATAAAAATACACTAACTATTGTAAAAATTATTTGTTCTCATATACGTAATGTCATTTTTTTTGTTAAATGCAATTTAAATAATACTAATGTTACAAATAAATATTGTACTAAAATTAATAATGATGAAAATCCTAATAATGATGAATAAGAAACATTATCATTACCTGCAAATAAAATTGGTAAGCAAGTTAATAAAAAAGTAAATAATATAGTTAATATCATATTAAATGATGCTGATTTAATTGAAATTCCATCTCTATTCAAATGTGAAAATTTAGGAGATATATAATGTTCTATAGCTAATGGTTCTAACATTCCTGATGCATATAAACTACTTTGAATTGCAGCATTAACTTTTAAAGAAATCATTGAAGAAATAACTAATACCGTTCCCAATCAACCAGCAACTTCTTGACCTATATTTAAAGCAGGGTTTGATGAGAATCAATCTTTAGTAAGTGGACTTATACCCATGAACATTATTATAACTATTACATAGAAAGATAATGTTAATAATGTAACTCATAAAATTGAACGTGGAATTGTTCTAGAAGGATTTTGTACATTTTTAGTAATTGTTGAATAAGTCTCAAATCCCGCATAAAAATAGAAAAAAGAAATAAAGGCATTATTAAAATTAAAAAAAGTTAAATGCGATCCTCCACCATCAGATCCAGACTTACCATTTATTATATAATGAAAACCTTGAAAATTATCTTTACTTGCTAAAGCCATTGCACATATAACAATAAAAATCGTTGATATTCATTTGATTGCACCAGCAACATCAATAAACCCTTTAAAGAATTTTATACCTAAGAAAATACTTGATGCAGATAAAGCATATATTACTATACCAATTAAATTTAAATATACACTTCAATATGGTCCTCATCCTGCAAAATGAGTTGTTGGATCAGGTTTTACATAACCTGAAAAGTTAATCGAAATCATTGATAAAATCATTGATGTTACCGCTAAAGGTAAAGTTAAATATTGAAACGCCCCAATAAATCAACCTCAAAAACGTCCAAATGATGCACGAACATATGAATATGTTCCCCCATTACTTTTGATATAAACTCTAGATAATTTAGCATATCCATATCCCATACACCCAGCAATAAGTGAACCTAATATTAAAACAACAAAAATGTACATTCCAATTCCTGTTTTAGGATCAGTGATTAAAGCTCCAAATGTAAGCGGAAATGCCATCCCACAAGTATAATTAAATCCTAATCAAATTAAACTTCTTAAATTAAACTTTTTATTTTCTTTAATAGTTTTTACTTTTTTATTTTTTAATATTCCCACTAATATTTCTCTCTTCCGATGATAAGTGTAGATTAATAATTTTAGTATTTAGTAAGTAACATTTCCATTTACTAAATTTAAAAATATAAAATTATTTAAAATTTAGTTAATATGTATTAAAGATAATATTATAATATTCAAATTTAAATGTCAATTTTAAAGATTAAATTCTAATATTGATCAATTATATTTTCTATTGATGAAGGTTTTATTGTTACTATAACATCTTGTTTAGTTACAATATATAAATCTTTA
>CAZAJD010000018.1:0-10021 GCA_964485375.1 uncultured Mycoplasmatales bacterium | reverse complement strand
ATAATAAAACATTTGTTATAGTTAATGAAAATAGCAAATGTTTTATTTTTGTTTTTATGGAGTATATTAATAAATTTATTTTGCTATAATATCTGTGTAATATGTTCTACTAAAGAATGAGAAAGATTATGAAAAAATATTAAGTTTATTTGCATTATCATCTATCACTTTAACTACAGTAAGAAGTTTAGTGGTTTGTAAAAGAGTTTATGAAGACCCATATGTATATTTAGCATCTGGTACTAACTGAGATGTTGGAAAATCATTTACTGTTGATTTTAAGTCAGGGAATCCTAAAAATCTTTATTTAAAAGATGGTGATAATTTGTCGATATCATTTTAGTAGTATTACTAGTTGACTGGTTGAGTATTTCGATAATTTTATTAAATTAGGTAAAGCTTTTGAACCTGATATAGCAGACTTCATTTTAAAATAACTTTGGCTAAATTTAGTATGATAGTTAGTGTTAATTTAAGTAATATTGCAGCAATTGAGATAATGTTACTTAATAAATAATTCAAACTAGTAGTATTTTCAAGATAATTATTAATTATATCAAACATTTTCTGTTTTTTTTAAAAAAAACAGAAAATGTTTGATTATAATTTTTATTTTGCTATAATATTTTTATAATATATTATATTAAAAAATGAGGAAAATTATGAAAAAATTACTAAGTTTATTCGCAATATCATCTATTGTTTTAACAGGCACAGGGAATCTAGTTGCATGTGGTAATGCAATAGATAAAAATAAAGAAAGGGATTTAACTCCAGATAGAGTTTTCGGCACACTTTATAAATTTCAACCATCAGCTGGAACATCTTGACCTGCAGGATCAACTTCAGATTTTGTTGTACAATTTTCTAGTGGGGCACCATTAGGTTTATTTTTAGAAAATACTGACAAAATTGAAGTACATTTTAAACTTGTTAGTGGGACAGATGTTCAGTATAATAATAATTCTATTACATTAGGTACAGCTTGACATCCTGCTGTTGGAGATACTTTTCAAATAATATTTTCAAATTCAAGTATGGAAATTAAAGATAGCGTACAACCAACTTCAGAAATTGATATAAAAGTAATTAGTTAATTAAGATTAATAATTAAATTCAAGTATCTGTTATTTATTTTAATAGCAGATACTTTTTTTATCGTTCACTAGTTGTATGGTTTTAGATTTTACTATTTTGATATAATTAATATTTATATATATAATATTAGAGGAAAAGTATGAAAAAATACTAAGTTTATTAGTATTATCACTAGGCATAACAACAGTAAGCAGTAATACTATTTCTTGTTTTATATCAGGATCAACTTCAGATAGAATCTATAATGCTATTTATACTTTTACACCAGCTTCTATTTCATCTTGAGTTGCCCATTCTATTTACTATTCAATTTATTACAGGATTCCTTTCAACTTTTTATTTAAAAGATAATGATAAATGCGCAATTAAGTTTCTTACTTCTGCAATAGTAGAGACTATTTACAAAAATAATACTGGGATTACATTAGGTTAAGAAGTGAAACCTTTTGCTATACAGCTCAACCAAATTTTAAATTGATTCTTAATTCAAGGGGGGATTAATAGTCCATGATTATAAAGATGATCTTATCCAAATTCAAATTGTGCTAACACTCTATTAATAATTAACATCATTATAAGTTATTAAATAATATTGATAATTAAAAATTTTATAAAAAAAATCAAACAATTTACTATTTCATTTGCAATAGAAGTTGTTTGATTTTTTGTGATTAATAAATTTTTAAATAATTAATAATAATTAGATTTTTTAATTAAAATATCTAATTATTTAAGCATAATTTCGATATAAAATATCATTATCTTTTAAAAATGGTGATGTTTGAAATTCTACAAAACCTTTATTGGTAAAAGGATTATAAAATAAATCAAAACCATAATATGTACTTCCAAGACTATGAGTTTCAACATATGTATCTTCATCATTAATATTTACTACTGATAAAATATCTAATAATGTATTGTATTTTCCTATTTGTGCCATATTTTTTTCAAAATAAGCCCCCACATTATGGATTGGTTTATAATTAGTTTTAAAATTTTGATCATTATTTTTAAATATAGTAATCAATTGATTTAAGTTATTCATTTGATCACTTGTTATTTTTTTTGTTTTAATATTTGATTATACATATAAGGTAACATAGTATATAAAGGAACATAATGATAAGCGTAACTTACGTATTGATTAAGATAATTTCTATCTGTAGGTAAAATAATTCCAAATTCATTTATTAAAGTTTTAGTACGGTAATTGATTTTAGAATTTAACTCTTGAAGAAAATTAGGATCTGTTTGAACATTTATATTTCATATCGATGCATCTAACATATCGACGATATTTGCAAAATTATCTAGTTGTGGATTTTGGTTTAATAATGATATTAAAGTATTTTCAGCATTAATATAACCAGAATATTCAGGTTGGATAATACTTTTAGTATTAATATTTTTAGTATTAATATGATGATGATTTGCTGATGTTAAATTAGTAATATTTGGTCCAGCAACTAAAATAGGGGATAATATTAATAATAATTTTTTCATACTTATTTTCTCTTTCTTAGTTTTTCTATTATTTTATAATATTTCAATAACGTTATTTTTTTAATATTTTGATAATATTATTAGAATATAAAATTCAATATTCTAATAATACTTAATTATTATAAATTATATTGTTTAATATTAATAAAGTAATAAATAATAAATAAAAAAGCAGTTAAAATTAACTGCTTTAATAATTTTTTTAATTAATTAAAAATAAAGGAATTTTTTTCAAAAAGAGAGATGCTTGGAATTTAATTATCCCTTGCATTTTGATTTATAAAAAATAAATATCTTTTATCCGTATTTTTTATATGTAACAATATTATCTTTTTTAAAAGGACTAGCTCCATATCTTACCATACTTATATTACTTTTTTGTTTATAGAATAAATAAAATCCATAATATGTGCCACCCATAGATTCATATTGAGAATTAATATTCATTAGATTAATATTGAGTTTTGATAATATGTCTAATAAGATAGTATATTTTCCTACTTGTGCCATATTTTTTTCAAAGTATTCAGCAACTCCATGAATAGGTTTATTGTTTGTATCAAAAGTATAATCATTTGCTCTTAATAAGCCAACTATTTTGTCAAGATTATCTTTTTGTCATTTAGGTAATTTATTATTTTTTAAGATTTCATTATACATATATGGAAACATAGTATATAAAGGTATAAAGCGGTATGCATAATTTAGATATATGCGAAGATAATTTTTGTCAGTAATCATAATTCAGCTAAGATAATTTAAGAAGGCATTAACTTTTTTGTTAATTAATATATTAAAATCATGAGCAAAATTTCTATCTTTATCTAGATCTATTCCATACATTGCTGCATCCATATAATTAACCACTTGTTCAAATGTTCATGGTCTTAAAGGAGTATTTCAACATAATTCTAGAATCATTTTTTCTGCATAAAGGTAATATTTGTAAGTTGGTAAATCATTAGTTTTAGTATTGATAATATTAGAAGTTTTTAAATCTGTATTATGTGATGCTATATTATTAATACCAGGTGTTAAAAAGAAACTAGGGAGTAATATTATAAGTAATTTTTTCATAATTTATTTTATTCAACTTTCTATAAAAATATTATAACAGCATTAAAATGAAAAATACCATAATAGTTTGTAAAAGTTTAAGATAAGTTCTAGAATAAAAAATAAAAATAGGCTCTCTGTTCATGTAGTGAGCAAACAGAGAGCCTATTTTTAATTTTATGAAAATAAAATATAATTTATATACTTATTTATAAATATATTAAATTATTATATCATACATTTTATGTAAAATATAAAATTTCAATAAATTTTTAAAAAGATGTTTATTTAATTAAGTATATTTCTTTAACTTATTATTTTAAATATCTATTTCTTTTTTATAAATTATTTTCAGATAACAAATATTATAAATTTCACATTTTTTAATACATATCATCTAATATTTCTCTTCTATTTCTCTTTTTATTGAATGAAAAATATTGATATATGCGTCACTACGATTACGCAACAATGTTTGATAACTTTCTTTATAATCATCACGATGTTTATTTTTATTTTCTCAATCAAAATTAATACTAAATATTTTATAAAAAGGATTATTACTTTTTAATTTATCATTAAATTCTTTACATTTATTTATATTATTATTACTTTTTATTTTATTGTTTTCTGAACTTATTAAACCAATATTGAAAAAATTTGATTTATTATCTTTTATATTATTATGTTCTAAGCAAGATTTTGGAAATATATGGTCATATTCAAATTTGTTATTTTCTATATAAACCTTTTCTGAGTTATCAACTATTTTATTGTATTTTATAAAATTAAATAAATAATTTAAAACTAATTTATTAGTACTTGAAATTACTTTTTTTTCAGTTTTTATTATTTCTTCTAAATTTTCTTCTAAAGTACAATTTATTTCTTCATTACTAGGCATAGATAAATACCTTTTAATGTCTTTTTCGTTTAATTTACTTATAACGGAACTCATTTGTCTATTTGATGTAAATTCTTTATTTAAAATATCGATTATTATATAAAATATACTAAATTTTTTAAAATCTTTAGTATTTCTTTTTGATTCAATAATTTTAGTAATTTTTAAATTTTCTTTATCAATTGAATAGTTATTTAAAATAAATGAAGCATAAATAAATTCAACATGTCTTCGAGACTCTATATAATATTTAGAATTTTTAGAATTCATATTTTCATTTACTAAATTTTTATTTAATAACATAAAGACAGTTCTAAAACTTTCTAATAGCATATTTTTTAAGTCTAATAAAAACATTACCATATTATCATCTTTAGAGTGTTTATTAAAAAAAATACTTAATTGTTCTAAATTTTCATCTTTAAAAAGCAATAAATTTATAAAATCAAATCCAATCATACTAATTTTTTTATCTAATTTTTCTTTATTACTCTTGTAAAATCATAAATCCTGAAGCAATCACCCAATCCCTATACAATATTCATGTAAATTGATTTGTACTATTTCTGGGGTTGGCTTATTTATCATTTTTTCTAAATCATCTAATTTTTCAATTTGTATATTTTTTGTTTCGCTTAATTTATTTTTATAAAATTCACATATATTTTTTAAAATACTATTTGATTTCTTTTTATCATCTCTGGTATTGATATTTAATTTATAATTCGATCATTTAGATGCATAAATTTCATATTTAGTTAAACTTTGTGTTCCAGTATTTAAGCTAGTAAATAAAAATGGTAAATTACTTTCATCTCCATAATAATTAATATAATAAATCGGTATATTTTGAATATCTTTTATTTTATTTTCAATTTGGTTATATAATTTTAATATTAAAATAATTGCATTAAATTTATTTTTTTCATTACAATCTTTCATTATAAAATCTTTGTTATTAAATCAAATATCAATTTTTTTTGTAATTTCTTCTGTATAAGAAGATTTATTTTCTTTCAATATAATGAGTACAGTTTTCAAAATATCTTTTTTAAAATTATTTTGTTGTTTTTCAAATTCTTTTGGATTTGACTTTCTTTCAACAAATTCTTTGAATATTTCTTCTAATATTTCTGCAAAACAATTATTTATTAAAACTTCTAAAATTTCTTTTTTATTTAAGAATATATATAAATTCTTAATTATTTTATCAATAGCAGTTAATCTTTGAAGACCATCAACAAGAAGAAATTTCCCAATTTCATCTTTATATGGAGATAGTAAGATATGACCTATTGGGAACCCTTTTAGTATTGATATTAGTAGACTTATTATTTTTTTGTTATTTCATACTATTTTTCTTTGAAAAACAGGTAAATGGCATTTTTTTATTAATCTATTAAATGGTTCATTAGTAACATCATAATTTTGTAAATCATTCATATGTTATTCCTCTATTCAATTTTTTGTTAAATAAAATACTATATTTTTTTTAAAATTATTTATTTATTTCTATTTGGAATTTCTTTCCCTCCTTTATATCGTTTATTAATTTTTGTATTATCTATAAAATTATTTATTTTTTTAATAGCAAAATGTTTTAGAATATATTAAAAATAATTTATAGTACATATTGATATTAAAAAATAAATAATTATTATAATAATAAAATTATTATAATACCAATATAATTTTATATAATAAAATAGTGGAATAAATTTAATTTAAAATATATAATAGATTTTTAAATATCCACTAATTTTAAAAAATATTTTTCAAATAGAATGATGGTTTGTATGATTTTTAAAAAAGAAAAAATAAATATTATTGAACTTTTTACAGGAATTGGTTCACCTAGGAAAGCTTTAAATAATTGTGGCATAAAAAGTAAGACGCTTTTTATTAGCGAAATAAATCCAAAATCAATAAGTGCATATAATGCTATTTTTAATGATCAACTCTTGAATATTGGTAATATATGCAACTATGATCCTAATAAAATTTTAAAATTTAAAAACCAATGTGATATATTATTTTCTGGCAGTCCTTGTCAAGATTTTTCTCAAGGTGGTAAAAATTTAGGTGGTGAAAAACTTTCAAAAACACGTTCAAGTTTAATTTGAGAGTCAGTTAAAATGATTGAATTGATTAAACCTAAAATAGTGGTTTTTGAGAATGTAAAAAATTTAGTGACTAAACATCAAAAAGTTTTAGATGAATATATAAAAGATTTAAGTGAGATCGGATACCATACTGCAGAACCTATAATTTTAAATGCTAAAAATTTTGGTATTCCACAAAATCGAGATCGAGTTTTTGTTGTTTCTTTTTTAAATTCTCCAAGTAAAAAGGATCAATTAAATATCATTAATTGAAATAAATTACATATCAAAATGCCAAGTTTAGAATCCTTTTTAAAAATTAATAATTTTTCAGAACGACATTTGGAAGACCAAAAAATTGAATATAAAAATTGAACTAATTTTTGTACTTGAAAAGCACCTAGTGGAAATATTAATGGTTCATATAATCGAGCATGGAAAATTGAGAAATATTGCGGAACTTTAAATGTGTGTAATGTAATTAAAATAACTGATGGTGAGCATGTTTCAAAATTAACTCCATTAGAAAGTTGAATGCTAATGGGGTTTAGCAAACAAGATTATAATAAAGTAAGTAAACTTATGTTATCGAATGATTTATATAAATTATCAGGTAATTCAATAGTTGTAGATGTGTTAAAGGTACTATTAAATGAAGTCTTACGAATTAGAGAAACAGATATTTTTAGAAATCAAGAAATGCTTCCAGAATCCAAAATATCAAAAACATCTCAAAGAGTTTGTTAAATTAATTAACGAATTATATTTATCTTATGATCCAGCAATTAATGAAAATAAATTTATTATAGGGCATTCTTGTGAAATTTTTTTGGCAGTTCTTTTAAGATCATTTAAATTTAATGTAACAAGACAAGGTTCTAATGAACTAGGGTATGATCTTTTAATAAATGAATCTAAATTTTCACTTAAAAGTTTATCAAAAGTCTCTCAAATAAGATTAAAAAATATTCATGGAAATAATCAAAAATTTCATTTAGAATATGCAACATTAGTTTTAATTTTAGGAACTGGACTTATTTATTTTGATCCTAGGGATTTAATTAATTTAAAAATTAATCTTAAACAAGTAAGTGATGGTTTTGATATCAGCGCAGCAAATTTAAAAAAAATCATCAAAAATAAATTTAATGTTATTAAGATTCCAAAATTAAAATCAAAAAAACAAATTTATGAAGATAATTCACAAAGCATTAAAAATAAAGTTGCTAGTGAGACTATTTCTAAAATAATTATGGAAGAATATGCTAATATCTTTAATAAATTTAAAGATAAATAACTTATTTTTTAATATCTAATGTAAGGATAGCAATTATAAACTTAATCTATTAATAATAAATCAAAAAAACAGATCTTATGATCTGTTTTTAATTTTAGAAATATAATTGATGAATAAATGCTTAAACAATACTGCCCATATTATATTTTCACATTGGATTCCCTTTATAATAAACATAACTTTTCTTAGTTGTTTCATTATAAAATAAATGAAATCCATAATATCCTCAGCCTGCAGCAACATATTGGGCTTTACCATTTAACTTATTATCAGGATTAAAAGTAACTATAGTATCTAATAGTTTATTATAATCTCCTACATGTAACATATCATTTTCAAAACCCTCATTAACACCATGAATAATCTTATACCCTGTATTAAAATTACCATCATTTTTTCTTAATAAAGCAACTAATGCTGTTAAATTAGTTTTTTGTTTTGAATTTAAAACTTCATTTTCCAAGATTTTGTTATACATATACGGAAATATAATATATAAAGGCATATAATGGTATGCAATATTTAAATATACACGAAGATATGTTTTATCGGTTGGTAATATATAACTTATGCTTCATATATAATCTAAAAATTGTTCAATTTTAGAATTAAATTTATCATTTAATTCTTTAGAATAGTTCTTATCTGTTTTTATATTAAATCCATATATTTCTGCTTCTATCATAGTAGTTATAGTTAGATAACTATAATTAGATACACCATGATTTAAAATATCAATTATTGTATTTTCTGCATTTGTATAACCAGCGTATACATTTGAATTTTTAATATTTGATTTAGTAGTTATTTTTTGCACAGTTGCTACATCATTACTATTATTTAATTTTATATTATTAATACCTGTAGTTATTAATAAAGAAGGCATTAATATTGCTAATAGTTTTTTCATTTTACTTTTCAACTTTCAAATTTCAATTTTAATAAATTTATTATACACTAGTAAAAATGAATAGCATAATATTTCATTTTGATTTTTTAGGCTTTTATAAGTTGATTTAATATTTGGTTAATAGTTTTTAAAATTTAAAAAATTTTGACTATTTACTTCATAATTATCATTACTATTATTTATAATCATTTTTTATACTCTTTAAATATTACATTTTATTTATTTTTTAAATAAGTATGAATATATTAAAATTAATAATAAATATTAACTTTCTAATTTTTTAATAGATTTTATATTTATATATTTTATACATAAAAAGTTTAACATTTTTTATAATTTATAAAATTAGAATTTTTATTAAAATTTAATGTTATTTAGATTCCAAAATTAAAAAAACAAATAATAAATCAAAAAAATAGATTATAAAACCTGGTTTTTTGATTTTAAAAATATGGTTGATGAATAAATGCTTAAATAATACCGCCCCTATTATCTTTTCTAAATGGATTCCCTTTATAATAAATATAACTTTTCTTAGTTCCTTCATTATAAAATAAATGAAATCCATAATATCCTCAGCCTGCAGCAACATATTGGGCTTTACCATTTAACTTATTATCAGGATTAAAAGTAACTATAGTATCTAATAGTTTATTATAATCTCCTACATGTAACATATCATTTTCAAAACCCTCATTAACACCATGAATAATCTTATACCCTGTATTAAAATTACCATCATTTTTTCTTAATAAAGCAACTAATGCTGTTAAATTAGTTTTTTGTTTTGAATTTAAAACTTCATTTTCCAAGATTTTGTTATACATATACGGAAATATAATATATAAAGGCATATAATGGTATGCAATATTTAAATATACACGAAGATATGTTTTATCGGTTGGTAATATATAACTTATGCTTCATATATAATCTAAAAATTGTTCAATTTTAGAATTAAATTTATCATTTAATTCTTTAGAATAGTTCTTATCTGTTTTTATATTAAATCCATATATTTCTGCTTCTATCATAGTAGTTATAGTTAGATAACTATAATTAGATACACCATGATTTAAAATATCAATTATTGTATTTTCTGCATTTGTATAACCAGCGTATACATTTGAATTTTTAATATTTGATTT
>CAZAJD010000017.1:0-10174 GCA_964485375.1 uncultured Mycoplasmatales bacterium | reverse complement strand
AAATGAACTTATCAATATTATCGACACTACTAATATATTTATTAACATATGATTCTAAATCATATCAACTCATTTTTTGGATATTTGGAATAATATTGTTACTAATACGATTTTTAAATCTTATAAATGCATGATTTGTTAAGTTATAATACATAAGACACCTCGATAAACTATTTAATTTAAATATTATATTGTATTTTCTTGTAGTTTGGTAATAAAATGCTATAATTTTTTTACATTAAATATCATATTGCTTAATTGAAAGGGGAAATATAATGGCAAATATTAAATCACAAAAAAAACGTATTATTACAAATGAAAAGTCTAGAATAATTAATAGATCATTTAAATCTAAACTAAAGACTATTATTAAAAAATATCAACTTGCAGTTGATAATCAAGTAGAAAATGTTCAAGAATTAAAAAATAATGCTATTTCAATAATTGATAGTTCAATTACTAAAGGTATTTATCATAAAAATAAAGCAGCAAATTTAAAATCTAAAATTTGTAAATACGGAAAATAAATAAAAAAATTTATAAATAAAAAACTTTTGATTAATCAAAAGTTTTTTATTTATTTTTTAGTTTTTACTTTTTTTATTTTTTTTTTTCTAATAAATCATTATCAAATAATTTAGGATCAACTTTATATTCTTGACCCTTAAACTTTGCAGCAATAAGTTTTTGATATTCATTATTAGCAAATTGCATTTTTTGATGATCTATACGAGGATTAGTTATAAAAGAAAAAATAAGATTACCGATTATAAATAGCCCTACTATAGAAAATATAATAGCAAATATTTGCGATACTTTATAAGAAGTAGATCCTATAATATTATTAACTTCATTGCTAATTCATTTTGATTTGGAAATTCCACCAGGAGTTGGAAATGCATGTGAATCTCAAGGTAACTTATTAAGTCAACCAGAAATTCTATTACCATAAAGACTAGGAATTGCAAAAGTAATTAATTGAATTACAGAATAAATTATAATAGCAAATGTAATAACAGAAATCACATTATTAAAATGATAATCATCTCGACGCATTTTACGTTTAGAATAAATAGTTACTCCATACATTACAATAACAAATAATAACAATAAAATTGGGAATAAACTCGTATAACCAGAAATACTTAATTTAACAACAATAGTAGTATTATGAGCTTTACCAGATGAAGGAAAATAAGTATTACCATCATTAGATTTAAAAATATTAAATGTATATTGATTTAAAAAAGCATATAAATAAAAAATAAAAGAACTAACCATGAAAAACAATAACATAAAAAATAATATTTTTTTATACAATGGCATTCATTTTGGTTTTGTTTTATATGGATAAAAACGAGGATCCATCATAGGATGTTTTGGCATTCCTAAATTATTTTGCATAAAATTAGCATTATTCATTGTATTTGAATAATTAGCATTATTAGCATTGTTAGCATTACTATTAGTAGTAGTATTACTTTCTTCAATTTTAGGATTAGATTTTGTAAAATTAGTATTATTATTTTGATTATTATTATCTAATATATTTTTAGGATCTTCATTAATTTTAACGCATTGTAATAATGTTTTTTGATTAATATCATTAAAGTTTGAATTATCTAAGCGTTCATTAAATTTAATATCAACAAAATTTTTATTAATATATTCTAAAGCTTGATTATAATTATTAGTAATAATATCTAAATCAATATTATCAGACTTTTCAATTTTTTGTTCACTACCTAATTCATTAACAAATAATTGCGCAAAAATCATAGATAGTTTTTTATTATCATCAACAACAATATCAAAATCTAATTCCAAAGCAAAAAGATTATTAATCTCTGTAATAACTATTTTTTTAAAACTTTCTGTCATTCTCATATCAGATTTTAATTTAGCACTTTTTAGAATATTAAAAAGCAAAATGCTGATTTTATTGTACATTTCTTTGAAATTGATATTACTCACCTACTTGATTAGTTATTAATATTATATTTAATAATAAATTAATATAAATTTCTCTATTAAATAATAACACATTTTTTTTAATTATGTAGTTATATTCGCATATTAAAGTAATGATTTTATTAATCTTATTAAGATTAAAAAGAAAAAAATACTTTTGTAAATTAAAATAATGATAGATATTTATTTTTAATAGAGTACATATTTGATTTTGATCCATATTTTCTTTTTTTAATATTTGAATTTTCCGAATTTTAGATAAATGCAAATACATAAAATTAAATAGCTTCTCTCAATCAAAAAATGAATTATTAACTATAATCTTATAAGTTTTCATAAAATCCAAAGGAGAATCTAATAATATTCTTTCAATTAAAAGAAAGACATTATTTTTTGTTTTTAAATTATTTTGGACAAAAGCAAGATCAATTACTTTAGTTAATTTAGTTCACTCATTAATCTGATTGATTAAAAATGATGGCGAAATATTAATGCTATTTTTTAAAATAAAAGTAATTGCTTTTAAATTAATTTTAAAATTGTTTTGATTGGCATAATTTTGTAAAAAAGAAGTTAAGAAAGTATTATCAGTTTTACTTATTGAAAAAATATTTTGTGAATTTATTAAATTAGTGTTTTCAATTTTTTTAATTGTGTTTGTACTACTTGTAATTAGAATTACATCATTTTCAATATCATTAATTTTTTCTAAACTAGGAATCATTTTAGGTGCTAAATCAAAATTTTTAATAATAAAAATCCGTTTTTGTGATAAAAAAGAAATAGTAAAAAAATTAGGATATATATCACTGAAATGTGTATCTTTTAAATTATATTTAATAATTTCACTCTTTAGAGAAATAGATTTATTTAAAATTTTACTTAAGAAAAAATTTAATTGTAAACTATCATTATTCAAAACAATGTAAAGCATTTTATTTGTTTTTAGCGATTTTTTTCATTAATAAAAGATGCTTATCTTCATAATTACTTAATTTTGCTTTTTCTAAGTTTATTTTTTCTTTTTTGGCATTTTCTAAAAATTTTTTATTTGATAAAATCGATTTTGAACGTTTTATCTCATGATTTAAAAAATTTAATTCCTCTTGTAACTTTTTAGTAATGTTTTTATTTAATCATTCATTAATTTTAATTTCTAAAACAAAATTGTCACTTACTAAAATAAGATTTTGTGTTAATGCTGCATTAAATTCTTTTTCAGATACAACATCTATAATTTTAAGATTAACAATCTTAAACAAAAATTGATTAATTTTTGTTAAATTTTTATCAATACTTTGATGTAATTTTAAATTTAGAATTAATTTTATTTCTAAAGGTACTTTATTAATCTTTAAATTTTCTTGAGCACGAAATTCACGAATTCGATGAATAATGGTATTAATTAATTCAATATAAGAATCTTTTTTAGTATAAGTTAATAATGCATATTTTTCCAAGAGAATAGATTTTTTTAAATTTAATTTTTGATAAATATCCTCAGTAACAAAAGGAATAAAAGGATGTAACATTTTTAAAATTTCAATAAAAATATAAATTAGCGTATTTAATGTTTCATCTTGTGCATTTTTTTGATTAAAATTAATTTTTGATAATTCAATATATGCAGAACAAAAATTATCCATAATAAAATGAATTAAATCTTTTGCAGCAATACTAAATTCACATCTATCCATATTTATAAATCATTGTTTTTGAAATATTGAAAATTTAGATAAAATTCAAATATTAATATCTTCTGTTATCATTTTAATGTCAAAATAATATTTAAATTTAGTAGGTTTATTATGCAAGATAAACAAAGAAATATTTCAAATTTTATTAATAAAACGTCAAGAAGAATTGATTTTTTCTTCACTATATCTTAAATCTTGACCAGGGGTAGTATTAGTTAAAAGAAAAAATCTTAAAGTATCTGCCCCTTTTTGTTTAATAACATCATTTGGGTCAATACCATTATTTAAAGATTTAGACATCTTATGCCCATTTTCATCACGTATTAGACCATGAATTAAGATATTTTTAAAAGGTTTATGCTCTAATATTTGTAGTGACTGCCCCATCATTCTAGATACTCAAAAAAATATAATATCATAACCAGTAACTAAAAAATCAGATGGAAAATAACGATTAAACAATTTTTTATTTTTATTTCATCCAAGAGCTATTAAAGGTCAAAGTGATGAAGAAAATCATGTATCTAAAACACTTTTTTCTTGTTCTCATTCTAAACTATTTTGTAGTATAACACTTATTTTATTAGGATCATTTTTATTGTATCAAATTGGTATTTGATGCCCCCATAAAATTTGACGAGATATACATCAATCTTCAATATTATTCATTCAAGTAATTAATGTATTATTAAAATTCGTAGGGAAGAAATTAATTGCATCTTTCTTATTTTGCTGAGTAATAATTTTTTTAGCAATTTTTTTCATTGAAATAAATCATTGATTTGATAAAAGCGGTTCGACGATAGCACCACTACGTTGTGAAATCCCAATTTTATTAGCATGATGAGCAATCTTTACTATTTTATGATCTGCTTTTAAATCTTTTACAATTTGTTTACGAGCGATAAATCGATCTAATCCGACATATCTACCACTAATGGCAGTTAATTTCATATTCTCATCAATGCAATTGATAATCTTTAAGTTATTTTTTTTACCAATAATAAAATCATTGAAATCATGTGCTGGACTACATTTCATAATTCCAGTTCCATAATTAATATCAACATAATTATCTGTTAATATAGGTATTTTTTTAAAAGTTAAAGGATTAATAACATTTTTATTAATATATTTTTTATACCTTTTATCATTTGGATTAACTATTAATGCACTATCTCCAAAAATAGTTTCTGGTCTTGTTGTAGCAACAGAAAGAAAATCACCATTATCTAAAAAATACTTAATATAATACATATAATCATTTTGCTCTTTATAAACTACTTCAATATTAGAAATAGCAGTTTTTAATTTCGGATCCCAAAAAATCATTTTTTTATCACGATAAATTAAATTTTTATTATATAAATTTAGAAAAACTTTTTGAACTATTTTAGAACTATTCTTATCAAAAGTGAATAATTCCTTTTTTAAATCCAACCCTAAACCTAATTTTTCTCATTGATTACGAATAATATTACTATACTCTTTTTTTCATTTTCAAATATGACTAATAAATTCATCTTTAGTCATATTCTTTTTAATTAATTGATACTTTTCTTTAATATGATTTTCTACTTTTATTTCTGTAGCGATTCCGGCATGATCCATTCCAGGTACAAATAAAACATCAAAATTATTTAATTTTTTATATCGAATCATTAAATCTTGCAAGCTTAAATCTCAAGCATGTCCAATATGCAATTTTCCAGTAATATTAGGTGGAGGCATAATAATTGAAAAGGGTTTTAATTTTTTATTATGTGAACTAAAATATTTCTTTTTAGATCAAAATGCAGATTTATTTTTTTCAACAGCGTTATGATTATAGTTATTATTAATATTTTGCATATTAACTCCTAGCGTAAATATATTATAAATCTAATAATTTAAAAAAGTATTCCCAACATAGATCACGATTTATGTTTTTAGTATTTGAAATTGGAATTAAGTAATCATTTTGATCATCAAATTTTAAATCATCTTTTATATTTTTAATATTTTTTTTAATATCGTTTTTTTTTAGTTTATCTAATTTTGTTGCAATAATAACCGTTTTTAAATTATAATATTTTAAAAATTTATACATTACAAGATCATCAGAATTAGGACGGTGTCTTAAATCTAATAATAAAACTACAAACTTTAAATTTTCTCTTTCTAAAAGATACTTATCCATTATCTTATGAAATTCAACTTTCATATTGCGATTGGTCTTAGAATAACCATAACCTGGACAATCCACAACTCTAAAAGTATCATTATTAAAAGAGAAAAAATTTAATAATTTAGTTTTACCTGGAGTTGAACTAATTTTAGATAATTTATAATTATTAGTTAAAAAATTTAAAAAACTAGATTTACCAACATTTGATCTTCCTAGAAGACAAAACTCTGGGATATTATCCTTAATTCAATCATTTTTTCTTACAGCACCTTTAATATACTTTGCATTTAGAAATTTCATACTTTCCTACCTATTTTTTTGGTCAAAAAAACCAAAAAAAATAACTCTTTTATTTTTATAATCATTTTACAATAAAAGAGTTAAAAAAATTAATAATTTTTAATATTTTTTAATTTTCAAAAATATATTTAAATACTTCTTCATATTTAGATACAGGAATAATTTCCAATTCTTTTTTGACTTCATCTGGTATATCTTCTAAATCTTTTTTATTTTTACTAGGAATTAAAATAGTTTTTAATTTAGAACGATTAGCAGAAATAGATTTTTCTCGTAATCCACCAATCGGTAATACATTACCACGAAGTGTTATTTCGCCAGTCATTCCAACATGTTTTGATACTGATTTTCCTGTTAATGATGAAATAATAGCAGTTGTCATTGTAATCCCTGCTGAAGGCCCATCTTTTGGAACTGCACCTTCAGGAACATGGATATGAATATCATAATCAGAAAAGAATGAAGGATCGATTGAAAATTTCTTATGATTTGCTTTTAAATATCCTAATGCAATACTTGCAGATTCTTTCATAATATCTCCAAGTTTACCTGTTAATAAAAGATTACCTTTTCCTAAAAATTTAGTTACCTCTATTGGAAGAATATCTCCCCCATATTGAGTATAAGCAAGACCTGTAACTACACCAATTTCAGATTCTTTATTTTTATCAGTATGTTCAAATGGACGTTTACCAAGATATTCACCCACAACTTTTTTATTTACATTAAGTTTAGTAATTTCTTTATTTAAAAACTTAACAATAAATTTACGAGCAATAGAATCTAAATGTCTTTTTAATTGACGAACACCTGATTCTCTAGTATAGTATTTAATTATTTCATCAATTGATGAACTAACAAAGTGCAATTGTCCTGGTTTTAAATTATGTTCATTTAAAACTTTAGGAATTAAATATTTTTTAGCAATATGAGTTTTTTCTAACTCAGTATATGAAGATAGATCAATAATTTCCATACGATCATATAAAGCTTCAGGAATATTATCTCAATAATTAGCTGTAGCAATAAACATAACTTTAGACAAATCATATGGTTCTTCAATATAATGATCTGAAAATTGATAATTTTGTTCAGGATCTAATACTTCTAACATTGCACTAGCAGGATCTCCACGTGCATCAGAAGCCATTTTATCAATTTCATCTAATAAAAAGACTGGATTAATAGTTTTGGATTTTTTCATTGATTGAATTATGCGTCCTGGCATAGCACCAATATAAGTTTTACGATGACCACGAATTTCAGATTCATCTTTAACTCCACCTAAAGCTAATTTAACAAATTCCAAACCTGTAGCTTCAGAGATTGATTTTGCAAGTGAAGTTTTACCTACTCCTGGAGGACCAACAAAACAAATTATTTGTCCTTTCATTGAATCAGTTAGTTGTTTAACAGCTAAAAATTCAATAATACGTTGTTTTACTTTAGTTAAACCAAAATGGTGTTTATCTAGGACTTTTTTAGCGTATTTTAAATCATTAATTGAGTCTGCCTTATTAATTCAAGGTAAAGACATTACTGTCTCGATATAACTACGAATTATGTTAGATTCGCTAGATGCTTGAGGTAAAGATTCGAAACGATTAATTTCAGATAATACTTTTTCTTTTATATAATCTGGATAAGGTTCTGCTTTCAAAACTTTACGATAACGATTCATTTCTGTTTCGGTATTATCGTCACCAAGTTCTTCTTTAATAGCTTTTAATTTTTCACGTAAATAAAATTCTTTTTGTTGTTCATCAACATGATCTTTTATTTTACGATTAATTTTACTGTCTAATTCGGTACTTTGTTTACGGTCTAATCAAAAATTAAAAATAATATTTAATCTTTTTTCAACATCAAGTGTTTCTAAAATTTCTTGTTTTTTTTGTGATGGAATAAGTGGAATGCATTGTGCCATTGTATCAACAATAGAAGATGCATCACTATTAGAAGAGATATTTTCTAAAAAATCTAATGAACCAATTTCTTCATCTTTCATGTTTTTTAATTGATCAGTAATTTTTTTAAAAATTGCATTTTTTGATTTTGTAATTGATTTTAATAATTCAATATTAGCTTTATAATATTTAATATTTTCTTTAAATTCATTAAGTTTTACTCTATTAATAGCACGAAAATTTACTGTTAATGATCCATCATCTCATTCTTTATCAATACTAAATTCTGCTAAAACCCCAAAAGTATAAATATCAGTTATTTTAGGATTATCATCTAATGAGTTTTTTTGACTTACTAAAACAACTGTATTATTAAATTCTTTTACAGCCATTTTAATAGCATTAATTGATTTTATACGACCAATTTCTAGTTGTCTTTCATATTTTGGAAAAATATAGCTTCCACGCGTTACTAGAATAGGTACATTATTTAAATGTGCAGTCTTAGTCATATTAATATCCTCCAAAATGTATAAATTATTTTATATTATTTACTTTTTATAAAGAATAAAATCATATCTATAAGTAGATACTACAATATAATTTTACACTATTATTGATATTATAACTAAAAATTTAGCACTTTCAAGACTAAAGTGCTAAATTTTAAATTTTATATTAATTTAGATTATTATTTATTTGGTGCTATAGCAGATTTGCTATTTCCTAAGTTTTTTTTGCTAGCAATATTATTTTCAAATAAAAAATGAATTATTTTTTCTTTTTCTAAAATATTCGTTATTTGTTGATCAGAAAAATACTTTTTAAGATTTTTATCATCTTTCTTTAACCCAAATTGTAATGCCAATTCATTTAATTTTGATTTAAGTTCATTTTTAGAAATTGAAATATTTTCTTTTTTAATAATTTCCTTCAAAATAAGATCATTTTCCAACATTTGTTGTGCATCTTTTTCAAGTTCAGCATTAATTTGATTTAAAGTTAAATTTGTTTTTTGCATATATTCTTTAATAGTTATATTTTTAGATTTAACTTTGCGTTCAAATTCTTGAAATAATTTTTTACGTTGTTCAATAATCATAGAATTTGGAATAATAATATTAGAATCAGAAGATATTTTTCGTAATAATGATGTTATAAACTCATCATAATTTTTACTTTTAAGGTTTTTTTCTAAATTTGTTTTTAAATATTTTTCAAGATCTGTAATATTTTTTACATCTTTAAAATTTAAATCAGCAATAAATTCTTCATCAATTTGAGGTAGTGTTTTAACTTTAATTTCTTTTATTTTAACTTTAAATTCTACTTCTTTGCTTTGCAGAGCAGAGATATGATAATTTTTTGGGAATGCTAATTTTAATCGATGTTCAGTTTTTATTTTTTTACCAATAAGTTTTTCTTCAAATCCAGCGATAAATTGGTTAGAACCAATTTCTAAACTATAATTAGTACTTTTACCACCAGCAAATTCTTTCCCATCAATATATCCAATAAAATCAATAATTGCAATATCTCCTTTTTCGATTTTGCCATTTGCTTTATTAGATAATACTGCATAATGATTTCTTAAATTCAAAATTTCATTTTGAACCATTTTTTTGCTAATAGTATTTTTAGGTTCTACAAGATTAAAACCTACATATTTTTTTATTTTTAATTCAGGTTTTACATCAAATTCTAATTCAACAATACATTTAGAATTACTTACTTCTTTAATTATAGGTTTAATTTCACTAATAGGTTGAATATCTGTTTTTTGTAATGAAGCAAATTTATAACTTTTTTTAATTGCCATTCTAGTTGCTTCATTCAAAATATCATTTTTACTTATATATTTAGTAGCTATATTAAAAGGAACTTTCCCTTTTCTAAATCCCTGAATTTCTAGATTATTAATATTTGTCTGTTTAGCATTTTCTAAGAAATTTTTTCAAGCGTCTCCGTCTAAAATAACTCTTCAAATACCTAATCCATTTTTGGTTTTTTCAGCACTAAATTTCATACTTAATTGCTCCTTACATTATTATAATTTATTCGTATAATTCACTCTTATTTTAAAAATATGAATATTAATAAGAATTATAGCAAATTTATTGACTGAAATCATT
>CAZAJD010000016.1:0-10295 GCA_964485375.1 uncultured Mycoplasmatales bacterium | reverse complement strand
AGTAAAAGGGTACATTATGTTTAGAGATTTTTTTATATTTTTCTGAAATATAACCTTCAATAGCTAAAGGTTCTAAAATTCCACCACTATATAATGAATATTGAATACAAGAATTTAATTTTGTTCCTAAAATTGAAACACTCATCAAAACAATACCAAAAGAATTTAACACATTTTTAGCAACTACTAGTGATGGATTCTGACCTGGTTGTATACCATGTGATCCGGAATTATTCGCAAAATTACCAATACCAACTATACCTATAAAAATCAAGGTAACGATTACATAAAAAAATGCAGTTAAAAAAAGCACAATAATTATCGAAGATCCTAAGTTTTTTTTAGGGTTTTCAATACTTTTAGTAATAGATGCAAAAATTTCAAAACCACCATAAAAATAAACAAAAGTTATTAATGCATTATTAAAACTTAAAAAAGTAGGGTGAGATTTTGGAATATTAGAGTTATGAGCAGGATGAAAACCAGCGCTTATTAATAAAATAATAGCAGCAACTAAAAGAATAATAGTTGATCCTCATTGTAAAATGCTTGAGATATTTATACCTATTTTTAAAATATTAAGTCCAAAATAAATTAAAAATGATGTAACAAAATAAAGAATTAATCCGATTAGATTTAAAAATAAATGTTGATAAGGTTGTCCTTTACCGATCAAATACCATGTTGAAGGTATAAAAGTACCAATATTTTGATCAATTAAAAGTAAAATACAAGCAATAATACTACTAGGAATCGTTACATATTGAATAAAACCAATTATTCATCCTCAAAAACGACCAAATGCAGAACGTACATAAACATACCCTCCACCATTTGAAGTTGAAAATATTTGTGAACAACGATTATATGCTATTCCTGCACCAAGCATTATAAAAAATGCTAAAATTATAATAGCAAATATTCAATATCCAATGCCAGTTTTACTACTAACTATTTCTCCAAAACTACTAGTAAAAGTGATTCCTGCGCATGTAAATCCAAATCCCATTCAAATTAAATTTTTTGGTTTTAATAATTGAGATTTAGATTGCTGTCTTTTTTTAATATTTAATTTCATTAATGTTATTATTCCTTATCTAATTTTTTTAAAATTTATCATATAAACATATAAATCAAATTAGATAAAATAATAACTACTTAACTGATAATATCTTAATTTTATAATTAGATTTGTCAGTTTTAATTTCTACTATATCTAGATTTATATGGTTCATTATTGCCATTGCAAATGGAGATTCATTTGATATTGTATTTTTAAATGGATTTGCTTCAACCGCACCCACTATTTTAATAGTGTGTTTAGAAAGAAGTTCATGCTTCTTATTCATTTTTTGATAATGAATTACAGACCCTAATTTAATTCTTTCTTTGATATTCTTATTAGTATTTGAATGTTTGATTATCTTAACATGACTTAAATAATCTTCTATTTCACGAATGCGTCCTTCAACTTCTGCTTGTCGATTTCTAGCAGCATCATAATCAGCATTTTCAGAAAGATCCCCTTGTGAACGAGCTTCTTTTAATTCCTTAATTACCTCTGGACGAATTATATTTATTAAATTTGATAATTCATCTTGTAATTTTTTTTCGCCTTCTTTTGTAAGAAGTACTTTATTTTCATTCATATTATTATCTCCTATAAAACTATTGCTACCTCAGATTGAATTAATGATTCAATTCTGGATAATAAAATATTTAATGCTACATTATTTCCTTCATAATAAGGGATAATTAAATCAGCATACTTAATAGATGGTTCTACTAGTATATCATGCATTGGCTTAACTGTCTTTAAATATTGATTAATTACACTATTTAATGTACGTTTTCGATTATCAATATCTCGAGTTAATCTTCTAATAAATCTTATATCATCATCTGTTTTAACAAATAATTTAATATTACATAAATCACGAATAGTTTTGATATGTAATAAAAGAATTCCTTCAAGTATTATAACTTTAGATGGTTTAATAAATCTAGTTTTATTTGTTCTAATATTATTTTTAAAATCATAAATTTGTTGTTCAACAGATTGACCATTCGTAAGTTGAAATAAATGCTTTTTTAAAAGTTCGATGTCTAAAGCATCAGGATGATCATAATTGATTTTTTTACGATCCTCTGAAGTTAAATATGAATAATCTTTATAATAATTGTCAGTAGACAATAAAACTACAGATTTATCTTTTAATATATTTATGATTTGTTTTGCAAGAGTTGTTTTCCCACAAGCTGTACCACCAGCAATTGCTATGATTGTAGTTTTGTTCATTTTAATTTCCTATTTATTGTTAACGATTTTTAAATAAGTTTCTAAAATAAGCATCGCAGCTAAAGAATCTTTTTTATTTTTACGTTTAACTCTAGATAAATTACCTTTTATAAGAATACTATTTGCTATCTTAGTTGTCAATCTTTCATCAATAAACTTTATATCAATATTACTATTTTCTTGAATAGATTTTGCAAAACTATTAACCATTTGCACTCTTGCACCTAAAGAATTATCCATATTTTTAGGATATCCAATAATTAATACTTTAATTTGGTTTTTTTTAATTATACTTATTAAATATTTTTGAGCAGAATCAAAATCACCATCATTAAATCGATAAGTTTCTAATGCTGTTGCAATAACGCCATGAGAAATAGCGATTCCCATTGTTTTAGTTCCTAAATCAATTGCAAGATATTTCATTATTTAATTAATAAAAAATGTTCTAAATTATTGGTAATTTCTTTAAATTTATCTAAATTATTATACCCAATTTGAGAAAATTTCTTATTTCCTCCGCCTTTTCCATCTAAAATCTTACTAATTTTTTGAATAATTTTAGAACTATCATATTTCGAAATTAAATCTTTACTAATAGATAGAACTAAAATAGCCTTTTTATCTGAAACTATATTATTAAAGATAATTATTAAATTATTTAAATATTTATTTTGGTAATAGTCAACTAAACTTCTAATAAATTTAATATCTTTATTAAAAAAAGTATGTATGATTAAACGATGATTTAAAAGAAAATTAATCTCTAAATCATTATGTTCTTTTAAGAAAATATTCATTTTATTATGAGCATCTATTTTATTTAATTTTGATTTAAATTTTAATAACAAATCAATATTTTTAGTAATAGTTTTTACTTTATCAAATGATGACATATTTTGTAAATTAAGTAAGTAACTTAAATCTTTAGAATCATTAACTAGGACTTGTAGCAATTTGACTTCTTTATATATTTCTTCTAAATCTATAAAAGCTGTTTCTAAATATGACTTAATTGTCTTTTGAGAAGTTAGAGCATTAACTCTATAAATATTATTCCCAATAGATGTGAATTTAGTAACTAGAATTTCTTCTATTTCTTTAGTATTGTTAACATGGGTCCCTCCACATAATTCTATAGAAAAATCATCAAATTTAATAATACGAACATTGCTTTTATTATACTTGTCTTCAAAAAAAGCTAATGCTCCGATTTTATTAACTGCATTATCAAAAGTAGTATTAATAATTTTACAACTAATACTATTTTTAATTGCTGTATTAGCAAGATTATTAATTTCTTTTATTTGATCGCTAGTTACTTTTTTATTATAACTAAAATCAATTCTTAAATAATTTTCATTATTAAATGATCCTATAGGTAAAATATTGGTAGAAAGAATTTTTCTTAAAGCAGAATGAAGAATATGAGTACCTGAATGATTTTTTTTGGTATAGTTTCGTTTAACTTTGTTAATTTTTAAAATTACAGTGTCATTTACAGATAAGTCACCATTTATATCAACATAATGAATATATTCATTATTAGGACCTAATTGAACATCCTTAACTTTTCCAATCAAGGTTTTATTTTGATAAATGTCTCCTATATCTGCAGCTTGACCGCCTTTTTCCGCATAAAAAGGTGTCTTATCAAAAACAATATAACCTTCAGAGTTTTCTAAATGCATAAGGGTTTTATTTTTGCCTAAAATAGCAATTATTTTACTTTTAGATTCATAATTATTATATCCAACAAATTCTGATTGTAATTTCAAAGAATTAATAAAGGTATTTTGATAATTCATAGCATTAAAATGTTTACGCTGCTTTCTAGCGTTTTCTTTATGATTATCTAAATATTTTATAAATTTTTTATTATCTAGATGAATATTATATTCTTTACAAATTTCTTGAGTTAAATCAAATGGAAATCCAAAAGTTTCAAAAAGCAGAAATGCATTTTCTGTAGTTAAATTATTATGTTTTTCTATAAATTCTAATAAAGTTTTTTTACCAGCAACTAATGTTTTTAAAAATTTGATTTCTTCTTCATGAACTATTTTTTCAATTAATTTAATTTTAGTAGATAAGTAAGAATAATAATCTCCCATTGTATTAGCAACATTTTTTACTAATTTATAAAGAAATGGTTCATTAATATTTAATTTATTACCATAAACTAATGCACGACGGATTAATTTTCTTATAACATAACCTCTACCTTTATTATGAGGATATACATTATCTGCAATAGTAAAAACTATTGCTCGAATATGATCAGAAATAATTTTAAAGCAAATATTAATATTTTCTTGAGTAATATCTTTTGTGAAATAATTATTAATTTCATATATAAATTTATTTAAAGTAATTTTTTCAATTGATTTTATTATCTTTTGAAATATATCAATATCAAAACTTGTAGGTACATTTTGAATTATTGTTGCTAATCGTTCTAATCCAGCTCCAGTATCGATATTTTTTCTTGGTAATGGTGCATATTTACCATTACCTTTTGAATTAAATTCTGAAAAAACAATATTTCAAATTTCTAAATATCTATTATTTTCAATATCCTCTTTCAAAAGTTTTAACCCAATATTTTCTGGATCATACTTGCTGCCTCTATCATAATAAATTTCTGTATTAGGACCACATGGACCTAATCCTATTTCTCAAAAATTAGTTTCTTTAGTGCCTTTAATTATTCTATTCTTGGGGATTCTAATATTATTTGTTCAAATCTTATATGCTTCCAAATCATTTTCATAAACTGTAATATAAAGTTTATTTTGATCTAAATTTAATCATTTTGAAGAAGTTAAAAATTCTCAAGCAAATTCTATTGCTTCTTTCTTAAAATAATCTCCAATAGAGAAATTGCCCAACATTTCAAATAAAGTATGATGTCTTGTAGTATACCCGACATTATTAATATCATTTGTTCTAATAGATTTTTGTGAATTTACTAGTCTATTTGAAGGAGGATTTTGACTGCCATCAAAAAATGATTTCAAAGTTGCTACTCCAGAATTAATTCATAAAATACTATTATCATTAATTGGAACTAAAGAACTATAAGGCAATTCGTAATGATCTTTTGATTTAAAAAATAAAATTCAATTTTTCCTGATTTCTTCTGTTGATAAAAATATCAATTTAAACACCTCTATAAAAAATTAGATAATTTAAATGATATCATTTTTAATTTATAATATATATATAATTCATTAAATTCTTCTTATTTTGAAAAAATTAAAAGCAATTGAAGAAATAAGAAAATAAATAAGAAGAAAAGAAAATAATAAAAAATCAGGAAAATAAACAGAAGTAGAAATTGAAATTGAAATTATCACTTCTAATATAAGTCCCATAATAAGAAAAGAAAAAAATTGAAATAATAGAAATAAATTATATTTAATATTTTTTAATCTTTTAATAGAAAATATCATAATATAAGTTGGTATGAATGCAATGGCAAATCCTAATAATCCTAAAATTAATAATAAAATTGCTAAATCTGAATGAGATTTTCAAATAATCCCTAGAAAAATAAATATGGTTGTGACAACAAATAAAAAGGAAATCATCATAATTATTAAACCTGTATTAAAAAAATATCTTTCTTT
The DNA here is from genome assembly GCA_964485375.1 of uncultured Mycoplasmatales bacterium. Taxonomy (GTDB): domain Bacteria; phylum Bacillota_I; class Bacilli_A; order Mycoplasmatales; family Mycoplasmataceae; genus CAZAJD01. The sequence continues at coordinate 4,364 of CAZAJD010000016.1, read as the reverse complement.
TAATTCTTTTTTAGAAGAAATATTACTATATTGTAATCAGGTTTTAGTTTTTTGTCATTTTATATCAGTCGCAACACTGACATTTTGTAATCTTCAAGAAGAATATGTTCTAGTAGAAAAACTTAGTGAAATAAGAAGTAAAAATATTGGCATAATTATATAAATAAATACGATTCCTACTTTAGTATATAATGGTAAAATAATATTTTCAGATCCAGTAAAGACAATACCATGCTGCATAATATATCCAAATCCATAATATTGAATTAATGATCCATATAATTTTAAAATATCCATTACAGTACTAAATTTCTCTGATCCATTAGTAAAAAGAGCAGTTTTACCGCTTAAATCTGTTCCATAACAAAATTTAAATAATGTATTTGAAGAAGAAGTATTTTCAAAAATTTCTACTAGCATTGTTCCTAAAATTAAAAAAAAGAAAAAGAAAGAAATCGAGAACATAAAAATTATTCTACTTTTTTTATAAAATGATAAAACTTGCATTTTATGAACTTTTCTACAAAAAATAGCTGAAATAACTACAGTAATATAAAATAATGTAGTAGCCCCTAAAATTGGTAATAAGATAAAAGTATTGATTGTATAAAAATTTCATAAAGCATTATTAGAATGCGATATAAAATTGCCAAACCCAATATATCCTATACAAAAATTAGTAGCAGACAATAAAGAATGAGGTAGATAACTAGAAAATAGTGTATTTAAAGGAAAATATTTATATAATGTGTTTGAATAAGTTTGTGCTCATAAATTATTTTTACTTAAAGATATAGCTATACCGATATTCGAAATACTAAAAATAAAAAATAAGATGCCTATAAAAATTAAAAATATATTTAATCATTTATATTTAATACAATTAAATTTAGTTAACATAAAATTATATTTCAAGTGTTAATCCCCCTTAAATTTAGAAAATTATATTAATGAAATTAAATATATAAATATATAATTTATTATATCAAAAAAAATAGATCTATTTAATTGTGTTAATAGTGAAAAAAAATAATTTTTTAGAAGGTATATTCTTTTTGATTGCAATATTTTTTATTAATCTTTTTTCATTTTGAGTTATTTTGTTATTTCAACTATTTAAAATATAAAATATTTTATTACCTCTTTTGACTTTTAATCCGTTCTCTCTAATAACTGAATTATATTTTTTATTATTATCAAAATGCCTTAATAGCGATTTACGAGTTTCTAATTTTTTATTAAAATTATTTATATTCTGTCGATAAGCAAAATTAGATTTTTTTAAAAAAGTAATATACCTTTTGGAATAATAACATTTTGAATTAATTAATTTCCGCAATAATTTTTCTTTATTACATCTATCATAATAATAATTATATTTTTTGCGTATATTTGTAATTTCCACACCAAATGCAGTATTTCTTTGATTTTCTATAATAAAATCTGGAGAATCGGAATAATAAACTTTTTTAATCGATGAAGTTTTATTAATAAATAATTGAATATTAATTATAAATGGTAAAATTTCATCCTTTAATTTTGTTAAAAACCTAGTTTCAGAAATATTTAAAAATGAATAAAATTCTCTTAAATATTTAGAATCACAAATGCGAAAATTTGATAAAACTTCAATAGGAGTTATAAAATTACTAATATTTATATTTAAAATAATTTTTTGAATTAAATTAGATATTTGAAATAAAGGATTTGCAGGATTACGGATAGGAAATATTAAAACTTTTCTTAAAGAAGATGCTAATATACATTTTTTAATAGATTGAAATTTTATTAAATTATATTTAAATTTTTTTTGTAAAAGAAGATATTTATGAGCTTTTTCAACTGAATAATTTCAAATTTTAAATTTGATTTTAATTTGAAATTTTAATAATAATTCACTATCTAAAATAGGAATTACCCAACAAGAATTGTGAATTCTCATATCATTAGATAAGATAGTAATATTATGTTTTTTATTAATTTTTTTAAAATTATCAATCATAAATTTTAAATCCGTATTAAGAATTATTTTTAAATCTGATTGAATTCGCAAAGCAAAATCATCTCATAAATTTAAAAGTTTATGTTTAAGAAATAATTGATACACTTCGTTTTTTATTTTTAATAATATAGCAGTATCCACTGATAATCATCCTGAAATAAAAAATATTCAATTTATAATAGAAAAAATAATTAATAATATTCTAATTTAATTTTATCATTAAAAGTAGCTATGATAGTAGCGCCACCTATACAAACATCCCCATTATAAAAAACAGCAAATTGCCCTGTAGTAACAGATTTTATTTTTTTAGAAAAATTTATTTTATAATTGCCATCTTTAAGTTTAGTAACCTCTACTGGTGTAGAAAGTTGACGATATCTAAAAACTGCATCACACTTAAAATTTACTTGATCAAATATTTTATTAATAAAATTAAAATTATTTATAATGCATGAGTCAGCATATAATCATTTATCAATTAATTTGCTAGTTACATATAAATGTTTATTATTTATATTTTTTCCAATTACATAATATTTATTTTTCATTCCTCCTAAATTTAAACCTTTATGTTGCCCAATAGTATAGTACATCACACCATCATGCTTACCAATAACTTTTCGAGTGTTTATATCAAGTATATTACCTGGTAGACTTGGAATATAATTTTTTAAAAACTTTTTAAAATCCCTTTCCCCAATAAAACAAACTCCAGTGGAATCTTTTTTATTAGCTGTAAAAAGATTATTTTTATTGGCTATCTTACGAATATCAGATTTTAAATAGTCTCCTATCGGAAATAATGTTTTAGATAATTGTTTTTGATTTAATTGGCATAAAAAATATGTTTGATCTTTACTTAAATCTTTTGCTTTTAAAAGTTGATATTCATTTATATCAGAATTAAAAATTATTCTTGCATAATGCCCCATCGCAATATAATCGGCATTATAATTATCAATTGCATAATTAAGAAATTCATGAAATTTAATATACTTATTACATAGAATATCTGGATTAGGAGTGCGACCATTTTTATATTCATCAATAAAATATACAAAAACATTGTTTCAATACTGTTCAATAAAATCAATACGGTGAATCTTTAAATCTAATTGATTACAAACTTTTTGAGCATCTTGATAATCTTGTTCTTGGCTACACATATGATTATTTAAATTTTTATTACCTAAAATATCGTTATTAAGAATACTATCTCAATTACGCATAAATGCTGCTTCAACTTTATATTTTTTATCTTGCTTTAATAAAAAAGCAACTACAGATGAATCAACACCACCTGATAAACCAACAATAATTTTTTTCATATACTCCCTAATACCTACTATTAATAATTTATTTAAAAATATGAAAATATAATAAAAATAATCAACTAAAAATTAATAATGATCATATTGTATACATTTCTAGAATAATACTAAATAGATTATTAATCTTATCATAAAATATTAATGCATAAACATCATTTCCTAACCAAATAATATTTATAATATTTAAAAAAATTAAAAATATTTTTAATATGATTCTCCTTTTAAAAATTAATAACGGTAAAATAATAATTGCAATATATGTTAATGCAATAATTCCAAAAAATATTTTAGAATTTCTTAAAATTTCGCTCGGACTTCCAGAAAGTGTAATATTAAATATTGATGTAAAATATGTATAGACATTTAAATGTGTTTTTAGAGAAGGATCAAAAATATTTTGTACATATACAAATGTAGTTAATAAAAGAACGCTAGTTAAAATTCCAATTCTCAAAATAAATGATGGTCAACTATGTCAAAAAAATAATTTATTTCATTTAGGAATTGTTTTTATTTTGTATTTATTACTAGGTTTTTTATGAATTACATATCAATCTTTAGGTTGTTGATAACCAACGTGCACTCATTTATTTTTGGTTAAATGAATTCTAAAATCATGATTAATAGAATTAAATTTAGTTATATTTTTTGTTTTTGATAATTTGATTAATGGAGTTACTGAAATAGCAGATATATCATTTTTCTCATATAGTCCAGAAATTTTACTTATTTTTTTTTGTTTTTGGTAGTTTTTTTTCTTATTATTATTATTAAAATTAGATGTAACTTTAGGTCGATAATGGTCAAAAAATACTTCAATTAAATTAAATTCTTCCATAAGTTCTGAGGTTGATTTATTAACATATTCGATGAACTCTACCATTTCAGTATTTTGATCAGTTCACTCTAATATTTCTTCTTGATACTTAATTGATCTATTTGAAATTATATTTTTATTTTCCACAAGAAACACCCATTAATTTAAAAATCTATAATTAATATTATTTTATAATAAAATAACCAAAAAA
>CAZAJD010000015.1:0-10590 GCA_964485375.1 uncultured Mycoplasmatales bacterium | reverse complement strand
GATTCGTTAGCATATGATTATCAAACTAAAGTATTTAATATAACAAGTTCTGATACAAAGCGTATATGAATAGGCTCACCAAATATATTTGATTTAAGTGATGATCTAGTTAAAGATCTTCATGATGGATTTGGGAATCTTGCTAATTTATTATTTTTTACTAGTAATATAGAATTGGGTTATAAGTCTAAAGGATTACGTTTGTGACGTCATGGTTTTAATGTTCCATCATCTGGTAAAGATGGACCATATGCTTCATCTTGTAATCCTAAGGATATTCAATCTACTAATATTGGTGAAAGTTGATCTACTTCAGCAGTTACTAAGAAAGAAGATCCGTCAAAAGGTCCTAAATCTTTTGGTATAGGAGATTATACTAGAATGGATTGATATTCTTCTCCATATATTGGTTCAGTAGAAACGGGATTATATCCTAATATATATAAAGATGATAATGATAATACTAATTTGTATGCTCAAATTATGGCATGTATTCATCCACATGCTTCGCCTAAAAGTAAATTTGGTTATCAAGTTTTTAACTATTTTGCCCAATATCATATTTCTTCACCAACATTAAATCTTTTTTTAAGTTCAAATCCAATTACTTAAAAGCAAAATATTAATTTTAAAAATATGAATTATCAATATAATTCAAAGGAAGTATAAAAATGAAAAAAATATTAATTTTATTATCTAGCATAATACTTGTTAGCATAACTAGTAGTAGTGTTTCTTCTTGTGAATTGAATCATAGTACTAATAATCTAACGCCATTAACACCTGCAACACCTGTGCCAAAAAAAATTCCATTAACACCATTAACGCCTTCTCAGCCTACAACGGGTTGAAGTCCAATTAACCCTCCTCTACCTGATCCTAGTGTTCCTTCTAATTTAATAATATTTGATGAACTTAGACATCTTACAACTTTAACGTTAACTGAAGGAATATATAGAAATGAAATATGTCCAACAAAAAGTGATCCTGATCAAAATGTAAATGACAAGAATTTATATTCTTTTCAAACTGATGATGTAATTAGTATTGAAGCAAAATTTGATAATAAGTATCAATTCATAATTCCGTGATTTAAGATAGTAGTAGGTCAAGTATTTACTTTTAGAGTAAATGATTGTCTTGTAGATAAAACTATAGATAGAAATATTTATGGTGGTAGTACAATTAATATGAAATTTTTATCTAATGGAACTTATGCTCAAGAAATGAATGGTTATACTGTACAAAAAATAGATGAAATTAACTTTACTATTTATCGTTATCCAAAATTTGCTCAAATATAGTTAATAATTATAAAAGAGAATTAGAAATATACATTTTTTATCATTATAATATCAAATCATAGTAATAGAATTTAGAAATTATCAATATAATTCAGAGGAAGTATAAAAATGAAAAAAATATTAATTTTATTATCTAGCATAATACTTGTTAGCATAACTAGTAGTAGTGTTTCTTCTTGTGAATTGAATCATAGTACTAATAATCTAACGCCATTAACACCTGCAACACCTGTGCCAAAAAAAATTCCATTAACACCATTAACGCCCGCTCGCCATATAATTCCTTATATACCAATAAAACCTGGTAAACATTCTGTTCCTATGTCAAATTTGCATATATTTAAATGCGTAATGTATAAATCATCAATTAAACTAGATGCTTTTAATTTTAAACCACAATTTCTTCATTGTGCAGATCAATTAGATCCAAATACAACTGGGAATCTAGATGGCTTTACTGAAGGTAGTAAATATAGATTAGAAGCAAAAATTAATGACAAGTATTTGCTTAGAACGCCTGTAATTAAAATTAAATTAAATACTTATTATACTTATTTAGTAAATGATTGCCTTGTAGATAAAACTATTTCTAAAAATATTTTTGGTGGGACCATTTTAGAAATAATATATTATGGTAATCATGAATGAAGAGAAAGAATAAGTTTTTCTCGAACTATTATGTCATTTAAAGAAGATAATCTTAATATTATGGAATATCCAATTTAAAAAAAATAATATTCTTATAAAAAATAAAATTATAAAATATTACGGAGGTAATAATGAAAAAAATTTTAAATATTTTTGCCGCTATCATTACAGTAAGTTTATTTACTAATAGTATTGTTGCCTGTTCTTCACTTAATAAAACTCTAGGAACTTCTATTTTACCTTCAAAAAACATTTTACCTGGTTTGAATTTAGAAATATCTTTTGGTGAAAATTGAATTAACCAAAAATTAGTTAGTGATAATACTGTAACTAATAAAACATCCATAACTTCACTTATAGAATCTAGTATGAGTATTAAAAATGCCCATAAGGACAAAAACGTTACTGCTAGATTCGTATCTTTAGACTTAGATACTAAAAATTCATCTGGGATTAAAAGCAAATTATCTGATTGTGATACAGGATTTTTAAGAAATCTTACAAATAATTATCTTTTGAATTTTATTGCAATAATAAAAATTAACAAATTTTCAAAAATAGAATATACATTATCAATACCAAATATTAGAGTTCAATTAACTGAAGATAATGATAATCCAGTTTTAATATATGCATTATCAGATTATATTAATCAAAATATTCAGCCACCTACTCCACAAAAAAATATTTCATTATTTTCATCAGAGTATGTTGGAATTAATTTAGATGATTATATTTTACCTTTAGATTGCGGTATAGGTGAATTAATAAAATTTCATAAGCATGATATTATTTCTTTACAATTCCAAGTAAGTGATAAAAATCATCAAAATTATACTTTTAGTATTCCTTCTTTTAATATTCAATTAGCAACAGATTATTCTGATGAAAAAACAAATTATATTTTTAATTTTTCAAGTTGTATAAAAAAACTTAATAAAAAATCATCTTTAAATAATTTAAAATTAGAGTTAACTTTTGGCAACAGTTTTGCAGGAATAGGATGAATAAAACAAAAATTAATTTCTAATAATTATTTTTCAATATTAGGATTGCATATTAATGAAAAAAATATTCAAATAAAACGTACTGGGAATTCATCTACTGAAGGTTTTTTTGGATGAAATAATTTAAATTTTTCTAATTTCTTATGTAATACTCAAAATAATACGCCTCATTCATTAATTTCATGAAGAAATCAAAAAACTAAAGTAAATGATTATGTATTAGACTATCACCAAATTATTTCTGGTCCTCCAACTGATTCTATTCAAGAAGATGTATATATTGAATTATCAGAAAATTTAGAAAATAATAATGATTTTGAAGCTAAAGAGTTACGTTTATTTGGCACAGAAGGTAAAGGTATATTTAATAAGCAAGCTAGTAATCCTAATTTTAATGAAATAATGTATATAAGTATTTTAGGTAAAGATAAAAAATCTAAAGAAGTACTAAATAGTCCAGAAGATTCGTTTTTAACTATTAAAAATATGGAATATGGGGATAGTTATGATTTTTATATTAGAATTTCTAATTATCCATTAGGGCAACCAGATATTGAAAATCATTCTTATTTTGATTTAGCAATTAATATTCATAAATAAAAGATTATTAAAAGACTATTTTTTTGAATAGTCTTTTATTTTATTTATTGTAAATACATATAAGGATTTAGCGCCATTATAAAAATTTGCTTAAATATGATATATTAATAATATCTAAATAGGATTAAATTATTAATAAATTTAATCCTATTTAGATATTAAAAATTTAATTAAATTATTCCCAAATATAAAAATTATATTTATAAAATAGCAATCTTATTAATGGTCAACAATAGTAATTTTTTTTTATTTAGAATTTTTAATAAATTTAGAAAGTATTACACTATTTTTTGATCATCAAATTAATTAATATTATTAATTATAATTAGATGAGGTAAAATAATGAAAAAATTATTAATTTTTTTTACAATAACATTAACTACCACTTCTCCATTATTGATATCTACTGATAATCTTTTTGTGCAACTTAATATTAAAAGAAATACTAATAATGAAAAACAAAACCACTTAAATGTGAGTTGATATGATCCTTCTACAATTAAAATAGCAAATATTAAAAAATTATTTAATAATAATAAATTATTATTAAATTCACAATCTAATTTTTTATATTTTGATAATGTATTTTTAAAATCTTTAAAATTAGATAATAATAGTAAAATAATAACAAGTTCTCTTATCAATTTAAAAAATAATGATTCAAGAATTGATTCAGAAGATATATCTGCTGATCAAAATGATTATAAAGTTATGGAAACATTAACTTCTAATAATACTGCTATTCAAGAAGGGTTAGCAGTATTAAATAATTATAATTCTAAAGGCATTATAAACTTTAATCTAAATGGATATGTGCCTTCGAGAAGTACTTTTTTTCATTTTTTAAATAAAAATCAAGAATTAGATAATAAATTAGGCAGCAACTTCACACAAAAAATAATTACATCTAAATCTAATCAATTTTTAGTTCCTACTACTACTAGTAGTAGTAAAAATGATGGCAATAAACTTAGCATTCATTGATATGGATTTAATATGAAATTAGGTCCGAAGGTATTAACAAATTCAATTGTTAATTATATAAATAATGAAAATAGCTTTTTAAATAAAGCATTAGATAATTTTACTAAAAACTATAATTCTCAAGCAAACTTTACTAATTCTTCTGTATCTATAGATCCAATTGATCCGATATTGAATGATTTTCTTAAATTAATAGAAGGCGTTTTTAATTATGTTCGAGCACGCTATATTCCAAGTTATGGTGTTAGTAGTGAAATTGATAAAGCAATACCTTGATCTGATGAATCAATCGAAAGAATATGGGAAACAGAAGTAAGTGTACGTTTAGAATGAGAAAAAAATAAATTTAAAACATTAAGTAAGATGGATAAGGATGAATGAGAGGATTTATTAAAAGAAGCAAAATCTGCTTGATATGAACGTAATTGTGAAACTATTGATCCAAAAAAAGGTTTTAGCAATCCTGTTAGTGAAGAAGAAGTTGAAATTGAAGACTTAGAAACTGAAGCTGATGAAGTTGTTATTGGCACAGCTGAATCTGCTAGCTGACTTCCAGTAATTGGCCCAATAATACTTATGGTTGTTGATGCAATTGTTGCAGTAGTTATAACTACCTTAGTTACAGTTGAAGGTTCTAAATTTTCAGATTTTCATAATAGTATAGAGACTTTACGTGAAGGAATGTTTGATAAAAAAACCAAAAGATTTAATATTTTAAATTCAGCATTAGTAAACTTTATTGGGAATTTTAGTGTTACATGACTACAAAAATCTACGGGTACTATTCAACCAATAGATCCAGCAGTAGTTCCAAAAGCACTAATAACACCATCAGAAGTGAGTCCATATTTAAATAATCAAAAAAAATTAATTATTGGTACAACTAATGATTTTAATTTATTTATGGATCCTACAACTTGAAATCAATTTTCTGCTGGTATTTTAACAGATAATTTAGATGTTAATAAATTCTTTATTAAGCATAATGTTGCTAATTACAATGTTGATTTAACAAATAAAGAATGAAAAAATTTAATTGAAAAAATTAAAAATATTTCCTTAAATCCGCATTCTATTGCTTTTATGCATGTAGTAAATAAGCAATTGGATTATTCTAATTTAAACAATAAAACTAATAATTTTAAATATGATTCTAATCTTGTTTTATGTAAAAATATTTCTGAAAAAAATCCCAACGATATTAGTATTGTGTTATCTGATGCACAATTGGTTAATTTAGAACAGGATTATTTATTTTCATCTGCAAATTGAGAGGACCATAAACTTAGTGATGGAACTCTTGTTCAAGGATTAAAAAATAATCCAATTAATAACCCTGAGCATTATAAAAAATGACAAATATGATTTTATCATAAGTATATTGAAAAGAAATTTTGACTTTTTGGGGCAGATGAACAAAATATTGAAAAATTTATTAATAAAATTTTTCATAAAGCGTTTGATGTTAAGGATTTACTAAATATGACAGATAATCACAATCTTTTAATGATTGATTCATCAATGTTATAAAATATCATAAAATTTAAAATAATATTTATTATTAATTTATTATTAGTTAATTTAGAAATTTAAAAGTTTAATTTTTTGAGATTAGACTTTTAAATTTTTATTTTTTATTATTAAATACATATATATGTAATTAAATTATATTTTAAAGCAAACCTTATTAAAAATTTTAATCATTTTAATTTAATTAGTGCTATAATATCAATATCTTATTTATAAAATTTTAAGAAAGGTTTTTATGAAAAAATTTCTGATAACTTTTACAATAAATTTAACCGTAGCAGCACCATTATCATCTACTATTCAAACTATTTATGATAATCATATAAAAGATGAATCTCATTCTAAGACTCATTCTAAGACTAATAATAATTTTAATAATAACCAAAGTGTTTTTTGGTATGATTCTACTATTAACATTAATAAAGATGATAATAAACCTTTTGGAGATAATTTTAAATTATCTAGTAGTCAAAATAATGATTCATCATATTTTGATAATGTATTTTTAAAATCTTTAAAATTAGATAATAACACCCATAAATTAACTAGTTCAATAGTTAATTTACAAAATAAAGATTCAGTAACTGACTTATCAGATAGTACAGCTGATCTTAATGATTATAAAACAATGCAAAGTTTAATATCTACTAAAGATAGTTCTAAAACTGCAATTCAAGAAGGAATGGCAGTTTTAAACCGTTGTTATACTAGTTCATTATTCAATTTTAATATAAATGGTTATATACCATCAAGAGATACTTTCTTCAATGAATATAAACCTACTACTAAACTATTTATGTCATCAAATAATAATTTAAAACAACAAATGATTACTACAAAAAGATCATCAAATGATTCTTTATTAAGTACTAAAACTAATGACATGTATCTTAGTTTTCATTGATATGGTATTAGTATGAATATGGATGATAAAATATTAACTAATCCAATAATAAATTTTTTAAATGGAGTTGCTTCTACAGGGAATGCAATTTTAGAAGGATTGCAAGTTCCAGTTATAGCTAACAAAATTTGCATTAAAAATTCAATTAGTGATGAAATGTTTAAAGATATTTTAAGTTATGTAGATGCTGATCAATCAAAGAAAAATACATATTTTGGATCTTACGATTCTGAAATTAATTTTATAAACACAGTAATAAAAACTGATTTTAGGAATAAAGTTAAACCTTTTCAAATCAGTGATTTAATTAATTTATTAAAAAAATCTATGAGATACGCTAAACTTTTTAACAAGGGCATTCATAAGATTCCAAAAGTAGTAGAAGTAGTTAATCGCTTTTTTAATAAAGGGTGTAAAAATGATATTTCTACTTCACCTATAGATTCTGATATATCTGAAGTAACTAATATTGGCGCAGATCTTGAAAATGAAATCGTAGATTGCGGTGCTATTGCAGATGCAGAAGCAGGTGCTGAAGGCATTCAATTAATTCCTATTATCGGTCAAATTTTATCATTTCTAGTTACTACAGGAGTTATTGCATTTGCTCGTACATTAGCAACTGCCTATCAAACGAAAATGGATCCAAAAAATGCTGTTCTTCAAAATAATTCAATTGAAGGATTAATAATAAATCCAGAAAAAAATAGATTCAATATTTTGAATAAAGCATTAATTAATTTTAAAGGCAGTGTCAATGTTAACTGATTACAAAAAATTAATTTATCTTTAATACCTAATAAACCTAAAATTGTCCCACCAGCAATTTTATTACCTACAATTACCAGTCCAATTGTTAGTAAAACATATAATATGCTTGATGGAACAACAAATGATTTTAGTTTACAAATGCAACCAAGTACTTGAAATCAATTTGTATGAGGTATTTTAAAAGATAATTTAGATATTAATAAATTCTTTATTAAGCATAATATTTCAAATCCTGACATTCTTTTAACTAATGATGATTGAAAAAATATTATCGAGTACATGCCATCAGTTTCAGTTGATTCTGACTATGTTCTTATACTCCATATTGTTAATAAAAAAATTATTTATAATAATTTAAATTTAGAAACTGGTAAAACTAATATTAAATATGGTGATACACCATATTCAATTGAAACACTTGTTGGAACTTCAATTACTGATTCTAACCTTTTTATAAATAAATTTGAATTACAATCGCTAATAAATAGTTTAAGTTTTATTAATTCACATTGATTAACTAAAAAAATTGATGGTAAAACTATTCCAGGTATTAAGGATAATGTTATTAATAATTTTGGTAACTTTAAGACTCCAGGGGAATGATTTTATAATAATTATTTTAAGGAACTATTTTGACATTGTGGTTTAAATGAGAAAGAAATTATTTCTTATTTAAATAAATTATTACAAAAGTATAATTCAGATTTTTTTGATTTTACTCAAATAATGGCAATGACTAATATTAAGAATAATATTCTTAATATTTCTAGTTCAATGCTTAATAAAACTTAAAATATTCTTTAAAAAATCAATTTTTACTTTATTTTTTTTTATAAAAGAATATAATAAATTAAATATATTAATATAAATTATTTTTAATTAGAAAGTATATATTATGAAAAATTTATTAATAACTTTTACAGTAACTTTAACTGCAGTAGCCCCATTATCAACTAGTATTCAAACTATTTATGTTAATTATAAAAATCATCAATCCCAATCTCATTCTAAAAATCATCATAATTCTAATAATAGTGACCAAACTATTTATTGATATGATTCTACTATTAATATTAATAAAGACGATAATAAACCTTTTGGAGATAATTTTCAATTATCTAATAGTCAAAATAATGATTCATCATATTTTGATAATGTATTTTTAAAATCTTTAAAATTAGATAATAGCACCCATAAATTAACTAGTTCAATAGTTAATTTACAAAATAAAGATTCAGTAACTGACTTATCAGATAGTAGAGCTGATATTGATGATTATAAAACAATGCAAAGTTTAGTATCAACTAAAAAGGATTCTAAAACTGCAATTCAAGAAGGAATGGCAGTTTTAAATCGTTTTTATTCTATGAAAGCTTTTAATTTTAATTCTAAAGGTTATATCGCTTCAAGAAATACATTTTTTAGTGAATATAGACCTACTACTCAATTATTTACTTCATCAAATGATAATTTAAAACAACAAATGATTACTCCGAAAAAATCATCTAATGGTTCTTTATTAGGTGCCAAATCTAAAGATATGTATCTTAGTTTTCATTGATATGGCGTTAGTATGAACATGGATAATAAAATATTAACAAATCCAATAACTAAATATATAAATGGAATTTCAGGGTTTACAAATGGAATTTTGGATGGATTAGATGTTCCTAAAATGCCTAAGCATAATTCTAACGGAACATTAAATGGTCTTCCTCAAGTGCCTATTGAAAACGAAATATATAATATAGTTACTGAATATTTAAAAGATCAAGCTTTTGATTTGGGTCCAGTAAATGCATTTACTGAAGAAAGTTCTTTTTTTGATGAAGAGTTACTTCCTAAGGTTCGACAATTAATATCTGAAAAAATATTGGATAATACGCAGGTAGATGATTTGACTAGTTGATTTAAAGAAATATGAGTAAATTCTTCAAGAGGTTGAAGACCTTCACCAACTGTGCCTAAAGTACCATATTATGAAGAAGTAAATGAAACTGGCAATGATGGGAATTTAGCAGAAGCTGATTCTGAAGTTAATCTTATGCAAGATGATTTAAACGATATTCAAAATGTAGGTGAAAATATTGAATCTTCAATAGCGGATATTGTTGGGGAAGGTGATGCAGTTGAAGGTGCTGGTGATGCAGCTGCATCAGAAGTTGTAATAGATGGCACTGCAGCAGATGCTTCAGCATGTTCAATAGGATCATTTATTTTTGTTATGGTTCTTACTGCTATTACTTATATAATTATAAAAGCATTAAAAGAAGTATATAATACACCATTTAAATCTGGAAGTAGTAGTCAAACAGAAACAATTAAAAATCTTTTAATGAATTCTAATTCTAATAGATTAAATACTTTAAATCCTCTATTAATTAATTTCAAAGGTAGTGTAAATGTTAATTGACTACAAAAAGTAGATTTTACTTTAACGCCTAATAAACCTAAAACAGCACCTCTAGCAATGATAACACCTGGGATTCCTAGTCCAGTTATTGCTAAAAGATATAATATGTTAACTGGTAAAACTAATGATTTTAATTTAGAAATGCAGCCTAGTACTTGAAATCAATTCGCAGAAGGTATTTTAACAAATAATTTAGATATTAATAAATTCTTTATTAAGCATAATATTTCAAATCCTGATATTTTACTAACAAATAATGATTGAAAAAATATCATTATGAAAATGCCTTCAATTTCAATTAATCCCCAATATGTCTTAATGCTCCATATTGATAATAAAAAAATTACTTATAGTAATTTAAATAGTGAAACTACTAAAACAAACATTAAATATGGTGATACACCATATTCAATTGAAACTCTTATTGGA
>CAZAJD010000014.1:0-12260 GCA_964485375.1 uncultured Mycoplasmatales bacterium | reverse complement strand
TTTAATAGATTATTATTTTGACTTAATAATTTTCTATTATTAGATAGATAATATTTTTTATATTTTGAATCTAATTCATTAAATTTCTTATTACTAAAATCTGTATTTTTTGTTCATAAGGTTGGAATCCATTATCTAAAAAATCAAATATACATTTTAATCTTTGTTGATCATCAATAACTTCTTTGGTTTCTTGGTAATTTCCATATTGATCAAATTTGTTTTTATTATAAAAATACATACTAGGAATTCTAAATTCTCTTAATATTGAATCTATTAAATACTGTTGATCTTTCTTATTTCATATATTGGTTTCTCTTTGAAATAAGGTTTTAGTATTAATATTTTGTTTTTATATTATCTATTTATGTCTGCTATATTATATTTCTCTAAATCTCATTTGTTCATAATAGTCCTCATCAAAAATTTTATTATTATGATTTTCACTAGCATTTTGAAATTTTTGGAAAGTATTTATTAGTTGATCTAAATAAAAATTTACATCATAACTTTTATTTAAATGATATGACAAAAAATGCCCAAAATAATTATTATTTTCTATATCAATAAAAAATATTTCTTGTTTTATCTCTATACTACGTTTTCAATAATCTAAAAATCTTTTTAATTCGTGATTTAATTTACTATTAAAATACATTATCTTCCTAAAATAATTTGTTATTGAAAGAATATTACTTTTTCCAGAAGCAATAGTACCAATTAGTCCTATAATATTCTCTTTTTCATTTCATTCAATTTCTTGTTCATTACAAAAATTTCGATAATTTTTAAAATTTATTTTCTTTAATATTGTAACCTTTCCTATATATTTAATTAATAAATACGATAACACAAAAATATCATATTAAAAATTTAGATAAAATAGGAGATAATATTTTATTATTTTACTTATTCCTAAAAATATTTTATTATTTTACTTATTCTTAAAAATATTTTATTATTTTATAATAATTTCTAAATTAATATTTATTATACTATTTTTATTTTTTAAATCAATTTATATAATAATGGAAATATAGTAAAATAATTATTTTGCTTTACTATCTTTTAAAAGTGGTTTAACTTTGGTTACATAATCACTGTTTCCTAAAAGAGTTTTTAACTTTTTAATCATACTATCAAGTTTATTGATTAGAGCTAAATAGTTTCCTTCAATATTATAATCAACATCAACATCTTTTAAAATATCTAGAGGGTCTTTAGATCCGCCTGCTTTTAAGAAATTAATTAAATTATTAGGTTTACCATTTTTAACATCATTATAAAGTTTAAATGAAGCAACGACACAAGTTGCATATTTATATACATAAAAAGGTGAATTAAAGAAATGAGAAATTCTTGGTCAACTGTAAGCACGACTATCTTTATATTTATCAAAGACATTATATCCAAATTCATCAGAGATTGATTCAAATAATTGCACTAAATTTTCAGCATTTAAAGGTTGATGTTTTTCAACCATTTGGTGAGCTTGAAGTTCAAAATCAGCAAAATGAATTTGACGGAAGAATGTATTTACAATATCAAAAATGCGGTTTTGTAGTAAGTAGATTTTTTCTTCACGATTAGTAGTATTTTCATATAGATAATCAAATAGTAAATGTTCATTAACAGTAGAAGCAACTTCAGCAAGAATGATTGGATAATTTGCTAGTGCTGTTGGTTGGTATTTATCAGCAAATAGAGTATGAACTGAATGACCAATTTCATGAGCAAGAGTATTAACAGAGTTGATTTTATCATCTCAATTCATTAAGATGATTGGTTTCATTCCATTACCACCAGATGAATAAGCACCACTACGTTTGTTAGTATCTTCGTAATAATCAATACGATTTTTTGATCATGCTAATTCTAGAAAGTCTAAGTATTCAGTTCCTAAAGGAGTTAGTGCATTACGAATAATTCCTTTAGCATCTTCGACACTATATTTACGATCAAATGATTTAATTAATCGCAAACCACGATCTGTAGGATAGAATTTTTTCATTTTGTAATTTTTCTTAATAATATTACAATAGTTAACAAAAAGATAAGAATATTTTTTACCAATTTTAATTAAATTTAAATATATTTTTGGATCAACATTATCATTAGATAGGGCTTTTTCTAAAACAGAATTATATTGATAGATTCGACTATTTTCACAACCATATTGAACAATACTTTCATATACTTTAGCAAAACTATGTTTGTTATCCACAAGATTATAGTTTAGTTTACTAGAAGCAACACGACGTAACTCTTGATCTTTGATGGGATCTGAGTTTTGAATAATATCACTATAAAGAGTAGTTGTAAGTTCTTGTTCTTTATTTTGATATTTAATTATTTGAGGTTTTTTATCAGCAAAAGCTAAAAGATTATACATTGAAAATGCAGAACTACGTGATTGAGAAACTTTAGCAAGAATAGTGCTATCATTTTCATTTAAAATGTGTTTAGCATTTCTAAAGAAGACTTTGTAGCCATATTCATATTGAGCTAGTTCTTTATGTTTTTTAATTCAACTCATAATTTTAGTTTGCCCAATTGCTTTCAACTCTGAAGCAACAAATGATAGTTGAGGAATTATTTGAGAGACTGTGTTACTATAAATACCTTCTAATTTTTGGTATTCAATGTTAGTAGTATCTAAATCACTATAGTGTAAATATTGAATTAGTTTAGAAGAAATTAAATCAATCTTTTCATCTATTTTAATATATTCGATAAAATTTTTTTCAAGATGTAATTTCTTTTTGAAAGTAGTTAATTTTAATAATAAGGTTTTAACATTGTTAACATCTTTCAATCAATCTTGGTGGTTTTTATATAAATGACTAAAATCTCATTTATATTCGGGTTTTGCATTTGAACGTTTCATTTTGCAATACCTTCCTTCTATATATGAACTAATATTATTATATTATAATATCGAAAAATAAAGATGCTTTTTTAGAAAATACTTTGCTTATTAACTAATAAGATTTGATTATCATTACTATATTATAGAGAGTTACCATTTTACTAATTTATTAGCTAAATTCTCTAGTAATTTATCTATAAAATATGAATATTAATCAATAATTTTTTTGATCTTTAATAGATGATTTAAAAAATTTATTATTATTATTATTATTTTAATTGATATATTATAAAGACTTGTCTTATTTAAACTTTATTATTTAAAGTAAATCAATAATCCCTTAAACTATAATTCATATTTTATATACTTTAAATGCTAAATTTTAATTTTATTGTATCTTAATTTTAATATTTGCATAAAAGATTATATTATATATAATCATTATAATGTATAGTTCATAAATATAATCTATATTATTAAGGAATTTTAATATGAAAAAAATACTTTCTTTTTTCGCAATCAGTGCAATGATATCAACTACTTCAACTAGCGTAGTTGCTTGTAGTAATATATCTGATGTAAAAGTAAAAACGGAAACATTAAAAGAAATCAATAATTATTTTTTAAAAAATAATTATTTTAAAAATGATTTACAAAATAAATCTACTCAAATAGTATCTAATGATATTTTACATTGAAATTTCTTTCATTATTCAGTAGATCAAAAAACTGTGAATGTAAATTTTATTATTATATTAAAAAATGGTAATAAATTTAAATCTAATAATTCAAGTTTCAATACTTTACAAATCGATGGTGGATTTACTTATACAAGTAAAGATGATTCAGATATTATCTGAAATTTATCACCAAGCATAAATTATAATTTAAATAATTATAATCATGATGCTGATGATTCCAATTTATTAATAGGAGATAGTAAAGATTTTACATTATTTTTGAATTCTCAAAAATATAATCAATTAATTACAAAATATAATCTTTCTAATGTTAATGCTTTTCTAACTAAAAATCGTTTAAACAATTCTAAAATAAAATTAAATAATGCTCAGTGATTACAGGCAATGACTAATAAGGAATTAAATTTTAAGTATGCTGCGTATGCACCAAATGTTTATATTTTGATTCATTTTATATTGAATTCAACTACTCATAAATATGATATTACTTATACTAATTTACAAAATTATCGTTATGATGATTTTGTTAATAAAACAGATACTAATTCTATGCAATTATTTGCATATACTGATTATGAAAATCAATCACAAATGTTTTTAAATAAAGATATTATTCAAAAATTAAATGATTTATATTTAGCAATGCCTTATACTAGATATGATCAAAAAGATTTAAATCATAAAAATTGAACTATTGGGTTTATAGAATCATATTTAGAACAAAATCATCTTTGATATTCTAGTACTAAATCAGATGATCATGTAATAGCTGAATGTCTTTATAATTTTATTGAAAACCGTCCAGCAATCATAAAAGAATTTTTGAATACTCGACAAGAAGATGGATATCGAGGAATATTACTATCTTTTGGTAAACTAAATACAATGACTAATTATGTAATTAATGGATCTAACTAAAGAATACTTTATAAAATAATTAAGGTTTAGAAAACTCAATATTTTTTTATTTAAATAATATAAATAAAGAGAAATAATATAATCAATTAAAATGAATTTGGAAAAACATTATTTTTTCAAAAATTAAAAAAGATAAAAATTGACAAAAAACATTTAAAAATTTAAACCAAAATTTAATATAAAAAAACCACTTACTTCAATAAGTGGTTTTTTTATATTTATAGAATTTAATTTATTATATTTTATTTGTTAATAATAAATTATTAAAACTTTCTAATAGAAATAAAATAGGGATTATTAGGATTAATAGTTTTTAGATAATAAATACTATTATTTATTTATTAAAATATTATAAGTAATTGCGTAATCAGCTAATCCAAGTGATATAGAATTGTTTTAATTATTTTTTAGATGGTTAATTTGGGTATTGTTCATTATTCTTTTTAGGATCACTATATTTTTTAAATAATTCAATCAACTTTTTTCATTCATTTGCTTTAAATTCTTGCTTTATTTTATTTATTGTATGAATCAAAAATTTCTCTTCCTGATCATCATTTTTTTTGTTTTTAATTATATCTTCAGCATTTATAAATAGGTCAATTATTGCTCCTTCAACTACATTTTTATCTTCGGAATTAAGTTTATTCTTAATTATTTCTAAAGAATCTTATTATTATTATTTATATTTTCTGTTTCTTTCATGTATATTCATCTTATCTATCTATATTATTTTGATATTTTTCATATCTATAATTAATATATTTTTGATTTCCATCTACTAATTCAATTAGTTTTTCTTTTATTTCTTTTACTTTTTTATTTTTATTATATAAAGTTATTATTCTCTATTTTATCACAAAGAATAATCTTAATCGGATCGGCATTAAGCATAATTTTTGGATCATGAGTAACAATAATCATTTGTTTTTTTATATTTTGTTCTAATATTCATTTTATTATTGATTTCGTTATAAGCCTATTGTCTAAATCATTTTCCGGTTGATCTAATATAATAATATCTTGCAAATCATCTTCATTTTTAGGTAAATAAGAATTAATATATATTGCATTTCTTTCTCCAGGCGATTTTTCTGTTATATTATCTTTATTTATAAAAGTCTCTTCTTTTATGGATCTGATTTCTTTTAGTTCTTTTTTAAAATCCTCATCAATTACTGTTGTATATTTTCTCTTGAAATCAATATTGAAGATATTTATATCATTTGTTATTTTATTTTTATTTTTTAATTTTAAAATATTAATTAATTTCTCATTTAATAATTCAAGATTAAATTCTTTAGGATTTTTTAAACTATATTTTTGACTAAAATTGATAGTATTTCCATCATTAATTTTATTCTTAGTATCAACACTATCATTTGTTGATATATTTTTATAAATTTTCTTAACATTTTGTTCAATATCATCAAAGTTAGTTTCAATGTTTTTAATATATTTAATAATATTTTTAATCCTTGTAGTATATTTACTATTTCTACTTTGAATTTCATTATTATTGCTTTTGATTTCTTTTTGGAATTTTTCAATAATTTTTTTAAGTTTATCAAGAACTTGAAAATTATCTTGTAGATTTTGATTTTTGTTATTTAAATCTTCTAGTATACTATTAAATAATTTTTCAAAACCAGTATTTATTCTGTTTTCCAATCATCTAGAACATTTTTTATTTTTTAGTTCTTCTTTAATATCATCATTAAAATTTAATTTTTTCTTTTTTATAAATTTTATATCATTACCTATTGTATTTTTAGGATTTTGAGTATTAATATATTTTATTAAAATAGTTAAATTTCCTAAGAATTTATTTTTATAAGTAATGATATTTTCATTATCATTTTTATTTTGGATAATTAATTATTCTTTTTTTAATGTTATAAAGTTTTTTCTAAAGTTTTCGAAATTAGTTTTTAATGTGTTTATTGATTCTAATATTATTTTTAATAAATTGTTTTTTTGAGAATTGTATATCTTTTTTAATATGTCAGAACTGTTTAATAAAGTTTTTTGTTTCATCCAAGCAATTTTATCACTTAATTCATTCTGTTTATAATATTTGATTTCTGAATTTTTTGAATCCTGAGATCAAATAATTTCTTTTATTATCCCTTTCGCTTTTTCATTATTATTTTGAATTTTATTATTTATATTTTTTATTAATTCTGTTTTACCAGAACCTATTTCCCCTATTATTATATTTAATCCAGGTGCTAACGAAAGAACATTATTATTTAGTTTTATCTCTTTTATATAATTTTGAATTATAGTAGGTCTATTCTCACTTGGGTTTATAATTCTTCATTCAAAATTTTTTAATTCTAAAAATCCTTCATAATTATTTTTTGTATATACAAAGGGAACATTATTTTTAAGGTTATCCTCAAAGCATGCAGAGCATCCTTCATTTTTTTCCTTTCATTATGAGTATATTGAGCATCATTTCCAAAAAGTCATGGTAAATTTTTAGTAGCTTTTTTAAATTCGTCATTATATTTTTTTTATTGAATAATTTTGTTTCAACTGAAAAAAATCTTCCCATCATTAAAATGTTTCAAATATATTTATTTTTTTTATCTCAATACTCTTGACTTTCAGAATCAGAGTTATTATTTTCTATTGATGATATTCCATTTTCTTTACTTCCATGAGGTATTACTATGATATTTATTCATTGCTTAACAACTTCCTTATATATTTTTTCTAACATTTCATATAATGTATCAAGGGTTTTGTCAGACTTGATATATTTATCTTTAATTATTTTATTAACTTTTTCTAATTTATTTATTTCGTTGATATTGAATAATACTAAAACTTGTATTTTATGTTTCTTAATTCTAGAAGATAAACAAAGATCTAATTCAACACCAGGAATGATATAAATTTTATATTTTTGATTTTTTATTATAATTTTGTATTCTTTAATAGCTTCAATTGAAATTTGATTATGATCAGTTATTGCTAAAAGTCTGCCATTATCATTATTAAAATTTTTCAATATTTCTTCAACATTCTTTAGTCCAACATTACGTCTTGAATGATTAATAATATTATCTTGATGGGTATGATGGTGGATATCGAATTTGTATCACCCATACTCTTCTTCAATACAGTCTGATTTATTTATATATAATTTTTCATCCATTTTTTTATCTTGGGTTATTAATGTTTTCTCTGGTTGATTATTTCTATCTATTTGACTATTTTCACACATGATGATATTCTTTTATTTTAATTAAACTCATAATATAAACTCATAATAATTTATTAAAGATTTTTTGTATTCTTTAAGTTCGCTTTTATAACATATTCTATTTCTTTGCTGATTAACTTTTTAAAGTTTTTGATTTATTATCTTCTTTTAATAGCAAGTTTTCAAATTTAAATTTTACTCGATCATTTTTAATATATCATTACCCTACATTTATTGTTAAATTAGAAATAGATTTTAGATTTTAAAATTACAGTGAATTTGTATACCTTGTAATATATTGTTTTCCTTTTCTTAACTAATTTATTTCTTTTAGTATTACCATCTAGTTACTTATAAGAGATTCGTTTGTGTTTATGATATTAGGATTATTATTAATATTTTTAATATCTGTAGCATTTTATAAATCATTTAACATATCAGTTATTTTATGGTAATCTAATATGGATTTTGCCATGAAAAAAAATGTTTAGCTAGTTTTGTGTCTACAAAATTTTTTTCATTTATTATAGAGTCCCGATTTACTTTTTCAATTTCTTTATAAAAGTCTTGGTAGGGTTTTATAATTATTTTTTTATCATAAGAAGGAAGATAAAAAAATCCATATTTTTTAATAAACTTTTCAAATTTTTCTTTTTCGTTTTCATTATTCACTAAGTTATCACAGTTTGTGTAAATTATTATTTGTTTTATATGGCATTTTAAGTTTTCTTGATTCAAAAAATTTAAAACTGTTAAATATAGTAATTCATCACCTTTTAAAGACAAACCAACTATTCGTATAGTAATTTTATATTTTATTTCATTTTTACAAGGGCAAATCCCATTTGAAGGGATATCATCTATTCATTCTTGCTTTATAAAATCATTTATATAGATGGAATTATTACTATTATTATTATTTTCTTTAGCTATATATGAAAAATTTTTTCTCATTTGTTTAATTTCTTCAAGAGAGAATGTTTTTTTACTAATATTATTATCTTTTGCTAGATTTAAAAGAAATCTGATAAGAAATTTGTAATTACTTTTAGTAGCAAAAATAGTAGGATTTTTCTTAGATAAATCAAAAGTATCATCTTGAATTATATTATTAGATTCAAATCCTCATTTTTTTTTAAGATCTTTTTCTGTATTATTTCATATTTTTGTCCATGCCTTATTATTATTATGTTGTAAATCACTTTTTATTTTATTCAAGAGTTCTGATTTTTTTATTTTATCAATGCTTTCTTTTGTAATTAAAATTCTACCATGTAAGTAATGTATGTTATTTTGAATCCTTTCTCTGTTTCAATATTTCTCAAAATTATTTTTTATAATTGGCAAAAAATAATTTGTTGTATATATATTATCTGCAGGTAGTAATAAGTTCGGTGCCTCTAATTGTCATCAGTGCATTTTATCTTGAATTAATTTCATTAAATATTGAATAAAATTTTTATAATCAATATTTTGGGTATCAAATCATTTAATGAAAAATTTATTTACGGATAATATAATAGTGTTATATATACCAGCAAATAATTTTGCAAAAGGAATAAGCAAAATAGCTGTATTAGTAAGAATCTGATTATAAATCATCTGCTCATCTTCTTTTAAACAGTTTGTTTTTATGTTTTTATTTAGTATTTCAATGGTAGTTATTATTTCATCGAAGTTAGAGAATAATAGTTGATCATTATTTTTTATTTTTATTTCTAATATTTTCATAATAGCATTGTATATATAATCATCTAACTTATCTAGTTTTTTAATTTTATTAATTCTAAAATAATTTGATATAGTTTTATCTTTAATTTGCATTAATTCCATTCAAAGTTTTGTATTTATATCACTATATCCGATATCTTTAAAATAATATTGATTAATTCCATCGCCATAAATTAGAATATCATTATTAAAACTTCGAATATTATTTTTTTCATTATCAGAAATTTTTGTATGATTATAATTATCTTGTTCTTGTTTTACCATTTGCTTCTCTCATTTATTAATATAATAGTGATATATTATATAAAAAATAATTATTAAATTTTTGGATAATACCAATTATGCATGAGAAGACGTATAGATATAAAATAGTATCATCTGGATGATAATTTACGTTTATAATAACATTTTAAATTCTAATTTCAATTACTTTTATAATAAATCCATTTTTAGATTGGAGTTTTATAAATCAAGTCATTTTTGATAAAATTAATTTATAATTAAAAAATTAAATTTTGAAAGAGGTAGGCATATGAAGAAATTATTAAGTTTATTTGTAATACCATCAATGATGTTAACTAGTACAACTAGTCTAGTATCTTGTTCATCTGGAAGTGATCCTAAAGATAGAGAATATGATACAAATTATACTTTTACAGGACCTTGAAGTTCTGCTTCTGATATTTCTTTTAATCTTAATTTTGTTGATGCAACTCCAGCTGGATTATATTTAGTAACTGGAGACAGTATTACGATGTTTTTTAACACTAGTTCAAGTGGATTTATACTTGATGTGAATCCTAGTATTGAGTTAGGTACAACATGAAACCCCGATTCAGGAGATCCAATGGGAATTATATTTTATAAAAATTATGCAGTTGTACAAAATATTAAATGAAGCACACTAGACATTACTATAAGTATAGATTCACCATCACCTATAGAAAATCAATATAAATAATATTCACTTTTTTATTAATAATAATCTAAATAATGAAATTCAACATTGAATCTCATTAAGTGAGTAAATAATAGTATTTTATTTTATTTAAAAATATTAAAAATTCTTTTGTTATTTAATTTTAAGATTATTGTTTATCTTTATTTAAATATTAAGTCTTACTTTGCTATTCTTGTTATATAATAAAAACAATTTTTATAATCATAAAGAATGAAGTATTATTATATGAATATTGATCAGAAAACTAGAGAGAAATTACAAAATGCTATTAAAGAAAGTATGCTATCATTAAATGATAAGCAAATTATTAATCAACTACTAGATGAAACTAAATTAGGATTAAAACTTTATTATGAACCTAGTAATGAAACTTATAAAATAAATAATCAAGAAGTTTTAATTAAAGAAATCGAAAAAGAAAATTATCTTTTCTTTAGTGAAGATGATTCTAAAAAAATCATTTCTAATTCTAAGACTAATAATAATCTTTTAATTGAATCAGATAACTATTTAGCATTAAAACACTTAATTAAGTTAGGTCAAAAAGTAGATATTATCTATATTGATCCGCCATATAATACTGGTAATAATGATTTTGTTTATAAAGATCGTTATGTTGACAAAATTGATAAGTTTAAACATTCAAAATGATTATCTTTTATGAAGAAAAGATTAGAGCTTGCTAGAGATATCTTATCTGATGATGGAGTTATCTTTATTTCCATAGATGATAATGAACAAGCATACTTAAAAGTGATGATGGATGAAATTTTTGGTGAGGGAAATTTTATTTCTAATATGGTTTGAGAGTGCAGAAATCCTAATAGGCAACTTATTAGTAATGATCATGAGTACATATTATGTTATTCTAAAAATAAAATTAATTTAAAACCAGATTTTATAAAAAAAACTTTAGGACCTTATAATTGAAGTGGGCGTGCAATTTCTAGAAATTATAATAATAATTATGTATTGTCTTCAATAGCTACAAAAACAAAAAAGCAAAAACCTTATAAATATAAATTTAATATTAATGGAGTTTTTGCTTTTGATGATTCTAAAATGCAAAAGGATAAATTTGTATATGGTGAACTTTGATCTTGAAGTCCATCAACTATGTCGAAATATATAAAACAGAATTTAATTATTTTTAGTAAAGATCATTTTAACAATCTAAGAGCTAAATTTAAAGACTTTGATTTAAAAGATACAGCACCTATTAAATCGGTTATATTAAAGAGTGAATATAAATATTCATTTAATATTATCGATACTATTTTAAAAAAGGATTTATTTGAATATGCTAAACCTTCTAATTTAATTCAATATATTATTAAAGTTGTTTTAAAAAATAGAAAAAATGGAATTGCATTAGATTTCTTTGCTGGTTCAGGTACTACTAGTCATGCTGTTATGGAACTAAATAAAGAAGATGGAGGTAATCAGAAGTTTATCTTAATCACTAATAATGAAAATAACATTGCTAGTGAGATACCTATGAAGGACTATATCGAATTATCACTGGTAAAACTACTAAAGGGGATACTAACTTTGAATGAATTAAAAAGAATACCCCATATAAGGAAAACTTACAATATTTAAAATTAAATATAACCCATAAAACTAAGGGTAACTTTGAAAGTATTTATAAAAATAAAACTTTATATCAAGACTTATTTAATATTGATAATTTAGATATTAAATTGATTGCAGAGGAATAAAATGAAATTATTAGAATTTCAAAAAAAAGCAGTTATAAACGGATTAGAATGTTTGTATAATAATAAAAAATTTACCATCCAATCTCCTACAGGTACTGGAAAAACTTTTATTGCAGCAAATATTGTTAATAAATTTATTGAAAAT
>CAZAJD010000013.1:1670-12903 GCA_964485375.1 uncultured Mycoplasmatales bacterium | reverse complement strand
TCAACAAATAAGGATTTATTAGGTTTAGAGGCTGTAATTTTAGAAAAATTAAAATCCTCATTTTGTAAATAATCATATTTTATATTTTTAATATCATCAAAAGAGTTGAAATATAAAATTAAAAAATAATTAGGTTTAGATTTATCTAAACTTTCTTTTTTTATTTTTATTATTTTAGTTTGGTCAATTTTAACAATATCAAAATTGAAATGATTAATTATTTTAAAATAATTATTCATCAAAAGTATTTTATTTTTTATTTCAAAAAAATTATCGCCAATTACGCCATTCCCATTAATTTTTAATATCTTTCCTTTAATACCACTTTTGAAATATATTATATTTTCTGGATTATTATTGAAACATTTTTTTGTATCTAAATTTGAATATTTATTTAAATTGCATAATTTGATATTTTTTGGATTAATTAAAAAAATAATAAAATTTCAAACATATGTATAAAATTTTATATTTGTTCTTCCTATTGGTATTAAAAAAATAATGTTTAATAGGATAGATATAAAAATAAAAAATATTATAGAAATAATTTTATTAATTTCATAAATTCAAATTGATATAAAAAATAATATTAATGTATTAAAAATAATAATAAATAAATCCTTTAAAGATAGCCCACCAAATTTATTAAATATATAAAATTTACAATTTGAACTACGCTCTATGATTATTTGATTTTGTAATTCTTGATTATTATTCATCTTTATTTCCTAGAATGCTTTTGTAAGAAAATAATTTTTGACTATGAAACTTTTGTTTATTAATTGAATTTATATTTGAATTAGTATTACTTAAATTTGTTAAGTTATCTTTCTTCTCAGATGATTTTCTCATTCTTTGCTTTTTACTTTTATTCAAATTCATTTTAAACCCATATTGATTATTCACTACTCCAGTAATTTGACTAATTATTTTAGAAGAATATAAAGTAAGAATAGAAATAGAAAACATAGTTATTAATTTAAAATAAGAAATTTCTAATTTAGATAATCCAGAGTTATTAATATTAATTGAATTTATAATTACTAATG
This sequence comes from uncultured Mycoplasmatales bacterium, assembly GCA_964485375.1. Lineage (GTDB taxonomy): Bacteria > Bacillota_I > Bacilli_A > Mycoplasmatales > Mycoplasmataceae > CAZAJD01. The sequence continues at coordinate 11,854 of CAZAJD010000013.1, read as the reverse complement.
AATTAGTAAATATAACAAATGATAAAAAAATTCCTGAAAATAAAGACCATTTATTAAAAACTAGATTTTTATAATTATTAATATAACTATAAGAATTATTAATTTCTGAAATAATAGATACTAAAACTATTATTGAAATTATAAATAAAAAAAGTAATTCCATAATCTGTAAAAAAATTCAAATGTTCATTTTTAATAAAATTCAAGTTATAAAACAATAAGAAATTATACAAATTAAATAAGAAAAATCATTAGCATATTTTTTGAAATTAGCATCATTTATATTTTTTGGAATATGATCTAAATGAATTATTCCAGAATTTTTAGAATTCAAAAAACAATTATCAAAAATATTTAATGATAATTCGGGATTAGTATGTACATTTAAAATAGTAGATATAACTATTGAGATAACTTCATTTGTAACATAAAAAATCATAGGTACTAATGGAGTTATAAATAATAATAATATTATATTATATGCTAATGATCTTATACCTTTAATTTGATTATCATAATTTGACATCATAATATGAATAAATTTTAAACTAATAAAAACCGAAAGAATCGCGATCGCTATTCAAAAACAAATTCAAAAAGTACTAGGTAGTCCAAATTTGGTCTTATTATTGAATAATAAGACATTTATTCAATTACCTGCACCTAAGAAATATACAATTTTCATCAATCCATCTATTAGGAGAGATAAAGGAACTATAATTAATGATAAAAGTAAATCATGAACAGCATTAATTATGGCTTTTTTTATACTTAAAGTGCCTAAAGCTGATAATGAATGTGATATAAAATATTTTTTATTTTCATGAGAAATTTTACATACTATATTAATGCCTAATGAAGAATTTGCTTTAAAAATTATTGAAATAAAAATTATTGAAAATAACAACAATATAAATAAGAATATTATAAAATAATATTTTTTTGTTTTTCTTTTTTTTTTAAAATTAAAAAGCATATTATATTAATTAGTTAATTGGAGAAAATATTTTTTTAAGCATAACATTATTGTACTTACTAAAAAAACTCCTCCACAACATATTCAAATTCAGATTAATCTTTTTATTCGTTGTTTTTTTTCGATTTCTGTTATATCTCCCATACCACCTATAAAAGTTACTGCTGTATATATAGTTCCTATAAAAATAGAGACAGTCATAAATATAGGCATAATAATATTTAATATTTTATTAACTAGTTGGTCTATATCATTTGTTTGTAATATATTTAAAATATTAATCATTATTTTTTATTCCTTTTTATTCTACAAATATAATTCTTAATTTCTACTCTATAACGATAAACTAATATAAAAATTATTAAAGATAATAATATTAAAATAAAAATAAATATTAAAATTATTTTTTTTATTTTTTTATTATGTAATATATTAATTTGAATCGATAATCACATTTTATAACTATACCCCGTATTATTAAAATTTAAAATTTCAAATTTATTTTGAGGTCTTTTTAGATGATTAGTTTTTAAAATATTATCTATACAATATTTATTATTATAATTTACAGCATTTTCAATATTTTTAATTTCTTGCTGTAATAAAGCATTAGGATCATTTATAAAATCATGAATTAAATTAGATAAAAATATATCTAATTTATTAATATCAATATTTGTTAAAAAATTATTTTGATTAAAATTATTGACTCAATTAATAGGTTTTAAAAACAAAATTTTAGAAGAATTTATTTTTATCATAATTTCTTTTATTTGCTCTGCTGTTAAATATCCTAAAGAAACTAAAGAAATTTTGGATTGTATTAAAGATTGAAATTCTTGATTTAATCACTTATTATATTTTTGAACATATTCTATATATGAAATTAAAATATTTTGAGATATAAAAATATTTTTATCAACTGTTACATTTTCAGAATCTGCTATCACTTTAATATAATTAAGATTACTATCAATTATAGAATTAATTTCTCTATTAATGAATTTATTAATATCAGAATAAATTAATATATTATTTATAGAATATTTATTAGTTATTACACTTTCTAAATTAAATGAACTATCATTCAAAGTAATAGGATTCAGATATTTTGTTATATTATCAAGAAAAATGTTTAAATCAATCTTATAATATGTGTCAAGATCAAATCCAAAATATTTATCTTTAATAAGCTGCGTATATCGATTTTTAAAATTATTAGAAAAGTCATTGCTATAAAGTAGCAATCAATTATTAAGAGCATTTTTTTGCTTTTCAGTTATATGAGTAAATTCTGTATTTATTTTATATTTTTTTTCTAATGCAAGAATCTTGCTATCATCTATTTGTATGATGATATTTTCATTATTTCGGCCTATCTCTAGAAACTCATCATAAGTATTACCAATATAATCAATATAATGTAATTGATAAATTCCATTTTCAGTTATTGTTCTACTATTAATTAAATATTTATTATTATTACTTGAAATAAAATCATTCTTTTTATAATTACCTTTAACATAATAAGAATTATTTAAGTCTAAATTATTAAGATTTAAAGGATTAATACCTACTAAGCAATTAGTATGATAAGTATCATTAGGAAAAATATATTTTATTTCCTTGCCTTGTGTTAGTCCATATTCTCCTTTACCTAAATCAATCATTTTATCATTTGGATTTATTTTATAATTTATATAATTATTATTAAATTTTGAAGAAATTGATAAATTCAAAATAATTGCATTATATGTAGGATTAAATCCAAAGAAAATATTTTCATAATTTGATAAATTATGATTTAAATTAAAAGATAATTTATAATTGCTCAAACCTGTTGGAGAAGATATTAAATGTATTGTATATGGAGGTAATAGTTTAACATCATTTAATTTTACATTTTTTACTAAATCAGATAATAATGTAAATACAGTATCATTTCTATAATAAAAAATATTATTAAAAAATGTAAAAGCAGAAGGCAATTCTAAAATATTAGAAATACTAATATTAAAAAATGATAAATTCTCATTATTTGCATAAATATATAATTTAGAAGAATCTTTTGAAAATAGAATATTTTTTACATTTGTAAATTCTGATAATTTTAGATAAGAATTATTATTAATTTTATAAAGTGTGCCATCAAAAGATAATGAATATACTAAATCAAAGTTGTTAGTAAAATGTAGAGATTTAATCATAAAATTATTATAATTATAGTCATTATTAACTAGATTACTTATTTCATTATTATAGTAATAAGTATTATTATTACTATCAAGATAATAAAAATTGGTATTTTTGCTTGATAAATATATTTTCTTTAAATTAGGTATGTTTATAATAAGCGATGCAGAATTTTTATTTAAATTAAAAACATTATTTAAATTATCAAGTCCTATAGCAGAACCATTTTGAGTAAAAATAATATTACTAAAATTATTTAAAGTAATTGAACTAATAGAACTATTATTTGAAAGAGAATATAGTCTATAATCATTATCTAAAAAATAATTAAAACTACTATTAAAACTAGAGTAAAAATTAATAATATTAGATTTAATTAAACACAAAGTATTATTTTTATTTAGTCTATACAAGTTATGAGTATCATTAAATATATCGTTAAGAAAAAATAAATTATTAGTGCAAACATAATAGCTATATATATTCGAAGATATCTTATTAATTTTATTATTATTTATTTTATATAAATTATAATTATTATCTAAAGCATAGATTATATTAGAATTTTTATCCAATTTAAAATTAATTATATTTGATAGTTCTATATTTATAGTAATTTTATTTTTAATTAAATATAATTCCCCTAACGTATCTAAAATAATAACAGAGTTATCATTACATATTTTAAAGTCTTTAACAGCGATTGAATTAGTTAATTTTGTAATAATATTATTATTATCTGAATATAAACTATGATTAATATCTAGAGCATATAGAATAGTACCATCATTAGAGCAATCTATTTTTATTAAATTTTTTATTTTAGTCGTAAAAGTAGAATTGTTTTTTAAATTAGAATGAATTGGATTAGATAATGTAGAATTGTTATTAATATTTTGGTTTTTAGTTAAAGTAAGGCTTGTTAAATTAATAAATATTAAATTTATAATCAAAAATAAATTTATAATTAATTTCATTTATATATTCTTTCTCTTGTTCAAAATATTTTTATACTTTTTGAATAATAATATTTTTTGATTTAAAATGCAAGAAATTATTATTATATTTTACAAATTAATGAAAATTATAGTATTTTTTTATGTTATATAATATATATATAGAAAAAAAGAAAATAATGAAAAAAAATAAACCAAAACTAACATTGAAAATAAAATATATTGAATTAAAAAAATATGATAATACTTATTTAGAATTAGCTTATTATATTTGAAAAAAAGATAAAACAATTATACAATTGAAAATGCATAAAATATTATATTTTACATATGGATACTACTACTCTTTATTTAAAGAAGAATTATTTAAAACTAATTTTTTTGCATGACAATATGGTCCTGTAGATACTACTATTTATAATTCTACATATAAAAAGAATAAATATAAATTAAATTATTTAAAAGATGATTTAAAGAATCAAGATAAAAATAAAAATAAACAAGCTAAAATATTTTTAAATCAGAATAAGAAAAAAGAATTAGACAAAATAATTAATTTTTTAATTAATAAAAGTTCTTTTGATTTTGTTTCAGATTCCCATAAAACTAAACCTTGAATTTTGACAAATATTAATAATCGAATTGAAAATATCAAAATAAATAATTATTTTTCTAAAAAAAATATTTGAAAAGAATTATGAAAGGGGGAAGGATAATCATGATACAAGATAATCAATTAATTCAAATTAATATTAACAAACAAATTTATGAAACATTTAAAAAAATTATGAATAAGAGTAATACAACTACAACTGCAGTAGTTAGACGATTTGTTAATGAAATAATTCGTTATTATAATAAAGATACTAATAAAGAGCTTCTTTTCGATTTACAAGAAATCAAGATAACTATTACAAAAATAAAAAAACAATAAAAGAGAGAAAAAATGATAATACTTATGATAATACTTCTTTAGAATTAGCTTACTATATTTGAAAAAAAGATAAAAAATTACACAATTGAAAATGCATAAAATATTATATTTTACATATGGATACTACTACTCTTTATTTAAAGAAGAATTATTTAAAACTAATTTTTTTGCATGACAATATGGTCCTGTAGATACTACTATTTATAATTCTACATATAAAAAGAATAAATATAAATTAAATTATTTAAAAGATGATTTAAAGAATCAAGATAAAAATAAAAATAAACAAGCTAAAATATTTTTAAATCAGAATAAGAAAAAAGAATTAGACAAAATAATTAATTTTTTAATTAATAAAAGTTCTTTTGATTTTGTTTCAGATTCCCATAAAACTAAACCTTGAATTTTGACAAATATTAATAATCGAATTGAAAACACCAAAATAAATGATTATTTTTCTCAAAAAAATAATCAAAAATATATTCAAGAAGAATTAAAAAAAATTAAATGAGAAAGATTTAGCACATCAAAAATGTTTTAAAAATAAAATAATTTATATTATAAATTCAAAAATCTATAAAGATAAAGTGAAAGAAAATTTAATAAACGAAGAATTAGAAAACGAAGATTTCAAAAAAATATGAGATAGTAAAAAATAATGAATGAGATAATATATTAGTTTTATTAATTCAAATAATTAATGAATCTGATGAAGATTTTGAAACTATAATATACAATGCTTTTAGAAAATTAACGAATTATAGTTTAGAAAAGTATAATAATACTAATAAAAATAAAAGATCTCTTCAAACAGAAAAAATATTTAAAAATTATTACTACACTTTTGCATTTCAAAATTGAGATAAATCTTTTTCTAAAGATTTAGATAAATGAAATAAAGAAATAATTCTAGTATTTTATAGATCTTATACTATTACAAAAACAATAATTGAAATATTTATATCAAATAAAATTGATACTAATGTAGCTAAAATATTTGAAGTTAAAGAAGAAATAATAAAATTAAATAATAATAATGAAAAAGAAAATATAACAACTAAATATAAAATTGATACTATTTTTCATTTAACTATACTAAAATTAAATATAAAAATAATGATGATAATAACGATTATTATAATTTGCATAGAGATTTAAGATATCCTATATTCGAAAAAAATTATGAAACTAAATTATTTATCTACTCTTTAATACAAATAACAAGATATTATTTATCATATTTAGAAATTGATTTTTAAAATGACGATAGTATATTTTTTACTAATGAATTAAAAATCGATGAGGACATATAAGATTGCTCAAAATTATTAAAGAAATTAATAAATCTAACGGCATTAATATTTTAATAATTAAAGATATTTCAACAAAACATGATACTTATGATCTAAAAAATTATTATTTCCATATATTTTAAGAAATTTATTTATTATGCTTTTTGTTTAGAAGACTATATAGAAATAATAAAAATTTATTACTTTTTTTAAAAAAAAAATATAGAAAACAAAATAAAGAGATTAAAATAATATGTAATTAAGATGAAAATAAAGAACATAATTATAAAATATAAATAAAAAATATTAATTGAATGCTTCAAAAAAATATGATATTATATTTGTAGTAAAAAGCAGTTGCTTGTTTAAAAAAGCAAATACTGTTTTTTTTTGCATTTATATTAAATTTCTTTAAATCTCGAAAGGTTTGAAATTATGGATTGTAAAATGAAAAAAATCTAAAAAAATATGCAATTCATTTTTTTTATATAAATTTAGCTGGTTTTAATATTACAAATATTTTACAAATTTATATTGGAAAAAATGATTATAATTTTAATAAGTTACTATGCCAGAAACTAAAAGATCCAAAAATATCAGAAATTTTAAAAAATTTCAATTTTGATGAAAAGGAAATTAATCATTTAACTAATTTACGAAATTTTATGAAATTTAAAGATTTTAAAAAATATAAAAGAAATCTTGATAATTAAAATAATAAAGAATAAAAAATATTTAACCAAGTAAATCTTTTTTTATTTGAAGCAGAAACATTAGAATATACACAAAACCTCAATAATATTTTTTTAAAAAATAAAGATTCTATCGAAAATAATATTTCTTTATCTTTAAAAGATAAAGACACTAATAAATTAAAATTAAAAGAAATATATAAGTTAAAATCTATTAAAAAAATGAAGTAAAATATAAAGAATTAATAACTAAAGTAGTAAATGCCAGATTTAATTTTGATAACTTTAAAAAAATAATAATGTAAGAATTAAATCTATTGATTGAAATGAAATTATATTATTAATATGAACAAAAACAATTAATTTAAAAATAACTGATTTAAACAAAATAAGCTTAAATAATATAATTATATTAATAGATCAAAATAAGCAAGAAGAAAATTTAAAATTAAATGATATTAATATCATGAAAAATAAGAGATCTAATAGAACGAGATTTATATTATTTAAGATATGAATAACAATTTTAGTAATTACACTCCAAAATAATCTAGGCAAAAAAGACAAGAATTATTTTATAGAAATAACATACTACTAATTGAAATTAAGGAAGTATTTTCATGCAATCTGAAAAATGAGAAAAATATATAATCAATAAATGAGAGAGTTATTCTTTTAAATTAAAATCTCCTACTCCAATAGATATAGTGACGAATCTAAAATCCTCTATAAATAACTATATAAAAAATTATACTAATCTAATAGATCCTAAAAAAAATTTCAAGATTATTCTAGAAGAATTAAAAATCTTTTTATTTAATTCAAATATTTAAAAGCAAATGTCTTGAGCGTGATCATGAATAATATATGGTACAAATGTCAAGAAATTAGAAGAATGAAAAAAATTTGAAATACAAATTAATAAAAATGAGATTGCTTGATTTAATAATTGACTTAAATTAACTATATCTACACTAGATAATTTAATTAGTTCATATTCTGATAAAATTTTACTTTATATTAAAATCACTGAATCAATATATCATATAAACAAAGGAATAGATAAAATAAATATAAAATTAAAGTCAGAAAAAAATGCACCCTTATTGCGAGAAATCAACAATATTTATGAAGCTTATATCGAAATAATAGGTAATATTCAAGAAAATAAAGAAATCAAAGCGGATTTAACTAAAAGATATAAAAAAGAAATTGAAGATAAAATGAAAAAATTAAAAAATGAATACAATAATCAAGATCATATTAGTATTATAAAATGATTCACAAAAGTATTCGAAAATCTGAAAAACCCAAAAGGCTTAAATGCATTTAATAAAAAGTCAGAAAGAACAAATAGCAAAGATATGGTCATATATATATTAATGAACTTGAGCAAATAGTAGAAGATTGCAAAAATAGTGAAATCATTAATTCAAAATATTATAATGATGTTAAAACCAAGTTAACAAATATAAAAAATAATATTGAAAAAGTATTAAAAAATTCAAAATATAAAAGATATAAAAAAATGAGAAATATCGCTATGCATGATAGTTTCCAAAATATATTTTGTGGAAAAAAATCCAAAAAATAATTTATTTATAGATTTCATAAATATTTTATATTTAATTATATGATATGACATTATGCTGAAAAATAATATTGTAGATTTTAACGAAAATACTATAATTAATATTTATTATATTTTTATTTTATTATTAAACTTTATAGATATAATCAATAAAATAACCCAAAAAAATATGAAGTAATTATAGAAATAAGACTCAACTTTTATAATTACTTCATATTTTTCATTTTGCTTCATTATCTATTAAATTATTATAGTCATCTCGTTTTTTTATATATTCATTACGTGAAGTTTTTAAAACAGTAGTTCAAGGTTCATGAATTAAAATATGGTATCTTGATATTTTTTTACAACTTTATTGCTAGCAAAAGTTTTATAAATATAATCAAAATTATATTTAAAATTCTCATAAGAATCATATAAATAAGTATTATTAAAATCATCCCTATTACTAATAATGCTTGTAAATTTTTCTATAATATTTTTAATCAATTTTTGAACACTCTTTAAATCAAAACGTTTAATCAATGGCCTATTTTATCTTTAATTTTTTGATGGTCTTTTTTTAAATTATTATTAATATCTTTAGGAGATAAATAAATTTTTATATATATTAGAATTACCTTCAATTTTTTTATCAATACTGATATTAGATTTTGGTATATTATTATTTCAAAAAGTTATATATAGTTTTTGCTGCTTATCAAGATCAAAAATTATATCAAGGTATTTTCTAATTTAGAACTTAGGTTTTGTTTATCCAATTTTATTACCTTTCTTTCAAGGATTTAATTAATCCATAATAAATTTATTATATATAACGATTTATTTTTTAAAAAAAATATTGTATGAAAATTAAAAAATAGTGTTAAACTTGCCATATATAGATACAAAGATAAATAAAATAATAATTAGTATTTATAATTAAATAAATTATTATTAATCAATTAATGTCTATATGCAGTAATTATAGTAATATACAAAAGAAAGGTAGTAATTAGATTATAAATTTAGAAAAAATAAACCCAACCCTATCTAACTTACCATTCGATAATTTAACTGATTCTTATTTATGTTCAAAATGTAATAAGAATATTAAATTGGATGTTTTTATAACAAAATTAAATGAAAAACAAAAACAATATTTATTATCTAAATTACAAAATACTAAAGACAAACTAATCCTAGAAGTAGAAGTTCAAAAAGCTCTATTAAAAAAGGAAAAAGAATTAAATACAAAACATCAGCAAGAAGTTGATAAAATGAAGGATTTTAATAATAAAAACATCAGCAAGTTAAAAGATGAAATTAATAAAAAAGATACTTCAATTCAAAATAATCAAAAAGAATTAGAATTAAAAATTGCTAAAATAAATCAAGAAAAAAGTGCTGAAATTAATGATTTAAAAGTCAAACTTAATTCAAAAATTAAAGAGCAAGAATTCAGTAAAAATAATTTAACTTTAGAAATTGAAAAAATGCAAGTTAAAGTAGAAAGAAAGTTAAATCAAGAACATGCTACTAAATTAATCGAGCAAAATAAAAAAATAACT
>CAZAJD010000013.1:0-1570 GCA_964485375.1 uncultured Mycoplasmatales bacterium | reverse complement strand
AAAGTTAAATCAAGAACATGCTACTAAATTAATCGAGCAAAATAAAAAAATAACTGAAGAATATAATAAAGAAAAACAAAAATTAATAGATAAAAATACTAAATATATAGAATTAATTAGATCAGGTCAAGATTCAAAAACACTTGGGCATAAAGGCGAAAGAGATCTAAGAAAAATTTTACATAATATATATGATATTAATACAATGGATTCTATCGAAAGACATGATAAAAATAAAAATGTCGATTCTAAAAAAGCAGATTTTCTTCACACTGTTAAAATAGACAAAGAAGAAATAATGGGTTTAATAATGTATGAAAGTAAAGTAACTAATGCATGAGGAAAATCATGAATCAGCAAACTTGTAACTGATTTAGATAATGAAAAAAGTCATTTAAATAAAATTGCTATTCTAGTTGCTAATACATTTAGTAATCAATACCTTGATAAAATTATCGAAATTTACAATGACAATCTAATTATCTGTGATCTTTCAAGTGTGGTAATAGCTTCTAAACTAGCAAGACGAATTATTAAAATACGTTATGAATCAAACAATGATAGCATAAGCATTAAAGAAGCTGAAATGAATCTTAATAAAGTTAAAGCTAAGATTGATGAGTGATCACCTATTAAAGCAAGAATGCAAAAAAGTACTGATGGCATAAAAACTCAAAATGAAAAACTTATTAATGCTATTAGTAAAATTGATAAAGATATTATTAATGAAATTAATAATATCTTAAACTAATTTTTTAGATTTTAATTTTTAATACGATATATCTATTAACTATTATGAAAATATTTAAATAATAAAGGATAGCTAGCAATGTTAAATGAAAATAAAATCGTTACTTTCTTAAAATAAATTATTATAAAATATTGCATTATTATAATAAAAGATGTAAATTATACTTATAGATTATTAATTTTTAATTAGTAATCTATAAAGGGAATACTATTTACATATAATAATAATTAAATATTAAATAACTTTAATAAAATAGCAGTTAATTAATTAAATATAATGATTTAAAAAAAATGATGTTTATATCGATAATAATAAATATTAATTAATTTTAAAGAATTTGTTTAAAATAAAAATACCAAATAAAAATATATTTAAATTTTCAATATATTTTTTATTATATATTGTCCTTTATTTATAAAAAAATATTTTAACATTATATTAAATAATATATTAATATTGTCTACTGATATTAATTATCTTTATACCTTCTTAAATTATGCCTATTATTTTATAATATTATATATTATATTTCATATATGTATAATAAATCTGAAAAACAAAAATTAGAAAAAAATAATAAAATATATCTCAACAATATGGTTAAAATAAAAATCTTATAAATTTTTAAGAATTTTAAAAACTATTAACCAAATATTAAATCAGCTTATAAAACCTTAAAAATTAAAATAAAATATTAGGCTATTCATTTTTACTAATATAATAGATTTATTTAAATTGAAAGTTGAAAAGTAAAATGAAAAAATTATTAGCAATATTAATGCCTTCTTTATTAATAACTACAGGTATTAATAATATAAA
>CAZAJD010000012.1:7449-13957 GCA_964485375.1 uncultured Mycoplasmatales bacterium | reverse complement strand
TATGTGGTACTCTAGAAGCGCCAATTGGCACTTCCACGACTTGATTGCTAATTTATAATAAAATATTAAATTATTTTAATAAAAAGTGGTAAAAGTCTTGTTTTTTATTTTCTATGTGGTATTATTAATACATAGCAATAAAGATAAAGAAAAGAGAAAAATAAAAATGACAAAAATTAAACAACAATCAAACCTAGAATATTTAAAAGCATTATTAATTAAAACTAGAGCGGAATATAATGATCGTTTTATTTGCGCCACATGCCATAATGTTTTTAATGGAGCATACAAAAATAAATTCGAATTTTATTTATTTAATGAAACTGAAAAAGATCTTTCTTATGGAATTTGTGAAGATTGTATTTTAAAATGAATAAGAATAAATCTTACACAAAAAAACATGCTAGAAAATATAAAAACATCACAAGAAATAATATGTGAAACTTTTGGTAATTTAATTATTCATAATGGTTTACAAATGGAATATGAAAGATATTTTTGTAATAAATGTGATAAATATATTACAACAATACCTTTCGAAGAACATTTATTTTATGTTTATAAAAATTCTTTTTATATGGGAATTTGTGATAAATGTATGGAAATTTTAGATTTTGATGCAAACAATTATCATGTTGTAAGTATAGAAACACAATCTCATCAAGGGTCAAACCTTATAAAAGTTCCATTCGACGATATATTTGATAATTACAAAGAACATTATTTTGATAATGTTTTACTTAAAAAAAATGAAATTAATGAACCTAAAAAATGTTCTCATAAATGAAATTTTACAATGGGAACTGATCAAGGAATTCATTGTATGAAATGTGAACTTTCATTTAATATATCTGCTGAAACAGTTGTTAAAAGATTGGATTTAGATAATGTTTAAATTAAATTGAACAAGTTGCAAATGCCCAAATTGTTTATCATTATGAAAAGAATATGAAAATAAAATAATGTATGAACAATTATATTATCGATGCAAATTATTAAAAATGGCAAAAACACCTGCCATTTTTGGTATGTTGAATTCTAAAAAAGACGAAGGACATATTTTACCATTAGATATTTCTAGAGATAATTTATATTCAAAAATAGAAGAAAAATTAAAACATAATATAAAAAGAATTAAAAAATATATTATTAAAGAATATGAAACTAATACAAACTCAGAAGATAAATTATTAGATTTATTAGAACGAAAAATAAATAGTGATATTAAAAAAATAAAAGATGTTGCTATCTGTTTATATTTAAAAAAATATTTTTGATCAAAAGTTAGGGAAGAATACAAAGACATAGATAAAGAATGTTTAAATAAATATGTAATTAGTTGAATGATATATTATGAACATTTAATAGATAGTTTTGTAGAAGGAACTAAGTCATATTATGATTTCTCAAAATTTTAGACCTGGCATGCCAAAACCTCCTTATTGTAGGATTGCGCTTATTTATAAAAAGAATTATTTAGCAATAGTTTTAGATAATGATGTAGTTAGAGTATTTTATAAAAGATTAGAAATATATCATACTTCTAAATATTGAAGTATAAATGCTCCAATTAAAATAGAATTACCATATATTACAATAAATGCAGTTAATGGAACACGTCTATATAAAAATGGAGTTCGTATAATAAAACATTAAATAGAAATGATTGGCAATTATGAAACATAAATTTAAATGAAGAAAAACTCGAATAAATAATTTAAAATATGGTATTATTGAAAAATTAAGATCTAATAATTTGCTTGAAAATGATAATAGTTTACATAGTGCATTAGAACTTTTAAATAATAATAGGAAAGGAATGGTTTACAATCCCAAATTGAAATCTACCTTTCAAAGAATGCAACGTATTTCAAAATTGTCTCCACAAGCAACTAGCGATTATTTAGTAAATGAATTAGCACGTCGTGGTGATATATTTAAAGATCAAAATGGCGCTAGTTCTAAAAAAGTAATAGCAGAACATAGAAAACATGCTAGAGTTCAAGGAATTAAAGGAAAGATACATTGAAATATTGGTAAGGTGCTGGGTAATTTACTTAAACCTAGTATTTATCAAAAAAATAAAGACGAAGTAGATGCTTTATGACATGATGTAAATTATAAACAAATTGAACGTAAACAACATGTAAGAGATTTTTTTGATCGTAAAAAACAAGAAGGATTAAAGGATAAATTGATCAATTCTCTTAAAGAAATAGCACCTAACTTTATACCCGAATAATGTCTTACAAGAAAAAAACAATATACTTCAAAGAAAAACATACTTACGGAGCATTTGATATTGAAACAACAATGGGGATACCTAACCCTAAATATAAAAAAGGTAATAAAGAATGTAAAGTGCTATTAGATAAAAATAATAGACCAAGAACATATTCTATATGTTTATCTATTATTCATAAAAATTCTAAAAGTGATTTTAGTATTAGATTAATTAATAAAATGATACAAGAAGAAAGATTATATATAGATCATTCAACAAAACATGATTTAACATTAGATCATTACTATTTTATATCTCCATATGATTTTATAGAATTGTTATATACTGCTAAATATAAATTAAATATATTAACTCAAAATGGTGCTAAATTTGATTGATATTATATGATGCCATTCTTTTTAGAAAAATTTAATTATAAAGTAAAATTTGACTTAAGTTTATTTTCAATTGAAAAAGGACTTAATTGTTATGTAGCAACACCTTATCTACATCAATTTTATAAACATTTATCAAAACATATATCTAAAGATACTTATGATAAATTTAATAAAGATTATAATTTAGCAATTGCAAATAATGATGAAAATCTTTTACATACAATTCTTAAATCCATTAAAAAAGAATACAATAAATCTCAATCAATGGATTTTACATATTTATTTACTTCAGATAAAGGATTTTTATATGTTGAATTAATTCTTGCTTCAAATTCAAATGGAAAATATACAAGAACTATTTCTATACGTTTCTTTGATTGTTTAAGAATATTTACGGCATCTATAAAAATTAAAGGTAAAGCATTAGGATTTGATAAATTAGAAAAAGACGACGACTATCAGCACCGAGGTACTTATAAAAATATAGATGAATTTTTAAAAGACGGATCTGAGCTGGAATATGTAAAAAGAGATAATGAAATAGCATTAATTCATTTTTATAAAAATGCTGAAAAGATGGGTTTTAAAAATGTAAAATTAACAGCAGGTTCAACAGCATATGATTATTGAGAAAATTTATTTATAAATATTACAATTAATAATTTACTTGATAAAAAAATTATTGAAAAACCTATATTTAAAAATGGGACAAATTTTAATAAAGGTGTTGAAAAATATGTAATTATAAAAGATTATAAAAAATTTGGATTAGTTGCAAAATTTCTTAGACCTCCTTATAAAAATAGAATAGTTTCTAAAAAAGATATTATTATTGAAATATTTGATTATTATTTTCCTACTGATTGATTGTTGAAAATTGATACTTATAATCGTTTACGAACTTATTATGTTGGTGGATTAGTTCATGTTAACGAACTATATAGAGGAGTTGATATTACTAAAGAAAATCCTTTAATGCAGAAAATAGTAAAAGAAAGAAATCTTAAATTATATAATGGGATAGGTTATCATTATGATATAAATTCTTCTTATCCTGCTGAGATGAATTCTAATATTAAAGCACCTTATGGATTACCTCTTAAATCTCTTAATAAGAAAAAGTTATTTAATGATAAATATTATTCATTTTTAGAAATAATACCCAAAAAAGATATTGAATTTAAAAAATATTTACCATTTTTACAAAATATAGGTACTCCTAGATCTTGAGTAAATGTGCTATTAAAAAATCAATTTTATTATTTATCTTCTGTAGAATTTGATTGATTAATTAAAATTTTAGATATTAAAAATTTAGAAGCATTTGAAAAAGATTTTGATTATAGAATTGATTTTCAGTTTAATGCTTTACCCATGAAATTCTTTTTTGGTGAATTTGTTTCTTATTGATATGATAAAAAACAAGATATTAATTATAAACCTATTGCAAAATTATTTTTAAATTCTTTATATGGAAAATTTGCTACTAAAGCATTTAATGTTGGATATATTTATGATCCTAATAAAATTGGATATAAAGAATATAATTTAGATATAGATCCTAAATATTTACCAATAGGAATTGCTATTACTGCTGCTGCTAGAATAGCATTAGCAAGGTCTGTAGGAGATCAATATGATTATTTTGCTTATTGTGATACTGATAGTGTATTTTTATTATCTGATAAAAATCTTAAATTTATTCCCGACAATAAAAAAATTGGTGCTATGAAATTAGAGTTTGAAAGTGATTATGCTTTATTTAGACGTGGTAAACAATATGTCGAATATAATAATACTTTAAAAAAAGTTAAATGTGCTTTTAGTGGTATTAATTTTGATAATGAAGCAAAAAGTTTAAAAATATCAAAATATGATTTATTAAAAAATATAATTGGGCCAAGTAAATTTAAAAATGGAACTACATTACATTATCAAACAAGTAAAATTTTAATACCAGGAGCAAGAGTATTATTTACTGATAATAAAGAAATTCTACCAATGTGAAAATATCCAAAATTACAACAACAAACAACTTGATATACTGATAAAAATGGCACTTGCATTAAGGAGGTGATATAATGGTGATTGCAATAAAAATAAATTCTGAAACAAAAAAATTAATTGATTATGTTAAATTCATGGACGGAATAACAATAATTAAATGTGTTGAGAATGCATTTAAATCATATGTAAAAGAATTAGAAAAAGACAAAGAAATAAAATATAAAGATTATATTGAATTTTGTAATAAAAAGAAATAAAAATGATATAATAATTATGTAATTTAGTCTCGTGAGTTTATGAGCGTCTTTTTTTCTCCTCAAAAATTTCTTTAGACCCACTGAATAGAACAATAAACGTTGGCAAGTTATACAAGTTTGCAATTTTCTTTTATTACTTAGATCTGATACAGCAACTGCGACTTGAGTATAAATAATTCTATACTATTTATATGCATACGAAAAGGTAATTAAAACTACCTTTTTTGTGCATTTATGATATAATAATTATGTGTGGTTTGTTATCTTTTCCACACAGTACGCCTTTGAATGATGTATATTGGTTTACAAAAAAGACCCAGCAGGGTCTTTTTTTGTTGCTTATTTTTTAATTAGAAAATCTATAAATAAAACTCTAGTACCTATATCTTGAAATGTTAGATCATTATTTGATAATTTGTTTTGTAAGAAATCTTTAATTTGTCTAACAAAGACTACATTCTCTGTTATTTCTTTTTGATCTGTTGTAATAATATTATCGGAAGTACCTTCTATATCTTTAAGTAAAGCACAATGTCATTTTGTTTCATCTATTTCATACATATTAAAATAATGTTTATCTATTTTAAAAGTAAATGATAAAGATTTTGGTTGAAACTTAAATAAATGATAAGGTACAATATTAATCTCTTCGTCTTCATAAGTTTCATTAAAATAAGAATGACCTGCTTGTCCGGTAATCATTGAGATAATAAATTTCTGATCTTTTTCTTTGAATTTTTTTATTATAATACTTTTCTTTTCTTCTTCTGTATATTTAGCACAAAATTTAACACAATAAGGAACTTTTCCTATAAATTCTCCATCGATATATAATAGCGCATAAAATGCTGAAACTTCATAAAGATTATGTCTAACACCTAATAGCATCATATACTTATTATTTATCCCTTTATTGTTTGATAAGATCCATGTTCTCGTATTATATTCTTGAATAAAACTTGATTGTAAAATACTCTCTACTTGAGCACCCATATCTCCACGAATTTTATTATTATCTTCATTTATTTCATCAAAGACAATATTATTAATAGGAGTTCTAGATCCTTTCATTTTAGAAGCACTATTAATATCTCATAATTGTAATCATTCATCGCCATTAAATGTCGAACTAAAGCGACCACCTTTAGATACCATTTTTGTATTCTCAAAGAAATCAGGGTTAATTGATTTTCTAATTGGATTTAAAAATCCTTCTGCTTCACTTTCTAATGAGGAATATGTTGTTCTAATAAATCTAGAAATACGTTTATTCTTTAAATAATCTTTAACGCACATTTGAACTGCGCCTTCTGTTTTTGCTCTTAAAGATCTTTCGCTTAGAAGAATATAAACTCCAAAATTTTTAAATGTATCCGTAATTTTATCATAATCAAAACCTTTTCTAGTTTCGCTGATATCTTTTATGAAATCATCTACACGAACACCTTCTAAAGGGACTTCTAATATTTTAATTTCTTGTTTCATAAACTACTTCCTTAATGCGGTAAATTAGAAGTATCGGCAACTGTTAAATCAATGTTATTTTTTGTATAATCATTAAATTTATTAGAAACTATTTCAACTCCATCTGATCTATAAAAATCTTCTCTTATATATCTGTA
>CAZAJD010000012.1:1829-7349 GCA_964485375.1 uncultured Mycoplasmatales bacterium | reverse complement strand
TTTTTGTTTTTGCATCTGATATAAGAGTATTACCAACTCCTTCAAATTTATTTGGAGTATTTTTTCAATCTGCTATTTGAGCATGCTGATTAGCGACACCTTGAGCATAATGGTTCATTGTACCAACTACGCCCATAGCACCACCTACTGCTCCACCAATAAATCCACCTAATCCACCAGTTGCCATTTTACCAACATTACCTAATACACTACTTGCAATTCCCATATTTCTATTTTGTCGTAAATTAACTAGATTTTGTTGTAATCTATATTTATTTGTAGTTGCATTTTCATTATACGAATTTAATAATGTAGGTAAACTATAACTTCCAACTGCTTCTGCAATTAAATCAATATTACCTGTTGCATTATAAAGTGATTGATTTCCACCAAATTGATTAATCCTATCATTATATCTAGTATTTAATTTAATTTGATAATTTCAAAACCCAGGATCTAATGCTGTAATAAATTCCAGCTGGACTATTTTTTGATTACCTTGAATATATTGTAAATCAATTTCAAAACTTGTTTTAGTTGAACCAACAATAGTATAATAAGAAAAAGGCGCTGTTTTCAATTTTAAAATATTTTTTGGTTCAAAAGGTAAAGAAACATCAAATCTTTCAGGATCTGTTATTTCATTAGGATTTAATTCCATTAATTGCTTAAATGAATATTCACCTTGTTTATCGCTTGTTGTCTCATTTAAATATAAATATGGGTAATAAGATAAAGAAGAAAAAGATCAATAATTTTTATTTACTCCATCTATTCTTCATTTTGTTAATAATGGAGTAAAATTAATTTTAACTATTGGATTGAATTCAAGAATTAATTCATATCATGTATAATCATTTTTCTCAGTTTTTCTTAAATCTACTATTACTTCAGTATTAGGGGATACTGTATTATACTCGCTACTTGTAATATTTTGTAAATAATCGCCCATATAAAATCATTCTCAAAATCCAAAAGGCAATAATGTTGTTGAATTTGAGACAATTCGTGTATCTGTATTATTAACATGGGATTGAAAAAATATATCTACTTGATTTTGAAAATCTATTTTTACTCCATTAATAGAAACTCAAATATTAAATTTATAATTATCATCACGTAAAGTTGTTTCATTGAATACTGAATGTGTTCAAGTAATAAAAGGAGATAAAGAAGGGGCAAAATATACATATGTGCCTAATTTTTGATCTACTAATGGAATACCTTTTACTTCATCGTCCGTATCAAAATGTGCATAACTTGTTAATACTGCTTCTTCATCTGTAGGATTATCATTTTTAGTCATTTGGGTTGATAAAGTAGGTTGATTACATCAATCTCTTAGTGTATTAAAAAATCATTGATCTTGATTTGGTAATTGAACAGCACCTTCGCTTATACCATTAACAATTGCTGTATATAAATGATTAGATGCTATTGTATTTTGTGATACAGGAAGCATATTCTTTTCATCTATTTCAAAACCTTCTCCACCATTAATTAATGGATTTGAATATATATCATCTATAGGGTTTCCATTGATATCAAATTGTGTTATATGTCCATTTTCGATAAGACATTGTTTATCGGGACTAAACAAATTTTGAGGTCCATAAGTTCAATAATAATCAAGAGTAAGACTAATATTATAAGTAGGATTTGCATCAGTACTAGTACGCATAATACTAGCAATTCATCAAAATTTATATTCGTAATTAAATTCATTAGTTCCACTACGACTAACTGCAAAATTACTATTTAAATAATTTCGACCACTAGGTAGTGCCGCTGTTATATTTACATCTTTAGACGATTTAAAAATAATTTTAAAATTAGGTGCATTTTCTATTTCTGCTTTAGGATCTTTAAGGTTTCCTTCGTCTGTTAAATTAAATAAATTATTTGCTATATAATTTCATTTTACTACATCATTTTCAAAAATAAGTGCTCTATTAATTGTATTTTCAGCAACTGGGTGAACTAATACATCATAGTTTAAATTCTTTTCAAATATTAAAAATTTTTCCATTATACTATCTCCGCTTGTTGTGTAGGATTATTGAATAAAAATGATACTTCGCCAATAAATTCATCATAAAGTTTTTCTTTACCATTAACTTTTAACAAAGATTGAAAATGCGTATCTAGCATTCTTAAATTATTTAATAAATTAACTCCGGTTGTTTCATTAATTTTGGAAGCACCTTCTAAATATTTATTAACATTATCTGGTAATTCATTATCTACTTCTTGTTGTGTTGCTGAATATTGTTCGCTTTCTAATATATGGATTGTATCATGTAAATCTTTAATTTTAGATGAGTAATAATCATCAGCAATCATATAGGTTTTATAGCAATTTTCTCATGTCATAGCACATAATGCTTGTGAAGCACTCTTTGTTGCGCCTTTAATAAATTTTGAACCATAAGTATAAAATATGTAATTAAAATCTTTTTCATTTAAATACTCTGCTGGGACTAAATAAATAACTGTTAATATAGTATATCAATCAGTTCAACTTGCAAATACTTCATTAAATGTTTTCATTATTTTTGGTTGTCCTCTTTATCTCGTGCTGTACTTTCTCTATCTAACATACCTTTTTCTAGACTATTTTCTATTTCTTTTTTCTCTACAGTTATGTTTAATCCAAAGTCTTTATTAAGAGGTTCAATATCATTTTTACGAATGTTAACAAAATGCTCAATATTATATGTAGAAATTGTTGAATTTACTTTAATTTCATTACCTAACATTCTTTCTTTTTTACCATTTGCTTCAGTTGTATCAAATCCTAAAGTTTCTTTAAGACGGTTATCATAAAATGTAAACGCTGCATAAATCATTTCTCGCATATCTTCAAACTGAACTGGTTTAAATGGAGAAGCACTAGGATTTGTATTTAATTGAGAAATTACATCTGTTGGTAAACTAATTACTTTAAATGTCTTAATAGAATTAACTCATTTATTTAATTCTTCTTCAGTATTAAATGATGCCTTACCATCAAGATACCCCATTTTTGGTAATGCTTTAATATTATTTTCAGCAAGAATATCTAGGATTTTACAATATCCATTTAAATATCGACCTATTTTTATTAAATCTGCTTTCATAAATAAATCATTTCGAATTACATAAATATCTTCATCTACAATTAAATTTTTACCCATAAAAGGTTTAAGGATTGGTTGTGTTTGTTGAACTACTTGAACAAGTGCCGGTTTATCCCCAATATTCATTGAAGTAGATCAAACCATATCTTGATTATTGTTAAGTCTAGAAAATTTTTCAAATGTAGATTTTCTATCATAACCAATTGGCATTACTTGTGTTGGGATATACCGATCATCAATATTTATAATACCAACAAGACCATTAGTTTTAATAATATATTCAAGATTGTATTTATCTAATCCTTTAGGTAAATTCTGTCAATCAATTAATTCAATACTTGCTTGCATTAATTGGTTATATTTATTTCAAAATGTTAAAAATTTTCCTTCATAAAAATCAAAAACATTATCGATTGTTCGATAACTTCTTACTTTTTTATTATGTTCTTTTTCTTTTAGTTTATTTTTATGATATTGTTCCTTTAAAAGATCTTCAGTATTTTTATCTTTTTCTTTATTAAGATTATTATCAAAATGCGAATTATCGGCAACTTGATCTGCTTGTTTTAATTTTTCTTTTAAATTAATCGTCATTACCTAAAATACCCTTCTGATTTGGATCATTTGTTAAAACTTGCCCAGTTAATTTTTCATATGAAAAAGCACCCTTAGGTGCTTCTCCATCATATGAAATTAAGGGCAAAGAAGTATTAGTGTTTATTGCTCCAACTCCGTTTAACTGTGCTATAAAATTTAAATCTGCTTCAGTTGCATCGGGAGTAGAGAAGTGTCGTAGTACTGCTTTTCCCATAGTAATTTCCTTTCTTATGCTTTATATACTCATGCTTTAGCATATGCGTTAATATATCTTAAATATCCTTGTGCTACTGTTTGAGTATGAATTGTATATAATTTTGGGCCACTTACTTCAGTAGTTGCATTATATCAATTGAAAAACATAAATGTTTTCTTATCAATTAGCATCGCAAATGGAATACCATCTTTTCCTTTTGATAATTTTATTGATGAAGTATCAACTAATTCTGAATACACTGCTGTATTAACTATCATTACTTCCACATTACTTGGTAATGAGATACCATTAATTTGATATACTCCACTAACTAAATTAACATTTTTAGCATTCATAACTTTTAAATCTACTAATAAATATAATTTATCTGCTTTATAGTAAGGTTTAACTTTTACTACTGTTCCTGATGCATCCGTTTTTTCGTAATAATGTTTATTATTATCTAAATGATTAACAGAAGGTATTGATAGAGCATTAACAGTATCATTAACGTCTAAGATAAAGTTTCTTAAATTTTGTGAATTTGTAGATAAATTATCTCCATTGAAATCAGTATCTCCAAAACTATCATCAATAACATCATAAGTATTTTCTGCTAGTAATCCTTTTTTAATTAAACGTTGCATTTTTCAATATTTTAATCCTTGAGATAAATGCGCTGCAACTTGATTAATTGCTTCCATAAATGAGGCAACATTGTAAAATGCATCATTTAATAAACTTGAAATACGTTTAAATTTTTTAGAATATTTTCCGTCTATTTCACCTCAACCTTCATAAACTGGGTTTGATTTACCATTTCATCCATTTATTGTATTTTGTGTAAATGGTTCTAGCGCTGTGTTGCTTTCTCCACTTTCAGCATCTGTATATCTATTTCCAAATCTCTCAGTAGAAGAACCTTGAAATCAATCTAAATATTCAATAAAGAAGCGTCCATTTTTAATATCGCTTACATAATTATCATTAATCAATTTACTTTCTTTATAATCTGCTTGCGCAAAATTTCTGAAAATCATTGAAGTTGTTTTTACTACAAGACCATCTATTATTTGAGATGCTTGTGATTGTACTAAACCTACATTTAATCCCATTATCTTAAATTTCCATAATCATCAAATTTAAGATTTTCTAATTTCATATCATATCCATAATCTTTTACTAATTTTGCTTTAATTTGTTCTAATTCATTAGGCGTCATTGCGTCTAATTGTGCTTGTCTCTTTTTAACATTTGCGTCGAATTGTTCTTTTTGTGTCATAAGACGATGACGTTCTGAAGGACTGATAAATTCATTCATATTATTTCTCTCCTTTTGAGTTTAATTTTTTGCTAGGTTTTCTAATTTGTTTATGAGTAAATACTTTAGTGCCGTCTAAAAAAGTTATAACACCATCATCTAGAAAAGTTATTAAATAGTCTCCAAACAATACTACTGATCCATTTAATTTAATAGACGGCGTTGCGCTCTGTGCTTGATTAATAAAATTCATATGTGAAGCAATATCGGCATTTAACGTTAATACATTAATAGGGGTATTAATTGAACTTAACATATAATCCTCCTTTCTATTGAATAGTGAATTG
>CAZAJD010000012.1:0-1729 GCA_964485375.1 uncultured Mycoplasmatales bacterium | reverse complement strand
CCATAAGAATAAAAACGCTCAATATTATTATCTTGATATCATTGTTGTTTAATTCATTGATAATCCGGTTTTAAATTTAACTTACGTGCAATATTACAACTTGCAGATCATACTTTTCCAATTACATTAGGATCGTTAGGTATTTGTCTATAAACTGTAATTTTATAAAATCCATTTAAAGTATTTAGATAACTTGCTCCATTATGTCTTAAATCAAATATCATTGGTTTATTATATCCGTTAGACCAAACGATATTTTGAAATCAACACACAGTTCTTCCATCTGTTCATTGTTCTTTTTGTGTAGCATCTCCTTCTGTATAAGAAGTTCCTTGAAATGTTAAGTGCGGTGTATCCCCAGCGTCTTTAGACGATTTAGAAATTTCCAGCCTAATATCAATTAAACAATCAGCATTACCATTATCTCCATAACTTAAACCGCTTGATCCACTATCAGCACGATATCAATCAGTAAGACGCATTTGATCGTCTACTGTTAATCTAGTTAAATAAGAAGACCCTGCTCCATTAGAAAATGCTGTACCAACAATCATTGTATCATTAGGCGCTTCTTTTAAAATAGAAACAACAGTATCATTAAAAGGCGCTGTAGTTTCCAACAATTTCAATGTTGGGTTATCATACAACGCAGTATTAATTTTAACTAAATGGGCATCTAAATCCCTTTGTAAGAAATCTTTATTAACCTTAGTGGCAACTTCTAATTCCTTGTATGGCATTTTACAAAGTTATTCCTTGATTAATGAATGCTTCTACTTTTTTAGAACTATTATCGTCTGAATTATGTTGATCTAAATTTTTAACTTTGATTTTATTTTTATTATGGTTTCTAACTACATAACTATTAACTATATCAAAATTAAGATCGATAGGTTTAGGTGTAGGTTCAATCTTAGTTTCCAATTCATCGATTTTAAAATTGGGATCGTTTTCTCTTAGCAACTTATACGCTTCTAGATATTTTTCATAATCAGTATCCGCAACTTGCAATTCTTTATCTTTTTCACTATCTTTTTGAACTGCTATTACTTTTTCATTTATTTTCTTCATAATTTCTAATTTTTGTTTATTTGTTAATTCCATATATAAACTCCTTGTCATTGCTATTACTCTTAATTATACTACATAAACAAAAAAAGAGAACTTTTAATTCTCTTTTATGTTATTTCTAAATGTAGCATATTGTCTAACATATTTATTTTTATTATAGTCTTTATTATCTAAATGCTCTTTATAACATTTAGCGCATCTAGTAGAAACTTTTGTTTTTTTAACTATACTATAAGATTTTTTATGTTTAATTCAAATCATATGAATTTTATAGAAGGCATCTATTGCTATATCTATAGAGCGCTCGCATTTATCGCAAAACTCTCTAATTTCATCAATAACTTTTGGGTCTAAGATTTGCATTCTTTTACTACAATAGTATCATACATAGTATGATTTACATATGTTTTTCCATTTTCGCTATGTTGTTTAGCGTAAACTCTACCTTCAAGTTCATATCGACTTCCAAGTTTTATTTCTTTATTTTCATCATTTTTAAATGATAATCAAAGATCGTTTCCTTGTGCATCTTTTACTATACCTAATATATATTGTGCGTCTTTAACATTTTTAATTTTTAAGACTTTCATAACAACATTTATCATTGGTCCTTCTTGGTAATCTCTATAATTTGCTGATTTATTTGCCATTTTCTTAT
>CAZAJD010000011.1:0-16294 GCA_964485375.1 uncultured Mycoplasmatales bacterium | reverse complement strand
ACAATAAATATGCTACTTCCTCAATTATTACTAATATGGTTAAAGATGAAAAAATGTGGTAAAGAAGTTACTAAACCTATTGAGATGTATGAGGGAACTATTTATTCTGATTATGCTGATGAAATGTATAAAAAATTTAACAATAAATATGCTACTTCCTCAATTATTACTAATATGGTTAAAGATGAAAAAATTCACCTTTTTTTTAAAGAACAATCAGTTCAATATTTTTTAAAACAAATTAAAAATCAATTAAAATTATTGAATATCTATATAGATAATTATAATTATGAAAGTGAATTTTATAAAAATAAATCTATATCAAATGTGCTAGAAATATTTAAAAAAAATAATTATAGTTATGAAAAAGATGGTGCTTTATGATTACGAACTGAAAAATTTGGCGATGCAAAAGATAGAGTTTTAATTAAAAAAGATAAAAGTTATACTTATTTATTGCCTGATATTTCTAATCATTATTTTCGTATAAAACGTAATAAATCAGATAAATTAATTGATTTTTTTGGTGCAGACCACCATGGGTATATCAAAAGATTAAAAATATCATTAGAATTATTAGGGTATAAAAAGGATATTTTAGATATTGCGATTATTCAAATGGTTAAGGTTATTAATCAAAATAAACTATCTAAAATGTCTAAACGAGCTGGAAATGTTATCTGATTAAAAGATTTATTGAATAATATTAGTGTTAGTTCTATAAGATATATATTATGTTCTAAAGCACCTTCAGTTCATATGAATTTTGATTTATCAATACTGTCAAAAAATGATGATAATAATCCTTTATTTTATACTCAATATGCAGCTGCAAGATGTTTTAGTCTTATTGAAAAATCAAAGGCAGTTTATAAAAAACCTAATAACTGAGAGTTGTTAACAAATCCAGAAGAAATAAATATTATTGCTGAAATGGACAATTTTAATAGTTTTGTTGAAACAAGCGCTAAATTATTATCACCTCATATTATTTGTGATTATATTCAAAAAATTAGCAAACTATTTCATAAATATTATTATAGTAATAATATTATAGATAATAAGAAGATTATTTTAACTTCTCAAAGGATTGATCTTGTTATTGCTATTAATCAAATTTTAAAAAATTTGTATAAATTAATCGGTATACAATATAAGAAAAAAATGTATTAATATCTATATTTTTAGTTTAAGAATTAATATATAATTACAAATATAAGTTAAATATAAAATTATTTTTCAGAAAGGTGTATTTTAAAATTGAATTACACTTGAGATATTAAAATTTTATTTCCAATTTTAATTTTAGCAACTATTGGAATTTTAATTATATATTGAAAAAAAATACGAATATTACATAAACATGGTTTGTTTTTCTTACAGCAATTTTTGTTTTGATCATCTATATATTTATTTGTTGCATTTACAAATGATTACGGTAATTGAATACAAGGAACTCATGCTAAAAATCCAAATGTTTTAAATGTTTGATTAACGATTTTTACATCAATAACATTTTTTACTCTTTTTCTTTTTATGCCAGCTAATATTATTTCAAGTTTTTTCCGTAATAGAAAAGTATGAATTTATTCAGGTTACACTATTAGCATAACTTCTATAATGATTTTTTTAGCTTGACCAAGTTTTGCTACAGAAATAATTTTTGCTATTGGAATGGGATTTTCTGTTGCATCTACAGCAACATATTATTTATTTTATAATGAAAATTTTAATAATCGTTCTTATCCCTTCAAAACTATTTCATTAATATTTTCAGTTATTCTACTTGCTAATTTATTTGGATATAATTTAGAAAGTTTATTATTCATAATAGCGCATTATAAAAAAGAAGAGGGGATTTTGCACAACCCAATTATTTTTAATTGTTTTATGATAATAGGTTTCCTTTTATTATTAGTCTCAATGTTTATTATATTTTATATTCCTGAAAACCCTTCATTATTTGGGTATTCTGAAATTCAGTTCAAAAAATTAGATCCATTTTTTTGATCAAAAGGAATGATTATTTTTATTTTTACTGGTATATTAATCTTAATTAATGAGATTAGTCATTATACATTAGGAAATTGAATGATTGCTCAAAACGCTTGAACTATTTATAAAGATGAAAATCTTTCCAAAATGTTTGTAAGAATATCGAATGAATTTTGACTAATTCCACAAATTTTAGTAGCTATTTTATGTGAAAGATATATTTTTCGTAATATCGGTATAAAATATGCTTTTTCAATAGGATTATTAATTCTATTTCTTTATTTTGCAGGAATGGCATTTACAACTTCACCAATTGTTTTATTATTTTTATCTATTTTAGGAAGTATAGGTAATATTATTGTCATTTTGATTCTTATAGGGCTTACTATAATGTGAAATGCTAGAACACCTAAAAAAAGAATTTTATCAATAATGTCTATTGTAGTTGCTAGTTCTAAATTTCTTTCTATTTTTATTATTCATTTACTTACTTTTTATAATGTTTCTATTTTTGGTCACAAAGATATTAATGATATTTTTGTAAAAGATGATTCAATTACTCATTTACTAAATGAAAAGATGCCAATAATTTTTTCTATTTTTGCAATTATTATTATAATATTATTTTTAGCTTTTTATTTTATTTCTAATTATATTTTAGGTGAATATTATATTAACAGTAATGTTGATAGTATATATAAAGTATATGGTAATGCTAAAGTTGAAAAGAGTGACCAAAAACCAAATAGCAGTAAAACTAATGTACCATCAAAAGATGATCTTTCATCTTCCTTAAATAATAAAAATAGTAAAATTAAAGCAACAGATATCAAGCGTGAATAATCCATTTTTATTGTTTATTTGAATTTGATATAATTAATTAAAAAGGAGCATAATGATATTTTTTTACATAAATATAATTATTTTTGATTTTCAAATAAGTATAGTAACTATTATTATTTTTTTTCTATTGCTCACTACTATATTATTGATTATACTAATAATGTTATTTTTAATTAATTTAAAAAATAGACGAAAAAAATTAGAATTAGATTTGATTGATATCAAAAATAATAAAAATTTTTATAAATTAATGAATAGTGTTGAAATTGAGATCAATAAAATTATTAAATTATTTAAAAAATAAATTATTATTATTATATTATTTTGTATTTGTCTCTACTTTACACAAAGGAAGATAATTATGCATAATGAAAGTAATAATTGCAAATGTATAATAAAAAGCAAAATGTTAAATTCAAAATGTAATATTTGCGGATTATGTTTAATAAATGGGAAAAATAAAATTAGGAGCAGTTCATATATAGAAAATAATTCTAATATTTTTTTTATACCAAAAAATCAAAAAAATAAAATTCCTAAATCAAGTAATTTACAAATATTTAATAATATAAAATCATATAATAATGTTTTAGAATATAGTAAAAATAATAGTATAAAAAATGTCGGGAATGATGAACAAAATAATCAAACTATTTCTTTAATTGATAATGAAGAAGATAATCAAAATTTTTCTTTAATTGATAATGAAGAAGATAATCAAAATGTTTCTTCAATTGATAATGAAGAAGATAATCAAAATGTTTCTTTGAATGACGATGCACAAAATACTAATGGAAAATTAACTAAATTTCAGTTGAAATATGCAAAAATAAGAAAGCAAAATATAAAAATGAGTGAAAAACATAAGAAACCTAGAAGTTTCTTAACTAGACATATTGAAGATGTTATCCCAAGAGAGATTGCTCATGAAATTTTAGTAGGGAAAATATTTGCAATTTTTAAAATTATTATTTCTTTACTTTTTACACTTTATGGTGTCGCATCTTTACTTACTCATTTTTTCGCAAATAAAAGTACTGCAAGCCATGATACAAAATTTATGTTTATTTCACCTATAATTTCAATAATATTAATTGTATTATCATTATTTTTATTTCTTTATGGATCAATTCAAATTAAAAATTATAATAGTTATAGTTCTAATTATCATATTGAATACTCAAAAAATGATAAAATTATTTTACCTAATTTTATTAAAAATATTTATATTAGACGAATTAAAAATAAATATTATATGTATTTAATTGCGGCAATTACATATACATATAGTTTAATTTTAATTCCATTATTATATCTTTTTAAATCTCATAAAGGGCAAAATTTTGATATTGCTTGATGACATTTAGGTACAGTACCTGATGTCTCAAATATTATTATTATCGCTTGAGCATTAGTTATTTTAATTTCTACAATATTACTTATTAATATATTGATAAATGAAAGACGTAAAAGAATTTTAGAAATCTATTCAAATGCTGAGTTTTTAAATTTAGAAAATAAGTTAGAAATTGAAAAAAGAACTAAAAAAATTTGCTTAATTATTTATATAATTACATTAACAATACTTGTATTTATTATTGTTATTCCTTTAATTATTAATTCAATTAAAAGAAAAATATTCCATGATAAAAAATAGTTATTATTTTTTTTATTATGAAGTTATTAATATTCATACAGTATATAAGGAACTTATTTTGAAAATAGAGAAAAATAAATATTATGCTGTTAAAAAAGGGCATAAAAAGGGTATATATAATAATTGAGAAGAATGTAAAAAACAAATTTATAATTATCCTAATGCTGAATATAAAAAATTTAACACTTTAGATTTAGCTAAAAAATATATCACAAATAATGAAACGAATTCCAAATTATTACAATATGAATGTATTGCTTATACAGATGGTAGTTTTGATAAATTACAAAATACTTTCACTTATGGAGCAGTAATAATTTACAATAAAAAAAGATATTGTTTTTATGAAAAATATAATGATAAGAATTGAATAAAAATGCGTAATGTTGCAGGTGAAATTATGGGAGTGATTAAAGTTGTTAAATTTTGTGAAATAAATAATATTAGAAATATTTTAATTTTTCATGATTATACTGGGTTAGCTAAATGGGCAAAAAATGAATGAAAAACAAGCACTCAAGAAACTAAGATGTATCAAGATTATTTAAATAATGCTTCTAAAATAGTAAAAGTAGATTTTCAATGAGTTAAATCACATAGTAATGATAAATATAACGAAATGGCCGATAATTTAGCTAGTAAAGCATATAAACTAAAAGTATTTTCTAAAATTATATTATAAAATTAAATGTGAATATTTTATGAATTTTTTTTAAAAAGCAAAAATATATTTTTGCTTTTTTTATTTGCAAAAAAAAAAAAAATATGGCATAATAAAAATTATTAGCACTTATATTATCATATTGCTAATTTATATCGGAGGCTTAAAATGCAAATAAATCCAATAATGAATAATAATGATAATAAAAATATAAATTTCTTAGAACGTTTTGGACGTAATCTAAATGAATATGTTAAAAGTAATAAATCAGATTCTATAATTGGGCGTACTAATGAAATTAATTCTTTAATAAGAATTTTATCTAGAAAAACAAAAAATAATCCTGTTTTAATTGGAGAACCAGGAGTAGGTAAAACTGCCATTATTGAAGGACTAACTCGTAGAATAGTCAATAATGATGTTCCTGAAAATTTGAAAAATAGAACTATTTTTGAATTAGATATGGGAGCTCTTGTCGCTGGAACTAAATTTCAAGGTGAATTTGAATTTAGATTAAAAAATATCATTAATCAAATAAAGAAATCATCAGGCCGAATAATTTTATTTATTGATGAGTTACATTTAATTGTTGGTGCAGGCAAAACTCAAGGAGCAATGGATGCTTCTAATTTATTAAAACCTATTCTTGCTAGAGGAACTATTCGTTGTATTGGAGCAACTACTCTTAATGAATATCG
Organism: uncultured Mycoplasmatales bacterium; assembly: GCA_964485375.1. Lineage (GTDB taxonomy): Bacteria > Bacillota_I > Bacilli_A > Mycoplasmatales > Mycoplasmataceae > CAZAJD01. The sequence continues at coordinate 10,440 of CAZAJD010000011.1, read as the reverse complement.
AGAAAATATTGAAAAAGATGGTGCTTTAGAACGCAGATATCAAAAAATATTTGTTGATGAACCTACTGAGGAAGAGACTATATCTATATTAAGAGGTTTGAGAGAAAATTATGAAATCTATCATGGAATCAAGATAACAGATAGAGCATTAGTTTCTGCTGTAGAACTTTCTACTAGATATATTAATGATCGTTTTTTACCAGATAAAGCTATTGATTTGATTGATGAAGCTTCAGCAAGTATAAAAACTCAAATTACTTCTGTCCCAATTAAGTTAGATGAATTAAATAATCAAATAATGAAATTAAAAATCGAAAGAGTTTCTTTATCGAAAGAAACAGAAGTCTTTTCAATAAATCGTGTTAAAAAAATCGATTTAGAATTAAAAGAATTAGAAGTTAGACAAAAAAATTTAACTAAAAAATGAAATAATGAAAAAAATAATATTAATCAATTAAATAATATTAAATCTGATATCTCAAAATTGAAAGAAGAATTAGAAAATAGTAAATCTAACTCTAATTGAACAAGAGCATCTGAAATTCAATATTCAGATTTACCTAAAAAAAATAGCGAACTAAATAAACTAGAAAAAGGATTTGAACATTCTTTAATTAATAAAGAAGTAACTAGAAAAGATATTGCTCAAATTATTTCTAAATGAACTAAAATACCTTTAGAAAATTTAATTCAATCAGAATCTAAAAAAATCTTAAATTTAAAAAAAACTTTGCTTAAAAGAGTTAAAGGTCAAGATGATGCAATTAATAAAATTTGCGATGCTATATGACGTTCAAAAAGTGGGATACAAGATCCCACAAAACCAATAGGATCATTTTTATTTCTTGGACCCACAGGTGTAGGTAAAACTGAACTAGCAAGATCTTTAACTTATGCATTATTTGGTTCAGAAGATAAAATAATTCAATTAGATATGTCAGAATACATGGAAAAACATTCAGTTAGTAAAATTATCGGTTCTCCACCTGGGTATATCGGATTTGAACAAGGCGGTAAATTAACTGAAAAGGTACGTAGAAATCCTTATTCTATAATTTTATTTGATGAAATAGAAAAAGCGCATAAGGATGTTATAAATATATTTTTACAAATTTTTGATAAAGGAGTTTTAACAGACTCAATCGGAAGACGAGTAAACTTTAAAAATACAATTATTATTATGACTTCCAATATAGCTTCTCATAGTAAAATTAACGATAATATAAATCCTTTTATTCGACAAATAATGAATGCAACTGATGCTCATTCATTAAATAGAACAAAATCATTTACTGAAAGTGAGTTACTTAATTTTTTTTCATTAGAATTTTTAAACCGAATAGATAATATAATCAGATTTAGAAGTTTAGATTTTCAAGTAATAAAAAAAATCATACATAAAGAACTAGATATGCTTTTAAAAAGAGTTGAAAAAAACTTGAATATAAGAATTAAAATTGAATCCAATGTAATATCTAAAATTGCAAAAGAAGGATATGATCAAACCTACGGTGCAAGAACAATTCAAAAGTATATAAAAAATAATATTGAAATATTAATAGCTAAATCCTTAATTAATAAAACAATTCAAATCAATAATATATATTCTTTATCTTTAAATAAAGAGAAAGAGTTCATTATTTCTAAAAAAATGCATTTAAATTAAAAATATACTTGATTTATTAAATAACTTTTCTATAATAATAAATGTATTAGCAATATGATATCTATATTGCTAAAAATATAAAGTTATGAAGGTGAAATTCTATTTTAACTAAACGTCATAAAAGCATACTAAAAATCATTGTTGAAGAATATATTAACAGTGCTGAACCTATTGGTAGTAATTTAATTTTAAAATATGAAAACATTAAAACTTCATCTGCTACAATTAGAAATGATTGTGTTTTCCTAGAGAAAGAAGGTTATTTAAAAAAAGAACATTCTTCTAGTGGGCGAATTCCTTCAACTAAAGGATATCGATATTATGTAGATAATTTAATGAAATTTAAGAGTTTTTCAAAAATTAAAACTGAATTAGAGAAAATATTTATAAATAGAAATTTAGCTATTGAAGATATTTTATCTAAAACTAGTGAAGTTTTAAGTGAAATGACTAATCTTACAACTATGATTATTGGTCCAAATATTCAAAATGAAACACTTTTAAAAGTAGATTTAATACCCTTAGATTCTATAAAAGCACTTGTAATTATTTCATTATCAAATGGTCATATTGAAAATAAGATTTTTAATTTTAAAGATATATCTTTACATGATTTAAAAATTGCTGTTCATCTTTTTAATAAAAGATTAGAAAATACAAAATTAATAAATGTTAACAATAAAATTGAATTAATAAAACCAATTTTAGAAAATCAAATTAAAAAAAGCGAATACATTCTTCAACAGTTTGTTTCTGCTATTACGAATATTACTAAAATTAAAAAAACTACTTATGGTCTTCAATATATGTTAGAAAATCCAGAATTCAATTCATCAACTGCAATACAAAAAGTAATGAAGTTAATGGATTCAATTTCTTCTTTTGAATATTTCAAAAAGCAAACTAATTCGAATAAGAATACTATTAATGTTTGTATTGGCAATGAAACAGGAGATAAAGAATATGATGATATATCTTTAATATCTACTAAATATAAACTAAATAATAATGAAGAAGGCACAATGGCGCTAGTGGGTCCAAAAAGAATTGAATACAATAAAATGATGGAACTATTAGAGTGATTAACAAAACAAATTAATTCTTATTCAAATTCTGAAACTTAGAAATGGAAGGTAGCATATTTATGAAAAACAATAAAAAACAAGATAATAATAATTACCAATCATTAAACGATGAAACTATATTTCCTAAGGAAAATGGTACATTAAATTATATTAACCAACAAATTAAACAATTAAAAAAGATTTACAAAAAAAATATTAAAACACAAGTTCAAGATAACAAAAATAGTTTAGAAATTAATAAAAATTTATCAAAACAAAATAAAGAATTTGCAACTAAAAATAGTAGTGAAATTATTTTTAATAATATTGAAAACCATATAAAAACATTATTAACTGAAAATACAAAATTAAAAAATGATAAATTAACAGCTTTAGCAGAGTTAGAAAATAATATTCGTATCAATCGTAATGAAAGACAAGATTTACTAAAATATGCATCTTATAAATTTGCATCTGAATTAATACCAGTTTTAGATAACTTTAATCGAGCATTATCAATGCAAAATAAATCTGAAGATACTCAAAAATTTTTGGATGGTTTTAAAATGATAATGAATCATATTCAATTAGTTTTTAAAAAAGAAGGAATTTTAGAAATCCAGACAAAAATCGGTGATGTATTTAATTCAGAAATACATAATGCTGTTGAATTAAAAGAAGTTGAAAAAGCAAAAACAGGCACAATAGCAGAAGTATTGTTAAAAGGTTATTATTTGCATGATCGTATTTTAAGACCAACTAGTGTTATTGTTGTTAAATAATAAATAGTTATTTAAAAATAAAATCTGGAGGTTAAGATGAATCTAAAAAAGCAAGAAATTAAAAAAACTAAAAAATTAAATAGTGCTAAGAAAAAAGTAAATACTTATCAAATGAAATATCAAAAAGCAAAAAGCAAGTTACATTTAGCTAGTGTTAAATGTTCTAATGCTAAAAATAGATTAGAAAGAAATATTAAAAAATTAGTTAAAATAAAAACTAAAATACAAAATAAAGGTAAATAATAAAATGAAACATAAAATCAGACAAATGAAAGAATTTAAAAATAATAATAAAATTAATCGTGCAGAAAAAAGAATTAGTTCTGCACAAATCAGATATGAAAAATTAAAAAGTAAAGTAAATATTTCTCAAATAAAATGTGAAAATTCAAAAATACGTTTAGAGAGATATAATAAAAAATTAGATTCAGTAAGAACTGAATTAAATAGATAATTAGAATAAGTTAAAGGAGCAAAAGCAAATGGCAAAAATATTAGGAATAGATTTAGGAACAACTAATTCATGTGTAGCAATAATGGAAGGTAAAGATGCGAAAGTATTAGAAAATAGTAATGGTCAAAGAACTACACCTTCAGTAGTGGCTTTTAAAAATGAAGATATTATAGTTGGAGATGCAGCTAAAAGACAAGCAGTTACAAATTCAAATACTATTATGTCAATTAAAAGAAAAATGGGAACTAAAGAAAAAGTTTCAGTAAAAGGTAAAGATTATACTCCAGAACAAATTTCTGCAGAAATCTTAAGATATTTAAAGGCAACAGCAGAAAAGAAAATAGGTCAATCAATTAGTAATGCTGTAATTACTGTACCTGCTTATTTTAATGATGCTCAAAGACAAGCTACTAAAAATGCTGGAATTATTGCAGGATTAAAAGTAGACCGTATTATTAATGAACCAACCGCAGCAGCATTAGCATATGGTATTGATAAAAAAGATAAAGAAATGAAGGTTTTAGTATATGATCTTGGAGGAGGAACTTTTGATGTTTCTATTCTTGAATTAGCAGACGGAACATTCGAAGTATTATCTACAAGTGGAGATAATCATTTAGGTGGCGATGATTTTGATGAAATTTTAATCGAATGAATGGCAAAAGAATTTAAAAAAGATAATAGTATTGATTTAATGAAAGATAAAATGGCATTGCAACGTTTGAAAGAATCTGCAGAAAAAGCTAAAAAAGATTTATCAAATCAAAAACAAGTAGAAATTACACTTCCTTTTATAACTGCACAAGATGGTAATCCACTGCATTTAAATTTATCTCTAACAAGAGCTACATTTGATGAAATGACTAAAGAATTAGTAAGTAGAACAATTAGTCCTGTTAAAAAAGCATTAAAAGATGCAAAATTAACAAGTAATGATATTGATCAAGTATTACTAGTAGGTGGTTCAACAAGAATCCCAGCTGTTCAAGAAGCAGTTAAAAAAGAATTAAATAAAGAAGTTAACCATTCAATTAACCCTGATGAAGTTGTAGCTATTGGTGCTGCAATTCAAGGTGGAGTACTTTCTGGAGATATTAAAGATGTGCTTCTTTTAGATGTTACACCGCTTTCTTTAGGAATTGAAACATTAGGTGGAGTATCAACTAAACTAATCGAAAGAAATACAACTATTCCTACTTCAAAATCACAAGTATTTAGTACAGCCGCAGATAATCAACCTGCTGTAGATATTCATGTTCTTCAAGGTGAAAGGGGATTAGCTGCAGATAATAAATCTTTAGGTCGTTTCCAATTAACAGGGATTCATTCAGCACCTAAAGGTGTACCTCAAATTGAAGTTAAATTCTCTATTGATGTTAATGGAATTGTATCTGTTTCAGCAAAAGACTTAAAATCTAATAAAGAACAATCTATTACAATTAAAAATAATGATGGATTATCAGAAGCTGAAATTAAAAAAATGATTAATGAAGCTGATAAAAATAAAGAAAAAGATAAAGAAAAATTAAAAAATATTGAATTATTAAATAAAGCTGAAACTTACTTAGCAATGTTGAGAAAATCAGTAACTGATAAGGATAAAAAAATTCCTGAAAAAGAAAAAGCAAATGCTGATAAATTAATTAAAGAATTAGAAGATTTGATCTCTAAAAAAGATTATCCTAAACTTGAAACTAAGATTGATGAATTAAATAAAATGATGGAACAATTGCAAAAATTTATGGATAATAAAAAGAAAAATCCAGATGTAACTTCAAAAAATAATGATTCTAAAACTAAAGCTGAAAAATCTGAAAAACATAAAAAAGGTAAAAAACATAAAGATGATAAGGATGCTGCAAAAGAAACTTCAGCAAATTAATTTATTAAAAATTTAAAATAACTATATTCAATAGTTATTTTTTATTATGATTATATAAAAATAAGGAGTCATTCATGTCTAAACGTGATTATTATGAAGTTTTAGGTGTTTCTAAAGATTCTTCTAATATCGAAATTAAAAGGTCGTATAGAAATCTTGCTAAAAAATACCATCCTGATACACCTAGCGGTGATGAAAATAAATTCAAAGAAGTTAGCGAAGCATATGAAGTATTATCAGATGCTGATAAACGTGCACGTTATGATCAATTTGGTCATAGTGCGAATAATTTTGCTGGCGGCGGAGGTTCTGGATTTGAAGAAGCTTTTTCTGGAATGTTCCATGGTAATTCTGGATTTGAAGATATTTTTTCATCAATTTTTGGAGGATCTTCTCATTCAAGACGTACACAAAGAAAAAGACCAGTTAGAGGTCAAGATCTTGAAATAAGAATTAACTTGAAACTAAAAGAGTACATATTCGGTAAATCATTTTCTGAAACAATAAAACTTTTAACTAAATGTAAAAAGTGTAAAGGTAAAGGTGCTGAATCTGCAAGCGATATTCAAAAATGTAATAAATGTAATGGAATTGGAATAATTAACGTTTCAACTAGAACACCTTTTGGTGTTATTCAAACTCAAAAAGAATGCCATAATTGTAATGGAATGGGTGAAAAAATAACTAATAAATGTAAATATTGTAAAGGTAATGGATATTCAAAAGAAAATACTGAAATTACTTTTGATATTCCTGCTTCATTTAAACGTAATCAACAACTAATTTTAGAAGGTAAAGGACATAGTGGGATCAATGGCGGTTCTAACGGAAATATATATTTAAATGTTAATATTATTGATGATCCTGATTTTAAAATTATCGATGATTATGATTTGAAATTAGATTTGCCGATATCTTATCTTGATTTATTGTTAGGTGCTAATATTGATATTCCGACATTTGATGGGATTAAAAAATTCAAAATTAGTGCTAATACTAATAATGATGAAAAAATTGTAATTAGTAATTGCGGATTATTTTATAATAAACGTAATCGTGGTAATTTAATAGTTACATTAAAAGCTAGAATTCCTAAGAAAATTTCTAATTCAGAACGTAAATTATTATTAAAAATTAAAGAAGGATCTAACTTTATTGTAAATAATGATAGATATATTCGTAAGTAACAAAATATGCAATATTATTTTGTTGAAAAAAGTGCTAATGAATTTGTTTTCGATTCTCAAGATCAAATCCATATAAAAAAAGTTATGAGAATGAAAATCAATGATAAAATTATTTGTATATATCATCAAGAAAAATTTTTATGTTCAATTCTAAAATTAAATCCTACTATTAAAGTTAAAATTATTAATCCGATTGTAGAAGATAGTGAAAATAAAGTAGATATAACATTAATTATCGGAATTATTAAAAGAGATAAATGAAATTTTGTATTACAAAAGGCAACTGAATTAGGTGTAAATAAAATAATTCCATTTTATTTTCAACATTCTAATGTTCAAATTCCTTTAAAAGTAATTGATAATAAAATTGCACGCTGAAACTTAATTTGTAAAGAAGCAGCTGAGCAATCTCATAGAAACAAAATTCCAACTATTTTAAAGGTAAAAACTGATTTGAAAGATATCAAATCCCATTTATCGGAATTTAATTTATTATGCTATACTAAATCAAAGAATCAATTATCAAAAATATTACCCAAAAAATTAAATAACATTACGGTTATTATTGGTTCAGAGGGTGGTATATCTAAAGATGAATATAAAGAAATTATTAATATGGGATTCGATAATGCTAAAATTTCTAATAGAATTTTACGTAGCGAGACAGCAGCAATGCATATTTTATCAATATTAGATTTTTGTTATGAGTAATTAAAATACAAAAAAAGGGGAGGATAAAAATATGAAACATTGAAGAGCTGCTCTTGAGCATAATTTTTTAATTTTAAGTAATTTATTTGCATATTTAGCATTAACTTTAGTATATTTAGGACATTTTAAAATAGATAATTCAAATATAGTTGCTTTTAATCTTACTTCAAGTTTAAGTTATGGGGTTTCTTTATTACTATTATTAGGATATTTTTGATGAGATTATAAAAAATCCAAAAAAATAGTTTTAAGTAAGAAACAAAAACTGATGAGTAATATTATTAAAATTATCATTATATTTATGAGTATTGTGACACTAGCAACCATTCTTAGTGTGATGTTGTTAGATAATAATACAATCAAAATTATTTGAATAGTTTCCTTTTTAGTATTAGTATTTATTAGTATCTTAGTATCATCTATAGATAAAATAATAAAAATGCAAATCCAAATGCAATATCATGAGAAACCAATTAATAGTAAAGATATTGAGCTAAATGAAAGAATAAAATTAGATGAAAATAAATAATTATATTGATGCAACAATATTAAGAGCTAATGCTAGATCAGGTGAAATTATTGACTTTTGTACAAAATCAATTGAATATGATTTTGCGGGCATCTGTATTAACTCCTATAATATTCCCCTTGTTAAAAAAATCTTAGAAAATAATAATAAATTAAAAGTTATTTCTGTTATTGGGTTCCCATTAGGTGCTAATTCTAATTTAACTAAAATTATGGAAGCAAAATATGCTTTAGAAAAAGGCGCAGATGAATTAGATGTTGTTATGAATATAGCGGCATTTAAGGATGGTAAATATCCATATGTTTTGAATGAATTAAGAGCAATAAAAGAATTAGCTGGTACAAAAATTGTAAAAGTTATTATTGAAATAAGTTTATTAAATCAAGAAGAAATTATTAAAGCATCAGAAATAGTTATAAATTCTGGAGCAGATTATATAAAAACTTCTACAGGATTTTCACCAGTACCTAGTAGATTTAAAGACATTCAATTTTTAATAAAAATTATTAATAAAAAAATAAAAATAAAAGTATCTAGTGGAATTAAAACTAAAAAATATGCTAGAAAACTAATTAAAATGGGTGTAGATAGAATCGGAACATCTCGCCCATTTGATATATCTAATTAATAATATTTTGTAAAAAAGTTGTAATAATATATTATTTTAGTTATAATCTATTTCATAGTTAAAAATGAGAGTGATATTATGCCAAAAGTTATAATCAATACAGGCGACGATTTTGAAAAAGCCTTAAAACGTTTCAGTAGGGAAGCTTCACCTATTCGTAAAGAAGCACGAAAACGTGAATATTATTTGACTAAAAAAGAAAAACGCCAATTAAAAAATAAAAATGCAAAGAAATACTAATTTTAAATTTTAAAGTATTTAAAAATGAGTAGACAAAACAAAATAGAAATAGTAAATCAGACTAAAAATAAAATAAATGATGTTTATTATGAAAAAATAAATTTGGTTTTTGATTATACTATTTCTTTTTTAAATATAAAAGATAGTATCCAATTATCAACAATTTTTGTTGATCCTAAAAAACAAGTTGAATTAAATAAAAAATATCGTAATAAAGATTATGTAGCTGATGTCTTATCATTTGCTATGGAAGAAAATGATATGATTAATTTATCTAATATTACAGGAATTCGAGAATTAGGGGATATTTTTATTTGTTATGATAAAGCATTGGAACAATCTAAAAAATATGAACATTCGCTTATAAGAGAGATATGTTTTTTATTTTTGCATGGATTTTTACATATTCTCGGATATGATCATATTAATAAAGCAGATGAAATTGTTATGTTTAAGATTCAAAAAGAAGTATTAAATTATTTAGGGATTACGAGAGTAAATAATTTTGAATAAAAATATTATTGAAGAATTAATTTTAATTTCTAAAAAAGCATATGCCCCATATTCTAATTTATTAGTTTCCAGCATTTTTATTACTGAAAACAACAAATCTTTTTTTGGTGCTAATATTGAAAATTGTTCTTATTCAGCAACAATATGTGCTGAAAGAGTTGCTTTAACAAGTATGTTAATGAATACAAAAAATGATAGTATAAAAATTATTTATTTATATACTTCTAATAATGATTTTATTTATCCTTGTGGTGTTTGCTTACAGTTTATTCAAGAATTTAGTAATAAAAATATAGATATTATTATTTATAATAATAAAAAAGCAAAAATTAAAACTACATTATATGATTTAATGCCATATAATCAAAAAATAAAATTTAAATAAGGTCTAATATATGAATAATTTTAAATCCGGATTCGTTTCAATTGTTGGCGTTTCTAACGTTGGGAAATCTACTTTAATAAATCAAATAATTAAAAATAAAGTTTCTATCGTTACAGATAAAGCTCAAACAACTCGAAATTCAATTCAAGGAATATACAATGATAGTAATGCACAAATTGTTTTTATTGATACACCAGGAGTTCATATATCACATAATTTTTTAGGAAATATTATGAATGATTCAGTGTTCAAAACTTTAAAAGGTATTGAAGTGATCTTATTTGTATTCCCAGCTAATTTTTTTATCGATAAAAATAATATCATTATTATGAATAAAATTTCTAAATTAGGAATACCGATAATTTTAGTTATTTCTAAATCTGACTTAAGTTCAAAAGA
>CAZAJD010000010.1:0-16424 GCA_964485375.1 uncultured Mycoplasmatales bacterium | reverse complement strand
TTTTAGATAAAAAACTACACTCTTAAAAGTGTAGTTTTTTATTTTTTCAATTAAACTATTTTAATATTAAGGCTAATTTATATAGATAGATTAAGTTATACTAGATATAGCTAAAAGTTGTTTTATTAGTAAAAAAGATGTATATTAATTATAAGAAACTTAATTATATAGGGAAGTTCAAATGAGAAGAATTCTAAAATTTTTATATTCAATTGTAAAATCAATTTATAAATTTATTTTTTGATGATTATTATAGTAGTTATTTGGTATACAGGTATTTTGTTAAACTTTGATAATATTAATAAATTTGATAATACTAATAAATATTTATCAAGTGAAATAAATGAATAACATTGATAGATATTAAGATTATAAAAAGAAATTTTTAAATAAAAAACTATACTCTTAAAAGTGTAGTTTTTTATTTTTTCAATTAAACTATTTTAATATTAAAGCTAATTTATATAAATAGATTAAGTTAATACTAGATAATAACTAAAAGTTGCTTTAGTAATAAAAAAATATATTTTAATAGATAATATTTTAAAAGTCAAGATTTATAAAATAAATTAGTTGAATATTTTAAAATTCTTGATATATTTCAAAATAAAATAATAATAATACTTAAAATAGCAAATAATAATTAGCATGGTTTTTATTTTGAATATTAAAATAAAGTATAATTTATATATTTTTTAAACAATTTATTTATCTAATTCAAAAATTCTGGAATATTTTTTTAATTTAAGAATATATAATTCTAAATATTAATTTATTAAATAAATATCAAGTTAAAAAATCCTTTATGTTGATTTTTTTTATTAATTAAAAAGATATTAAATGTCAAATTATAATAACTATAATATTTGAAAAATTTCTTTTTTCATGTGTTAAAATTAAATTATATTTAAAAAAATGGAGAAATTTATATTATGGATGAAAAGATAAAAAAAGATATATTAGAAGAATTAAATTATTGTTGCCCAAATATTAGTCATAATTGTGCTATATGTAGATCATGTAGTAGCGTAACTATTAAATGTGAAAAATGTAAATTATGCAAAAATTGTACTGATTGTAAAAGTGGGAAATGTACTTTTTGTATCACTAAAAAATTAAAAGGTTAATTACTTAGTTTTTATTTTTTTTAGGAATAATATATTTAACATTTAATATAAAATAATTTATACCAGATGCTAAAGATAATAAAGTTCCTATATACAATGGAATTAATACTACTTGATTTATTCAACTATACATACCTATTTTAATATTATTATAATTTATAGTATAAGTATTAACAAAAACTAAAATTATTATTGAAATCATTAGCACAGTTGTTTTAAACTTTCCAAGTTTATTTGCAGCTAGTGCTATTTTTTGATTACTTAAGAGTACTAAACGCAAAGTATCAACACAAAAATCACGAGTGATTATGATAAAAACAACTCAAACTGGAATTATTGATTCATATAATAATGCTATTAAAACTGCATTAATTAAAATTTTATCCGCAATTGCATCTAATAATTTACCTGTATTTGTAACCATATTATATTTTCGAGCAATATACCCATCTAGAAAATCACTAAAACTTGCTATTATAAACAAAAATACAGCGATTATTCATAATATAGGCAAATTATAACTATAACCCACTTTATCGCCTAATTTAATATTAAATTCATTAATTAAAGGTACCAAAACTATTAATATAAAAATTATAGGTACTAATATAATTCTAAATATACTAATTTTATTAGCAATATTCATACCTAATTCTCAATTCTATTTTTTCTTGAAAGGATAGTTGTGAGCAATATATTGTTTTCAACCAGGATTCATTGCATAAACTGGATAAATTTTTTTATATTGTTCTAATGCTTTTGTTAAATTTTGATTATTTAAAATATTATTTTTAACTAGATAAATGAACACAATACTTGCTGATCTATTAGTGCCCCAAATACAATGAATATAAATAACTTTATTTTCAATATTTTTATTAATAGTATCTATGCAAAAATCTACTAATTTACTATCAATACTTTTCATAGAAGTAGGATAATCTGAAAAATTACAAAATAGTTTATTTTTAATTCAATAATAACTTTTTTTATTGTATTTATTATTTTGATCAAATGGCTCTTTAGCAACTATTATTTCAATATCATATTTCTTAGGATGAGAATACATACTACCTAAATATAAATTATTAATTATTTTAACTGTTTTATTCATTTAAACCTCAATCTTAAAATTACTAAATTTTTGATTTTTAAAATTACTAATTTCTTCCTTGTAAGGAGGCTTATTATTAATCCATGGAGTTTCTAAAATTTTCGGAATATTATTAAAAGCTTGATGGTAAACAATTTTATTCAAAGTTTCAAAACCAATATTCCCATAACCAATATTAGCATGACGATCTTTTCTTGCGCCTAAAATATTTTTAGAATCATTAATATGCATTGCAAAAATTTTTTTCAAACCAATTTGTTGATCAAATTTTTGAATTATCTCTTCTAGATTATTTTTAAAGTCATATCCACTATCATGCATGTGACAAGTATCTCAACAAACACCTATTTTATTTTTTAATTTTACATTATCAATAATATATTTTAATTGCTCAAAATTACGACCAATTTCATTGCCTTTTCCTGCCATAGTTTCAAGTGCAATTTTAATATCATCTTCAGGTTTTAAAACACTATTTAATCCACTAATAAGTTTATCCATTGCAACAAAATTATCAACACCCAAACTACTTCCTGGATGCAAGACAATAATTTTAATTCCAATTTTACTAGCTCGATTAATTTCATTTCTAAGTGCACTTAATCCTAGTTCAAAAATATTTTTTCTTAATGTATTTGCTAAATTGATAATATAAGATGCATGGATAATAATTTTGGTTTGATCTAATTTATATTTTTGTAACATACTATGAAATTCTTTAATATAAAAAGTTTCAACAGACTTACGAATATTATTTTGTGGAGCACCTGTATAAAACATAAATGTATTTCCGTTATATGCAATTGTGTCTTCTAAACACCCAATTAAATATTTATTTTTTTGATTCATTTTTACATGACTACCTAATATAAGATTATATTTCATAATATAAATATCACTTTCTAGTTTTTTAAATCATTTCTAATTCTAAATGTCCCTGCAATACGATCTACTTTTTGTAAGAAGATTCTAGCATCTTTATCACATCGATTAATAGCATACTTAACATTTCGATACTCTAATAATGTAATTGTTGACATAACAATTTTATATCCTTTAGATTGTTCCTTAGTATCGAGTCTTGAATTAATTACATCTCAAACTGAAATATCATTCAAAACAACAGCACTATCTCGCATAGATTTAATAATATCATCACTTTTTTTAGTAATGATAAATAATGTACGATATTGATATTTAGGATAAGAATGATTAATTACAAAACTTTGTAAGAGAATGAATAATAATGATGCAAATAATGTTGGTCCAAAGAAATACATTAAGCGATATTGCTGAATTGTCATTGTAGAACCACTTTTACTTGTTCAAGGATATAAATGTTCTGTAAAATCCTTCATTTGGAGATTAAATGTAGACATAAGCATTATTATAATTAATATTGCAAAATTAATATACAAATTAATATTACCAATTGATTTATTATGCTTTACAGAAATATACATACTAGCAAAATCTGTCCCACCAGTAGAAGCATTTACGTAATATGCTAATGAACAAGCATATCCATAACTAAGACTCCCAATAATCGCAAATATAAATAATCAAATTTGATAAGTTATTGATAATGGAGCAGGATCTGTAGAATTAGAATAAATAAAATCATGATAATTAATTAAAATATGAAAATCTGAAGGATTAATATAAGGAATATGGCTTATAATAAAATTAAAAATAATTTGAGAAAAAATGAAAATTAATGTTTTAATAGAAAATCTTCAACTAAGTTTAATAATACTAAATACCAATAATGGTAAATTAAAAATAAAAAAGTATATAAAATATAAAGTATTTTGTGTCGAAATATTAGTATCAGCTGGAGCACTATAGATAGCAATCATCCTAGCTAAAGCGCCTAATCCAGATTGAAAAAATCCATACTTAGTAGTTGCAGATATAAAATAATCATATGAAACTACACAAATAAAAGCAGCAAGAAAAAGAATCAAATACCCTTTTACTCTTTTAGAAGAAAACTCTCTACTAAATCAAATCTTAAATTTTGTTTTTCTATTAACTTTTGTTTTTACGATATCCATACAGATATTATCCTAATCCAATTTTTCAATAATTATATATATTATATTTAAATTATAAAACAAAAAAAACAAAGAAATGAACATTCTTTGTTTTTTAAAATCTATATTAAGCTTTAGATTTTAATAAAATTGAAGTACGGAAAGATCCAATATTATCTGTATCTTCTTTAACAATTTCATTGTCCACAACTGTATAGTCATTCAATATCGAAGAATTACATTTACCGAAAGTTATTTCATTAGAAATTTTACTTATTGATGAATAAAATACCAATGAATTATTTTTCCCAAATAATGCAGGGAAATGAATATATAAAACGATTTGTTCATATTTTAAATTAATATTCTGATCTTTAAATTCTTTATTAATGATTTTTAAAAATTCATTATATATGATCATTGAACCAAGTTTGTTATCTTCAATTAAATCATGATTGGAATTTTGAGAAATATAAAATGTCAGATTTGCTTCTATATTCAATAACAATACTCGTTTATCAATAGATTTGTTTGAATATTTTACTTTTTCAACATCTTGACCTTTATTTGCGATTATTGTTTTAATATTTTGAATACATTTTTGAATTGAAATAGAATTAGAATCTTTTTGTAAATTACTACTTGAATTATTTAATAATAATTCTGATTCATTCATATGAATTTGACTTATGATATCCATTTTATCTCGTCATTTAATAGATGAATTTTTTCAATCATCTAGCCCTAGTTGCATACGTAAAAAGTTTTCATCTTCGCTTTTTTCATATTCACTTTGATTAGTTGTTTTAGTTTGAACTTTAACAATATTTACAAGATAATTATTTTTTTCTTTATTATCTAATAAAAGTATATTAGTATTATTTACAGAAAGTACTTTTGAAGTATCTGATTTAATATTTTTTGCTCAATCATCATGAACATTCTCAACTAAATGAGTTATAGTATCAACTGTATCTTTATTACATTTTAATAATGAATAATCAATATCAGATGATAAAAAATTTAATAAACGTTTAACTAAATATCTAAAAGTATTAGTTACTTCATACATTTTTCAGAAATGTTTAGGATCTTTTTCTCAAGGACTTAAAGCATTACCATATACAACTTTAACTGATACAAAATTTAATTTAGTTTTTTTAAAAACTTGTGCTAATGCTCCAGCTTCTTCATCAATAATGTCGATGCTTTCACCATATTTCATTATCATTTCTTTATATTGTTTACTATTATAAATAAGTGCATCACCAGTTCCGATAACACTATCTAGTAATCCAAATTTTAAATTATTAATTGTATTAGCAATTCCATAATCAAATTGGAAAGTTTCGGTTTCATGGAAAACTTGACCATATTTAGTTTCAGTAAAAACAGTTTGATCAACATCACGATAAACAAATTTAGTTGATATCCCAATATCACCAGTAATATATTTTTCTTTAGTTGATAAAGCAATATCTAAGTTTATTACACTTTTAACACCTGGATATTTTTCAATTAAATATGTTGCAATCATAGCAGCATTTGTTTTACCATGACCAATTGTTACTAATATGAAATTTTTATTATTATATTTTATTATTTGTAAAACACAATTTTTTCATCAGTAAGTACGTAATTTTTTTAATCTCGGTTGTTCTTTTATAGTAAAATATGATGTCGAAATAAACGCTATCATATTTATGGCCCCCTTTAAAAAGTTGAAAAATACTATACATTAATTATATATTGAATAATATTATTAATCAAAAGATAAAAGAAATTTATTTAGATTAAATTTTATCTAGTAAAATCAGTTTTAATTTTATTAAAACTTATACCCAACTTTTGTAATTTTTCAATTTTAGAATTATCGCTCTTATTATAAATCAAATAACTTTCTCCAGTTAAAGAATTTCTACCAGTTCTTCCACTTCTATGAAAGTAATATTCGGTACTTCTTGGTAAATCTAAAGATATAATATGACTTATTCCATAAAAATCCAATCCCCTAGAAGCTACATCACTACAAATAATATAACTGTATTGTAAGTTTTGAATTCTTTTATACATTTGCATTCTTTGTCTAGGTTTTAAATCACTGCTTAATATACCTACATTATATTTTGCTTTTTTTAATTCTAAATATAATTGATTTATTTCTGATTTTTTATTTACAAATATAAAACATAGATATGGATTTAAAGTTTTAACTAAATTCATCATCACATTAATTTTGTCATGATTTTTAGCATCAACAAGAAAATGCTTAATTTGTTTAGATTCATTAGAATTCAAAAATGCAATATTAATAAATTTCATATTCTTAAAATTCTTTTTAAAAGAAATTAAAATATTTTGTGAAACTGTTGCTGATAATGCAAGATACTTTATCTTTTTATAATTTACTGTTTTTAGTAATATTAATTTTATTTCTTCAAAAAAATTAAAATTAACTAACATATCATATTCATCAAAAATCATTAATTTTAAATTATCTAAACTTAGACAACCATTAGAATAGTTCTTTTGAATTGCATTTGGAGTTCCAACAATTATTTGTGATTTTAAATTAATACCTTTTTTTATATTATTAGTATCTATTAATAAAGATGATTTCAATTTATCTTGATGTTTTTGAAATTTCATTAAAATTTCAAATATTTGTTTCGCTAATTCTTTAGTTGGACTCATAATTATAACTTGCGTTTTTTCAGAATTTAAATCAAGTAATTTAAATAAATAAATAATATATGCTAAAGTTTTACCACTTCCAGTAGGAGATTGTACAATAATATTTTGGTCTGGTTTTTCTTTTAAAAATATTTCTTGGATAGCTGTCGGCTTTGAAATATTCATCTCATCTAGTACAGAAATTATAAACTTCAATGAAACTTGATCTTTAAATAACATTATTTGATTCTTTTTTTAGACTTTCTGGATTTAAAACTTATTTTAATACTATTACGAATATTTATTTTATCGATTTTATAAGCAATTTTTTGTTTTTTATAATTAATATTTATTTCTTGTAATTCTTTTTTATTTTTTACATGTGATTTTTCATTTTTATAATTTTCTTTATATGTTTTAAATTCCTTTTTAGTTGAACGTTTTAATTCTATCAGCGAATCAGGTGTTGGATAATAAGTAGCTTTTAAGATACTTCTTGATACAAAAATATCAACAATTATCATAAAAGGAATAGCAATAATTAAAATATTTAATCCAGATGAAATAAAGGTTCTAGAATTGGCATCATAATTATCTGCTGTTTGAATACGATTGACTGGATCAAATGCGCTAATTCAATATTTATGTGAAGTAGGATCTAAAAATTTTAAAGTATTTCAAAAACCATATTGTTTGATATATTGATAACCTGTGATTTGTTCAGGAGTAGTACCATTTTGTATTCATACTTTAACTGATAAAATATAACATCCTAAAATTAAAATCAAACAAGTAATAACAATTAAGTAAATAATTGTAAATTTAGATCATATTTTCATTTTCTTCTAAACCTTTCTAAAATTTTTAATATTCTTTTTCATATAATCAATTTCTTTTACGATTATGATATGGTGAAAATCATTCAGCTATTATCATTAATATTATACCAATAAATGCAACTGATAAAATAATTGTATAATCCAATCAGCGAATATTATGAATAAATAAAATTTCATCTTCTCTTTGAGTTTCTAAAAAGAATCTTATAATATTTCAAAAGAAAAAATATGCCCCTGCTTGAACTCCGCATCGTACTATTCATCATTTATCAGGATTATGTAATTTAGTTAAATTTCTGCTATAGTATTTATCTAGTTTTATTGTATCTAATTGATCAAGAGGTACTTTATTTTGGTAATAAACAATATTTCAAATCTCTTTATGCGATAAATAATTCTTATATTTTGAATTTTTAGTTTGATACTTTTTATCAAATTGTTTAATAAAAGAATATTTTCAAGAAGTATTATAATTTTCAAATTTAGGAATTCTCTTATGAAATTTAATTGGATGATTTTTATTATATTTGGGTCTTTTTCAAGGTTTTTTCCCAAATCATTTTCCAAGATTTGGAATTCCGAAAGTAATGAATGTTCAAGCTAAAAAATTAAGAAATGATTCATACAAAAAGATTGGTTCTCTTATAACCCAATTATTAATATCATTAGCAGGACCTAATGGATTAATTAATTCAGGATGACTTTGAGAAGCATCTGCTCATTGTCAACAGTTATGTGAAATTCAATTTGGCAATCATCTTAAATGCTCAAGCGTAGTTTGAACTCCAAGTAATTCATGATTAAAAAAATTCCCTCATCTGCCGATTACTTGACCTAGTAAAATATTAGGAATAATACAATCCAATCATACTCACAAAGATATTTGATATTTTCTAGAAGGATAAATTAAAAATATAATTCCTGAAATAACTCCGCCTAATACACCACCATGTATCGACATCCCTGCCTTTCAAAAAGCAAATAAAGAAAAAAATGCACTTCAATCTCAATTAGTAAAATCTGCTTTACCAAAAAAAGATGCAAAAAGTAATGCAGTTGGAATAATAAATACTACACCTAAAATTAAAACTTCCCCAGGTAGTTGATGAATTCTAGCTTTAACATAACAAGCTAAAATAGCAACAAAAATACCTAAAGTCATTGTTAAAGCATAAACATGCAATCAACCATAATTAGATTTGATATTATATGGTGGATCAAATGTTGCAAAATTTATATTTGAAATTAAGTGATGGAATACAGAAATCATTTTATCTTTCTAATGTTGCTACAGTAAATTAATTATATTTATTTTATTATAATCTATAATAGATAAAATAGGTAATTTTATTTTGAGTATTTTAGTTAAATCTTGGACAAAATATTCTTCCATATAATGACCTAAAATAAGTGTATTAATATTTTTTTGTTTTAGTTCGAGTATTGATGATCATTTTAACTCGCCAGTTATAAATAAATCACAATTTTTAGGAATAAACGGAATAGTATAGTTACCTGCACCAGAGCAAATACTTATATGTTTAATTGGATGATTTTTATTACCGACAAATTGTGAATATTTTAAATTAAGGATTTTTTTTAATTTAGAATTAAGAGTTTTTATCTTAGAAAACTTTGCTAATTCACCTTGTCATGAAACATCTAAATTATTAATTAATTTAATTTTTTGACAATTTAAAGAATCTAAAATTTTATTATTCATTCCTATTAGCGAACGATCATAATTAGTATGAATAACATAACAACAAATTTGATTATCTTCAATAATCTTAAAAATTCTTTTTTTAAGATTATTTTTAATTTCTTCAGAATAACTTTCAAAAATTACGCTATGGTGTAATAAGACAAATTTGATATTATTATTTTTTAAATAATTAGCTAATTCAATTGTCATATCCATAGCAACAACAATTTTATCAATTTCCAAATTTTGAAAATAAAAATTAGCACCAACATTATCCTCTTCAAGTGCAAGATTATTAGGAAAAAATCCATTCAAGGATTCAATTAGTTTAGAAATTTTTATCATTAAATTTATTACCTTTTTTTAAAATCTTATTTATTTTTTTAACTTTTTTTACCATTTTACGATAATTCAAATTATTTTTAGGTATTTTAGAAAGAAAATCACAAATTCTAGCATATTCTAAAATTCAAAAATCTTTAAATAATTTATTTTGATGTTTACGTAAATATGGGCCAAACATTATATCATCTTTAGTTTTTACTTTAATACCAGCATACTTATTAACTAAAATAACATTATATATTATATCATTATCCCTTACTAGTTGTTCATCTTGAATATAGTATTTTTTTTTCTTAATTCATTCTCTAATTAAATGTTGATTATTATTTACACATATAATATATTTTTGGATTCTAGGACTATCATTAATTAAAATATTAATTGTATTCTTAGCACCAATGCCAGCAATCACGCAATAATCTAGAATTAATTTTGGATATTTTTCCATTCACATTAATCCATCAGATTGAATAACTTCGATATAATTTTCCAAGTTATATTTTTTAATATTTTTTTTTGCTTGTGATAATGGTTTTAAATTTATATCAGTAGCATAAACTTTATTTGCCTTATTAGATTTGATCAAAAAGACAGGTAATAGACTATGATCAGTTCCTATATCACAAATATAATTACATTTTGTAATAAAACGTGAAATCATAAACAAACGTGGTGATATCATATTTTAACCTTTGAAGAAATCTTTTAAAGTTTTAGAAATATTATTAGCATTACTATTTTTAAATTTTCTAATAGTTTTTGCTTCAATTTGACGTATACGTTCTCTGGTTACATTAAATTCTTTACCAACATCTTCTAAAGTTTTAGGTGAATTATATTTTCAAATATGTTGTTTCAAAATATTACTATCTTCGTCTCGATAATCTTTCATTATTTGTTCAATAGGAGTATTAAAATGAATATCTAGTTTATTAATATAATCTTTTAGTTTTGCTGCTGTTGGATCATTGCACTCATTTGAAAGACGAACTAAAGACAATAATTTTGTAGGTAAAATACCAAAACGCATTCTTATTACTTTTTCTTCTCTAGAAGATAATAATTCATAAAATACTTTATCAATAACTTCTCTTAATGAATTTTGTTCAGCATATCCATCAGGTGAAAAAATATTTTTATCTTCAACAAAATCACCAAAATGAGTATCATCTTCATCACCAATTGGTTTTTCTAATGAAACAGGTTCTACAGAAATATGTTTAATTTCTCTAATTTTTTCACTTGTCATCCCAGGAATATTCAAGGTTTCTGAAATTTCTAAAAAAGTTGGTTCACGCCCTTTTTCTTGTGATAACTGTCTTTCGATTCTAGCTATTTTATTGATTGTTTCAACCATATGTACAGGAATACGAATTATTCTTGCTTGATCTGCAATAGATCTTGTTATTGCTTGTCTTATTCATCATGTAGCATAAGTTGAAAATTTAAATCCTTTTAAATAATCAAATTTATCAACAGCTTTAATTAACCCAATATTACCCTCTTCGATTAAATCAGCAAATTCTAATCCTCTATTTAAATGTTTTCTAGCAACTGAAACAACTAATTTTAAATTTGAATTTATTAATTTATTACGACCAAATTTAACTTCATCTGGATCTTTAGATTCCAACATTTTAGCATATTTAATTTCCTCAGCTTTTGTTAAAATTCTACTAGAAGCTAATATATTAAAATATGATTTAATAATATCTTGAATTTTAACATCATTAGATATATTACCTACTTTATACTTAACAGTATTTTCACTAGAAGTAATTCTTATTGATTTAGGTTTATAAATACTTGATTTTTCTTCTTTTCACTTATTTGCAATATTTAATTCTTTAATATCTTTTCTTTGTTCTTGTGTTAATTCATCTTTTCTATTATCAGATGAATCAATATTAGAATCAAGAAAAACTATATTTTTATTTTTATATAATTCAGCAACATAATTAATAACTTTTTCATCTGAAATTTTGAATTTTTGATTAATTATTCTTATCAATTCTTCTTGGGAAATTTTAATTTTAATTTTTGAAAGTTCATTTAAAGAATCTTGCAATTCTTTAAACGTTTTAATTTTTTTTAAATCTTTTTTTGTAATTGGGAACATTTGGTACCTTTCATTTTGTCACTAATCAAATTTATTATCATTTATATACTGAATAATTTTAGATAAATCATTATTATTCATTTTAGAAATTTGGTCTTGAATTTCTGATCTTTTTTTAATATAAGCAAGTTTAGTGATAATTTTTTTCATTCTAGTTTCACTATATTTTTTTTCAAAAATTAAGTTACTTTTTAATTTTAAAATTATCTTATAAGACATAGAGTCAAAACAAAAATTCGATTCTAATTCATGAATATCGATATTTTTTAAATTATTATTTTTTTGATATTTTAAATTAATTCATTTAATAATATTAAAAAAATTTTGATTTTCAATTTTAATTTTTTTAATATTTTTTATGTAAATTTGATATGCATCTATAGATAAAATCAATTGTTCAATAATATTATAATATAAACTAAAATGATCTGGTATATAAATATTCGAATTTATATTATATTTTACATTATTTGAATTAGTATTATTATTTAAAGAACTAGTTTTTGCAATATTTTTATTAAATTTGGTATTTCAAAGTATTTTTTTACTTTGATCATTTATAGAACTTATTAAAATATTTTTAAATTTAATTATTTTATTTAAGAATTCAGTATTTTTAATATTGTTATTAAATAATTTAATTAAATAATCAATAGGAAGAAGTTTAGAATCTCTTAACATATTAGATAGTTTTGTTTCAGATTCTTTCAATAGCTCATCAGCATCTTTTTTTGAATTATTATATATATTATACACATTAAAGTTGCATTTTAATAATGAACTAGTAATTATAATAGTTGCATTAATCCCTGCTGAATCATTGTCCATAAAAATAACAATATTATTAGTATGCTTTTTAATAATATTGATATGATTCATAGAAAGATTAATACCCATGGTCGCAATACTGTTATTAATACCTATCTTTGCAAGCGCAATAACATCAAAAAAACCTTCAACAATAAAAATACTATCTTGTTTATTGATATCAATTTTAGCATTATTCAAATTATATAAAATTTTATTTTTTTCAAATATCTCACTGCTAGGAGAATTTAAATATTTTGTTCGCTTATTTTCATTCAATACACGCCCTGAAAATCCTAAAACATTACCATCGATATCTAAAATTGGAAATATAATTCGATTTTGAAAAAAATCTACTAATTTATTTTGATGTTTTTTGAACAATCTACTTTCTAAAATATCAAATTCTTTATAGTCTTTAGAAATTAAAAATTGATACAAATTATTATCTGTAGAAGCATATCCTAAATTAAAATTATTTATTTCCTTATAATCTAATTTACGAACCTTATTTAAATATTCAAATGCAAATTTATATTTAGGCACTAATAAATTATTTTTATAATAGATCATTGCATCTTTATTTATACTATAAATAATACTATGTTTATCAAAGGTTTTGCTTTCACTATTAATGGTTATTTTATAATTTATTCTTTTTGCTAATATCTCAATTGCTTTTAAAAAATTAATTTTTTTATAATCAATAATAAAAGTAACTACATTTCCATTAACACCACAAGAAAAACATTTATAAATTTGCTTTTCTGCTGATACAGAAAATGAAGGATCATGATCATTATGAAAAGGACAAGTTGATTTATAATTATTACCTTGTTTATTAAGCGGAATAAAATTACCAATAACATCCACAATATTATTTTGTTCTATTATATCCTTAATAACTTCTTTACTTATATAACTCAAAAGATATCTACTACTTTTCTATATTATATTAAATTTTGATAAAAAATACATTTTGATTTTTTTGATTTCAATTCTTTCTTGTTGAGCATCATCACGGTTTCTAATCGTAACTTTTGCATCACTTAAGGAATCATAATCAAAAGTTATACAAAATGGTGTTCCGATCGCATCTTCTCTGACATAACGTTTTCCAATACTCCCAACTTCATTGAAATGTACCGAAAATAAATTACTTAAATCTTCTAAGATTGTTTGACAATTAGAACTTAATTTTTTTGCAAGTGGTAAAATTGCTATTTTATATGGCGCTAATTCTTTTGCTATTTTTAGAACTATTCTTTCTTTGTTACCAATATTTTCTTTTGTATATGCATCATTTATAATCGCAAGAAATAAACGTTCAACCCCGACTGATGGTTCTATAACATAAGGAAAATATTTTTCATGTTTAATTGGATCAACATATAATAATGCTTTATTTGAAAACTTACTATGTTCTTTTAAATCATAATTTGATCTATCTGCTAAACCTCATAATTCTAAATCACCAAAAGGAAATTTGTATTTTATATCAATAGTTTTTTTAGCATAATGAGCAAGCTCTTTAGAACTGTGATTATAAAATATTAAATTTTGATCATTAATATTGATTAATTTTAGGAAATCTTTAATTTGATTAAGTCAGAATTCAAATCAATTATTTTTATCATATTTAGAATAAAAAAATTCCATTTCCATTTGTTCAAATTCTCTAGTTCTAAAAATGTAATTACTTGGAGTTATTTCATTACGAAAAGCTTTTCCAATTTGACCAATTCCAAAAGGTAAAGCACGCCCAACAGTTCTTTGGATATTATCGAAATTTATAAATATCCCTTGCGCTGTTTCTGGTCGTAAATATAGTCAATTATCATTTTTTAAATTATCAGTAATATCGCTCATAACTCTAAACATTAAGTTAAAATTGCGAATTTCAGTGAAATTATGTTTTTTACACTTAGGACACTTAATTTTTTCTTTTTGAATTAAATGATTTAATTTTTCATTAGATTCTAATTCAATATTTTTATTAGGATAATACTTTGCAATTAAATGGTCTGCACGAAATCGAAATTTACATTCTTTACAATCAACTAAAAGATCAGAAAAATTATCAATATGGTGTGAAGCTTTTCAAACATTAGAATTTAAAATTATACTTGAGTCAAAACCAGAATTAAATTGATGTTTGCGAATAAAATGATTTCATCATAATTCTTTAATATTTTTCTTCAATTCTGATCCCATAGGTCCAAAATCTCATGAATTTGCTAATCCACCATATATTTCTGATCCTTGAAAAATAAAACCGTATTTTTTTAAATGATTTATAATTTCATTCATACGTGTATTATTACTAATTTCTGAACTTAAGTTTGGTATATTTTTGATGGTATCGCTCATATTTTTTCTCCTAATTTGATGAATATTAAAAATTGTACTCTATTAAATTAGATTTATGCAATTCTTGAATAGAATTAATATAAAATCCTAAACTATTTTTATAAAATAAGATGATAAAGTTAAAAAAATCATCAATAACTTTATAGTGAACTTTGGTAGAAAATTCTATTGCAGTAGTTAAATTATCAATACTATTTCAATTATAAATTAATTTTAAAAATTCTATATTATCATTATATTTTTTCTTATTAATTTTTCTTTGATTTAAACAATATCAACATATAAAAGCATTTTTATCATATAAAAAAGCTTTTATATTATTTTTTGTATGGCAATAATAACAATTATTTAAATCGAATTTTGAACCATTATATTCCAAACATTTATATGCTATAAAAGCAATTTTCTGTTTCAAAGAATCCCAATCTCATTTTAATAAGGTTTCTTCTAAAAAAGTATAAATTTGCATATGATTATCATTCGTAAAGGTTGTTTGATCAATAATTTCTAAAATCATAATAACTAATAAATATCCATAATAATTTTGTGATATCAAATATCCACTCTTAATTAAAATACCGCGTTTTAATTTGCTTATCCCTTTTGTTTTTCAAAAGATTTCAAATTCAGATACTGATAAGATACCTAAAGAAAATTTGTTTTTAGACTTTAATTTACAAACTCCATTTGCAAAAATAGTGATTATGCCTTTTTCATATGATAAAATTTTAACAATCTTATCATACTCTGCATAATCATAACTAGATAAAACAATCCCTTTTATTTTCATTAAAAATTTTTATTTACCATAACCTATTTTTTTTAATAAGCTTTCTGTATTTCGTCATTTTTCTTGAACTTTAACAAATAATTCTAAAGTAATCTTTTTATTTAATGTATCTTGAATTTCTTTAGTTGCTAATATTCTGATCCTTTTAATCATCTTGCCATTTTTCCCAATAAGAATTGGTTTTTGACTTTTACGTTCAACAATAATACTTGCATAAACTTCCATTGCTGAATCACTTTCTTTAATTTTATCAATAATGACAGCACTAGAATGAGGAACTTCTTTTTGAGTTAAAATTAAAATTTTTTCTCTGATAATTTCGGTTATTAAAAACGATTCACTTTTATCAGTATAATTATCACTATTAAAATATTTTGGTCCTTGTTTTAATAATTTTTTAATAGTTTCTACTAATAAATTAATATTTTTATCTTTTAGAGCACTAATAGCAACGAAATCAACAAAATTGAATAATTTATTTCATGCTTCAACTTTACTT
>CAZAJD010000009.1:0-18617 GCA_964485375.1 uncultured Mycoplasmatales bacterium | reverse complement strand
TTTTTAATTGATTATTTATATCTAAAAATAATACGTCCATGCTCTAAGTCATATGGTGATATTTCCACATTCACTTCATCTCCAGGTAAAATACGAATATAATTCATTCTAATTTTCCCAGAAATATGTGCAAGCACAATTGCACCATTTTCCAACTTTACTTTAAATTTTGCATTAGGTAAAACTTTAATAATTTTACCTTTTACTTCCATATAATTTTCTTTTGCCATTATGTTCCTTTTATATCCTTATGTGATTTTGTTAATACTTCATGTCCAGTTTCAGTAATTAAAATCATATCTTCGAAATGAGCGCTATATGAACCATCTTGTGAAAGTACTGTTCACCCATCTTTTGCTGTGATTGTTTTATTTGTTCCAATTTGAACCATCGGTTCAATACAAATAACCATCCCTGGTTTTAATTTCATACCTTTGTTTTTAAGACCTACATTAGGAATAATAGGATCTTCATGCATTTCTAATCCAATACCATGCCCTGCATAACTAGTTGGTAAATATAAATTTTGTTTTTCAACAAATTTTTGAATCGTTTCTGATATTGCTCCAATTCTAACTCCAGGTTTTAAAATTTGAATTGCCATATCTAATGATTTTCTTGTTACATCAACTACTTTTTTATGGATTTCTAGTTTAGGGGTTCCGACAATGACACTAAAAGCTGCATCAGCATGATAATTTTGATATTTGCAACCTGCATCAACAGAAACAATATCACCATCTAGAAATTTATAATCACTAGGAATTCCATGAACTAATTGGTTATTAACTGAAACGCAAATTGTTTTTGGGAATCCGCCATAACCTTTAAAGTTTGAAATACAGCCATTTTCTTTAATGATTTTAGCAGCTATTAAGTCAAGATTATTACCTGTTTGTCCAACAATAATTTGTTTTCTTAATGCTTGATGAATCTTTAATACCACATCAGCAGCATAACGCATTAATTTAACTTCTGCTGTTGATTTAATTGTAACCATTTATTTCAACAACCTACATATCTCTTGAAAAACAATTTTTGAATCTTGATTTGAATTAATTGATGTTAATAAATTTTGTTTTTGATAATATTTTACAAGCGGTTTTGTTTTAGCATTATATTCTTTAATTCTAACTTTAATCATTTTTAAATTATCATCTTTACGAAATATCAATTTACTACCTTCAACATCACAAATATTTGCTTTTTTAGGAGGATTAAAAATTGTATTATAAGTATATTGACATTTAGGACAAATTTTACGTCCTAAAATTCTTTTATAAATAAGACTCTTTTTAACTTTTAAGTAAATAATATGATCAACTTTTTGATTACGTTTTGCTAAAATATCATTTAACATCGTATTTTGAGCAATATTTCGAGGAAAACCATCTCAAATAATATTTTTATATTTATGGGTTTCCAAATATACTTCTATCATACTAATAATTAAACTATCTGGAACTAGTTTACCTTCTTGCAAGTATTTTTTTGCTTGCAAACCAGATTTAGTTTGATTATTAATATTGTCACGAACAATATCGCCCATCGAAATATGAGCAAATTTTTGTTTGTTAATTAAAAGTTGAGACTGTGTACCTTTGCCAGAAGCAGGCATTCCTAATAAAATTAAATTCATTTTAAATCCTTTTTCCTAAAAATATTTGGTTTATCATAGATAAGGATTATTAGAACTTCTAATTGCATCTTTATCTTTATAAACAGCAAATTTTTGTTGAACAAGACGTCCTTTAATTTGACGAATTGTTTGTAAAGCTACTGATACCATAATAATTACACCAGTTCCTCCCATTGCAAGTGAACTTGGCAATGAGGTTAGTTTTGAAACGATATATGGTAAAACCGCAATAAAGGCTAGTGAAATTGAACCTAAAATACTTAAACGGTTAATAACATTTTGAATATATTTTTCAGTTTGATATCCTGGTTTGATCCCGGGAATAAATTTCCCTGATTTTTGAAAATTTTCACTAATTTTTAGTGGATTAATTTGAATTTGTGCATATAGAAATGAAAATAAAATCACTAAAACTGCATAAATACTAATTCCTTCTCATGATGAAAATGATAATCATTTGTGACTAAAAGCCACAAATCCACTTGTCGGATTGTTAATCGCCATAATTTGAGCAATTGTTACTGGCGCTGAAATCAACGCTGAAGCAAAAATTACGGGAATTACCCCCGCCGAATTTAATTTCAGAGGTAAAAATGTTCTATCTTTAGCGTCTTTAGAAAGACCTGAGCCTGTCTGACGAATTGGGATTCGTCTTTCAGTCTCATTTAGTAAGACAACAAAATAAATAACTAGTAAAAACATAATCATATAAACAAAGAATTTTAATAACCCATCTAGGAAAAGGTTAGGATCAGCTTCAGAACCTAATCAAAAATTAAATGTTGTTTTAATACTAAAAGGTAATCTTGCAACAATTCCAGAGAAAATAATAATTGAGATCCCATTCCCAATACCCTTACGAGTAATTTGATCTCCTAATCATAACATGAACATTGTTCCACCAACTAATATCATTGGTACTAAGAAATAATAAAAAGTAGAATTTCCTGCTCCAAGCGGAGGATTATCTCATTTAGGAGCAATAATTCCTTCTTTAGAAAGTGTGAAAATAGTTGCAGTTCCTTGCATAATAGCAAAAGGAATTGTTAACAAACGATTTAATCTATCTAACTTTTTACGTCCTTTTTCACCAGATTTTGATCATCTAGTTAAAATTGGTACAACATCAGTTGATAATAATTGCACAATAATTGATGCAGTAATATATGGTGAAACTCCTAAAGCAATAATTGAAAATTTACCAATTGTTCCCCCACCAAGCATTGAAATCAAATTCAAAAATTGATTTTGATCTTGACTTGTAATATCACCTTTTACTGTAACTCCTGGAACAGTTAAATGTGCCATAAAGCGAATTAAAACAATAATTAAAAGAGTAAAAATAACTCTTTGAATTAAATTTTTATTTTGTTTCATAAGTTTTGCAAGATGAAATTGAGATTTTTTTATTTTAGTATTCTTTTTTTTCTTATCTTTATTCTTAAAACCAGTCATTAAGATTATACCTTACTATTTAGTAACTATTTTTTGTTCTACTAATTTTTTATTAGGATATTTTTCTAAGTCATTTGGACTAATAATTTTTAGTTCAACATGTCCACCAACTTTAGTGATCATTTCAATTGCACTTTTTGAAGCACGATCAACACAAACATTTATTGGTTTAGTAATTGTACCAACACCAAGAATTTTAATCAAACATTTACGCTTTTTAATAACTTTATTTTCATATAAAGTTTGGTGATTGATTTCAGTAAAATTTAATTTTTCTAAATCTGTTAAATTTAAAATAGTAAATTTTTTCATATTAGGATTAGTAAAACCGAATTTCGGAATTCGTCTAAATAAAGGAGTTTGTCCACCTTCAAATCCTAAACGAGTTCCTCCGCCTGAACGTGCTTTTTGACCTTTTTGGCCACGTCCAGAAGTTTTCCCAGTACCAGAACTAGTTCCACGTCCAACACGTTTTTTAGTAAATCTAGCACCTTTTGAATTTTTTAATTCATGTAAGTTCATATATTTAACCTCATTAAATAATTATTTTGCTCTTAAAAAAGCAATTTCTTCCGCTGTTCTAATTTGTTCAAGCGCATTAATTGTAGCACGAATCATATTAATTGGCGAATTAGATCCTAGTGATTTTGAATAAATATCTTTTATTCCTGAAAGTTCCATCATTGCACGAACAGGACCACCAGCAATAATTCCTTTACCAGGTTTTGCAGGTTTTAATAATACTCTGCCCCCTGCATAACGTCCGAAAACTTCATGCGGAATAGTTGTATTAACTATCTTAACTCTGATTAGATTTTTTTCAGCAAATTTAATTGCTTTTTTAATTGCATCAGGTACTTCGTTAGCTTTTCCAGAACCTAACCCAACACGACCTTTTTTATCTCCGATGATTACAATTGCTGCAAAACGGAACTGACGTCCCCCTTTAGTAACTTTTGTAACACGTGATACTGAAACCACTTTTTCTTCAAAGATTTTTTCTTTTGCTGGACGTTTGCTATAACGACTATTTGAATTAGCAAATTTATTAGGACGTTTAAAACCATCTTTTTTAATATTAGATCCATCTTTAGCTACAGCAGAACTTTGAGTTCTTGAAGTAGGATTTGGCTTAGTGTTAGTAGTTTTACTAACTACTGATGATTTTTTATTTTCAATATTATTTTCCATATATTACTCCTAAAACTCTATTCCAGATTTACGTAATGTATCAGCAAATGCTTGTACACGACCATGATAAATATAACCATTACGATCAAAAACAATGCTTTTGATTCTTTTTTTAGCTAATTTTTCTGCTAGCTGTGTTGCAACACATTTGGCAGCAATTATGTTTCCACTAGAAACTAATTCTTTATTGTTTTGACTTGTAGCAGAAGCAATTGTTGTTCCTTTTTGATCATCAATAACTTGTGCATAAAAGTACTTGTTAGATTTAAAAACTGAAATACGAGGTACTTCGCTTGTACCGAATATTTTTTTACGAATATGCATTTTTTTACGTAGACGTCTTGTTTTTTTTAATTTATTTTCCATTATGTTTTAACTCCTTTACTTACCAGCAGATTTTCCTTCTTTACGAACTACTTTTTCATTAAGATAACGTATTCCTTTACCTTTGTAAGGTTCAGGTTTACGGAATTTACGAATCTGAGCAGCAGTTTCACCAACTAATTGTTTATCAATTCCTTTGATAATAATTTCAGTTGGTTTAGGAACTTCAACTTCAATAGTATCAGGAATTGTATAAGTAACTGGATGTGAGAAACCTAAACTTAAAGTAAGAATATTCCCTTTTAGATTTGCTTTATAACCAACACCAATAATTTGTAAAGTTTTTGTGAAACCTTTAGTTACACCTTCAATCATTCCTGAAATTAGTGAATTAGTTGTTCCATGTAATTGTTTATTATGTTTTATATTATTAAGTCTTGTTGTTGTTACAATTTGATCATTGTTTTCAATTTTAATTGGCTTAGGAAATCATTTTTTCAAAGTTCCTTTTGGTCCATTAATTATTACTAAATTTTCTATACTAATACTCATTTCAACATTTTTTGGTAAAGATAATTTACGATTTCCAATACGTGACATACTGTTAGTTACCTATCATACATAAGCGATAACTTCGCCGCCCAATTTACTTTGACGTGCGCCTTTATCGGCCATGATACCTTTTGATGTTGAAATGATTGCGATTCCTAGTCCATTTAAAACGCGTGGTAAAGTAGAATAATCTGAATATACACGTAGTCCTGGTTTAGAAATACGACGTAATCCTGTAATAGTTTTTAATTTACCTTTATATTTTAAAGTTACTTGGATATATTTTTTAATAGTTTTAGTATTAACTATTTTATATTCAGTAATATAACCTTCATCAAGCAATAATTGGACAATTTTTGATTTTAAGTTTGAATACGGAATATCAACAGTTTTATGTTTACGCTGATTTGCATTTTTTATTCTACAAAGCATATCAGCTATTGGGTCTGTCATCATTATAAATTAGCCTCCTTATTTATCAAGATGATTTTCTTATGCCTGGTATTTGCCCATTAAGAGCTAGCTTACGGAAGCATAGTCGGCATAAATTAAATTTACGTAATACTGAGTGAGGACGTCCGCATTGTCCACAACGTGTATATTTTTTAGCGCTAAATTTTTGATGTTTAGCTTGTTTTACTTTTAGTGATGTTTTTGCCATCTTTACACACTCCTATTTTGTTTAACAAATGGCATTCCCATTTTTGTTAACAATGAATGGTTTTGGACTTTATCATTTGATGTCATTATAATTGCAATGTCCATACCACGGATTTTCTTGATTTTATCATAATCGATTTCTGGGAAAATAATTTGTTCTTTAATTCCTAAAGAATAATTAGCTTGTCCATCAAAACTTTTATTTGATAAACCACGGAAATCACGTACACGAGGTAGTGCAATATTAATCAATTTTTCTAAAAAGATTCACATATTTTTACCACGCAAAGTAACTTTTACTCCGATTGGCATTCCTTCACGCAATTTAAAACTCGCGATTGATTTTTTAGCTTTAGTTGCAACTGGTCTTTGGCCAGTAATTTGCGCTAACTCCTTAATGCAATCATCAATTACTTTTGAATCTTTAATCGCATCACCGATTCCCATATTAATAACAATTTTTTCAACTCTAGAAACTTGCATAATTGATGAAAATTGAAATTCTTTTTGTAAATCATGTTTGATTATAGTCTGATATTTTTTTTCTAAATTAATCATATATGCCTCCTATTTTGTGATAACCAATCCGCTTGCACGTGCAAAACGAACTTTCTTACCATCATCTTGAATTTTATAACCTATTTTAGTTACCTTTTTTTTATTTTTTGGATTAATTAATGCCACATTTGAAATATGAACTGTTGCTGGAATTTCTTTAATTCCACCTTCTTGTTCTGATTGTGTTGGTTTTTGATGTTTTAAACTAACAATTCCTTTAATAGCAACACGCATTTTATTAGAAATAATGTTTGTAATTGGTCCTTCTTTACCTTTGTGTTTACCAGCAATAATTCGTACCATATCATGTTGTTTTAATTTAAATTTTGTTAATTTATTAACTTTTTTTGATTTTTGCATAATATCTTACTCCCTATAATACTGCTGGTGCTAATGATGCAATTTTACTATATCCAGCGTCTTTTACTTCTCTTGCAATCGGCCCAAAAATTCTAGTCCCACAAGGGTTTTTATCATCTTTAATCAATACAGCAGCATTTTCAGAGAATTTAATATAAGTTCCATCCTTACGAATTAAACCTTTTCTAGTACGAACAATAACAGCTTTTACAATTTGACCTTTTTTAATTGATCCACCTGGAATCGCTTTTTTAACAGTACATACAATAACATCAGAAATATTAGAGAACTTACGAAATGAACCACCAAGGTTTTTAATTACTAAAACTTCTTTAGCTCCAGTATTATCCGCAATACGTAATCGACTTTCTTGTTGTAACATTATGCCACCACCTTTTGAACTACTTCTACTAAACGAAAATGTTTAGTAGCAGATAAAGGACGGCATTCCATAATTGAAACTATGTCTCCAACATTAGCAACTTCTTGAGAATCATGTGCTTTATATTTTTTAGAATAATGCACACGTTTTTTATATAGTGGATGATTTTTATAAGTTTCAACTAAAATAGTAATAGTTTTTTGCATTTTATTTGAAATAACTTTTCCTGTTAAAACTTTACGTTTATTTCTTTCCATTATTTTTTCTCCTTAATTACTTTTTTAATGTTTTTAACATTAGTTTTTGGTTTTAGTGATAATTCATCACTATATTTATCAGAAATATAATTATAAATTTTTTCAGCATCGATAGTACTTATATTAACTTTCAAATTTAAAATATCTTGTGTATATATTTCTGGATTAAATTTTAAATCAATTGGACTATGTAAATTACCGATTGCTTGTCTTAAAGTTCTTAATTTAATTGGATCATCACTTAAAGTTTTAGCAGCAAATAACTTTTTACGAATATCTGGAGTTAAAATACTATTTAAATCGATATAAATTTTTTCAACAGAATCTTTATCTTCTATTTTTAGTTTTTTATCTGTACTAATAACTTTTTTAAGACTAGGTTTTTTTGCAACTGATTCTTTAGTTGATTTTACTTTTGTAACTGATTCTTTAGTATTTGATTTTGCTTTTGCAACTGATTCTTGAATAGTAGATTCAGTCTTAGAAATTTTTGGATTAGCAACTGATTCTTGAATAGTAGATTCAGTCTTAGAAATTTTTGGATTAGCAACTGATTCTTGAATAGTAGATTCAGTTTTAACAGCTGCTTTTTTTGTAGTAGTCTTAGCAACTTTTTTATTTGTTGCTGGTACTTCAACTTTAATCTGTTTTGTTTCTGATGGTAATGTAATAACTTCTTTAGTAGTTTTTTCATTATCATCTATCATACTGCCCATCATTGCTTGCGCAAACATTGCTTCATTTGGATCAATTTCTTTACTATCAAAGGCTGGTTGGTTTTGTTGTTCTTCCATCATTTTATCCATTTGACTACGACGTTTTTTAAATAACGTTTTT
The DNA here is from genome assembly GCA_964485375.1 of uncultured Mycoplasmatales bacterium. Taxonomy (GTDB): domain Bacteria; phylum Bacillota_I; class Bacilli_A; order Mycoplasmatales; family Mycoplasmataceae; genus CAZAJD01. The sequence goes on along the minus strand of CAZAJD010000009.1, from coordinate 10,402 downwards.
GTATCAGTTTCAATTTGTTTGAAAGTTTTTGAAAGATCCACTTTAAAGTTACGATCAATTTTTTGACCATTCTTTTTAGCTTCTGATAAGATTGTTAAAACACGTGCAATACGAATTTTTAACAATTTAATACGGTGAGGTTTGTCATTATTTCCAATTGAAGCTTGAAAACGAAGTGCAAATAATTCAGCACGTGACTCTTCTTCTAATTGGATCAATTCTTTAATTGATTTTTTTCTTAATTCAATTGACAACATTATTCTTCACCTCTTTTTACAATCTTACAGCGTACTGGAAGTTTATGCATCGCTAAGCGTAAAGCTTCATGAGCGATGTCTTCTTTAACACCGGCAATTTCAAACATAATTGTACCTTTTTTTACAACTGCTACTCATTCCTCTGGATTCCCTTTTCCTGAACCCATACGAACTTCTAACGGTTTTTTAGTACGTGCTAAGTGAGGGAAAATACGTATTCATACTTTTCCTCAACGTTTCATATATCTTGTCATTGCAACCCTAGCTGCTTCAATTTGTTTACTAGAGATATAATTACCATCTAGCGCTTGTAATCCAAATTCACCAAAGTTAATTTTACTTAAACCTTTAGCAACCCCTTCATAACTCAACCGATGCGGACGACGATATTTTTGTTTTTTTGGCATTAACATTTTATTTTGCCTCCTTGGGTTTTACAACAGGTTTTACAACAGTAGGACTAATTCTTGGTCTAAACGGACGACGTGTAGATGGATTGAATTTATTTTTTGGTTCTCTTGTATGATCTGTATAAGTAACCGTTGTTGATTCACCTTTATAAATTCAAACTTTTACACCAATTTGTCCATATGTAGTAAGCGCTTCTGTACTTGCATAATCAATATTACTACGCAATGTTGCAAGTGGAACGTTACCTTTTAAATAACCTTCAGTTCTTGCCATATCAACACCGTTAAGACGGCCAGCAACAGAAGTTTTAATTCCTTTTGCACCTGAACGCATTGCTTTTTTAATTGCTAGTTTTTGAACACTACGAAATGACATACGATTAACAATTTGTTGTGCAATACTTTGTGCAACAAGATTAGCATCTAATTCTGGTTTTCTAATTTCAACAACATTGATTTTGATTTTCATATTACGTTTTTTAATTGCAATTTTAATTTTTTTAGAAAGTACTTCTAAATTTTTAGCTGCATCTCCTAAAACCATTCCAGGTCTAGCACTATGAATAATTAAACTAATATCTTTTTTAGTACGTTCAATTTCCACTTTAGAAAGTGCTGCTTTTTTTAATTCAGCAAATAAAAGATCACGAATAATAATATCTTGATGTAATCAATCAATATATTCTTGTCCTTCTGCGAATCATTTTGATTCTCAACCACGATTAATGGCAATACGTAATCCTATTGGATTAACTTTTTGTCCCATATTCCTAACCTCCTATTCTACTTTATTACCGTCTGAAAGAGTTAATTCCACACTACTTGAACGTTTTAAAATTTCATATGCTCGCCCATGTGCACGAGGATGAAAACGTTTTAGCGTTGGACCTTCATTAACAATAATTTTATTAATAAAGAGTAAATCAGCTTCAAGACCATTATTATTAACAGCATTTGCAATTGCAGACTTTAATAATTTTTTTAAATCGTATGATGAACTCTTATTAGTATTTTCTAGTATTGACATAGCCACACCAATTTTTTTACTGCGGATTAAATCAACAACTAATCTTACCTTGCGAGGTGCAATTCGGATCATTTTTAATTTTGCATTTACTTCCATTACTTTAATAACTCCTTATTAGTTTTTAACACTTTTATTATTTTTTTTATCAGTTCCATGGCCACCAAATTTACGAGTGGGGGCAAATTCACCTAATTTATGTCCTACCATATCTTCAGTAACATAAACGGGAATATGTATTTTCCCGTTATGAACGCCAAAAGTATGTCCGATAAATTCTGGAAAAATTGTTGAACGACGTGATCAAGTTTTAATTACTTGTTTTTTGCCGGCTAATTTTTCAACTTTTGTCAATAAGTATTGATCCACAAATGGACCTTTTTTTAATGAACGTGACATATATATATACTCCTCTATTATTTTTTATGTCTAGACTTAACAATATATTTGTTAGACATTTTATTTTTACTTCTAGTTTTTACACCAAATGCTTTTTTACCTCATGGAGTCATTGGTGTTTTACGACCAATAGGTGCTTTACCTTCTCCACCACCATGGGGGTGATCATTAGGGTTCATTACTGAACCACGTACAGTTGGACGAATTCCTTTTCAGCGATTACGACCAGCTTTACCTCAGTTTACAAGTGAATGTTCTTCATTACCAAGTTCACCAATTGTTGCACGACAATTTGATAATACTTTACGTACTTCGCCAGATGATAAACGAATTGTTACATATCGTCCTGTATCATCTTTACTTACAAGTTGTGCTTTTGTACCAGCACTACGAACCATTTGCCCACCTTTACCAGGATATAATTCAATATTATGAATTAATGTCCCTTCAGGAATATTTTTAACTTCTAGTGAATTACCAATTTTAATATCAGTAATTGGTCCTGAAAATATTTTTGTACCAACAGTGATATTTTTAGGTGAAAGAATGTATCTTTTTTCTCCATCTAAATAATCTACTAGTGAGATAAATACATTACGATTAGGATCGTATTCAATGGTTTTGATACGTCCTTCTATAATATCTTTATTTCTTTTGAAATCGATAATACGATAACGTTGTTTATGTCCGCCACCTTTATGTCTTGTTGTAATACGCCCTTGATTATTACGACCTGCTCTACGATTTAAAGATAGAGTTAATGATTTTTCGGGTTTATCAGTTGTTAGAACTGAATAATCAATAGTAGTCATATTACGACGCCCATTAGTGGTTGGCTGATATTTTTTTATTGCCATCTTGTTACTCCTCTTTTATTATTTTTGATCACTAAATAAATCTAATTTTTGACCATCTTTTAATTTAATAATTGCTTTTTTATATTTGCTTGTTTTACCAAGAAATTTACCAACACGTTTGTCTTTAGCAGAATAATTCATTGTATTAATTCTTGCTACTTTAACTTCAAAAATAGTTTCGAAAGCATTTTTAATTTGTAATTTATTTGCCTTTGGATGGACTTTGAATGTATAAACATTTGCAGCAATTAACTGATAAGATTTTTCAGTTAAAATTGGAGTTTTGATTATTTCTGTTATATGCATTATATATATACCTCTTCGATTCTTTTAATTACATCTTCTGTAATAAGTAAATTTTGAGCATTCAAGATATCATATACATTTAGTGAAGTTTTAGCAATATTTTTTAATTTAGGAATATTGCGTAATGAACAATTCACATTTTTTTCGATTTCATTTGTAATTACCAAAATTTTTGAATCATTAATTTTTAAATTATTTAATACTTTTATCATTTCTTTAGTTGATGGATTAGCAAATGCTAATTTATCTAAAATAATAATATTTTTATTTCTTAATGATAGTGCTGAACGAATAGCTAATTTTTTAACTTTACGATTAATTTTAAAGGTATAGTTACGATTAGGTTTAGGTCCAAAAACTACTCCTCCCCCACGTCATTGTGGTGAACGAATTGAACCTTGACGAGCACGCCCAGTTCCCTTTTGTTTTCATGGTTTACGACCTCCACCAGATACTTCTCCTCTAGTTTTGGTATTATGCGAACCTTGACGATTAGCAGCAAGTTGTGAAACTACTACATCATGTAATGCTTGTTCATGAGGTTTAACGCCTCAAACTTTGCTATCTAATGTTATTTCATGTAGGCGCTTACCTGACATATCAAATACTTGTTTTTTCATTTAATTCACCTACCTTACTTTTTAGCTTCTGCTTTTTTATCAACTTCAACTAATGAAGATTTATTACGCACTAATAATTTAAAATCAATAAATTTTTGACTATGATTTTTAATTGCGTTTCTAATAATTACATAATTATTTCTAGGTCCTGGAATAGATCCTTTTATTAATAATGTATTATTTGCTGGATCAACCATTACAACTTTTAAATTTTGAATAGTTACTCTTTCATTTCCCATACGTCCTGGCATTTTTTTACCTTTGAAAATACGGTTAGCAGCAATTGAACCCATTGATCCAATTCCACGGTGATAACCTGACCCATGAGCCATTGGTCCACATGCGAAATTATAACGTTTAATTACTCCTGCAGTTCCTTTTCCTTTTGAGATTGCAGTTGCATCAACAATTTCTCCTTGTTTGAAAATACTTGCATCCAGTTTATCACCAATTTGATAACCCTTCATGTTTCGTATTTCTTTAACGAAGCGCTTAGGAGCTAATTTTTGTTTTTCAAATTTTCCCATCTCTGGTTTTGTAAATAAACTTGTACGTTTATCCCCAGTAGCAAGAGTTGTTGAAAAATAACCATCTTTGCTTTCGTCTGTTTTTACTTGTAGTACAATATTTTCACATACTTCAACAATTGTTACAGGAACAAGTGTTCCGTTTTCTGTAAAAACTTGTGACATTCCAAGTTTTTTTCCTAAGATTCCTTTCATACTATCCTCCAAAATAAATTTATATTTTTATGCTTTTTAAAAAAATATAGAATTAAAATTATTAAATAATTTTAATTTCAACACTGATACCACTTGGTAAAATAATGTGTTGTAACATATTTAATGTTTTAGGACCAGGGTTAATAACATCTAATATTCTTTTATGTGTACGACGTTCAAATTGTTCACGTGAATCTTTATATTTATGTGTTGCACGTAACACTGTAAAGACTTCTCTGTGAGTAGGTAATGGAATAGGCCCTTTAATTGTAGCTCCAGTACTTTTAGCAATATTGATAATTTTACCAATACTTTCGTCAATTATTTTGTGATCATAACTTTTAATTTTTATTCTGATGTTTTTTCCGTTTTTCATAATTCCTCTTTTGCAAACTTTCATAGTTAATAAAATTTATTATTAACAACTAATATTGGTGTATCATAAGATACACAATAAAAAAAGCATAAATACATGCTCTAAAATTTTAACAAATTTTTCTATTAAAGCAAACATATTATGCATTTTTTTATCAATTAAATTTAATTCTTGAAAACTCTTATATCAAAAGTTTTTATAGATAATAAAAAAAATGATTAAATTAAAAAGTCTTTATAATAAAGATACAGAAAAGATACAAAAGTAATAAATTACTATATGAATATAACATAGAAATAGTATACTACTAATTGAAATTAAGGAAGTATTTCCATGCAATCTAAAAAATGAGAAGAATATATAATTAATAAATGAGAGAGTTATTTTTTTGAATTAAAACCTCGTATTCCAGAAGAAATAGTGACGAATCTAAAATCTTCTATAAATAACTATATAAAAAATTATACTAATCCAATAGATCCTGAAAAAAATTTCAGTATTATTCTAGAAGAATTAAAAATCTTTTTATTTAATTCAAAGATTTGAAAGGAAATGTCTTGAGCGTGCTCATGAACAACATATGGTACAAATGCTAAAAAATCAGAAAAATGAAACAAATTTGAAATACAAATTAATAAAAATGAGATTGCTTGATTTAATAATTGACTTAAATTAACTATATCTACACTAGATAATTTAATTAGTTCATATTCTGATAAAATTTTACTTTATATTAAAATCACTGAATCAATATATCATATAAACAAAGGAATAGATAAAATAAATATAAAATTAAAGTCAGAAAAAAATGCACCCTTATTGCGAGAAATCAACAATATTTATGAAGCTTATATCGAAATAATAGGTAATATTCAAGAAAATAAAGAAATCAAAGCGGATTTAACTAAAAGATATAAAAAAGAAATTGAAGATAAAATGAAAAAATTAAAAAATGAATACAATAATCAAGATCATATTAGTATTATAAAATGATTCACAAAAGTATTCGAAAATCTGAAAAACCCAAAAGGCTTAAATGCATTTAATAAAAAGTCAGAAAGAACAAATAGCAAAGATATGGTCATATATATTAATGAACTTATGCAAAGAGTAGAAAATTGCAAAAATAATAAAATAATTAATTCAAAATATTATGATGATGTTAAAATCAAGTTAACAAATATAAAAAATAATATTGAAAAAGTATTAGAAAATTTAAAATATAAAATGTATAAAAAATGAGAAATATCGCTATGCACAATAGTTTCCAAAATATATTTTTTGAAAAAGAATTCAATTATAAAAAAAATAACTTATTTATAGATTGCATAAATATTTTATACTTAATTATATGATATGACATTATGCTGAAAAATAATATTGTAGATTTTAGCGAAAATACTATAATTAATCAATTATATAAAGAACAATTTAAAAATAAAATTTAATTTTCATAACTTGACCAAAATAAACTAAATAATAAGAAAATTTGATAAAATTTAAATTAAATTAAATAATATAAAGTTTTGAAATGATAATAAAATCATCTGATAGTTCTATTTTAAAAATCTGCTAAAAGAAAGTAATATTTATAAAGTATGAAATAATATATATGATTGAATAAAATTTAATATAAACGGATATAATCAAGAATATATCATAAGTAGTCTAGATAAATATTGTAAAAAAATATGATAATAATTGAAAAGAGATTATTAAGTAGGATTAAATAAAAAAGATTTAAATTAATTATTTAAATATTCATTTCCTAAGAAAATAATTTTATTATGATGACTTATATATGGTAAAGATTTTTTTTGAATTTTAATTTTTTTATGTATAATCATTTTTTGAATCTTTAAAAAAGATTGATTATGTGTACTTTTGAAATATTCAGAGAATTTAATTTCTCCACTAGGATCAAATGTAAAATATCCTAAATCAAATAATTTATGAAATAAATTGAGCATTATTATTCCATTATAAGGATCTTGTCTTTGCATATTATTTTCATCTTGATTTTTTTTGATAAAACTATCACTTTTTAAATGACAAGCTTCTATAATATAAGGAAGTTTTATACCAGTTAAAGCACATTTATTATTTCATAATTTCAATAATTCTTTTCTATATTTTGATTGGTAGGGTCTATTAGAACTTGCTGATTTAACATTATCTTGGTTTAGAAAAGGATTTGTTTTTATATCTTTCAAAATTATTTTTGGAGAATAAGTTCATTCATCTGTATTTGAATCATGTTGAATAATAATACGCCCTAAATATGGAACAATACTTTTTCAAACATATTTTTTATGAAAATCAACTCTAAATTGATAATTCCTAGATGAATCAAATTTACTTGGTTCAATATACGCTTCACTTATTATAAAATCATCTTTAGGTAAATTTTTTAAAGAATTTAAAGATTTTCTTATTTCAAAATCAGGTTCTTTTTTTTTATATATATCAATAGTTTGATTTTCTAATTCTGAAACCATTATATTTAAAAAAGATATGACATCTTTTAAATTAATCTTCATATTTATTTTTAATTTTCATGGAAATTTTGAAGATTTAGAATTGTTATTTTTATATGGTTCTCATTTTGGTTTATTATTTTTTAAATAGTTTTTAATATAATTTCTATACTTTGTTTTATATACTCAAAGTGCTGAGTGACCATGACCAGTAGATTTAGAAGCTTTATTTCTAGACTCTTGATTCGTAAGTTTTATCAGAAATATCATTTTGTTTTAAGTTTTCTTTCTCGTTTAAAAATCTTTTATATATGAAAATATTACTTAATAGGATTTTTTTCAAAACATCTACAACTATACTATTTCCAGCTTGTCTGTACATTTGAGTATCACTAACTACTATTTTGAAATCTTCTGAAAACCCCATAAGTCTTAAACATTCTCTAGGAGTTAATTTTCTAATTTTATCATCTTTATAAGTTAAATAATTATCAAATGCTGCCCTATGCATTTTATGCATTGTTGCTGTTAATGTATGAGCTATTTCTCTATTTATACTTGGTTTAACTTTAAAATTTTTAGTGCCTTCACTCATTACAAACTTTGCTGTTTTAGGTCATAAAATATATTTTGACATATACTCATCACTGACAAAACTACCATTTAAATTATATTGCTGACATTTAGTTTGACACAACGCTACAGGTTTATTTAATTGTGTAAACATTTTTTTCATTCTTTTATCATTTAGTACAAATTTTTTACCTTTATTACTTATATAATATTTATCATTTACTGTTAATTCTAAATAATCAAACATAGTTTTATTTAAAATTTCTTCTTCAGGAAAATTAATTTCTTTTTTGTACATTGTACCTACCAAATAAACTCTTGGCCTACTTTGAGGAACTCCATAATTTTTAGCATTCATTACTTTATATTTTAATTTATATCCTATACTTTGGAATATTTCTAAAACTTCGCTTCATAATTTACCTTTATTATATGTCGTTAAAGATTTAACATTTTCAAATAAAAATGTTTTAGGCCTAATTTCGCGTAATACCCTGATAAATTCAAATAATAGCATTCCTCTATGATCATCAGTGCCTAGTCTATTCCCTAATAAACTAAAACTTTGACAAGGACTGCCACCAACTAATAAATCAATTTTATTTTTATATTTTTTACCATCAAATTTATTTATATCATCATTTCAAAATTGAGGATTATAATTTGCAAAATAAGATTCCTTAACAAATTTATCTATATCTGATGCAAAAATAACATCAAAAGGAATTTCAAGTTGTTTTAATGCTTGTTCTATAGCTCCTATACCACTAAACAATGTACCTAATCTTAATTTTTTCATTTATATTTCTCATTTCTATTTTATATATTAATTTTATCTGTTTTATTTTTTTTGCCTAGTATTTTGGAAGTATTTTTCAATAAAAATAAATTTAATTAAAACAAAAAAATCTAATTCAGATCATTCTCTTCAATGAAACTTCTAAATATATAAATACATTTAATTACTGCTAATTTTAATGTAATCAAACGATTTATTATAATTTAAATAGCACTCTCCTTGATTAGCATTTGATATAAAATCTTTTTGAAATTCAGTTAATTTACGACTGTCTTTTAAATAGTGATTTAATTCAGAAATATCTTTTGAACTTAAATGGTGAATAAAAAGATACTGTATATTGTTAATTATTCCTTCAGTATATTTTTTGATTTCTGAATCTCCTAAAAAATCTATAATATTTTGAGTTATTAAAAATAATATCCCATTATATTTTCTAATTCTTTTAGTCCATTGTCATATAAAATTTAAAGATATCTTATTACTACTATCCATCAAAAAATGTGCTTCATCTATAAAAATACTTATTCAATTATTTTTAGAATTTGATAAATTTTGAATCTTATTTATTTTTAAATAGTTATTTATAAAATGCATTAGCAAAAATAATTGAGCATTTCGAAATTTAACATTATCAGAAATATCATTAATATCAAAAATAATTAATTTATTTTCAAAATTAATATTAGTATTTTTATTTCAATATTGTCCGTCAATATGAACAAATTTTCATAACAATTTTTTAATTTCAGAATTGATTTTATCATTAGTTTTCAAAAAGGATCATAGATTATCTAAAATAGGTCATCTTTTTATTTTTAATAAATTATCATCCGAAATATTTAAAGATAAATAAAAATTATAAAAAATTTTGCTCAATTCTGATAAATAATTACTACCTATATCCGGATATAAAATTTGAAATAATTGTTCTAGAAAAGATATATGATGATATAAATTTTTATGTCTTATTTCTAAAGGATTTATACAATAAATAGATGACTTACTAAATTTAATTATCTTACCATTATAAAGATCTGCTAAATCTTTATACTCACTTTCTGGATCAATAATAAAAACTTTAATTTGATTTTCAATATGTCATTTTATATGAATTTTACTGTGGAAGGTTTTACCACTTCCTGTTTTACCAAGTAATATTGCACTATGACTTATTCTATTTTTATTATCATTTTTTCTAATATCAAAAAAGATAGGATAATCATTGAGATAACCATCTCCTAAATACAGACCATCTTTATCATTTATTGTTTCTTTTTCAAAAGGTCATGTATAAGCTAAAGACATATTAGTTATTTCTTGACCACTAGTATGTATACTTTTATTAATCCCTAAAGTATTATTTAAAAAAATATTTTGAAAATACTTATTTTCATCTAATTTTATATTTTGTAGCTTCATAATATTATTTACTTTTTCATTTAATAATCTTAAATTTTTCTGTGAATCAGATTTAAAAATTATAAAAATTTCCATCGACCTTAAATTTTGATTATTATTTATTAATTCATTTTGTAAATTTATAAAATTATTTAGATATTTAAACTTTGATAATTTATCA
>CAZAJD010000008.1:2759-20459 GCA_964485375.1 uncultured Mycoplasmatales bacterium | reverse complement strand
TAGATATTATTTTTTTTATTTACAATTGCTGCAATAGAACTTGAACTATGAGCAATTTTAGAAAAATTTTGAGGTATTTTTTCAATATGATCAGAATGCGACATTCAAACTAAGCATTCAGATTTTATTTTATTAAAAATTGGATCCTTTAAATTATCAACAAATAACTTAGCTTCACCAAATTCCTGTTTAGTTGAATTTGTAACCTTACCGCCAAAATAGTCTACAATCAATTGCATTCCATAACATATTCCTAAAATAGGAATATTTAATTTAAAAACTGATTTATTTAATTTAGGTGAGTTATTACTATAAACACTAGCAGGTCCACCAGATAAAATTATGCATTTTAAATTTTTATAAGAATTAAGATTATGGTTATATGGAATAACTTCGCAATAAACCTTTAATTCTCGAACTCTTCTTGCTATTAACTGTGTATACTGTGAACCGAAATCCATTATAACTACTTCAATATTCATACAATCACCCTTATCATCAACTATAAAATATAATTATATATTAATAAATAATATAACATATTATTATTTTAAATTTTACTTTAAAATCGAAAAAAAAAATATATAATTATTTTATATAAAGTAATTTAGAGAATGAGGTGAATTTAAATGAAAAAAAATAAAAATGATAAAGATGTTGAAAAATGTGAAACATGTCATACAGATAAAGAAAAATGTAAATGTGAAAAATCTGATAATTAATTGAGAATATAAATAATTATTATATTTTATAAATAATTAATTATGGATATGGAGGCAATTATAATGGATAAAAAATGTAATATGTCAAAATGTGATCATTCAAAATGTGAACATCCAGAACAAGATCATTCAAAATGTGACCATCCAAAAAATGATAATCTAAAATGCGAACATTCAGAATGTAGTAAATAATATATATAAAAAAACTAGTTAATTAACTAGTTTTTTTTATTTTTATTTGCTTATTATTTGATTATAATAATTTTTTCATTGCACTAGCAACATGTTCAACATCGCCACCAACAATAATTTGTAATGATTTTTTACCTAGTCTTTTAATACCATAAATTCCAGTTGCTTTAATTCGTTTATCATCAATTCCTAATGTATTATCTTTAAGCGTTAATCTTAAACGAGTTGCACAATTATCAACATTTTCAATATTGCTTGCACCAATAGCAGCAATAATTTCTTCTGCCATTTTTGCATATTTAGTATCTAATTTACTAGATTTACTCATTTTATCTGACTTATCTGTTTCTTTAGATTTGTCCTTTTTACCTTTTTTATCTTTTTTAACTTCATTATCATAATCACCTGCAACATAATCATCTTCACGTCCAGGAGTTTTTATATTTAATCCTTTAATCATATAAAAGAATACAAAATAATATGTTACTGCTGCTAATGCAGTTAAAGCTAACATTCATAATGGATTACTTAAAACTCCATACACTGAACCATTAACTGCATGTTCATGGACAGAGAATCCTCAAGATTGAGCAAATGAAATTAAATAATCTATTACCCCGGCCGAGAATCCAAATCCAATATGCATATGCATTGCGATTGCCGCCGCATTAAAGATACCAGTTAAGAATGCATGTACTACTAATAATAATGGAGCAATGAATACAAAAGAGAATTCAATCGGTTCAGTAATCCCTGTCAAGAAGGAAACTAAAGCAGTTCCTCCTAAAAATCCAGAGACTGATATTCGATTTTCTTTTTTAGCTGCGAAAATCATTGCTATTACAGCTGCTGGTAAACCACCCATCATAATTGGGAAGAATCCAGTTTGGAAATTACCTGATCCAAATATCCCACCAGTAAAGGCATTTATATCACCATTAATTGTGTGACTACCAGTGGGATCAACAACTCCTGAAAATGGTGCTATTTTTTCACCAGTAATTGGTAATTGGAATCATAAGAAAGTATTTAAAATTTGATGAAGACCGAAAGGTAATAATAATCGATTTAATACACCAAATCCGAATACACCAGCAATTGCGCCAGCGCCAGTTCCACTAATTGAACTACCAAATAGTACAAGACCCATTTGTATTCAAGGTCAAACAAGTGCATATCCAAATGAAATTGGAATTGCAACAAGAATAGCAAGCATCGGAACGAATCTGCGTCCTCCAAAGAATGCTAATGTTTGTGGTAGTTTAATATCACAGAATTTATTATAGAAATATGCAGTAAAAGCTCCTGCAACAATTCCACCTACAACACCAATGTCTAAAACATAGGTTGCTCCTGTTTTAACAGTTCCGCTCAAAACAGGTGAATAATAAAGATCACAATATCATTTCCCACTTGAATCATAGAAACCATATTGAGTACTTCCATTAAATATACTGTCATATACTAATGATGGAAGTCCATGCTCAGAAGTAAAAGCTACTGTTACAAGAAAAAACGCTACTGAAGCTAATGCTGCTTCTCCACGCTTATCTTTAGCTAGTCCAAATCCAACACCGATTGCAAAGAATAATGCTAAATTTGCAAATACAATTGCTCCTGGTGTTTGAATAACATAAGATACTCAATATCCAGCGGCATTTGTAATGTGTAAAACGCCTGAAGCATCTACATTAGAAGTATAAGCAATTCCTAATGCTCCAAAACGGTTTAATATTGCGGCAAAAGGTAAAACAGCAATAGGAAATTGTAATGATTTCCCTAAATTTTGTAATCCATCTAAAACTTTATTTCAAATATCTTTAGATTTTCTCTTAAAACTATCCCCCTTAGTGTGACTAAGAGTTTTTACCTGCTTGTCCTTTGTTAAATTAGTATGTTTTTTTATTTCTACATCTTTAACCATTTTTTTTCCTTTTATTTATTATAAATAAATAATACAGATATTAAATAATACAGATATTACAAACTAATACAATGATTATTATATATTATTTTAAAACTAAAATAAACTTTAAGATTTTATACTTTTCAGTAATTTCCCTGCTACCTTATCAATAACGATAGTAACATCGTTATGCTGTTGTAATATACTGCAAGGATAATTTTTATCAATTTTGCCATTAATTAACTTATTAATTGCATCTGCTTTACTTTCACCATATGCAATTAAAATAATTTTTTTAGCATTCATAATACTTTTTATTCCCATTGATACTGCTTTTTTAGGAACGCTTTGCCCATTTTTAAAAAATTTTGAATTAGATTGAATTGTTTTTGGAGTTAATTCGACAATATGTGTAGTTGAATTAAAATCACTAGGTGGTTCATTAAAACCAATATGACCATTTACACCTAATCCTAAAATTAGTAAATCAATACCCCCTTTAGATTTAATTAATGAATCATATTTATTTGCATATTCTTCATAATTACCTACACCTTTTGGAATAAAAGTATTTTTAGAATCAACTTTTAAATCATCAAAAAGATGTTTTCTCATAAAAAAACTATAAGATTGAGAATCTGTTGGTTTTAATCCAATATATTCATCTAAATTAAAGAATATAGTAGAATTTCAATTAGTTTGATTTTTTTTGAAATCTTTTATCAAATTTTGGTAAGTTTCTATTGGACTAGAACCTGTAGCTAGTCCTAAAACAAATTTATTTTTTAGTTTTTGATTATTTTTTAAATTTTTAATAATAAATTCAGCACTAAATTTTGCTATTTCTGAACTATTATTAAATATTTTTAAATTCATTTTTATATAATCTCCTTATTTTAATTTTACTAACAAATATTTACTAAAATGTCTTTTTTTATTTTCTTAATAATTACAAATCAAATAATATTACTACTCACAAAAGCAAATAATGCTGTTTTTAAAATAATCAAAAAAGTTATATGCATCATTATGTCTATATGATTATTACTAAATAAATATTGATATAAAAAATTAAGAAAATTATATGTAAATAAAACACTTAATATAAATGATAATATCATTCCGAAAAAATAATTACCCACTATTAATCAGTTAATTTGTTTAGAATTATATCCTAGCAATTTAAGAGTAAGGATATTCTTTTTATTCTCATTTATAGTAATTGATATAATTATTATTAATAAACAAATTATCATAATAATAAGCATAAAAATTATCATATACTCCATTTTGTTCACTTCAGTAGTTAATTCTGATGCTGATTTTTTTGTTTGAATAAGTGCTACTAAATCCGTATATGGATTAGAATAACTATATTCTTTTTTACTCATAAAAAAATTAGCTAAACTAGTAATAGAGTGATAATTATTTCTAGAATATAATGAAAAATATTTTAAATTTAAATCATCAGTTTTAGTGATACCTATAAGATCTTTCAAATGCGGAAATGCATTTGTACTAGAAACTAGACTATTACATAATGTATAAGATATTTTATTATTTGAATTAACAAATGCTTTATCATTACTATCCTCGAAATATTTTAAAATATTATTGTAATCACAAAAAATATTCGGTTTAAATAAAGCAGTTTGCATAATCCCAACTATCCGAAAATTTAAAGATATATTAGGAACATTTGAACTTTCAAAACTATAAGTATTATAAATTTGACTATTTTTACTAGATGATCTAATAACATCCCCAACATTTCAATCCATTGCTTGAGATAAAAATTTGCTAACAATAATTGGAATAAATGATGGCGCATCTTTAGGATTAGGATTTGTTATATCCTTAATTTGTTTACTACTTAATCCTTTTGTATTAAAATATTTTGTTAAATTTTGAGAAGGATTAGGAATTGCATTAAAATTTACACTATTTTTTGATAGGAAACTGTTTTTGAAATTTTCTGAATAAATTTTTGTAGAAAAATATGGAAGATCATTTTGAGAATTATATAAAATTTTATTTAAAGAAATAATCGTATTACCTCTATTAACATATTGTTGAGATAATTGTTGTAAAAGAATATTAAATTCACTATTACTTTTACTTAATTTATTATTAATATCAATCAAATTAGATAAATTCATATATGGAAATAAATTAATATTATCTTTAGTGACTATATCATCAATACTTTTTTCTTGATTATTGAGTTTTGTTATTTCTTGATTTCAATAGTTAATACTACTATCAATATTATGTTTATTAATACCAAAATTAAAATAATCTATAAAATCAGAAGTTGCATTAGTAACAGAAACTTTATATTTGTCTGTATCAGCCCCTTTCAAAGATCAAGAATATTTATTAGGATAATTATTATAATAACCATCTTGTTTATTATAATAATTACCTAATAAATTACTAGAAATAATAGAATTAAATGAATATATATTTGATAATTGTAAAATAATAATTGAAAAAGAAAAACAAAAAATTACTGTGATAGCTAATCATTTCAATAAATATTGTATAATATATAAAATATAATTTCTAGTAGAAAAATACTTTTTTTTAGTAAAAGATTTTATAAATTGTAATAATAATAAACTATGAGATCTCTCTCCAGTTATTGATAAATTTAAAATGGTTTTTTTAATATAATATAAATTAAACCCAAATGATACAAAAATGAAAATTATAGGAATAATAATAAAAATGCATATTAAAAATATTTTTTCATTAAATAATGAAAAAAGATATATTGAAGTTTTATTTTGTAATAAAGAAATTATATGAAAATGTAGTGGTATAGAGATTAAAAATGCTATTAATAATGCCATTATTAATAAAATAAAATTTTTAGTTGTATAAATTCAAGATAACTTTACATTAGTAAATCCTATTGATTTACTAATTCTTAACTGTTTTTTAGAAGATGATATATCTTTTTTAATATTAAAGTTAATAAATATAAAAGATAAAATTATAATTAAAATAATTAAAATCAACGCCACTAAAAAATTAATTTTATATTGATTATAATCTTTTAAAAAAATCGAATTACTTCAAGAAATATTAAAAAAATTGTTAACTGTATCTTCATTTTTTGAAGAAATATATGAATTTCCATGCTTATCAATAGTCTTTAATAAAGATGGTTTTATATTATTAAAACATTGATCAGCAACCGTATATGAAAAATTATTTGTTTTGTGTTGTTGTAGATTAAAATAATATTCAAGATTTCCTAAATCTTTTTGTTTCATATATATATTGCAAATAATATGAGAGACATTTAATGTATCTCTTAAAGGTGGAGCATAAAAACTATGAGTCCCGATAATGTTAATACCATAACCTACAATAGTATATTTTTTAATAATGCTTAAATTAGTAGTTTGATTATTAAAAAGATCTCCAAATAAATTAATTTTATCGCCAATATTTCAATGATGCTTTTTACCAAATGATTTATTTATTAAAATTTCATGGTCATTTAATGGCATTCTACTATCTTTTGTTTCAAGCACTATTTTATTAAAATTTAAATCACTAATATTATTGTTTTCATCACTAGCTTGAATAGTTAAAAGCTCTTTACTAGGCATAGAATCCCCTAAAATAGAATTATTATGAGATTCTTTATAATAAGAATGATTATTTTCATTCGTAACTAATAAATGATTATAAAAATATATTTGACTGCAAAAAGTAGAATAATGATCAGGGTCGTTTGCTAGATTAAAATTAGGAAGTGCTTGTTTTCATAAACCATTATAATAAATAGAATAACCAAGTGAATAATGATGCTTTGATCAAATGTGAAAATTTATTTTCTTATTAAAAATATTCCCTAATGTAATATTAGGCATAATATGCCCTTGATTATCATATAAAGGAGTATTATAAACTTTTTGATAACTATTAGGATTATTAATATTTATTTTTAATGCTACACTTTCAAATTGCTTTGCATCCATTGATAAAAGATCTAAGCATTCTTTAATGTAATTATGATTTTCTATTTCAGAATTCTTATCTAAATTTTGAAGTTGAATTGTAGTAATTCAATTAGTGTTGGAACCACCTTCTTCTAGATCGTTTAAAATTGTATCTTGTTCATTAGGAGCAATTTCAAATTTTATTTTTGACATTCATTTTAAAGTAGAATCAGAAGCATCTCACTTTTCCACATTTCAATCATGATACTCAGGACTATAATTTTGTTCTCATTTATGAGAAGTTTCAATAATATGTTTATCATTTAAATACATTTGAAATGATAGTGAAGTAACATTAAATATAATTAAAAAAAATAATATTAAATAAATAAATAATAATATTAATAAGGATATATTTTTAAAAAATGAATGTAAATAATTTTTTAATAATTTAAACACAAAAAACCTTTAATATAAATAAAATAATATTTATATATTAATATAAATATATTAAAAATACAAATATTATTATATTAAATATTGCCTATTAGAATACCTGTGCAAACTATTGCTCCAATAAGACCAGTAAATCCGATCAATAAGGATACTCAAAAATTTAATTTATTAAACTTTTTTTTATTTTTCTTAATTATTGAAAAAGAATCCTTTGATTTAGCATTTTTTTTCAACATAACAGCTCATATAACACCCGAAACACTAAGTGCAATACCAAATAGAATAATACAAACTAAAATAATATTATTAATAGGTAACTCTGGATTTGAACTTGCTAAAAGAATTAAATTATTCATCATACTATTATGAAAATCTTTCTATATCAGAAACATTAAATTTTTCTCTAGATGCATTTCGCATTAAATTATTTATATTTAAAAAATCATTATATTCTGATTCTGCTAATGTTAATTTTGTTAATAATTCTTGTCTGTTTTTATTATCTCCTTGTTTAATCAAAAATTTTATTTTACGAATTTTATTTTCAAAAAAGAATTGTTGTTTTTTAAAATCAAAATTTTTTTCTTTAATATCATCACTAAATTGATTTTGAGGTATAATGCTTTGCCCAACAAAATATTTATTATCAATATGTTTACAACCTAAATGATGATACCCTTTACTAATAGCTTCATTCATTGTAATATATTTATTATCATATTTCGCTAATGAAAGAATCTGATTTTCAAATGGTCTACAAAGTCGACACGAATCTTTTTTTTCTTCAACCAAAACAAGTTGACGATAATTAATACTATTTTTAGATCTAAATGAAGTATTATATATTCCAAAAAGGCTAGAATTATTAGAATTACTAGAGTTTAGATTTTTATTATGTTCCTTTATATAATTAAAATTAGTATCACTTTTTTTAGCGGTATTTATTTCTTTTTTTTCTTCATCTAAAATAATCCGACGATTATTGATACTATTTTTATCGTATTCTTTAATATCATCAAAATTAGCATTGCCCATTTTAACGGCATCTGCTTCCTCTTTTTTGTTATCAATTTTTTTCTTATAAATTTTCCTTTTAATATATTCATAAAGTGCAAATAAAAGTATTGCTACAAAAGTAATTAATATAATAAAAATAAAATTTATATATCAAGGTATATTACTTCAAAATGACATTAAATTAATCATAAATTTTATTCCCTTTCCAATGTTAAATCATTATAATATTGTTTCACTAATGCAAGATCAACAATTGTTTCCAAATTACACTTCAAACATTTTCCAATAATATCATTTGTTTGGTACGAATTTAACGGATGTAAAAAAAGAAACTTTTGATAGTCCCAACATTTAGTACAAAACATAAATAATCAATCGATATTATCATCTAAAATTATTGACATTTTAAGATCCTACTTTCTAATTAAATAACTCTTGTAAAGTTTTTTTATCAATCATTTTAGAACAAATAATTCATGAAATTCATAAAACTGTTATTACTAATCCAAATATTATTAGTGATATTCATGGATTTAATGATAAATTCATCAATATTTTAGATTTGTTAAATAATAAAGATTGAATTGCCTTTAATGCATATATAGATGTAACAATACTTAATATCGCAGCAAATATAACTCCAACAACATAATTACCAATTATTAACCAATTAATTTGATGTTTATTATACCCCTCTGCTTTAAAAGTAGCAATTATTTGTTCTGATTCATCTAATATTACTGCCATACAAATTAAAAGTAAAATAGAAATCATCAGAATCGAAAGAATAATATTAATCCATTGTGCATATTCTAATCTTATATTAATATCATGAACAGTATTATTCAATTGCGTGATATAGTTTTTTGGTGAAATATATTTAGTAAACATTGGTATTGAATTATCATTCAATACAGAAGTTCCAAAATGTGTTAAAAAATTTTCTAATGTTAAAGAAGGGTCATATCCACTTGCATCTCAAGAATAAAATGGATAGTTATTAATATTAAAATATGCATCAGAAACATTACTAGGAACAAGATCTTTCAAAGATTTTGCATTTGGAGATAAATTATTATAAGAAGCGATATTATTTGCTAAACCTAAATCATTTTCTGTGTATGACTTATTATTATTATCTACATAAAAATCAGCAAGATCTTTATAGGTAGTATACATATTATTAGAAAACACATTTTTATTCATAATACCATCAATTTTTAAATTAAAATTACTTATATTAGATAATTTTCCACCTGTTTTTTTTGAACCTGAAAATAAAGTAATCTGATTAAATGATGAATTAGAAACTCCTTGATAATTAGAATTTATTATTTGTCCAACATGCAAGTTCATTAACTTAGCTGTTAATTCACTAACAACAATAGGTAAAGTATTTACTTCTGTAGTATGAGACACTATTGTTCTAATGGTTTTATCATTAAATAATGTATTTATTTCACTTTGAGATAACCCATTTTTATTAAAAAATGAATTAAAATCATTAGAATTTTGTATTCCAAAAATAGAATTGTGACTCGAACCTAAATAAGTATTAAATAAATTAGATACTAATTGATCATGAAGTCATGGTAATTCATATTTAGAATTATATAAAATTTTATTAAAACTCAATATTGTATTCCCATTTTTATTTCCCGTTTGATAATTTAAAAAATGAGCAAAATATTCAAGTTGAGTTTTTAAAGATGAAGGCAATATTGATACTAGATCATCGAATGCTTTTGATGTCATATATGGATGATCAAATATTGTAGAAGATAAGATAGTAGGTAGAGATGAAGATGAGATAACTCAATATCAATATCCTATACTATCATTAATTTCTGTTTGAACATTTGGATCATTTTGATCTTGGTATAAATTATTTTTTGGATCTAGATTAATAGTATTAGGAGTTTTAATATATTTTAAACCTCCCAATCCTAAAGATGTATCTTTATAGTTATTTGCTATTAAAGTTTGTTTAGCAGATTGGACTTTATTCGAATAAACATCTCCTGTAATTAAAGAAGAAAATGAACCATTCAATTCTTTAACAACAGTACCTTGAACTAATAAAAGTGTTAGCGATAATAAAAAAATAATAACAACAATAAATCATTTAAAAAGATTTTGAACTGTAATAGAAATTTGCATACGAAAATAAAAAGAAGATTTAGAAGCAAATTTATTAAAAAACTTTAATAATCAAAGATTTTTTACTTTATTAGTGCTAAATAATAAACTAGTAGCAGATTGTTTAATATAATAATAATTTAAACAAAAAGAAATTGTAGCAAATATAGTAGGAACAAGCACAAACATAAATGCCAAAAAACGAGGATTATATAAAAAATCTGTAAAATATTCAACATTCACATTGTTTGTAGCAGTAAAAAATCCATTAATATAAATTTGGAGCGGAATCGATAACAAATAACCAAAAATAATACAAGATATAAATGTTAATAAAATTCTAGTTGAAAAAACCCAAGATAATTCACCATTTTTATATCCCATTGATTTAAAAATACCCAATTGTTTTCTAGAGTTATTCATATCTTTTTTGATTACAAAATTAATAAATATAAATGATAATCCAAATGAGAACATCATTAAAACAATAGTTAAAATAATATTAGTTCTTGAACTTAATTCAGCTTTATAGGCCGGGTCATTGGCAATAGAAGTTGAAAAATATTGTCAATTTTTTGCATTTATTGCAGTTGATCCAGATGATGATCCAGATATTAAGTCATATTTAGCTCCATCAGAAGAGTTCATTCGGAAATTATCATTAGTTAAAACACCTTGTTTTTCTACATCGAATTTCAAGGAATGATTTTTATTATCGAGTTTATTTCAATAAAAAGAATAATCACTATCAATAATAATATTTTCTGCAGCAGAATCAAATTTAGATATTCCTTCAAAACTAGATAATTCTAAATTTCTATAATCAGAATTATAAAGATATATATTCCCATAATAATTATTCACATTTGAATTTAGTAAATTCGAAGAGGTTGTAACTAATCTTGTAGTCGAAGTGTAATAACTCATCCCATATCCAACGATTGTAAATGGTTTTAAATAGATATCATACAAATGATCATCCTTTTCTAATTTTGAATAATTTGTAGGATTACCAAATAAATGAATCTTATCACCAATTTTTCAACCTTTAGATTTAGCAATTGCTTCATTAACTAAAATTTCTCGACTTTGTCTAGGCATTCTACCTTTAGTAACAAAAACATTAGAAATATTATTTCTTAAATTATTTTGACTAGGGGTAAATATTAAACTTTCATATATATTATTTTTTGGTAAAGTAGTTGTATCTATTGGGCCATGTTTTTCTGAATAAGAATAGTCATTATAATTATTCTCTATAATCGCATCATTTGCACCTATTGGTACAGAACCTAAATTATTAACTTTAAAATTAGCAAAATAATAATTTAAAATTTGATAATTATTATTTGCAAGTGTTGCATAAACTTTTTTGAAGTTACTGTCACTTAAAAAATCTTCTATTTTAGTAGATACACCAAAAGTTTTAGTACTACCTAATTCCTTTTCTTTATAATCGTTTTCAGATTCACTACCTTCAAATAATTTTAATTTTAAAATATCAGAATTTAAAAATGAATTAAAACGATCTTCTTTAATACCAGTATATGATAAAGAAGAAAGTGAGTGACCGATATTTAATTCAGCGATAGCGCTATCAGCATCTGATTTTGTACTAGCTATTTGATAAATAACAGT
The DNA here is from genome assembly GCA_964485375.1 of uncultured Mycoplasmatales bacterium. Lineage (GTDB taxonomy): Bacteria > Bacillota_I > Bacilli_A > Mycoplasmatales > Mycoplasmataceae > CAZAJD01. The sequence goes on along the minus strand of CAZAJD010000008.1, from coordinate 8,433 downwards.
TTCTCATCAATGAGAATTTAAAACATACTCACCAGATGAAATTTTTAATTCACTAAAAAACTTAGCTGCTGCATTTTCATCATTTCCAAATTTATCAAAATTTCAATGTACAAAATCATTATAGAAAGAATCATTTCATGAAGATGAATTTTTATTAATTGAATGATAAAAACTAAATTCTTGTATTGAGTAGGTAGATAGAACAAATATTGTTAAAGATAAAATAATCAAATATATTATAGTAGAAATAGAAGTTATTAAACTACTAAAAAATGATTTTAAATAATCTTTTAAAATAAGTTTCATTATTTATTTTCTTTCTTTTTTAATTTTGTAATTGGTTTATGTTGCTGGTATACTATCTTACCTTCAACAATTGTCATAAATATTTCATTTTTATTATTTAAAATAGTTAAATCTGCAAGTTTATTTTTTGTAATTGATCCTACTTTATTAAAAATTTTTAAATTTTTAGCAACATTTATACTAGTTACTTTGCTTAAATCAAGGTAATTTAAATTATTTATTTCTTTAAAAGTTCGCATACAATGATCAAATGTTGCTGCTGACCCTGCAAGAGCACCATTAGAAGCTAATTTTACTGTTTGGTTAGTTTTAACTACATCAAGCGATCCTAATTTGTAATTACCGTCTCCCATTCCTTTAGCAGAAATTGAATCAGTAATTAAACAAATCTTATCAATACCTTTAGTTTTTAAAATTAATTCAATTAATGTTGGATTGACATGGATTCCATCACTTATCAATTCACATAATGTATTATCATTTAATAATAATGCTAATGGAAGTCCAGATGGAGGTCCGTTTGGAATTGTATAATGTGTTATTGGATTCATTGCGTTAAATATATGAGTAGCATGATTAATTTTTAATTTTTTATTAATATTTATAAAATCAGCTGCACTAATACTAGTATGCCCTATCGAAGGGATAATATTATTTTTCAAAACAAATTTTGTGAATTTTAAATTATCATCTTCTTCTAATGCATAAGTAATAATTTTAATATTATTATCTGAAGCGATTATTCATTTTTTTAATAAATTTATATTAGGTTTTAATAATAATTTTAATTCATGAGCACCTTTTTTTGCTTTAGAAATAAATGGTCCTTCTATATGACAACCAAGTTGACGTGCTTGATTACCATTATTATGTTTTTTCATTCATTCAGCATAAATTTTTAAAGAATTTACCATATTCTTGTCACTTTCAGTTACACTACCTTGACAAAATCTTGTTACCCCTTCTTGAGTAATTTTTTTTGCAAAAGCGGAATATGCTTCTATGCTTGCGCTTTCAAAATCAGTTCCATAACCTCCATGTGTATGACAGTCAATAAATCCAGGCATAATTACTTTACCAGATAAATTTATTCCTTCTAATTTAGTTTTACCTGAATTAATACTATAAATTTTATTGTTTTTAATTTCCATTCAACCTAGTTTGATTATTGTAGTCTCTGTGATAATTTGAGCATTTTTTAAAATCATATAATTTCCAATCTAGAATAATAATTAATTATAATTATTCTATTACATAAAATAATAAAATAGTATTATTTTATTGAAAAAACAATACTATTTTATTATTATCTAATAATTTTCTTAGGGAAAATCAAGGATATTCTTTTATGCGCACTAATTTTATGCAAAAGATTAATCTTTTTAGCAATACTAGAAACAACGGTTTGATCTAATAAAAATTTTTCTAATTCACTATAACTAAATCCTAATTCAGATTCATCAGTTTGATTAGGTAATAACCCTGCAGTTGCATCACGATTAATTATTTGATCTGAAATATTAAAATATTGACTTAAGTGCTTTATTTCTGATTTTAATAAATTTACTAGTGGATATAAATCAGCAGCTCCATCTCCATACTTTGTAAAATACCCTGTATATCATTCACAAAAATTACTAGTACCTAAAACCAAATAATTATTTTCTTTTGCGTAAAAATATAATGCTGTCATTCTTAATCGTGGTAATATGTTAATTTTAGCAAGATCAGTTGCCGTTTTAGATGCATTTAAAGATTTTAAAAAATTAGTATAATTTTTTTTCATATTAACTATTGAATAATTTATTTTGTGCTTTTTAACAAGTTCATTAGCATATTTAAAATCAGAAGTATTTTTTGAAATAGGCATTATTAAGACATGATGTTTTTCACCACATGCTTTCTTAGCTAAAATTGCTGCTAAACTTGAATCAATACCTCCTGATAATCCTAAGACTACTCCATCAGCATGAGCTTCTTGAACTTTTTCTTTAATTCATTTAATTAAATAGTCAGCATAATCTTTAAGATGTTTTTTCATATTTTACTCTTTTCATTCCAATTCAACATCAAAAATTTTAATGATATCGCCTTTTTTGATTTTTTTACTTCTAAGAATATCAAAAGCACCTATTTTTTGTAAATTATTATTAAAAGTTAGTAAATTATCATGTGTAGAAATTGGAAATTTATGATATATTTTATAAACAGCTTTCCCTTTTAAGCTTCATTTATTATCACTAATTTTTTCAACAATTAATTCTTCATCTTTATTAATATCTTTATAATTATAATTTTTATGTTTTGCATATTCTGTAGGTTTTTCTTCCAAAATAAAAGTATCTTTTGTACTTTTAACTAGAGCATTAATCGCTAATTTTAATTGTTTTAAATTTTGGTTTTTAAGTGCAGAAATATTTACTGTTTGAACATTAATTTTATTTTCTTTTAAATATTTTTGAAAAATAATTGTATTAGTTTTACTTATCTCGATATCAGATTTATTTAAAACAATGAGTTGTTTTTTAGATAATAAATTTAGATTATAATCCTTAAGTTCTTTCATAATTATTTTATAATTTTGAATTATATCATCAATATTTTCCAAAGATATATCAACTACATGAATAATTACCTTACATCTTTCAACATGTTTTAAAAATATATGTCCTAAACCTTTCCCCAGACTTGCTCCTGCGATTAGACCAGGTAAATCTGCAACAACAAAACTAGAATTATTAGCATCTAAAGCTACCCCTAATTTAGGACTTAACGTAGTAAAAGGATAATCACTAATTTCTGGTTTAGCATCACTTAATTTAGATAATAGTGTTGATTTACCTGCATTTGGTAATCCCACTAATCCTGCATCTGCTAATAGTTTTAATTCACATCTAATATTTAAATTAATTCCTAAATCCCCACGTTCAAATAATGTAGGGGCTTTATTTCTTGAATTACAAAAACGGCTATTACCTCTACCACCTTGTCCACCTTTAGCAACGATAACTTTTTGTCCATCTTTATTAATATCAAAAAGAACACTATTATTTTTTAAATCAAAAACTATTGTACCAATAGGTACTTCGATATATGTATCTTTACCATTATGCCCATGTTTATTTTTACTTTGTCCATTATGACCGTCTTCAGCTTTTATATGTTTACGATATCCTAATTCTACTAATGTATTTACATTACTAGAAGCAATAAAAATAACATCGCCACCTTTTCCGCCATCGCCACCTGCAGGTCCACCTTTAGGTACATATAACTCACGACGAAAAGCAACAGCTCCATCGCCGCCTTTCCCGCCTACTATATTAATATTAACAGTATCAACAAATTTCAAGATATTCTCCCATAAAATAAAAAAAGCAATAAATGCTTAATGTTTAAAATATTTTATTAATAAATTATTTATTTACATACACAGATGCTTTAGTTTTATTTTTGCCAAATTTTTCATATTTAACAATCCCATTTATTAATGAAAAAAGTGTATCATCTCCGCCAATTTGTACATTATTCCCTGGATGAATTTTAGTACCTCTTTGACGATATAAAATTGCACCTGATTTTGCAAACTGTCCATCAGAAAGTTTGCATCCTAATCTTTTAGAATGTGAATCACGTCCATTTTTTGTAGAACCTACACCTTTTTTAGATGCAAAAATTTGTAAATTAAATAAAAATTTCATTTTATAATACCTCGTTTATTTTAATGTATTTTGGAAACTGAAGTCTAATCGTTTCCAATTGATAATAAAATGCAGTTAATAAAATTTGCAATTTATTATTATTTATATTTTTTACTTTTATAGATGCTTGAATAATATTTTTAGGATCCAATATCAAATCAACATCTTTATTAGAACATATTTTATCTATAGCATTGAACATCCCTTGCACAATTCCTGAAATTGCTGCACAGATAATATCCTTGCCATATTCATCATAATTACTATGACCATAAATAGTTATGTTTTGAAATAAAATATTTTGTTTTTTAATATCAATTTTAATCATATAATTATTTTTTAATAAGTTTTTTAATTTCAGTTTTTTTATTAACATCTGAAACTATTTTATCAATACGAACTTTTGAATAAGGTTGCCTATGTCCATATTTTTTATGATAATTTTTTTTAGATTTATATTTAAAAACAATGATTTTTTTTTGTCTATCTTGTTTTACTAAAGTAGCTTCAACATAAGCATCTTTTAAATATGGTTTCCCAATTTGATCATTAATCATTAAAACTTTATCAAACTTAACTACTTTTTCTGTAGTAATGATTTTTTCAATAAAAATCTCATCACCAATTGATACTCTTAATTGTTTACCGCCAGTTTGTAATATCGCAAACATAAAACCCTCCAAAATACTTTAAATAATTAAATTATAAAAAAGCATATATATATAATTTGATTTTATTCAAATTACACAATCTTAAATAATTATATATATATTCAAGTAAATTGCAATATAATACATTAAATATATATAATTAAATTTTATAAAATAAATGAATTATTTTTTTCAAGTAAAATATTTTATATAAAGAAAAGACATTCCTAAGATTGATAAAATAATTAATATCATTGCTAGAATATCATATCCTAATGCTTGTCAAGATAATAGATTTTTATAAATAATAGGTTCTGGGTCGATCTTTGAATATGATCCATATCCAGGTCAAATTATGACTCTTCACATCAATATTATAAAAGAACACGAAATTATTGTACCAGATATAAAAATACCATTTAACATATTAATTCATTTTCTACTAGAAATAAAATTTAATAAAAATAAAAGTAAAATAGAAAAAAATATTGTACACAAAAAAGTAATAAAAAAATATGCTAATAATGGTCATTGAAATATAGGTGAAATAGGTATATGATAAATTATTGCAAATAAAATGCAAGAAATTAAAGTAAGTATAGTAAATATAATAAATAAAAATAAAATTGATAGAATTATACTAATCATATATCCAAATGGTTTATAACCTAAAAGTCCTATTCTAGATTGTAAATCTGTAAATTTATTACCACCTAATCCAACAACAATAATAAAAGCTGGAATAATAATAGAACTAAAAAATCAACAAATAATTAATCCTATATAAAAATTTTGGACTATAATTTTATATTTAGTTCATTGAAACATAAAAGAAAATTCTCAAGATAATAATAAAGGAAACACTATTATAAAAAATGAAGCTCATACTATAAATCAAAAAGAACTAAATAATTGCTTAAATGTAAATTTTATTAATGCAAAATAATTTATTTTTATATTAGAAAATCGTGTTAATGGTGAGCTATTTGATTTATTTATTTTTTGATTTTCTTTTGG
>CAZAJD010000008.1:0-2659 GCA_964485375.1 uncultured Mycoplasmatales bacterium | reverse complement strand
CCTAAAAGTCCTATTCTAGATTGTAAATCTGTAAATTTATTACCACCTAATCCAATAGCAATAAAATAACTAGGAATTAATATAGCATTTAAAAATCAAAACATAATAACCACTATATATAAATTTTGATTAAAACTAATGAGTAATGGATCTGTTGGGAAAACTCAGAAATAAAAAAATAAAAAAATTAATAAATTAGGAACTACTAATAATATAGATAAAAATCCTATTGTACTTCAAAAAGAACTAAATAATTGCTTAAATGTAAATTTAACTAATGCAAAATAATTTATTTTTATATTAAAAAATCGTGTTAATGGTGAGCTATTTGATTTATTTATTTTTTGATTTTCTTTTGGCATTTTAATATTTCATTTCCTTTAACATTTATATTAAATATAACTTTCTAAATTAATATTTTGATTATTTCAAATTTTTCATTTATACAAATTAAATATATTATTTTTTTCAAGTAAAATATTTTATATAAAGAAAAGACATTCCTAAGATTGATAAAATAATTAATATCATTGCTAGAATATCATATCCTAATGCTTGTCAAGATAATAGATTTTTATAAATAATAGGTTCTGGGTCGATCTTTGAATATGATCCATATCCAGGTCAAATTATGACTCTTCACATCAATATTATAAAAGAACACGAAATTATTGTACCAGATATAAAAATACCATTTAACATATTAATTCATTTTCTACTAGAAATAAAATTTAATAAAAATAAAAGTAAAATAGAAAAAAATATTGTACACAAAAAAGTAATAAAAAAATATGCTAATAATGGTCATTGAAATATAGGTGAAATAGGTATATGATAAATTATTGCAAATAAAATGCAAGAAATTAAAGTAAGTATAGTAAATATAATAAATAAAAATAAAATTGATAGAATTATACTAATCATATATCCAAATGGTTTATAACCTAAAAGTCCTATTCTAGATTGTAAATCTGTAAATTTATTACCACCTAATCCAATAACAATAAAATAACTGGGAATTAATATAGCATTAAAAAATCAAAACATAATAACTACTATATATAAATTTTGATTAAAATGAGGGAGTACTGGTGGTAGTGTAGGTGGCGGTATGGGAAGTCATTGTCAAAAAAATAAAAAAATTAATAAATTAGGAACTACTAATAAAGTAAATAAAAATCCTATTATACTTCAAAAAGAACTAAATAATTGCTTAAATGTAAATTTAACTAATGTAAAATAATTTATTTTTATATTAAAAAATCGTGTTAATGATGAGCTATTGGATTTATTTATTTTTTGATTTTCTTTTTCCATTTTTAGCATCTCATTTCTTTTGTCATTTAATATTTGAATTAGAATTATTATCAGAATTTTCGTTTTTTGAATTATTTATTTCATGATAAAAACTAAATTTTTTAGTTAATCAATTTTCTAGTGAGCCATATTCTTTAATTAAATCTTGTTTAATATTTTTACTAATAATTTTCCCTTTATTCATAAATCAAATTTCATCACAAAATCTTACGATTTCTTTCATATTATGAGATATTAATAATAAAGTTTTATCTTTATTATTAAGAAATTTTTCAAGAAATTTAAAAACAGATTCTTGGGATTCTAAATCTAACCCTGTTGTTAATTCATCTAAAATAAGTAAATCTGGATTTATTAAAACTGCAAGTAATATATTAACTCTTTGTTTTTGACCACCAGATAAATTGTTAATAGGTGAATTAATAAGATCAGTAATATTTAACAATTCCAAAAAATTATTTAATTCTAAAGCGCTAATATTAATTAAAAAATGATTTATAAGTAAATTAATTAAATCTCTTCCTTTGATTGATTTAGCATAAACAGATTCTTGTAATTGCATTCCTATTTTCAAATCATTTTGAACTACAATTTCCCCACTATTTGCTTTACGAATTAAAGAAATAGTTTCACAAAAAGTTGTTTTACCTGATCCATTAGGTCCTACTATGCCTATTCTTTGACCTTTTTTAATATTTACTGATATACCATCTAGCACTTTAATTTTCTTATATTTTTTAATCAAATTATGTACTGCTAAAATACTTTCGTTTTCAAGTTCTGAGTGAATGATGCTTTTTTGCATATTAAATTACTTTCTATAATTTTGAAAATCAATAATATTAATATTGATTTCTTTTACATTTATTTTTTTCATTTATTTATTATATATTAAAATTTATTAAATTAATAAATTTTAATATATTAATTTAATAAAAAATCTTGATTTAACATTACTTGTAAATCACTGTTTTCTAAAATACGCTTTTTGTATTTCGGATTATAATATATATAATATCAACTAACTGCAAAACTTAATAAAGATATAATTAAAAATAGCTGCATAATATTTAATACAAACTCAATATTAGAAATTATATTTTGAAATAAATTTACAAAATAAAATAATGACATCCAAGAAAAAGCAAATAAAGAACAAAATAAAAGAATATTTTCTCATAATTTTAATTTTAATTTTTTATGTTTATATTGTAACTTTAATGTTGCTAAAATCACCATTATATAAATAAAAACTGAAAATAAGGCTGAAAAACTTACAGCAGTACTAAAATCAATATTTAATCTTAAAATATTTGTTATTATAATTATAAGAAAATTAATA
>CAZAJD010000007.1:13789-39038 GCA_964485375.1 uncultured Mycoplasmatales bacterium | reverse complement strand
AGCAATAACATTCTTGATATATCTGCTTCAATGTTTAAATAAAAAAATAATTATTTTAATTAATAATTTAAACTACTTTAAATTTTTAAAGTAGTTTTTATTTTTAAATTCATAAATTAAATATTGAAAAAATTAAATATACCGTTATTATTAAAAGTAGTATAGAATTATTTTAATTATTAAAAAGGTATTTTTATATATGCAAAAATTTTTATTATCTTATTTATATACAAATTTATTTGCTTTTAGTTTATTTGTAATTTTATTAATTATTTCTTTAATTATTGGCATAAAACACAAAAATCATTGAACAACTAGTAAAATTGCTTATTGCTCAACTTTTATTGCTTTAGCAATTGTGCTTAATACATTAAGTGTTTGAATAAGTAAAGAAACTCTGCCGCCTAAATTTGAAATTAGGTTAGGAGATATTATTGTATTATTTCCTGGAATGCTTTTTGGACCATTTATTGGGATGATTAGTGCGGTTATTGTTGATACTATTACATTACTTACAACTGCCAATACAGGAATGTATCATTTTGGATTTTGCTTTAATTTATCTTTATATGGTTTTCTAGGGGGTTTAATAACTTTTAAAAAAAATTTTAAAGGTTATTATTTAAATATTTTCTTTATTCATTTAATTGCAATATTATCAACTTCATTATTTTTTGTACGTATTTGATTACCATCTGCATATAATATGTCATCATTTATCTTTTTTAAATGGGAATTAATGGTAACAGAAATAATTAAATTAAGTATTGAAATTCCTATTTATTCAATCATATTATTATCTAGTGCAAAATTTGTATATAATATATCTAGTGTCAAGTTTTATAATTTGTGATTAACACAAAACAATAAAATTTTAGAAATAAATTAGTCAAGGAAACTTATTATGTCAGACCATGTTGCTAGTATTAGTATAATTAAAATAGTTGATAAATTTAATTTACAAATTATAAGTAATTCTAAGAGTCTTCAAAATCAAATTTTAGTACCAGAGTTAAATATTGGTGGATTAGAATTAGTAGATTTTTTTTGAAATAAACAAAATTCAACGAATAATTTACATAAGCGTCCTATTATCTTAGGAGAAAAAGAAAGTATTTATTTAAATACTTTTACAAATGCAAGGAAAATTGAAAAAATAAAATATTTTTTCAAGAATATTGAAAAAATACCAGCTATATATCTTGGTGAAGATTTTAATGATAAAGACTTTATTAGAATATCTAAAAAATATTGTATTCCAATTTTAAGAATTACTGATTATAAATTATCAGAATTTATTAATTTATATGTAAGTTATTTAAATAATATTTTATCAGATACTCAAATTATTCATGGATCATTTGTGAATATTTTTGGCAAAGGTGTACTAATTATGGGATCTAGTGGGATTGGTAAATCTGAAGTAGTATTAGAGTTAATTAAAAAACATCATTTATTTATAGCAGATGATGCAATTGTTTTAAATCGTAATAATGCTAAGATATATGGTCGAGCAGCAGAAACAATCCAAAATTATTTAGAAATTAGAGGAATAGGATTAATTGATATTCCAAAACTTTATGGTGCCCAAATTATGTTAGATCAATCAAGATTAGATATGATTATTAGTTTAAAAGGAATGAATTTAGAATCTTTAGATCGATTAGGTAATGCATATGATTATAAAATAATTCAAGGTATTAAAATTCCTAAATTTATAATTCCTGTTACTCCTGGACGAAAGATAAGTGAAATTATCGAAACTGCAGTTGCTAAATATAAGTCTGATGCATTACATGGTAATTCATTTGATAAGTTCAATAAAAGATTTATTAAAATATTAAATAAAAGAAATAAAAAATAAATTAATAAATAAAATTTATTTTTGTATTTAAAATTGTTAAAGTAGGATATTTCATGCATAGTTACGTATTACCAGTTTATAATGACTGGTTCCATCCATACAGTTGATTAATCATGATAGGATTTTTTTGTGCTTTAGGAGTAACTTTTTTAAAAGCTAAATTAAAAAATATACCTCTTATTGCTCTTGAAAAATATATTATGGTTCTTTTACCTTGTTCGGTTATTTCTGCATCTTTTTTTGGAAAAATTAATGCAGAACATCCAATTCCTTTTTATGAATTATTTTTCTTTTGAGAGGCAGGTCTTTCAATTCATGGTGCAATTATTGGTGGACTTATTGGAGGATTATTTTATTTTCCTTCGCAATCTAGTAGGTATAAAATTTCAATGTGAGTTTGATTAGATATTATTGCGCCTAATATTTTAATTGGTCAATGTATTGGAAGATGAGGGAATTTCTTTAATCATGAGATTTTAGGTAATCCAGTTTCATTAGATCAACTAACTCGTTGATTACCACATTGAATTGCAAATAGCTGTTTTCGTTTTGATGTTCACTCTACTACTGGATATACACCAGAAACTGATGCTTTGGGCAATATTATTTATCGACAACCATTATTTTTATATGAATCAATTTTAGATGCATTCTTATGAATATCTTTAACTTTTTTGATTCCTAATATTGGTAAATGAACTACAAAAAGATCAATAACTCATTCATCTCAATTTGCTGATTTAAAATCCAAAGATAAATGAAATTTATTATATTATGAATTAGAAGTAGATTATAAGTTAGCTAATGAATATAATATTGAATATAAATCTATTAAAAAAACTAATAAAAAAATGAATTATTCTGAAAAACAAAAATACTGATGGAAAAATAAAAAAGAATATATTAAATTTTTATATAATAAAGATGTTTCAAAATTAACTAAATTACATAATCCTTATAAAATAAATATTATTCGTAGTGGGACAACAGGAAGTTTATATTTTATGCTTTACAATATTTTACGATTAGGATTAGAAACTCAACGACAGTCTGAAGAATTATTTATAAAATTTTTACCTTGAGTATCTTATTCACTTATTTTTATATTTGCATGTTTAGGATTAACTGCCTTTATTTTTGCGCAGTTTATTTCTCCTAACAAGTGAAGACAAGAAGGATGATATTATGAAAAACAATATTAATAATAATTATGAAATCATTATTATTGGTGGGGGACCTGCAGGTATTACTGCATCCATATATTTAGCAAGAGCAAATGTTAAAACATTAATTATAGAAAAATCTGCTCCTGGTGGAAAATTAATTAAAACCTCAGAAATTGAAAATTATACTGGATATGAAAAAATTTCAGGACCTGATTTAGCAATTAAAATGTATGAACATGCTAATAAATATAAAGTTCCTTTTGTATTTAGTGAAATTACAAAATTAGAAAAAAAAGCAAATGAATTTTATTCATATGCTAAAAATGGAAATACTTATAAGTCTAAAAGCGTTATTATTGCAACAGGAACTAAAGAAAGAACCATCGGTGCTAAAGGTGAAAAAGAATTTTTTGGTAAAGGAGTTTCATACTGTGCAGTTTGTGATGGAGCAATTTATAAAAATAAAGATGTCGCTGTTATTGGTGGAGGTCTTGCTGCTGTTGAGGAATCAATGTATTTAACTAATTTTGTCAAAAAAGTTTATTTAATCCATCGTCGTAAAGAGTTTCGTGTAGATAGTCAAACTTTAAATAGAGCTAGAAAAAATCCTAAAATAGTTTGAATTTTGGATTCTATATTAGAAGAAGTAAAAGGGGATGCATTAGTAAACAGCATTAAAATTAAAAATGTTAAAACTAATAAAATTACTGATTATAATGTTTCTGCATTATTTCCATACATTGGGTCAGATCCTATCACATCTTTTATTGAAATAGATCATTTATTAGATAAAAATAAATATATTTCTAAAAATGATAAATGTGAAAGTAAAATAAAAGGATTATTTGTTGCTGGAGATGTCAGTGATACATCATTACGTCAAATTACTACTGCAGTTTCTGATGGATCTAAAGCAGCACAATTTGCAATTTCTTATTTAGATTTACTTAAATAATGAAAAAATCATTTACAATATTAGTTAAAGAAGAAATTGTAGATAAAACATTTCAAACTTGTTGTTTGAATCATTTTTTAAAAACTATCCTTTATTTTAATTATCAAAAACATCCTAATGATAATATAATTAATGTAGCATTATCTTCAAATAAATTAGCAACAAGTTTGTTATCAAAGTATAAAAAAGTTTTTCCAGATTGAAATTATAAAATTATTAATAAGAAAAATAATAGATATACAGCATATATTATTCAGATCAAAAATAAAGAACAAGTATTGAATAATACCATAATTAATAACTTTAGCGACTATAATAAAATTGCAAATTTTCATAATCACTGCTTACGCTCTTATGTAGCAGCAATGTTTATTTTTTCAGGATCTATAAATTCTCCATATACTTCTTATTATCATTTAGAAATTAGTTTTGATAATTTAGATGATCAGAAATACTTTAATTTACTTTTAAAAAAGTATAATTTTGATTTTAAATCAATAAAACGTAATAATAAATTTATTTCTTATATTAAAAAATCAAATTTAATTTCAGATTTTTTAAAATTTATTGATGCTAGTAAAGCTGTATTATTTTTTGAAAATATTCGTATTGAGAGAGATTTTGTAAATAATATTAACCGTTTAAATAATATTGAGGTATCTAACTATCAAAAAATCTTAAAAGCTTCTGATGCACAGATAGAAATGATTAAATTTTTAAAAATAACTCATAATATAAATAACCTTGATTCAAAAACTAAAATCCTTTGTGAACTGCGAGTTAGTCATAAGGAAGCTAATTTATTAGAACTTGCCCAGTTAATGGGTGATAAATATGGTATCGTTATTTCTAAATCAGGGGTTAACCATTTATTTCGTAAATTGAAGAAAATATATAATCAAATAATCAAAGATAAAAATTATGAATAGTTTATTAATTATGTTATATTTTATTTAAATATAAATTAATTTAATAGTTTAATAGGGAGAATAAAATGTTGTTTTCTAGTATAAGTCAAGTAACAGCTAATCAAATAATTTTTGTTTTTGAAATATTAGCCATGATTATTGGTGCAGGGATGCTTGTTACTGGTATTTTACAAAATAAAGAAAGCCAAACTGGTCTTGCTGCACTTAATGGTGGTAATGATGAATTGTTTGCAAATTCAAAAGAAAGAGGAAAAGAGAAGAACCTATCGATAGTTATGTTATCTTTAGGAATAGCTTTAGTAACAGATGTAATCATTTGTTCTGTTTTAACAAATACTCTTTTAGTTTCGGTAACTTAGCGTTTGAATATTATGTTGACAAATTCAGAATTAAAAAATAATATATTAAAAATAATTCATACCTCTAAAGATCCAATTAGTAAAAATGATATTTTAAAATTATTAAATATTCAAGATGAAGTTATCCAACAAGAAGAATTAACTACTATTATCAATACTCTTAAAGAATATAGAATTATTTTTGTAAATAATAATAATTCTTTATTTTCTAAATTTAAAAATGATTTAATTGGAACTATTTTTGTAAATAAAAAAGGTTTCGGATTTATTAAAATTAGTAATGATGAACAATATTATGTTCATAATAAAAATATTAATGGTGCTTTTGATCGAGATGAAGTACTTTTTTCTATTAAAAAATTCATAAATAAAAAACAAGAATCTTATTTTGAAGGACAAGTTATTCGTATTTTAAAAAGAAATACTAATCAAATAATCGGAACTATCTCATTAGATAATGAAGGTAATAAAGCATTTGTAACTAATAATTTAAAATATAGTAATAAGAGTTTCCATATTCTTAATTTAAATAGTGCAATCGAAGGCGATGTTGTAATTGCTAAGATACGCGACAATAATAAAATAAAATTTCAAAAATCTATTTATTTATTTATTGATAAAGTTATAGGTAGTAGTAATGAACCAGGAATGGATATTTTAAAAATTGTATATGAATTTAATTTAAAAACTAAATTTAGTAATGCTAGTTTATTAGAAGCAGATAATATTCCAGCAGTTATGAGCAATGAAGAAATTAATTCAGCAAATAAAAATAATAGAGTTAATTTAGAAGATGTTTCATTTATTACAATTGATGGTGCTGATGCAAAAGACTTAGATGATGCAATTTATGTTAAAAAGTTAAGTAATGGTTCTTATAATTTAAAAGTTGCTATTGCTGATGTTTCGAATTATGTTAAACCTAATAGTCCATTAGATATAGGTGCTTTAGAGAGAGGTGCATCTGCTTATCTAGTAGATCGTGTAATTCCAATGTTGCCTACAAGATTATCTAATGGCATTTGCTCTTTAAATTTTGATGAATATCGTAATACTATGGTTGCTGATATGATAATTGATAGTAATGCAAAAACTTTAAGTTGTAAGATTTATCAAGGTATTATTAAATCACATCAAAGATTAACTTATGATGAAGTTAATAATCTATTTAATAATAAAGAAAATAAAATCAAAAAGTATATTGCTGATATGCTATTTGAATCTAAAGAACTTTTCCATATTTTATCAAAATTTAAATCACAATCAGGAATGATTAATTTAGATTTAAAAGAAGCAAAATTCATTATGGCTAAAGATAGTAATGCAATTAGTTCAATTGTTATTCGTAAACGTGATGATGCAGAAAAATTAATTGAAAGTTTTATGATTCGTGCAAATGAAGCTGTAGCTGAAACAATTTATAATAAAAAATTACCATTTATTTACCGTATTCATGGCAAACCTAAACCTGAAAAAATTCAATTATTATGAAATCAATTATCTTTATTTGGAGTAGATTTAAAAAATCTTAATTCAGATGTATCTCCTAAAAATTTTCAAAAAATCATTCAACGTTTAGAAAAATATGATAATAAGCAATTAACAATGATTTTATTTTTACAAAGTATGGAAAAAGCAATATATTCAAAAGATAATAAAGGTCATTTTGGATTAGCCAGTTCTTATTATACACATTTTACATCACCAATTAGAAGATATCCTGATTTATTAGTACATCGTTTATTAAAAGAATATATTATTAATAATAATACTGATGCAAAAAGTTTAAAAGCAAATACTAGTTTTATTGATCATGCTGCTTCTTTATCTACTGATAATGAAATTAAAATTTTAGATTGCGAACGTGAAGTAGAAAAAATGAAAAAAGCAGAATATATGGAGCAATTTATTGGTAATAAATTTGATGGAATAATTTCTTCACTTGCTAAGTTCGGTTTATTTATTATGTTAGATAATACTATTGAAGGATTAGTTCACATTAGCGATTTAGATGATGATCAATATTTTTATGATGAAAAAGCATTAAAATTAATTGGAAAAAATACTAATAAGATTTTTAGTATTGGTGATAAAGTAAACGTTGAATTAAAATTTGCAAGTAAAAAAGAACGTATCATTGATTTTATATTGTCAAAATAAGGAATAAAAATGAAGCCAAATGCAATTAATAAAAGAGCTAGATATGATTATACTCTTATAAAAGAATTTGAAGCAGGATTAATTTTGAATGGGCATGAAATTAAATCTATTCGTGCAAATGAAGTTAGCATTAATGAAGCATTTATTATATTTAAAAAATCTGAACCTTATATTATTAATATGCATATTAATCAATATAAATTTAGTTCAAAAAATATTACTAATATTGATCCTACTAGACATCGAAAAATTTTACTGAATAAAAAAGAAATACGATTTTTAGAACAAGAAGTAAAACTTCAAAAAGTAATCATAATTCCTACTAAACTTTATATTAGAAATAATGTTGCTAAAATACAAATTTATACTGCAAAAGCAAAACGAAAACAAGATAAACGACAATTAATAAAAGAACGAGATATTAAAAGAGAAATAGCGAAAAAATATAGGTAAGTAGCTAACTTGTTTAATCGCTTACTATAGTTTATAATCAATTTATGGGGATGTTTGGTATCGCCATAAATTATAAATTAACAGTCGCAGTAGTTTGGTAGACTATAATACCACTAGGTTAATAAACGCAAAACCTAAACAACAAAAATTCGCTATGCCAGCATTCATGATGCCTAAAACATCATTTGCTGGAGCAACAATGTTTGCTTAATTTTTCGAAATTAATTTAGCATTTTCATAGATTAATTGCATTAATCTATGATCATTAAACTTTATGCAATAGTGCTATCCAACGACAATAGGAGAGTGCGAAATTTATTGTCACAATTAGTAATTATTTTTGTTTTATTTATAATTGCTGATTTTTTTCTAAATAGAACTAAACTGTAGAAACTGTTTTGGAATAATTTATGAACACGGGTTCGAATCCCGTCATCTCCACCATTTTTTTTATTTATTTATATTCGTGTTGTTAATATAAATAAATAAAAAAATTTATTTTGTTTAAGGAATAATGGATTATTTATGAAACAATTAAATTATAAAAACCTTGCAAATAGTATGCAAAAATGTATCCAAAATAATCAAATAATTAAACTTCGCAGTTTAATTCAAAAGTATAGTGAACCTGATATTGCTGATGCATTATCTTTACTAGAAAAAATTGATATATTAAAAATTATTCGCTCATTAGATTCTGAGTCCGCTGCAGAGATTTTTACTCATTTAAATACAGATATTAAAGAGTATATTATTACATCATTTTCAAATGTTGAAATTTTAGATATTTTAAATGAAATTTTTACTGATGAAATTATTGAAATTTTAGATGAAATGCCAGCTAATATAACTAAGAAAATTCTTCATTCTGCAGATAAAGAAACTCGAGATGATATTAATAAGATTTTAAAATATGATCCTCAAACTGCTGGATCAATTATGTCAGTTGATTTTATTGAATTACGTAATTATTGAGATATAAGCAAAGCACTTGAATATATTCGTGATAAACAAAAATATACAGAAGATATTAGTTCATTTTATGTTATCAATGATAAACGTAAAATATTAGGAATAATTCGATTAGAAAATTTAATTTTTAATAGTGTTGATAAAAAAATTGAAGAAATTATGGATAAAACCATAATAAGCGTTAATACAGAAGATGATCAAGAAGATGTAGCTCTTAAATTCAAAAAATATGATTTAAATGAAATGCCTGTTGTAAATAAGCAAAATAAACTTATAGGTGTTATTACAATTGATGATGTTATTGATGTTATTGATGAAGAAGCAACAGAAGATATTGAAAAATTGGCTGGTATCTTACCAACTGAGAAGTCATATTTTGAAATTTCAACATATAATATGGTAAAAGTAAGAACATTTTGATTATTATTCTTGATGATTTCTGCTACTTTATCTCAATTAGTTATTAGTTGATTTATGAAAATTTACCATGTTGATAAATCTAGTGCTACAGATGTTAATCAAATTACTACTATTGTTACAACAATGTTAGTTCCAGTTATTCCGCTTATATCAGGAACAAGTGGTAATGCTGGTAGTCAAGCATCCACAATGGTAGTAAGAAACATTTCACTAGGGTATATAAAGGCAAAAGATTGATATAGAGTAATGTATAAAGAGTTTAAAGCTGGATGCTTCATTGCTTTAGTGTTAATTTTTGCTAATTTTATTCGTATGTATATTATCGATATTATTACTTTGCATAATTTTGCTTTAGATAAAGATAGTTGATTTATTATCATAATATTATCATTGAGTCTTTTCGTTACAATTCTGTTATCTAAAATAATTGGTGGTATTTTACCAATAATCTCTAAACAATTAAAAATAGATCCTGCCGTAATTGCAGCCCCACTTTTAACTACATTAGTTGATGCATTATCTACAATGATTTTTTTTGCTATTAGTTTAATATTTTTTTCACAGATGATAACTTAACTATGAGAATAAGAAAAAAACCTTGAATGGAAAATTATTTAACATTAGAAACTCATTTTACAATTAATAGTGCATTAACTAAACCAATTCAAAATCTTAATTTACTTTTTGATAATCAAAATCCTTATTTTTTGGAAATTGGCATTGGCAAAGGGAACTTTATTTTAAATAATGCTAAAAAATATCCTAATAATAATTATTTAGGATTTGAACTTTCTAATGATATTTTTGCAGTTGCATACCGCAAGTTACTAGAATATGAAGAGAAAACAAAGATAGAGATTAATAATTTGAAAATAATTAATATTAATGCTAATAAAATAAATACTCTTTTTAAATCTCATTTTGCAAATACTATATATTTAAATTTTTCTGATCCTTGACCTAAGACACGTCATCAAAAAAGAAGGTTAACTTCAAAATCATTTTTAGATATTTATCAAAATTTGCTTATCAAAGATGGAGAATTAATCATTAAAACTGATAATAAATTATTATATAATTTTTCACTTGAAAGTCTAAAAATAAATAATTGAAAAATACTTAATTTTACACTAGACTTACACAATTCTAAATTTAATAAAAATAATATTATGACTGAATATGAAGAAAAATTTGTTAAAAAACAAAAAAAGATTTTTTATATTAAAGCAAAAGTTATTTAATTAACGGTATATTTACTATTTATCTTAATAATGATAAAATTAAATTGTAATTTCTTTTTTTATTAAAGTTGGGGTTTTTAATGAGAAAATTAAAAGTACGTGAAAATGTTCGTCAAGGGAAAATAAAAGAAATAATTTTTAATGGTAAATTTATCCAAGAAGGAGATGATTTACTAGTTTTAACTACTAAAAATGGTGATGTTTTAGTTAAATCGCCTTTTAGTGGTAAAGTTTTGCGTACAATTCAACCAAATAAAAGAATTAAAAGACGTACAGTTCTTGCTTACATAATTCCAGAAAATACTTTTTCTAATACTCAAAAACAAATAAATGAAGGAACTACTAATTCTAGTCCTAATGATATTTTTGGTTTATGAAAAACTGTTGCCAGTGAAGAAAAACTTAATAACTTAGGGAATGTTAGATATATTAGTAAAAATTTAAATAATTATGATTCTAATCAATCTCATGAACTAGTAAATAATAAACAAGCACTAGGAAATAATAAACAAGCATCAGTAAATGAAAAATTCGATTTTAATGATTTTAATCAAGGTAAATTACCTACTTTAAAACCTCAAGAAGCTGAAGTTAATGAAATTGTTCAAAATGAATCTGAAGAAAATATTAATCAAGATAATTTATTAAATTTAACTGATATTAAACAAACTATTAGTAATATCCGTAAACAAGCTCAATTAGAAATTGATACTTCTAATCCTAATAATAAGATTAGAGATATTGTTAAAAATAAAGATAAAACTAGTAGAGTTAATAATATTTTTACAAATATGAGAACTGATTTTGAAAATCGTAAAAACACTTTGTATAAATCAAATATTGATCCAAAATATCAATTAATAGATGATAATACTCTTAATAGTGAAACTGTTCTTGATAGAAAAACTGGGCAACCTAATATGTTCCGTAATAAAATAGAAGAGCGTATGCATAAGTTAATGGCAAGTAATGGTACACCACTTGAACCTGAAGTTCCATCTAACACTAACTTGGAAACTACCGAAATTGAGAATAAAGAACATTTAAACAATAAAGGAATTTTTTCTAGTTATAGTTTTACAGATAATGATAATTCTAATTCTTTGGGCAGCAATCTTAAAAATGATTCTGATTATCTTATAAATAAATATAATAAAACAATTGATACTAAATCAAATCCAGGTTATTTAAATAGTTATTTTGTTAATGATCATAATGATCATAAAACTTATAATCAAAGACTTTATGATCGATGAATAAAACATGCAAAACAATTTCCTGATTTAATGAAATCTGGTAATTTATTAGATCAAGTTAAGTTAAGACAATATGCTCTTGAATTTGGTATAAGTAATGCTGAATGTTATGATTCAAATAAAATTTCCGAAAAACCAGAAATAATATTTGAAACGCCTAGAACTCAACCATATTCAGAATTTTCACAACCAGTTGCTTCTAACTCATATTCAGAACCGCAACAATCTAATATCAATAGTACTAATATGAACTATAATTTAGATTATAATCATAATTTAGCAGAAAATAACTATAGTACTTATAATAAAAAAAATAGTCTTTATAATTCTGCTACTACATTGGGTGAAAATAGTCCTGAAGTTTCTAAGATTTCTAAAGTGCCTGAAACTCCTGAAATTAATATAGAACCTGATGTATTTATCTTTAACTCTTCAGATAGTCCTTCTTCTAATAATTCTTCTTCTAATAATGCACTTGCAAGTGCAAGTTCAACTTCTCAAACAAATACTAATAGTAAATTAGGTAATATTCTAAATTCTTTATTATCAAAAATAGATTCATTAGAAAATTATTTAAATAAAATTGAAGATAAAATTGATCATAAAATTACAAAGCAACTTACAAGTAAAGTAAACCAAAATACTCAGTTACTAAATTCTGAATTTAATATTCCAGTAAAAGTCATGGAAAAGAATCATATAAGTGATACAAATTCAGAATTAGTAAAGGAATGAAATAAAATAGCACAATTATCAGTACTAAAAAATATTATGAATGATAATACTGCAAAACTTGCTGTTAATAAAATAGATAATAATATTGAAGATATTTTTGATAAAACATTTTCAAATGTAGTCAAAAGTGATCAATTATTAAAAACTAAAACTTTAGATATTAATAACAATGCTTTAAATAATGATGATTTAAAAAAATCTTCATTAAATTCTATGTCTCCAAACAGTATAAATAGAAATCTTAATAATTTAGAAGTTGATAATTCTTTAAATATTTTTAATACAATTGATTATGTGAATATAATTCCAAAAACAAAAGAATTAAAAATTAATGTAGAAAATTTAGTACAAATTCAGAATAAATTAGAAAAAATTGAAAAAAATTCTAAATTAAAATTTTCAACTGTTTCTTTTGTAATTAAAGCATTTTCAATTGCATTGAAAAAAAATCCCGATATGAATGTTGTATTTAATAAAATTGAAAATAAAAAAGAAATTAAATCTGTTCATAATATAGGTTTAGCTACTGAAACTAATGATGGTATTTTAATTCCTGTAATTAAATTTGTTGATAAATTATCGATGAAAGAAGCAGCAATTAATATTTCTGAAACTTTAGAACGTATACGTACAAATGAATTATTTGATTATGAACTATATGGATCAACTGCTATTTTATCAAGTTTTGATGTTGCACAATCAAATTTAAAATTTGAACTTTTAGGTAATGTTGGAACTATTATAGGATTAAATAATATTCGT
This sequence comes from uncultured Mycoplasmatales bacterium, assembly GCA_964485375.1. Taxonomy (GTDB): domain Bacteria; phylum Bacillota_I; class Bacilli_A; order Mycoplasmatales; family Mycoplasmataceae; genus CAZAJD01. The sequence continues at coordinate 25,766 of CAZAJD010000007.1, read as the reverse complement.
AAAATTATTCAATATAATACAAAAAATGATAAAGAATGTTCAAATTATATTTTAAATGCTGTTGTAACAATTAATTCAGCAATTATCTCAGATAAATCTTTTAATAATTTTATTGAATCATTTACTGATATTATGGAACATCCAAGTGTAATGTTTTTATAAAACACGCTAATTTATTTTGACTTTTTCTACATTTTATATATAATTCATTTAGTTCAAAATTATATGGCGGTTGTGGCGAAGTTTGGTTAACGCACCAGGTTGTGGCTCTGGCATTCGAGGGTTCAAGTCCCTTCAGTCGCCCCATAAGAAATTTAAAAGTATATTTTTTATTCATAAAATAATATACTTTTTTTATTAATTTTATAAAATTATTATATATTTATAAATATATTTATATATATAATTTGATTGGAACTATGCAAATGCTTAATTTTGGTGACAAAGTAATAGTACATGCTTTAAAACATAATAATACTATTTACCGTAAATGAAAAAATTATTATGTATTAGAAGATAATCATAATTTTATTGTTATTTTTTCTAAACTTCCTATTTTGCAAAATATAAATAAAAAAGATCGTTATATTAAAGATTTAACTATTTGAAAAATGTATAAAAATCGTTGATCTAATATATTATGTTCTCAAAATAATAATAATAAATATTATTATTATTGTAATATAGCTTCGCCAATAAATATTCAAAACAACACTATTAGTTTTATTGATTATGAATTAGATATAAAATTAAATTCAGAAACTATAGGATATAAAGTAGTTGATTTAGCAGAATTTAACCATAATCGTATTAAATATAATTATTCTAGTGCAATAATTGATCATTGCTGAAAAGAAATTTCAATTTTAAAGCAAGAAATTCTTAACAAATCGAATTTATTTGATTATAATGTTATTAATAATTATTTAAAAATAATTAAATAATTTGAATCATAATTTTTGTTCCAGGGTTATTAATTAAAAATTAAATTTTTAAAAATAACTAGGAGGAATATTAAAATAATTATGAATGAGTTTATTAGACGAATGCGAATAAGAAGAAATTTAACCCAAAAAAACCTTGCTGATAATGTAGGTGTAAAACAATCTACGATTAGTAGATTAGAAAATAATTGTAATAATGTAAGTTGAAATTTAATTCAAAAAATTTTTATTTATTTAAGATTAACTAATAGTGATATAAATAATTTTTTTCAAGATCATTGTAATAAAAATCATTACAATTTTTTTATGTTGCTTTTACAAGATAGACATATTCGTGAGGCAATAAATAATAACCCTAATTTATTTTTAAGCAAAATAAAGCAAAATATATATATATAGGTGTTAAATAATTTTATGAAGCAATATGTTATTGAAATGAGAAATATTAAAAAAATATTTAAAAATATTATTGCTAATGACAACATTAATTTAAAAATTGAACAAGGCGAAATTCATGCCTTATTAGGGGAAAATGGTGCAGGTAAATCTACCTTAATGTCAATACTTTTTGGATTATATCAACCTACTTCAGGAACTATTTACATAAATAATAAAAAGACAATAATTCATAATCCAATTGATGCAAAAATTTTAGGCATTGGGATGGTACATCAACATTTTAAATTAGTTAATAATTTTACAGTTTTAGAAAATATTTTATTAGGTAATGAAATTACTAAGTTTAATTTTATTAATAAAAAACAAAGTATTAAAAAAATAATTGCCATTATGGAACAATATAATTTACATGTTGAATTATCAAAAAAAATAATAAAACTTTCCATTGCTGATCGTCAAAAAGTAGAAATAATTAAAGTGTTATATAATGATGCTAAAATTATTGTTTTTGATGAACCCACTGCTGTATTGGCAATTAATGATATTGTAAAATTATTAAATATTATAATAACTTTACAAAAACAAAACAAAACAATTATTTTTATTTCTCATAAATTAGATGAAATTAAAAAAATATCAAATAATATTTCAATTTTAAAAAAAGGGAAACTAATTGATACATTTCCTACAAATTCAAAAAGTATCTCTGAAATTTCATTTTTAATGACTGGTAAAATGCTTAAAATAATTAAAAATAATTATGAAGAACCGCAAAAAGAATTAGTTCTCAAAATTGAAAATCTTTATTTAACTGAAAATAAAATAAATTATATTCAAAACTTTAATTTAGAAATATATAAAGGTGAAATAGTTGCAATTGCTGGATTAGATGGTAATGGACAAAATCATATTTTAGATTGTATAGCGGGAATAAAAAAACCAACTTCTGGTAAAATTTGAATCGATAATCAACTTATGCATAATTTTAAAACTCAAAAAAGATATTTAAATGATTTATCATATGTCCCTAATGATCGTCAAAAAAAAGGGTTGATTTTAGATTTTAATATTTTAGAAAATATAATGATTCATAATTTATATCAATATCCTTTTAGTAATTATGGATTTTTATCCAAAGATGTTAATGCATATTATGGTCAAAAAATAATTAATGCATATAATATTGTAGGAGCTAATAATGGGTATACCCAAACTAAAAATTTATCTGGCGGTAATCAACAAAAAATTATTATTGGAAGAGAACTTGAAAAAAAACATAAATTATTATTAGTATCTCAACCAACTAGAGGTATTGATATTGGAGCAATTGAATATATTCATAATCAAATACTTTTAGAAAAAAATAAACAAAAAGGTATTTTATTAGTATCATATGAATTAGATGAAATTTTACAATTATCCGACCGTATTATTGTGTTATCTAGAAACAAAATAAGTGGTATTATAAATGGGAAAGATGCTAGTAAAGAAAAAATAGGAATATTAATGATTAAGTAGAAAGTCTTATATTAAATGAAAAATAAATTATGAGCAATATTAAAATTAAAAATAATTTGGTATAAAATGTTAGGAACTTATAAAGGTGAATTTGTTAAAAATAAATTTCCTTATATTAAACAATCTTTAATAGCCGTAATGCTAGGATTAATTATAAGTTCTATAGTTATATTAATAAGTGGTGCGAATCCTTTTTCTTTTTTTGAATGAGTTGGAAAAATTTCATTTAACCAATTGTTTATTTCTACGACATTAATTTTTTTTAGTCTTTATATTTTATGTGCACTTTCACTATCTGTTGGTTTCAAATCTTCGATTTTTAATATTGGAATTGCTGGACAAATGATGATGGCAGGATGCCTAATTATTATCTTAGGAATAAAATGTCCTAATCTTTCTAAATTCCAAACTATATTTTTTTCATTACTTATTGCTATTGGTTCAGGAGTGTTCCTATCTTTTATCTCTGGAATATTAAAATCTTTTTTAAAAATTAATGAGGTACTTTCAACTATTATGCTAAATTGAATTGTATTTTATTTTTTCAAATGAATATTTGTTGATAAAGGTACTTCATGAGGATTATGAGATAATAGTAATCAAATTACTGCAGCAATTACCAATCCAAATTTTTCTTTAACTATCGGTAATAATGCTTGACTCTTACCTCTTATTTTTTCTTTTATAATTTTAATTCTAGTATATATTGTATTTACTAGAACTAGATTTGGTTATAAAATGAAAGTTATTGGTATAAATAATAAATTTGGAAAGTATGCTGGAATAGGAATTAAGTCTACTAATATTTTAGTAATCATAACTTCTGGTGCAATTGCAGGAATTGCTGGCATGATTTATTATATGACAATTGATAACTCACAAATTAGATTTAATCTGGATCAAATTCCTACATTTGGATTAAATGCAATGTCTGTTTCATTAATTGCTTTTAATAATCCTATTGGAATAATGATTGTTAGTTTTTTTTGAGCTATTATTCAAACTGGAGGACTCCCTGCATCTCAATTACCATCATTTCATATTTCAAAAGAAATTCCATCATTAATATTCGGAATAATTATTTATTGTTCTACTATTTCAATTCTATTTTTAAAGTATAATCCATGAAAATATTATAAAAAATTATATATTGCTTATAAAAATAGTTCGCAAGAATTGGGTATAAATAAAAAAAATATCAAAACTATTAAAAAGCAAAAAATATTAAATAATAAATTTAATTTATTTGAAATAAAACGTAATCAAAATCAAAAAGAGAATCAAAAAGAGCGGATAAGATTATTAAAACAAAAAAGAAAAGAAATTATTCAAAATGCTTATGATTCTTATTATAAAGATACAAAAAAATTTGTAAGAAAAAAATATTCTATGGAAAAGGAAAATAATTTATTCTTCTTTTTGAATCAATATAATAAAATAAGTTCTTATTATCTTCTAACAATCCAAGATAATAAAAAAAATAAAGAACAAGCGCAACTAAAAAAATATCAATTTAACAATAATTTAAGAGAATTAATTGATAAATATGAAAACAATAACTCGAATCTTAAAAAAGACTTTTTAATTCAAAAAACTAATTTTAAGTATAGAATTTTACAAAAATAATATGAATTTTTTAGGTTATACAACATTAATTTTTGCAATTTTATTTATTGCAGCACTATCTGGATTTATATCAGAAACTGTAGGAATCATTAACATTGGTATAAATGGAATGATGATTTTTGGGGGATTAATTTTTTCAATTATTGGCACTTGATTAGGTAAATATAGTAATTATTATCAATTTTTAGCATTATTTATTACAATGGTTTTAACTGGAATATTTGCTTTATTACATGCGGTAGCTTGTATTAAATTTAAGGCGAATCATATAGTATCCGGATTAGCAATAAATATTTTAGCTTCTGGGATAGGATTATATTTTACTAACACTCCTTCTTTAGCAAGTGGTAATAAAATTTTTACAAATTTTCAATTATTATCTTTTGATAAAAATAATATTTTTAATTTATGATTTTTAATAGCTATTTTTTTAGTTATTCTATTATTTTTAGTTTTTAAATTTACTAAAATAGGACTTAGATATCGTGCAATTGGTCAGAATCCTTATGCTGCAAATGCTCTTGGAGTTAAAGTTTGAAATACTCAATATTATGCAAGTATTTTCGCAGGAATGTTGGCTGGGTTAGCTGGAGCAGCATTCACTTTTTCAATAGGTAGTATTTATGATGCTAATGTATCTGGGGAAGGATTTATTGCGCTTGCAATTCTTATTTTTGGACAATGAAATATTATTTATGTTTTTTTTGCTAGTTTATTATTCAGTTTTTTAGTAAGTTGCGGAGAATATTTGTACATTTTAGATAATATTCCAAAATTTATTGCAAACAATTCTTCACTATTTAGTATTTTACCTTTTTTATTAACAATTGTTTGTATTCCAATATTTAATAAAAATAATTCTATGCCTAGTCATTTAGGCAAATCATTTAATCAGAACGAGCGTAATTAATTATGCATAAAAAAATTATAAAAAATATTTTAATAAGTTTTTCTATTTTTACTCTTTCATTTAGTGTTGTAGGATGTTCTTTCCAAAATAATTTTGATAGTCAAATTTGGTTAATAACAGATGGCGGAACGATTAATGATGAAAGTTTTAATCAGTTTGCTTATAGTGGCACAGATGAATATGTTAAAGATATAAATAAAAATTCTAAAAAAATACATGCATCATATTTTGAACCGTTAGGACAAGATTATCATGATTTGGATGATGGTTATAAAATTGCTAAAATAAGTGGCGCTAAAGTAGCTGTCTTAACTGGTTTTCAGCATGAACCTTATTTAAAAGCTTCATCAAGTTTATTACCTAAAGTTATTATTTTAGATTCATATAATTCCAAAATAGGTGCAAAACTAGGTAAAAAAATTAGTAAAGGAGTATATGAAGGATCTTATTCTAATGTTTTAGGGATTCTTTTTGCTTCAGAAATTTCTGCTTTTGAAGCATCATTATCTTCTTTCTTTTGATTAAATTCTTCTTTAAATTCTTATCAAAAAACGACTTATAATATTGCAACCTTTGGTGGTCAAGATAGTCCAATGTCTGTAAATAATTATTTATGAGGTTTTATTTCTGCAGCATTAGTTTATCGAGCTTATCGAAGTTCAGAAAAACTTTCAAATCAAAATTTATTGTCTCCAAGTTTAATTACTCAATTAGATAAAATAAAAAATGATTTTTCTATTAAAAAATCACCTTCAAAACTTTCAAGTTTGCATATTATTAATGGATTAGATCCTAGTTCGTATAAAGTAAAAGATTGATTTAGTAATAGTTTTGCACCAGGGAAAGCAATTGTCTTATCAGATAATCTTATAAATAATCAAAAAGCAGATTTAATATTACCTGCTGCTGGTCCAGAGACTATTGATGTTTTAAATGAAGCAAGACATTTCAAAAATCAAAGTCATGTAAAAATAATTGGCATCGATTCTCCACAAGCAAGTATTTTAAATTCTAAATATTTAGATTTAAATCAACCCATTATTACGAGTGCTGAAAAATTAATGAATTTAAGTAGTTATTATGGACTAAAAGATGTAAATACATCTAATAGTAAATACATAGGTAAAACTATCATTTCACCTTTAGCACCAACTACTTCAAAATGAATTGGAATTGAAAAAACTGATAATATTAATGCCAATGTTATAGGAGATATTTATAAAATGATGAATGATGATAATCAAAAGTTAATTAGATCTTTATATGAATGATATAATAAATATCACGGCAATTCCTTTAAGGAATTATTAATTAATAATCATAACCCTTCAACAGCGTTTATAACGCACTTTTGAAATAAATAATAAAATATTGAAAAAAAGGATATAAAAAAATGACACCACATATTAATGCAAAATTACAAGATATTGCTAAAATAGTTTTAATCAGCGGAGATCCGTTAAGAACTAAATATATTGCAAAAAATTTTTTAAAGAAAGCAAAAAAAGTTAGTCAAGTGCGGAATATGCTAATTTATACAGGAATATATAAAAATAAACGTATAACTATTGCGAGTTCAGGAATGGGATGTTCTTCTATGGGGATTTACTCATATGAACTTTATAAATTTTATGATGTAGATATAATTATTAGAATAGGTACTTGCGGTGCATATTCTAAAGATCTAAAATTAATGGATTTAATAAATGTTGCAGATGCTTTTAGTGAATCTAAATTTGGTAAATATGCTGCTAATTATGAAAAAAATCTTATCCCTGCTCAAGGTGATATTTATAGTAAGTTAAATGATCAAGCAAATTTATTAGGATTAAAATGTCATAATGTTACTGTTCATTCTAGTGATGTTTTTTATCAATATAATGATCAATATTTTAAAGATTTAGAAGCTCAATATGGCATTAAAGCAGTCGAAATGGAATCTTATGCATTATTTATTAATGCCAAGTTATTGAATAAGAAAGCAGCTTGTCTGTTGACAGTTTCAGATTCTTTTCATTTTAAGAAAAACCTTTCTTCAAAAGAACGTGAAACCAAAATGGGTCAAATGATAACATTAGCATTGCAAACAGCTGCAGAATATTAATAATTATAAAAAAGATTTTGTTATCAATAATGAAAGGGTAGATAATTATATATATACTTGCAATTGAAAGTAGTTGTGATGAAACCAGCATCGCTATTAATCATAATGGGAAGATTCTTTCTAATGTTGTATCTTCGCAGATAGATGTTCATAAAAATTATGGTGGTGTAATACCAGAATTAGCATCTAGACTTCATTTTGAAAATTTTGGTATCGTATTAGAAGATGCTATTGCTCAAGCAAATATTTCTCTTAATCAAATTACTAATATAGCATATACAAATGCTCCAGGACTAATTGGATGTCTTCATATTGGTAAGGTAATTGCAGAGACTTTAGCTAGTTATATAAATAAGCCTATTTTACCTTGTAATCATTTAGAAGGGCATATTTATAGTTTGGCAATTGATCAAGATTTAAATTTTCCTCTTTTAGTGCTTATTGCTAGTGGTGGTCATACACGATTATATATTTTAAACAATCATTTAGATTTTAAATTAGTTGGCGATACCTTAGATGATGCAATTGGGGAAGCATATGACAAAGTAGGGCGGATGCTTGGATTAAATTATCCTGCAGGACCCCAGATGGACAAAATTGCCTCTGTTGGTGATAATGAATTTGTATTACCAATTCCTAAAAATGATAAAACATTAGATTTTTCTTTTAGCGGTCTTAAATCTAGTGCTGCTAATATTATTGATAAAAATAAAAATAATAAAGATTTTAATATTATTAATTTTGCAGCTTCATTTCAATCTGCAGCAATTAGTAGCGTGCTGCAAAAAGTACATTTAGCGATTAAAAAATATAATCCTCGTGCAATCGGAATTGCTGGAGGAGTTTCAGCGAATTCTATGTTACGTAGTAAAATTACTAGAATTTCTAAAGAATATAAAATAAAATTATTTTTACCTAAAATGAAGTATTGTGGTGATAACGCTGCGATGATTAGTCAATTAGCATATTATAAAATTAGAAAAGGAAATTAAAATGAAAAATATTTATGATTTTTATAATAAAAAAATAAGCGATAATACTAAAGTAGAAATTATTGCTAGATTAAGATCTAATAGGAATAATAAAAAAATTGCTTTTCTTACTGTTAATGACGGAACTATTCTTACTGATTTACAAGTAGTTTGTAAAATTAGTAAGACTATTAATTTTGATGAAATTAAAAATTTAACTATTGCTTCTGTATTACAAATCACTGGTGTTTTTAAATTAACACCAAATACACAGCAACCATTTGAAATTATTGCTGATAAAATTAATATTTTAGATCTTGCTGATAAAGATTATCCTTTACAAAAAAAAGAACATAGTTTAGATTATTTACGTACTATAGCTCATATAAGATCACGTACTAATTTATTTCAATCTGTATTCAAAATTCGTAGTTTAGCGCAGTATGCAATACATTCTTATTTTACAAATCATAATTTTGTTAATATTCACACTCCGATTATTACTAGTAATGATGCTGAAGGAGCAGGTGAATCATTTATTGTTACAACACGCTCTGATAATAAATACAGTAAAGATTTTTTTGGTAAAAAAGCATCTTTAACAGTAAGCGGACAGTTAAATGCCGAAGCTTTTGCGCAATCCTTTAAAAATATTTATACTTTTGGACCAACATTTCGTGCTGAAAACTCTAATACTTCTAGACACATATCTGAATTTTGAATGGTTGAACCAGAAATGGCATTTACTGATTTAAATACTATTATTAATGTAGCATTTGAATTATTAAAATTTGTAATTAATTTCGTTTTCAAAAAAGGGAGTTTAGAATTAACATTTTTAAATAAAAATCATAATAATAAATTATTATCTAATCTTAATTCATTTATTGATAAACCATCCCAAATTATTACTTATAGTGAAGCTATTGAGATTTTAATACTTGCTGTTAAAAAGGGTAAAAAATTTAATAATAGCAATATTAAATGAGGTATGGATTTACAAACAGAACATGAAAGATATATTTGTGAAGAAAAATATTTGGGTCCCGTAGCAATAACTCATTATCCAGCAAAAGTAAAATCCTTTTATATGAAACAAAATGATGATAATAAAACAGTAGCATGTTTTGACTTATTAGTTCCTGGCATAGGAGAATTGATTGGGGGTAGTCAAAGAGAAAATTCTTATGATAAAATTAAATTATCATGCAGTAATAAAAAAATAGATACTAGTTATTTAAAATGATATATAGATTTACGTAATTATGGTTATTATAAGTCATCTGGATTTGGATTAGGTTTCGATAGATTAATAATGTATTTAACAGGAATAGAAAACATTCGAGATGTAATACCTTATCCACGAAATTCTAAATCATTAACTTTTTAGACTAGATAAGGAAATACATTTTGAAAATTGCTCTTTTAATATGATTTTTAGGTGATTGAAATAAGATTAAATTAACTCTTAATTCAATTCTAAAACAAACTCATTTGGATAAAATAGAAATTATATTAATCGATGATTCTGAAAAACAAATTGATATTATTAAATTAATATCTAATCTTCAAATAACTCAATTTTTTAATTTTAAAATTATCTCAAATACAAGGAATCAAGGATATTCCATTTCTTGAAATATTGCTAAGAATTATACAAATTGTGAATATGTTTGATTTTTACGAGAAGGTATCGAATTTGAACCGAATGCTTTTAAAAATATTTTTACATCTTTATCACATAATAAAAATATAGATATAATTCAGTTAAAAATTGAGTTTCAAAATTATAATAAAGATAACCTAGATAATCTATTACCATATGATAAAGTTCTTGATTTAAGCGAAAATAAAGAAATTTTAGCATATGTTTATCAACATATTTATACAAAAATTTTTAAATTATCTATTATTCAAAAATATTGTATAGAATTTAAAGCTCATCAAAATTATGACATCCTATTTTTATATAAATTTTTAGTACATGCAAAAACTTTCATTAACTTAGATAATATTTTAATTAAAGTAAAATCATTTTATTTTGAATCAACAACTTTAGATTTAGTTAGACAATGACCACATATTATTAATTATTATAAAATATTTGGTGTATATAAAATATATGAAGAAGAAATAAACTATGCTTTTATTAAATATATATCTTTTACATATGTAAATTTTATTATTTTTTTAGATAATAAAGTTTTAATGAAAAAATCTTATGAATGAATTAATAAAAGACTTCATAAAAAAATTTCATATTTTGCAAAAAATAGATATCTAGATTATAATCAAAATGATAGTTTTGCTAATTATGCAAAACAATTTAAAAATTATTGAAAAGATACAACTAGGATTTTATTAAGGTAAATATGCAACATAAAAAAATTAAAATTATTCAAATAAATAATACAGAATATAAAATTGCTAAAGTAAGTCTAATTGTTTTTGCTAGAATATTAGACATTTTTTTTTCTAGCCTTTTTTTAATTGCAATTTCATTTATTTTTAAACCGATAGTAAATCATTCTCAAGTTGCTTTTATAATTATTTTAATTTTTTCAGCATTTATTTTTTTATTTTTTTATTTTGTTATTTTGCCATTCTATACAAAGACTAAGACATTAGGAAGACTAATTTTAGGAATTAAAATATATAATCCTAATAAAATAAAATTTCATTATATTTTATTAAGGGAACTTATGATTATATTTATTCCATGATTTATAGGTATTACTATAAACTTAATTATTGTATTTTTACTAAAAATAAATATAAATCAAATTTTTAATCCTAGTAAATTAAACGGTAATGAAAAAGCAGCGTTATTATTTTTAAAAATAAGTTCAACTTTTATAATTTTTTGATATATTTTTATGTTTATTGGTTTAATAATTGATAAAAATAATCAATTATTTTTTGATTTTAAAATGCAAAATTTTTTAATTAAAAAATCTAATGTATTGATAACAAATAAAAATATTGATAATAATAGTATTTCTAAAGAAATAAATCATATTCATTTAGCTCATAATCAACCTGGTAATATTAATATTGATGCTTTAGATGAAATAATTTATGCTGATGAAATCAAGGAAAATAAAATAAATAATAATGAAATTAAATAGTAACCAACTGCATGCAGTTGAATATAATAAAGGACCTTTGCGTATAATTGCTGGTGCAGGTTCAGGGAAAACCCGAGTTATAATATCCAAAATTTTATTTTTATTAAACCAAGGTGTAAGTGAAAATAATATTTATGCAATTACTTTTACTAATAAAGCTGCTAGTGAAATGCGTAATAGAATTCAAGAATGTCTAAAAAAGTCTTTTATTGAAATTTGAATTTCTACTTACCATTCATTATGTAATAATATCTTACGTAAGGAAATACATAATTTAAATTTTAAAAATAGTTTTAATATTATTGATAGCAAAGATAAGAAAAAAATTATCAAGGACATTTATAAAAAATTATATATTAATAAAGATATAAATAATA
>CAZAJD010000007.1:0-13689 GCA_964485375.1 uncultured Mycoplasmatales bacterium | reverse complement strand
ATATTAATAAAGATATAAATAATAAAATAGATCTTAAGTTGATTAGAAGAGCAGCATCATATATCTCTAATTGGAAAATGAATTTAATAAACTTTGATGATCTAAGTGTAGATAATGAGTTATTATTAACTTTAGATAATGATAAAAGTAGTAAGTATATAAAAATTTATGAATCATATCAAAAACATCTTTTAAAAATTCAAGTTTTAGATTTTGATGATCTTATAATTTATACTTATAAATTATTTCTTAAATTCCCTGATATATTAAAAAAATATCAAAATCAAATTAAATTCTTATTAGTAGATGAGTTTCAAGATACTAATAAAACTCAATTTAATTTAATAAAATTACTAATAAAAAGTACTAATAATTTAACAGTCGTTGGTGATCCTAATCAAAATATTTATACTTGACGAGGTGCTGATTCTAATTTATTGTTGAATTTAGTTAAATATTATCCTAATTTAAAGACGATTATTTTAAATCAAAATTATCGTTCTAATACTGGAATTTTAAATTTAGCAAATAGCGTTATTAAAAATAATTACAATCAAAATCAAAATAATTGTCAAAAATCTTTATATAGTAATACTATAGTCGATCATAAACCTCAAATATTTTGAGGACTAGATTATAAAAGTGAAGTAAAAAAAATTATAATTGAAATAAAAAAATTTATAATTAATGGTTATAAATACAAAGATATTTTAATTTTATATCGTAATAATTCTTTATCTCGTGAAATCGAGGAACAATTTCGTTTTCAAAAAATACCATTTAAAGTTTTCGGTGCTTTTAATTTTTTTGATCGTGAAGAGGTCAAAGATTTAATGAGCATGTTAAAATCTATTTATATTAAAGATGATGTCTCTTTAGAAAGAACTATAGCTTTAATTCCTAAATTTGGAAGACGCAAATTAGATGAAGTCTTGGAACTTAAATCTAAATTAAATTTGAGTATTTATGATGCAATAGTTTTTCATTCTGAAGCACTTAAACCATTAACTAAAAAAATATTAACCCCATTGATTAAAAAAATTCAAGATTATAATCAAAATTTTTGCAGTTTTCAAAGTTTAGAAAAGATATTAAAAGATTTATTAGAAATTATAGGTTATAATTTACAATTAAAGAAAAAACAAAACAGTAAAGATAAAAAGAAAAATGTTAATGAGTTAAAAAAAATGCTTGTTAATTTTGATAACGAATATCAAGAGGAAAAAATTTCAAAAAAAATGGAATTGTTTTTTGACAAAATAAATTTTTTAGATAATTCTAAAAATATGGATGAAAATGATGATTATGTTTCTTTAATGACGATACATTCTTCAAAAGGATTAGAAAATGAAATTGTATTTATCGTATCTTTATGCGAAGGTATTTTTCCTTCTTCTCATTCACTTTTAGAAGCAAATGGGATTGCTGAAGAAAGAAGATTACTTTATGTTGCTATTACACGTGCAAAATATAAATTATTTTTGTCATATAATTTTGAACAACAATCTCGGTATTTTAATCATGATAAGCCACGTTATGATGAGCCACGAAAAAAATCAAGATTTTTAAAAATTCCTAGTAAATTTTATGAAAAATTAAAAGATGCAAATGATTTTAATGCAAGCAATATTTCAGATAAATCTGAAATGCTTAATTTAAATCATAATAATGGAGATACAATATTGCATCCGATATTTGGAATTGGTAAAATAATTGAGATATCTCAAAATCGATCAACTATTAAATTTGAAGATTCTAATTATGGGACACGTATAATTAATCCATCTACATTAAAAAAAATTATAAAAGATAATTAAATCTATGATATATTATGATATATTATATAAGTATGTTGTATATTTGAAAGGAAAAGAATATGAAATCATTCAAAGCAGTAATAAAAGACCCAATTGGTATGCACGCAAGACCTACTTCATTAGTAGTCGCAGAAGCATCAAAATATTCATTTAATATCAAAATTAAAGCAAATAACAATGAAGGTAATTTAAAGTCAATTATGAGTGTAATGGCACTTGCAATAAAAAAAGGGGATACAATCGAAATAATTATCTCTAAAGATGACCAAAAAGCACTTGATAATATTAAAAAAGTTATGGTAACTAATAAATTAATATAATAATATAATTAATTAATAAATTATCATATATAAAATATAAAGCGATTAATCGCTTTTTTTATATATGATAAGTTATTTTTTATTAACTAAAGGAGCAATAAAAATAATGGCAATTATTACAAAAGGTATAGGATCTAGCGATGGTATTGCAATAGGCAAAGTATTTAAATTAGAAGAAACAAAATTGATTATTAAAAATTCTAAAATTAAAGATGTTGATAGTAATATATTATTATTAAAAGAAAATATTCAAAAAACAAAAAAAGATTTAAAAAAATTAGAAGCAGCAGCAAAAATTAAATTAGGAAAAGAAAAATCTGAAATATTTGCTGCACATCAACAAATTTTAGAAGATCCAACTATTATTGATGAAATTAAAGAAAAATTGACTAATGAAAAGTTTAATTTAGCCTATTGCGTTAATGAAGTTGCGAATAAATATTTTGAACAATTTAAAAATATGGCAGATCCATATTTTAAAGAACGTGCTGCAGATATCAAGGATGTCTATAATAGATTATTAAAGTATATTCTTAAAATGCCAGTAGTAGATTTATCTATGATTGATAAAGAAGTAATTATAGTTGCTAATGATTTAACACCTTCTCAAACTTCACAATTAAATCCAAAATTTATTAAAGGATTTATTTGTAACATGGGTGGAAGAACTTCTCATGCTGCAATAATGGCACGTAGTTTAGAAATTCCTGCTGTTTTAGGATTAAATAATATTACTAGTAAATTATTAAATAATGATTCTGTTATTGTTAATGGTAATACTGGAGAAGTATATATAAAACCTGATAATGCTAAAGTCGGTGCATTTAAAAAAATGGTTATTCAAGAGAAAGCAGCAACTGCATTATTAAAACAATATAGAAACAAACCTTCGTTATCAAAAGATAATATCAAAGTTATGATAGAAGGTAATATTGGATCAGTTAATGATGTTGATAGTGTAATTAATAATGGTGGAGAAGGTATAGGACTTTTCCGTTCAGAATTTTTATATATGGATAATTCAAATTTTCCTACAGAAGAAGAACAATTCTTAGCATATAAAACAGTATTACAAAAGATGAAAAATAAAATTGTTATTATTCGTACATTAGATATTGGTGGAGATAAACATTTATCATATTTTGATTTTCCAAATGAATTAAATCCATTTTTAGGGTATCGTGCAATTCGATTATGTTTAGATAAGCCAACTATCTTTAGAACACAATTAAGAGCTTTATTACGTGCATCTGCATTTGGTAAATTAGGAATTATGTTTCCAATGATTGCTACTCTTGAAGAATTTAAAAAATCTAAAAAAATCTTACTAGAAGAAAAAGCAAAATTAATTAAATCTAAAATAAAAGTAGATCTTGATGTTCAAATTGGAATGATGATTGAAATTCCGACTGCAGCATTAAATGCCGCTAACTTTGCTAAATATTCTGATTTCTTTTCAATTGGAACAAATGATTTAATTCAGTATACTTTTGCTGCAGATCGTATGTCAGAGAAATTAACTTATTTATATCAACCATATCATCCATCAATTTTAAAATTAATTAAGTCAACTATTGATGGAGCGCATAAACATAATAAATGAGTTGGAATGTGTGGAGAAGTTGCTGGTGATGCAAAAGCAATTCCGCTATTATTAGGATTAGGATTAGATGCTTTTTCAATGTCATCTACAAGTATTTTAAAAGCAAGAAAAATTATTTCTAGTTTAAATGTTAATGAAATGAAAGAAATAGTTAACAAAGCTATTGAACTTGAAACTAATGATCAAGTTTTAGAATTGATTAATAAAACAATTAAATTTTAATTTTTATTTACAATAATTTAATAAAATTATAAAATTACAAGTATGATTATCTTAAAATCATAGAAAGCTAATGGATAAAATGAAAAAAATAGAAATTTATTCTCCAATTAATGGGAAAGTTATTAATTTAAATAAAGTAAAAGATGAAGTATTTGCTCAAAAAATGCTAGGAGATGGAATCGCAATTCAACCAACTACAAATGATTTTGTTTCACCTATTAAAGGTAAAGTTGTAACTGCATTTCCTACTGGGCATGCTTATGGAATCAGACATAAAAGTGGATTTGAAGTATTAGTACATATTGGATTAGATTCTGTTAACTTAAAAGGTGAAGGTTTTGAAGTTAAAACAAAACAAAATGCTAAAGTTAAAGTTGGAACACCTTTGGTTAGTGTAGATTTAAAAGCAATTAGTAAAAAAATTCCTTCTACAGATACTCCAATCGTATTTACTCAAGATTCAATGAAAAATTTTAAATTAAATATTGAGAAAACTGGCGATGTTAAAATTGGCGATGTTATTGCAACAATCGAAAAAAAATAAAACTTTAGTTTTATTTTTTTGTTTTTATATATATTTTTTCAATTTCTTTTCAATTGAGAATAGTTAGAATATCGCTTATGTATTTAGCGCGATCATCTTGATATTTTTCATAATAGCTATGCTCTCAAAGATCGATTGCTATTAATGGCACCATGCCTAAAAATCAAGGATTATCTTGATTATAAGTATTATAAATTCGTAAATTATTATATTTATCTATTACAAGTCAACATCAACCACTACCAAAAACGTTTACTGCTTTTTCAATAAACTTTTCATTAAACTTATCTAACGATCCAAATGTTGAATTAATTTCATTTATTAATTTGCGATTTGTTAATGTTTCTCCGACCTTTAGAATCGAAAAGAAAAAATCATGATTAATTAAACCACCACCATATTGCCTAATGGGAATATGGAGAGACTTAGGATATTTTAAATAATTTTTTACAAGTTCCTCGATATTGTTTATAGAATCGTTAATTTTTTCTTTTTTTAATGCTTTATTCAATTCTACTTCATAAAAATTTAGATTTTTGTTATAATGATTATCTAGATTTTCTTTAGAGATAATAGGTTCTAAAGAATTAAATGTATATTCTAATTTTTTTTTCTGAAACATTTCTGGATACCCCTTATTATTTAAATAATATTACATATTAATTTTATCAAAATTAAAATAATATAGCATTTTTTAATTTTGATAAAATTAATATAAAATTACCGAGGTTAAGCATTTGATAATAAAACCCAATACAATATTAATTAAAAAACAAAAGAACCCAATACAAGAACCCAATTATAAATTTTTGATTGAGACTAATACTTCAAAAGATAAAAATATTCAATTTGATTTTAATAACGCAAAAAGAAATGATGGTTGAGTTTTCGCTATAGGAGCTGTATTTGTTCCTTTTTTAATAAATATTATTTTAACTTATAGTATTACTCATTTAAGCAGATTAATTCCTATGTTAATTTCTATATTTTTTGCATCTTCTGTTCTTGGATATTTATTGTCTCGAAATGGGAAGTCGTTTTTCCGAAACGGGGGACTTGCTTTTTTTTGAATGATATTATTTATGCCAATAATAACATTTATATTAACAATTATAATAGCGCATCCTATTATCAGTCATTATAAATGAAATGCAAATCCTAGTAGTACTGATGTAAATACTAATGCATTAGGATTAGAAACTTTAATGCAAGTTTTAGCTGAAATAATATCAATAGTAGGAATATTTCTTTTAGATAAAAAATTATGAAAAAGATTTATTAATACGTATAAAGATGGTTGATACTTTCCTATCATTGTATTTTTAGGAACATTTGGTATTTATTTATTAACATTTATATTTGGTTTAATTCCTATTTCATCTTCTTCTTCTAATAACCAAGACTCTTTAAATAAACTATTAGATAGTGTTTGAACAATTATTTTGCTAGGAGTTTTTACAATATTAGTTGCACCAGTTATGGAAGAATTAACTACAAGAAATGGAATATTTTTATTAACTGGTAATAAATGATTAGGATTTGTAACAGCTAGTGTATATTTCGCTGGAATGCATGTTAATCAATCTGGGGATTGAAATAATATTTTAGATTATTTAGGTGCTGGAATTGGATTATCACTTATTTTTATGTTTGCAAATGGTAATCCTGCATATGATATTTCTTCACATAGTATTTTAAATATTATATCTTTTACTACATTATTAATCCAACATCACCCACATTAGAAGGTACCTTTATGCTTAAATTTATTATCAAAAAAAATGATGCAGATCAAACTATTTTATCATTCTTAAAAAAAGTTATTGATAATGAAAAAACTCAAACTAGTATTCATAAATTATTTAGATCAAAAAAAATCCGTATTAATAATAAAATTACTAAGGATTGAAAATTAATTTTAAAACTTGATGACACAATTGTTATTTATGAATCTAATATTTTCTTAAAAAAAGTTGATAATAAATTTGATTTTAATATGCCATCTCCTGATATTTGTTATGAAGATGAAAATATTTTAGTAGTGATTAAACCCCATAATTTAAATGTCCATAATGGTAATGGTACTAATTTATCTCTTGATAAAATAGTACAAAATTATTTATTACAAGATTCACATAATATTGAATCTTCACATTCATTTTCTGTTTCTCACATTCATCGTTTAGATAAATTTACAAAAGGATTAATTATTTATCCAAAAAATAAAGTATATTTAAATTTATTGATAAATAAAATTAATGATCCTAAATTTATTAAAAAATTTTATTTCACACAAATTCAAGGAAGATTGAATGCCAATGAAATTATATTAGAGGGCTATATTGCTAAAGATATTGAGTTACAAAAAATGGTATTCACAAAAAGAAAAAGAAACAATGGTAAATTTTGTAAAACTATTTTTACAGAACAAAAATATATTTCAAGTACTGATACAACTAATTTAATTGTACAATTATTCAGTGGACGTAAACATCAAATAAGAGCATCTTTAGCTTTTTTAAATCATCCAATTTTGAATGATCAAAAATACGATGCTAATTTAATTAATCAAGATAAAATGATTTATTTGATTGCTTATAAGATTCAATTTAATAATTTTGAAGGTGAATTTGAATATTTAAATGATTTAAATTTATCGATTCCAATGGACTTATAGAAATTATAATAAAATGCTTATATAATAATACTAGAGTATAGAATAGGATTATTTGTTATGGTACATAGAAGACAGAGTATTTTCAGTACTATTTTTAGTTTATTCATTAATACGTTAGCATTTTTGTTTAACTTTATTTTTTTATATTTATTAATTCATCAATATGGAACAAGTTTTGCAGGGTTCTCTAGATTTACTGTTGCTTTTTTAGCTTTTTTTGGGAGTAGTGAAGGCAGTTTAGGAATTGTTACTGTTTTATTTTTAATTAAACCCATTATGGAAAAAGATTACCAGAGAGTAAACGAAATTCTTTTTACTGCAAAAAAACAGTATTTAAAATTATTTATATACTGTATAATCGCGATTACAGGAATTTTATTAATTTTTATTTTATATTTTTATATTTTACACTTAGGAAGTAGCATCACAGTTTTAAATCCTAATACGTCAACTTCTAGTGTATTACCAATATGAGGAATGGCTATTATCATTTTTTCATTTGCTTTTAAAAATCTTTTATCTTATACATGAACTAGTGTTTATGAAAATCTATTACAATCTGATCAAAATAATTATATAAATCGTTTGATTTTACTTATTTCTGATTTAATTATATATTCTGTATTATTCTTTCTTATGAATAAGGGCTATCTTCCAGAACTTATTTTTATGATTTTTATATTCTATTCATTACTAAAATCTTGCTTAATTCAAATTTATGTTAAGATAAAATATCCTTGAATAAATTATGAAAATGTTGATATGGATGATCAATTAATATATAAAACTAAAAAAATATCTGTATATAATATAAGCATAAAACTTTTATATAATATAGATTTATTAATAGCGTTAATTTTATTAGGATTTGAATCTGTATCCGTCTTATCACTTTATTTAATTATAGTTTGAGCTTTTAGGAACATTGCAAGTGGGTTTATATATTCTTTTAAAGAATATTTTGCAACTATTTCTAATTCTGTAGGACGTATTGGATGAAATGGATATCAGAATCTTGAAAAATATACGATAGGTTTAGCAACTTTTACTTTCATTTTTCAATTTTTATTTGCTCCATATATTTTAAATGCTTTATTTAGTAATTTATTAAATACTTCCCTAATTACTTCTCCAACTTCAGAAGTTGGTATTTCACAATTTTTTCAAGATGTATTTACTTCTACTTGATTATCATTTCTTTTAGCACTACAAACTTTAATTTTTTTACTTACTCAATCTGCTGATGTTATGATTTATGCAAAAAAATATTATTCACAAATATCAAAATTTAATATGATTTTCGTAATTATATCTATTTTAGTTACACTTATTATTGGTTTAATTATAAAATATACAATTGGATCAACCTCTTATATAACAATATTATATGGTATAACTATTTCTTTTGTTGTATTTATGGCACTAGAGTATGGTTTTATGTATTATCATGTATGAAGTAAACTTACTTATAATAGTAATTTGAAAAATATAATTCCAAATTTAACTGTTATTATTTTAAGTATTACTTCAGCTATTTTATTTCAAAATTTATATATAGCAACTAGTCATTGAAATATAATTTGAAATTCAACTAATTTATATTGACAAAATTGACAACATTTATTGAAATTGTTACTTATAACTTTTGGATATGCAAGTATTAATATTGTAGTTATTCTTATATTAGTATGACCAAATTGATTAGCAAAATTATTTCGAAATTCTATTTTTATTTCATTTTTACTTAAAATTAGACATTTCAAAAACAATAAAAAATCCAAAAAAACAAAAAAATCTCCTTTATTTTTAAAAAATTTACAAGGAGTTTATACTAAATTTGATAATGATAAATTAATACCATTAAATACAATAAATAATAGTCATCCAAAAAAAGAAGTTTATACTTTGGAAAATCTAGATAATAAGAAATAGGAGTTATTAAATATGAAAATAAATCCCATAGAAAAGAAAATCAAACAAATACGTAAAAAAATTAATGATTGTAATAAAAAATATTATGATCTTAATGCATCTGATATCTCAGATATTCAGTATGATTCTTTAATGCAAGATCTTATCGAGCTTGAGCGTGTTTATCCTCATTTAGTTACTCCAGATTCACCAACTCAAAAAATTGGAGGATTTACAAATTCTGTTTTTACAAAAGAACGTCATAAACCTTCTATGCAAAGTTTATCTAATGCTTTCAATTTTGATGATTTGATTAAATTTGATAGGACTATTAAAAACAATTTAAAATTAAAAAAAATGTCTTATTTTTGTGAATATAAAATTGATGGATTATCAGTTTCTTTAATTTATGAAAATGGAATATTAAAACAAGCACTAACAAGAGGTGATGGAGTATTTGGAGAAAATATTACTAAAAATGTTAAGTTAATTAAATCTATACCACATACTATTAAATGTAAGTCTAAAATAGTTGTACGTGGGGAAATATATGTTAAAAAATCTATTTTTAGAAAAATTAATGAACATCAAGAAAAGAATAATAAAAAAGTTTTTTCAAATCCTCGTAATCTAGCAGCAGGAACTATTCGACAATTAAATCCTGAAATTGTAAAAAAAAGAGAGTTAAGTGTATTTTTTTATTTTGCTTATTATTGAGATTCTAATTTTCAAACTCAAAAAGAAATTTTAAATTTCTTAGAAAAAGAAAAATTTTCTGTTAATTCTAAATTCAACAAATTAGTAGATTCTATAAATGGGGGAATTGAGTGTATTGATGATTTAAAATTTAATCGAGATAAATTAGACTATGAAGTTGATGGAGTAGTTATAAAAGTTAATGATTTAAAATATCATTCTATATTAGGAAATACTTCTAAGTTTCCTAAATGGGCAATCGCATATAAATTTTTATCCCCTAGATCTCGTACTCTTCTATTAAATATTTTTCCTACTGTAGGAAGAACAGGTAAAATTACTTATAATGCTAAACTACAAGCAGTTGAAATAGCAGGTTCAATTGTAAGAGCCGCAACTTTGCATAATGCTGATTATATAATAAATAATGATATCAGAATTGGTGATTTTGTTTTTGTAAAAAAAGCAGGAGATATAATTCCTAAAGTAATTATGCCTATTTTAGAGGATCGAAAATCTAATTGTAAACCATGAAGTCCAAATTTATTATGTCCTAGCTGTAACAAAAATTTAGTTAAACCTGAGGGCCTAGTTGATCAATACTGTTTAAATATTAGTTGCAAAGTAAAACAGTTGCGTCTTATTGAGCATTTTAGTTCAAAAAAAGGTATGAATATTCATGGATTAAATACAAAAATATTAAATAAATTATGAAATTTAGATTATTTAAAATCATTTTCATCGATATATAAATTAAAGAATGTTAAAAGTAAATTAATAAAGTTAAATTCATTTGGAGAAAAATCTATTAGCAATTTACTCAATTCTATTGAAAATTCTAAACAAGTTACTTTATCTAAATTTATTTTTGCTTTAGGAATTAATTATGTTGGAGAATATATTTCTGAAATTCTATCTAAAAAAATTAAGAATATGGATAGTTTAATTAGAATTACTAAAAAGGAATTATTAGAAATTAAAGGAATGGGGCCGATTGCTGCAGAGAGTTTAATTCAGTATTTTAAAATTTCTAAAAATATTCAAGAAATTGATGAATTAATTAATTTAGGGATTACCTTCAAGCAACCAATTGTGTCTTCTAATAAATTAAAATTTGAAGGTTATAATTTTGTGATTAGTGGAAAATTATCTAAAACTCGTTCATTTTTTGAACAAGAAATTAAAGCTAATGGTGGACATTTTTCAAATATCATAACTTTAAAAACTGATTTTTTATTATTAGGTGAAGAATCAGGCTCTAAATACTTGCATGCTAAAAAGATAGGTATTAATATAATTAGTGAATTAGAATATACTGATTTATTGAAAGGTAAAAAAAATATAAATGAATTTATCCAAAAAAGAAATCATAAAACTTAGTGAAGATAGTTTAATAAAACTTACAGAATCCGAAATTAATCATATATATCAAAATTTTAAAAATATAATTACTAAAATTGACTCTATTCAAGGAATTAGTATAACTAATATCAAACCCCTTGATCATTTATTTGAAAATGTTAATGATTTTAATTCTTTACGCGATGATAAAAAAGTAAATAATTTAGATAAAAAAGATGTATTTAAAAATTCATCAAAGCATGATGAAAATTATATTATTATTGATAAGGTAATTGCATAAATATGAACTATACAATAGAAAAAATTCGAAGTTTAATAATTAATAAAGAAAAAAAACCATCTGATATCGTTAAAGATATTTACATACAATTAAAAAAATGAAATGATTTAAATGCTTTTGTTACTGAAACAGAAGAGTATGCGATGAAACTTGCAAAATCATTAGATAATACTCCATTAGAGAAAAATAATTGATTATTTGCTATGCCTTACGTTGCTAAAGATAATATTATTACTAAGAATATTTTAACTACTGCAAGTTCTAAGATTTTAAATAATTTTATTCCACAATACAATGCAGATATTATTAATAATTTAAATAATCAAAAATCTATTTTATTAGGCAAGACACAATTAGATGAATTAGGTATGGGTGGAACTGGATTATCTTCTGCTTTTGGTAAAGTACTTAATCCATGAAATAAATCACATATTGTTGGAGGATCTTCGTCTGGTTCAGCTGCTCTTGTGGCAACTGGATTAATTCCTTTTGCACTAGCAAGTGACACAGGTGATTCTATTAGAAGACCAGCTAGTTATACTAATACAGTAGGTTTTAAACCAACATATGGTACATTTTCTCGTCATGGATTAATTCCTTATTCTCCATCTCTTGATACAATAGGTTATTTTACACAAAATGTGAGAGATGCAGCGATTTTATTCGATCATTTAGAAAAAAATCATATAAATGATTTAACAACATATAATTTAAAAAATTCTGATAAGGTATTTAAAAATATTGATTCAGATATAAGTAATTATAAAGTTGGTTATATTGAAGAAATTTTTAATAATTTAAATTCAAAGTTGAAAATTAAATTTTTAGAAATGTTAAATAAATTAAAAAAAGAAAATATAAAAATAATTAAATTACATTTACCTCTTAACCTTTTAGAAGTTATGTTACCTATTTATTATATTATCACTTGCTCAGAAGCAGTTAGTTCTCAAGCAAATTTAAATGGAATAATTTTTGGTAATAGAGCTAAAGGTAATAATTGAAAAGATTCGATGATCAAAAGCCGAACTGAAGGTTTAGGAGAAGTTGTTAAAACAAGATACATAATAGGATCTTATTCTACACAAAAAAATCATCAATCTGAATTATTACAACATGCTAAAAAAATTCGTAGATTAATTAAAAATAAATTGGATATAATGTTTACCAAAGTGGATGCTCTTATATTTCCAAGTGCATCACATGTTGCGAGTGAAGTTTCTGATATTGAAGTATCTAAAATTACTTTAAATAATAAAGATATTGCTGATAATGCACTTTTATTAGCTAATTTTAATGGGATGCCTTCATTAACAATTCCTTGATTATTTGATGATGAAACAAAAATGCCTATTGGGATTAATATAAATACTAATTTATTTGAAGAAAATAAAATATTTAATATAGCTTATAAAATGGAAAAAATTATTAATTTAAAATATCTACAACCTGGAGAAAAATATGATAAATAACTATGATGTAGTAATTGGTATTGAAATTCATTTGGAATTAAATTCTAATACTAAAATGTTCTCTTCTGGAGAGATTAAATATGGTTCAAAACCTAATACTAAAGTTAATATAAATGATTTAGCACTACCAGGTACTTTACCAAGTGTTAATATAGAATGTATTAGATTAGCTTTAATTGCTGCAAAAGTTTTAAATATGAATATTGATACTAAACTAAGGTTTGATCGTAAAAATTATTGATATTCAGATTTACCCAAAGGTTTTCAAATTACACAGCAATTTTTTCCAATAGGTTCTCAAGGATTTTTAACAATAATTTTAGAAAATAAAATCAAAAAAATTGCAATAGAACGTGTGCATATTGAAGAGGATACTGCAAAACAGATCCACAAAAATGGGAAAACGTATCTTGATTATAATCGTTGTGGAATTGGATTAATTGAAATTGTTACTTATCCTAATATGCATAGTGCTAATGAAGCAGTTAGCTATGTATCTAAAATTCAAGAACTTATATCTTATTACAAAATTTCTAATGCTAAAATGAATGAAGGTTCAATGAGATGTGATATCAATATCTCATTAAAACCTAAAAATACTAAAAAATTATTAAATAAAGTTGAAATTAAGAATTTAAATTCTTTGAGTAATATTAAAGATTCTATTGAATATGAAATAAAAAGACAAAGCAATATTTTAGGAAAAAACCAAAAAGTAGCGCTTGAAACTAGACGCTATGATGAAAAAACTAAATCTACTATTTTTATTCGTAGTAAATCAAGTA
>CAZAJD010000006.1:0-39799 GCA_964485375.1 uncultured Mycoplasmatales bacterium | reverse complement strand
AATTTCAACACCACAACGTTCACATTTTTTACCTTTTTGATTTATTTTTTTATATTTACCACAAAAACATTCATAATTTTTAGTGGGACCAAAAATTTTCTCATCAAAAAGACCATCTCTTTCTGGTTTTAGAGTTTTATAATTAATTGTTTCTGGTTTAGTAACTTTCCCACAAGAATTTTTTAAAATTTCCTCACTGCTAACTAACCCAATTTTGATACTTTGCTTTAAATTATCTTTTTGCATATTCCATCCCCCTAATCATTTTTAGTGTTCATAAAATTAATTAAATCATCATCAGAATCATTTTTTTTATTTAAATTATGCTTTTTAGTTTCTTCATTATTTTGTTCAACATCAAAATCTTCATAATTAGCTTTATTATATTCTGAGATATTTTGTTTTTTACCATCACTATCGATTAAATGAATATCAAATCCTAATCCTTGAATTTCTTTTGTTAAAACATTAAAGGATTCTGGAATACCCGGTTTAGGAACAGATAATCCTCGAACTATAGATTCATAAGTTTTAATACGTCCGATAATATCATCAGATTTAATTGTTAAAATTTCACGAAGTGTATGAGCAGCACCATAAGCTTCTAAAGCTCATACTTCCATTTCACCAAATCTTTGTCCACCATTTTGTGCTTTACCACCTAAAGGTTGCTGTGTAATTAATGAATAAGGACCTACAGCACGAGCATGAATCTTATCTTCTACCATATGTGATAATTTCAACATATACATAATTCCTACAGAAATATCATTATGCATTTTTTCACCACTACGCCCATCATATAGTGTCATTTTAAATGAAGGATCCATTTGTGAATCTTTAGCGAATTTAATTAATTCTTCATTGTTCAGACCTTCAAAAACTGGAGTTGCAACTTTAATATTTCTATTTTTAGCTGCCATACCTAAATGTAACTCTAAAATTTGTCCAATATTCATCCTTGAAGGAACACCTAAAGGATTAAGCATAATATCAATTGGAGTACCGTCTTTTAAAAATGGCATATCTTCAATTGGTAAAATTTTAGAAATAATTCCTTTATTACCATGTCTACCTGACATTTTATCTCCTTCTTGAATTTTACGTTTTTGAATTACAAAAACTTTTATTACTTCTAGAATATCAGCAGATAAATCATGTCCCGCTTTTTTTGAAAAATATTTAATATTTTGAATAATTCCGTTTGCCCCATTAGGTAAACGTAAAGATGTATCTTTAACTGGTTTTGATTTTTCACCAAAAATAGCTTGTAATAATTTATCTTCTGGAGACAGTTTAGTTTGACCTTTTGGAGTAGTTTTACCTACTAAAATATCTCCTGGTTTTACTTCTGATCCAATTTTAATTACTCCATCAGCACCTAAATTACGACGCATATATTCAGATACATTCGGAATTTCACGAGAAATTTCTTCTTCACCTAATTTAGTTTGACGACGTTCAATAGTATATTCTTCAATATGAATTGAAGTAAATACATCATCTTTTACTAAACGTTCACTAATAATAATAGCATCTTCATAGTTATACCCATTTCATGTAGTGAAAGCGACTAGTACATTTTGTCCAAGAGCTAATTCACCATTATCCATTGAAGGTCCATCTGCTATAACTTGATTAGCTTTAATTTTATCGCCAATTTTAATAATTGGTGTATGTGTAATTGATGTTCCTTGATTAGATCTTTCAAAATTATCTAATTTATACAAAGAATTAGTTCCATTACTATTAATTATAATTTTTTTAGCATCAACATATTCAACAATTCCATCTTTTTTAGAAATAATTGCCAATCCTGAATCACGTGCAGCAAAATACTCAACACCTGTACCAACATATGGTGAATCAGGTTTTAAAAGAGGGATTGCTTGACGTTGCATGTTTGCACCCATAAGTGCACGGTTAGCATCATCGTTTTCTAAAAATGGAATACATGATGTTGCAATAGAAACAATTTGTTTAGGAGAAACATCGATATAATCAACTTCTGATCTTGGATATAATAATGTTTCACCCAAATAACGACAAATTACTTGTTCATCAATTATTCTATCGTCTTTAGATAATTTTACACTAGCTTGTGCAATCACAAAATCGCGTTCATCATCAGCTGTTAAATATTTAATTTCATCATAAACCTTATTATTTTTTACAATACGATATGGTGTTGTAATAAATCCATATTCATTGATCTTTGCATAAGTAGCAAGATTATTAATAAGTCCTATATTAGGTCCTTCTGGTGTTTCAATTGGACAAATTCTTCCATAATGAGAGTAATGAACATCTCGAACTTCTAATCCCGCACGTTCACGTGAAAGACCAGATGGTCCAAGAGCAGTTAAACGACGTTTATTTGTTAATTCTGATAAAGGATTAGTTTGATCCATAAATTGTGATAATTGTGATAAATTAAAAAATTCACCGATAATAGCAGATAATGGTTTATTATTAATAATATTCATCGGTTTTATTTTGAATAAATTAGTTGTAGACATTTTTTCACGTAAATTTTTCTCAATACGTAATAATCCTATACGGAATTGATTTTGTAATAACTCCCCTGTACTACGTACACGACGATTACCTAAATGATCAATATCATCAAAATTCCCAATTCCATCAATTAAATTTAATAAGTATGAAATCGTAGCGACAATATCTGGAATTGTAATATGTTTTAAACTACAATTAGGATTTGTACCAATAATTGTAATTATTTCATCTTTTTTTTGGGCATCTTTATAGACAGAAATTTTTTGAACAGTATTCATATCAGATTTTGTTTTTGATGTAGATATATTAACTAAATAATTTAATGTGTGATTAGTAGAACCCTTATTTAAGACATCACAAAAAAGATCAATATTACGTCTATTTATTAAAGTATCTTTTGGAAATAATATATTCCCTTTAGAATCTTTAACATCTTCAGCAATAACATGATTTAAAATTCTTTTATTAATACCTAATTTTTGTTTTAATTTAAATCGCCCTGCAGCTGTTAAATCATATTTACGATCTTCAAATAATAACATTTCTAAATATCTACTAGCTCCATCAGCAGTTGTAGTTTCTCCAGAACGAATTTTTTTATATAAATCTTGAATAGAAAGTTTTCAATTTTCAATGAAATCATCTTCAATATATGTATCTTGATTATATGTATTCACTAACACAGGATTATTATTAAATAATTCTAAAACATCTTGTTTTATTAATCCTAAAGAAGTAAGAAAATTAGTAATTGTAGTTTTACGAGATTTATCAATTTTAACAGATAAAATTTTGTTTTTATTTTCGTCTAAATTCTTTTTATAATCTAAATCTAATTCAATTCAAGCACCTCTTGAAGGAATTAAATCAACATTATATAATTTTTTTCCTAATTTACGATCAAGTGTAGATTTATAATAAGCTCCTGGGGAACGTACTAATTGTGATACAATAACTTTTTCAGAACCATTAATAATAAAAGTCCCACGTTCAGTCATTAAAGGTAAATCACCAAAGAACACATTTCCAATTTTTCAAATTGTATAATCAACAATTAATTTTTCTTCATTATTACTTTTTACAATTACTTCTATTTCTGATTTAATATCCAATATAGTTTTCATATCAAAAAAATAAATATTATCTTTTTGTGATTTTAATACAACATTTATTTTATTATCATATTTCATTTCAATTCAAGATTTAATTAATAAAGGATCTTTAACTTGAATATCTCTTAAAATTTCAATATTTTTTTCTTGAATTGTTAACGCTAATTCAGAGTGAATACCAACTTCATAAGTTTTAGATTCTTCTTTAGATTTTGAAATAGTACGTTTAGGTTTTTCAAATCATCATTTATTCATAACAAGATCAATTGTATTATCACGATAATGAAAAGGAAATATTTCAGAAAAAACTTCATCAATCCCCTCTTCTCTAAATCATTTATATGTTTTAGTTTGAATTTCAATTAAATTTGGTAACTCTAAATTATTTCGAAATTTACTAAGATTAATACGATTAGAATTTTTGCTAGAATTAATAGGATTTTTGTTTATATTCATATATTGGATGCCCCTCAAAAATTGCAACTTTGCTAAAATAAGAAAAATTATGCTAATAAATTTTATAGCATAACATTTATTAAGTCAACTAAAAGTTGAATATTATATTGATTATTTTTGATTATTATTTAATTTCAATTATAGCTTTTTGAGCAACAAATAAATCTTTTAACTCGTCTGCTTCTTCAGTTTTAACTTTTTCTTTTATGATTAAAGGTAATTTATCTAACATTTTTTTAGCATCCATTAATCCTTTTCCTAAAGTTTTTGCAACAAGTTTAATAATAGCAACTTTTGATGCTCCTGCTTCAAACCCAGTTAATACAACATTAACTTCTGAAGGTGCTTTATTTTCTTCCTCTGATGCTGGTCCTGCTACTGCCATAGTTGCACTAACATTAAAGTGTTTTTCAATTTCTTTTACAAGATCATTTAATTCTACAAGTGTCATAGTTTCTAATGATTTTATTATTTCTTCTTTTTTCATATTTTTTACCTCTCTTTTATATCAAACTTAAATAGTTGATTCTGATTTTTTATTAATAATCTCTTTTATTGATAATGCGAATTTTATTAATGGTTGTGTTAATAATGATGCAAAACTTGCAATTAATTCTTCTTTTGAAGGTAATAAAGCTACTTCCATAACAGATTTTGAATTAAGAACATTATTATTATAGATACCTGCTTTTAATTCAAAATTATTATATTTTTTTGAAAATTTAGCTGCTATTTTTAATGCTGATATCATATCATTATAACCAAATATAAATGCATTAGGTCCTACTAAATATTTAGTTAATTCTTTATGTTCAGTTTTTTCAATAGCTAAATTAAATAAATTATTTTTATAAACTTTTAATTCTGAATCTTGAGTACGTAATTCATTACGTAAACTTTCTATATCACTAACACTTATGTTAGAATATGAAGCTACAACTAAAGACTTAGATTTATCAATTCTTTTAGTAATTTGTTCAATAATTAAATTTTTTCTAATTAAAGATTGTTTCATTAAAAATTTTCCCTTCCATTGTTTTCTATTATTGCAATGTTCAGCAAAATAATATGTGCTTGCCTCGATAACGAATTAAGACGAATTGTCAGTTATTTTCATTGGTAATAGTAAAATTATAATACCATAAAAAATAAATTTTGTATATAAAAAATTTATTAAATATAATCTAAAATATTTATAAATTAAAAATCAATAAAGATTAAACTTTATTGATTTTGATTCCTGGTCCCATTGAAGTTGAAATTGAAATATTGTTTATATATTCCCCTTTTAAACTTTGTGGTCGGACTTTTGCAACTTGCCCCATAATAGCTTTGAAATTTTTTTCTAAATTTTCAATTGGAAATGAAACTTTTCCTAAAATAAAATGTAAATTACCTTGTTTATCAACACGATAAATTAATTTACCATTTTTAATATCACTAACTGCTTTTTTAATATTAGATGTTACAGTTCCAACTTTAGGATTAGGCATTAATCCTTTAGGTCCTAAAATACGCCCTAATTTAGCTAATTTCGGCATAACTTCTGGTGAAGCAATTATAACATCAAAATCAAATCAATTTTCTTTGCTGATTTTATCCATTAATTCTTGATTACCAACAAAATCTGCATTTGCTGCGATTGCATCTTGAGTATATTTTTCAGTTAATACTAAAACTGTTTGAGTTTTTCCTGTACCACATGGCAATACTAAAGCACCACGAATTTGTTGATCAGCATGTCTTGGATCTATATTTAATTTAAAAGCTAATTCAATAGTAGAATCAAATTTAACAGTTGAAGTTTGTTTAGCTAAAATTATTCCTTCATTAATACTATAAGATTTTTTCTTATCTACTAATTTTAAAAGCGCTGAATAACGTTTAGAATATTTTTTAATCATTATTTTCAACCTCTAATGCTGGTAATGGTTCATTAATAACTATTCCCATATTTTTTGCTGTACCTGCAACAATATGCATTGCTGCTTCTAAAGTATTTGCATTTAAATCTTGTAATTTATATTTTGCAACTGTTTTTAAATCTTCTAAAGATATTGTCCCCACTTTTTCAAGTTTAGCATTAGCTGCACCTTTTTCAATTTTAGCAATTTTTTTTAACATAATTGCTGTAGGTGTTGTTTTTAATATAAAATCACAAGATTTATCTTCATATGCAGTAATAACTACTGGTACAATTATCTCCTGCACGATCCTTTGTTTTATCGTTGAACTGTTTACAAAATACAGGCATAATGATACCTAATGATGCTAGTTCTGGGCCTGGTTTAGCCTTACATGCCATAATTTCTAATTTGGCAATCCTTTTAATTTTTTTAGCCACGAGTAATTCCTCCTGAAAATAATAGTTTTCTCGCTGTGGTCAAACAAAATTAATTTTATTAATTTTTCCCACATTTTGCTATTTTGTATATACACAATAACTTTTTAATGATAACAACTTTTTTATAAAAAGTAAATCAAATTATTTCTTTATATTTTTACATGCACTAAATTCAATTTGTGTTGGAGTAAAACGTCCAAAAATTTCTATTTCGATTGTTGCTAACCCTTTTGAAAAATCTAAATAAATAACTTTACCTTCTTCGTCTTTAAATAATCCTTTAGTTATCGAAACAGTATCACCAACTTTGTATTTTAATTCTGTTACTTTTTTTATTTCTGGTGCTTTTGTAAATGCATTAATTTGTAACATATTAGTAGCTTCTGCTCTTGTTAAAGGCGCAGGTTTAGCACCTTTACCTGAAGATCCAACAAATCCTGTAACTCCAGGTGTATTACGAATTACAAATCAAATTTCATCATTCATTACAACATTAACAAAAATATAACCTGGAAATAAATTTTTTTCCGTTACTTTTTTAGTTTTTTTATTAATTGTACTTCCTTTAACAATACGAGCATCAAAGATATAATCTTCAATATTATATGATTCAATACGTTGAATTAAATCTTTTTTAACTTTTTCTTCATGTCCAGCATAAGAATTAATAACATACCATTTACCTTTAAATAATTTATTTATATTATCCATATTTTTCCTTTTTTATAATTTAGACTTTACTAATTTTTAATAATTTAAGAATTTCTACAATTGCTGATTCAGCCCCTCAAATAAAAAGAGCAACTAAAATAATTACAAGCAATACTAAAAAGAATTTTTTTGTTATAAAAAGATCATTTTTTCCTCATCGAATACGCTTAATTTCTTTAAACATACGTAATGGAAAATTTTTGATTGCCCCTTTAATATCTTTCTCATATTTTATTTTCTTTTTTTTATTATTATTATTTTTAATTTTTTCATCTAATAAATCACTTTGAAATGAAGTTTTCTTTTCAACAACAACTGCTGATTGCTTTTCTTCTAATTCAATTTTTTTAATTAAAATTTCTTCTTTACTTTTTTGATTTAATGATTTTAAATTTTTCTTATTATTTAATTTTAGATTCTTTGAATTTTGTTTAAACTCAAGATTTAATTTTAATAAATTCTTTTTATTATGAGTTTTTTTAATTTCGGATTTGCTCTTAGCATATTCTTTTTTTAATAGATCAAATTCAGTTAGATATTTTTTACTAGATATCTTTTTTTTCTTAATGCATAATTGTTTAATACTATTTATTTCTTTTTTAAAAATATTTTTATTGATTTTTGCCATTATTTTATAACACCTTTTTTATTTTTATCTAGTTTCTTTATGTAATGTATGCTTATTGCAACGAGAACAATGTTTTTTTATAATAAGTCTTTGAGTTGGATCGCTCTTATAGCTATGATAATTTCTATCCAAGCACTCTTCACATACTAAAATAATTCGTTTTGATTTCATATTATTTTCTCTTTTTTCTACATAGAAATAATTTTTGACATTTTTTTAATACCACGTTGTAGTGCATTATCAATTTGTTTATAATCTAAATTATATTTTTGAATAATATCAAAATTAGATAATCCATTAAGTTTAGAAATAAAAATACATTTTTCTAATTTACTTAATTGATTTAATTTCTTTTCTAAGCAAAAAAGTGTTAAATGCCTTTTATATATTCTATTATTATTATTTTTTTTTGCAAGTTTTTCATCTAATTTATAATAATTATTTAATATTTGATGATTTTTAGATAAATATTTTTTGATTTCATTATAGATACTTCAACGTAACATTAAAGAAAAAAATCCTTTAAAGGGTATTGTATTATTAATTCGATATTTTTCTATAGCAGTTTTCATTGTTATATATATTAAACTATTAAAATCTTCTGCATATAACGGAATACTATAAAATTTCTTATAAATACTATTTACTACTTTTTTAGAATAATTTAAATATTTAAAATAAAGATACAATAAAGGTTTTAAATTCCCTTCTCGATAATATTTAATCATTTCTAAATCATTGTTTATTATTAAATCCATATAATCACCATCAATAAAATATTAATAGTATTTTTTAAAAAAATAAGATTATATCTATCTAATGAATAATTTATGTTAAATGTGTTGAAATATAATGTATCAAAATTGCACTAGCACTTGCAACATTCAAACTTTGCATTGCATCGTTTAACATAGGTACATAAATTTCTTGATCAGAATGAACTAAAACCTTTGGTGAAACTCCTTTAGATTCATTACCTAAAACTAAACCAACAGAATGATTATATTTAATATTTGTAAAACTTTGTGTTTTAGAAGAAAAACTAGTAGCATATATTCAAAAATTATTTTTTTTTAAAGTATTGATTGCATTAGTAAGATTAGTTGTAACTGCAATTGGAACATAATTAAATCCCCCTGCTGATACTTTAGCAACAGTTGGCGTCATAGAAATTTGGCGATGCTTACCGATAATAATTCCATCAACACCAAATATCGCACTATTTCTTAAAATAGCTCCAAAATTTTGTGAATCAGTAATTTTATCTAAAATAATAATAAAAGGATGTTTATTTTCTAAAGTCTTCTTATTAATCCCTGCAATCATCTCATCAACAGATAAAAGATGTCAATCAGGAATAATAGCAATAACTCCTTGATGATGACTACAAAAATCATCTAAAAATCTTATCCCTTTAACCTCATAGTTAATTTTTCGTGCTTTAATAATTTTAATTAAATCACTATTTAAATAATTAGCTGTTAAATATATTTTTGTAATATGATACTTTTGAGCAATTATTGTTTGCTTAACTGGGTGTAGTCCGTATATATAATTTTGATTATTCATTATTTGCTTTTATCATCCTTTATTATTGTTTTAAAACCTAATCCTAAATCTCGAAAGGTTTTGTTAGTGGTTGTTTTTGATATTATTTTTTCAATAAAAGCACTATGTTCATTAAATGGTAATTTAAATCCTAAAATTGATAAAGTTTGAAGAAAATAGTTATAAGAATTAACATTTAAATTCAAGATCTTTAATTTAATATTTAAATTTTTCATCATTTTTTTAATTATTTCTAAAACATTTGCAGTATTTAAATTATTTTCCAATTCTGCTAAAATACTTTTAAAAATTTGTTCATCTATGGAACTTTCTTGATAATTTAATACTATTTTATTTGTAAACACCAGATCTTCAATTTTGCTTACAAGATAGATAATTTTTTTCATTTCACTATTAGCAAATTGAATAATATTATCTCCAAAATCTAATGGTTGCATATATTTTTTAGTATATAAAATATATTTTAATAAATTTAAATCATATTTCTTAATAAAATCTTTTACATAAACACTATTATTTAATGATTTAGACATTTTCAAATTTTTAATATGTAAATGTCCATTATGAACTCAAGTTTTTGATAACTCCTTATGTTCTTTTGCTAAAAAAATAGCTCTTTCATTTTCATGATGTGGAAATTTTAAATCATTTCCTCCGATATGAATATCAATAGTGTCTTTAAAATAACGACTAATTAATGCTGCACATTCTAAATGTCATCCTACACGTCCTTCTCCTCAAGGAGAATTTCAATTAATTCCATAATTAGTACTTTTTCATAATGAGAAATCAATATTTGTTTTTTTATCACGATCATCATTTTTATTTTGTTGAATTAATTTTGATATATCATTATGAGAAATTGCCCCATAAGTTTTACTTTTTGCTAAAGAAAAATAAACATTTTGTTTTTTAGAAACATAAGCATGTTTATTCGCTATTAAACTTTTAATATAATTAATAAAATATGGCATATTGTCAGAAACACGCATAATTTTTTGTGGTTTTGAAAGATTTAGATTTCTAAAATCACTTATAAACTTAGTATAATAATGATTTGCTAATTCAAGTTCATTAACTTGATCCTTTAATGCTTTATTAATGATTTTGTCATCAATATCAGTTACATTAATCAAATAATTAGTTTTGATATTTTGAAAATTTAAAAATCTTATTAAAAGATCAGTTAAAATTAATGGTCGAGCATTCCCAATATGAATATAATCGTATACTGTAGGACCACAAGTATAAATGGATATGGTATTTGATGTATCTAAATCGACTAATTGATTGCTTATACTATCATATAATTTCATAAATTTTCCTTACTTGTCTTTGTGGATTAGTGGATATATTGCTCTTCAAGATATATAAATTATAGCAGTATTAAAGACTATTTTAATTGGCGCTTCCATAATTCTAAATAATACTAGTGCCCCATATCCACTATTATCTTTTGGAGACCCTCCAGAAAATATAGAAACATCTCCTCAAGGTGATATAATACCAGTCAAAAAATATTCCGTAAAAATAGTTAAAAATACAATTGCTAAAATGTTTCCATAAACTTCCTTTTTTTCACCCATTTCTTTTAATTTTGTAAAAGCAAAAGTAGCATTCAGAAACAAATAGCGATCTTTATATCTTGTTAAAATATAATAAATAAAAATTGCGAATTGAAATAACATCGCAAACATACCAGATAAAATTAAAATAAAAATAGCAATATTTTTAGAAATATAGATATTACCATAAATATTAATTTTAGTTGTATCCATTTGTAATGTAAAATAAGAAATTAAAGTAATAAAACTAACAACAAATATATTAGAAAATAAAAAAATTATTCATTTGTGATTTTTAATAAGTCTATTAAAACTTGAAACTAAACCTGCTGAAAATCCATAAAAAACAATCAATAAAAAATAAGCAATATGAAAATATGAAGGTATAAATAATAAACATAATGCATCAGTTACTGCTCCAGATATAAAACCTACTATTGGACCAAAAATAAACCCTGAAATTTTGATCATCAAACCCTCAAAAGAAATTCTTATTGGTGGTAAAACTGTAAGAGGTATAATTCGAGAAATTACAACAGTAATAGTTACTGATGCTGCTGATAGCATTGTTATATAAGTAATATTTCTAGTAGTAAAATGAATTCCTTTATAATGAGAACGAAAAAATACATAAACAATTCCACTATAAATGCAATAAACAATGAAAAGTGAAAGAATAAATAAAGAAACAATCATAGCCATTTTAGGAGTTCATAAAATATTATTCATAATTCTAATTCACCTCTTCCTATTTAATGTTTATTAATCAATTAAATTATATCAATTGATTAATTTTATATTTTTAAATATCAAAATACTATTTACTTCACTAATATAGTAATATATTTTAAAAATTTAAAAACCAAAGGAATGCTAACTAATATATAGAAAAATCTATACTAAAAATGATTATAATATATAAAATACTAGATAATAAGTATTTCGACTAATTTAATCTAAAAAATATAATTTTATTCATATAATAACTATATTTTTTAAATTTTATTAATTCCAAAAAAAATATTCATCAATTTTATTTATGATAGTGTTGATTAGCAATAATTTTAAAACTACGATAAATTTGTTCTAACAATATTAATCTTATCATTTGATGCGGAAAAGTTAACTTTCCAAAACTAATTTGATGATCAACTTTTTGTATAATAGAATTATCAAATCCATCACTGCCCCCAATAATAAAAATTATTTTGGCATTTGAATAATTTTTTTGGTTTTTTATTACATCAGCAAGTGCTAAACTAGAAATATTTTCAGAATTAATACTTAATAATATTTTATAATATTCTGAATATTTGAAAATTTTAGTAATCATATCTCGAGTTTCTTTTACAGAATTTATATTAGAATCCTGACTATTGAATTCTTTTAATTCAATAATTTCTAGTTTAGCAAAGCGTTTTATTCTATCACTATAAATATTTATCAAATTACTTAAATTAATATTTTTGATTTTACCAACTGCAAATATTTTAATATTCATAATTAAATGCCATAAATTATAACCATTATTCTAAAACTATACTATCTGTATACTATCTTGTTCGATTGAATAATCAATATAAGGTGCAGTTAAGTCAACATCTTTGGGTTGTTCTAATAAAATTGAAGAATTAATGAATCTTCAATTATTAATTGAATATGTTCCATTAGATATAGGATCTCTAGAATTAGTAGGGTATCAATTATGAATTTCAGGATGTCCTGACAGAGGATGTGGTGGGAAAAAATATCCAATAAAATATCATTTATATAAATTTTTTTCTTTAGCTTTTGAATCTGGGTTTGGATATTTAATTATTTCCATTGTACCTACTAAATTATGAATATCAACAGTAAATGATTGTCCTAAAAATGATAGTTCTATTTTAAAAGTAGGAATAGCAGAAATAATAAAATTACTCTCATGAGCTTTATCTTCAGACATTTTTTTTAAATCATGATAAGGACTAGCTGATGTTGTGTCATTAAATGCAGCAGCAATATTTGCTTGAGATTCAACAACATCAAATTTAGCTCCTACTTTCCCTTTTTTATCAGGTCCGGCTTCAGTTTCTTTATGATGAGAATCTAATAAAATTTGATCATAAGAATTATTTGCAGAAGAATATCAATTATCATAAAATTTATTTCACTCAGTTGTTTTAGTTCCTGTAGTAGTAAATTTAGTTCTCTCAGCATCAAGAGAATGAGCGATTTGGTTATCTGACATTACATCTCCATCAGAACGAGACTCTGGTGTTGAATTCATAAAATTCAAGATAGGAATAAGTACTGAAGGTAGTAAATTAGTTTTATCATTAACTTTAATATTTGTAGGCGAAGATTTTCATTTTATATTAAGCTCTTGTCCATTTGGAGCACCACAAGCAATAACATTACTAGATGCAGATGAAATAAATGAAACTGTTAAAAATGCAGAAATTAATCTTTTCATATTTTAATACTCCTTATTTTATACATATTATACATATTGATTATAATAAAACATTTTTTATCTTTTTACAAATAAACCATATCGCTTCGCAAAAATTAAATTTATTTTACCTGTTGGTCCATTACGATTTTTCGCTAAAATAACTTCAACATTATCATTATTATGATTAGTATTATCAGATTCCATATTAGGATCATTTTGATATGATTGATAATAACTTGCTCGATATAATAACATAACTAAATCCGCATCTTGTTCAATCGACCCTGAATCACGTAAATCAGACATAATTGGTCTTTTATCCTCGCGAGATTCTACTCTTCTAGAAAGTTGCGATAAACAAATAATTGCAATATCTAATTTACGTGCAATTGTTTTTAATTGTCTGGATATTTTAGAAATTTCTTGTTGTCTTGAATCTCGATAATTACTAATTGTTAGTAGTTGTAAATAATCAATAATTACTAATCCTAATTCTTTGTTTTGAGATTTTATTTTCTTTAACTTTAATTCTAATTGTAAAACAGTTAATCCAGGACTATCATCAAAATAAAGCGTTAATGTATTACTAATTTGTTTATATTGTTCTAGTCTGCTTCATTCTTGAGGATTAATATTCTGTCCCGTACGAATTTTTTGCAAATCAATTCTTGCTACCATTGCTGCTAATCTAGAAGCTAGTTGATCATTTGGCATTTCTAAAGAAAAAAATACTACTGGTTTTTTGTAAAGTTTATTTGTTGAAACATTAAGAGCAATATTTAATGCCAAAGCAGTTTTACCCATAGAAGGTCTAGCTGCGATAATAGTTAATTCACCTTGTTGAAAACCAGTTGTCATCTTATCTAACTCTTGATAACCACTAGAAATACCAGTAAAGGCATATTCGTCTTTTGAAAGTTTATCGACTTTTTCAAAAACCTCTTTAGTAATTGCCCCTACATTTACTAAATTATCTAAATAAATTTCTTGAATGCTTTCAAGTGATTCTTGTATTTCATTAATTAAAATTTCAGAACTTTTAGTATGATTGTTAATATTTAATTTTAAATAATTTAAAACACTTTTTAGATGTAAACGATTAGAATTTTCTAAAACGATTTTTAAATAATTTTCTAAATAATCATCATTTAAATAATCGTTAAAAAGATCTGCTAAGTATTTACTTCCTCCAGATTTCTCTAATAAATTATTATTTTTTAAATAATTAATAAAACTTAAAGAATCGATTACTTTATTTTTATTAAATAATTTAAATAATTCAGTAAAAATAGTTTGATTTTTAGATAAAGAAAAAGACTTGTAAGAAAGTTTTGAAAATATAATCCCACAAGATTCAGTAGAGTTCAAAAGAATAGATAAAATTTTATTTTCAGCAATAATAGCAATATTATCATAATCAATAGTATTATCTTTAACTAATGATCCCTTATTTAGAAAATTAACATTATTATTTATTAGCTCATTATCTTGAATTCCCATTTTTAATTTATATTCTTTCTTTAATTTGGTTGGATATTAACAATAACATTAGCGATTAAATTTTTATTGATTTTTAATTTAACATTGTATTTACCAATATTATTCAAAGGTTTAAAATTGAAAAACATTTTTTTATTTATTTTTGTTTGAAAATTTGAATTAAGAGAATTCATTATTTTAACTGATGTTACAGATCCAAAAGTTTTAGAATTATTCATTTTTAAAAATAAAGTAATTTCTTTATTATTAATTTGATCATATATAAACTTACAATCATTATTAATTTCATCTTCTTTTTCTTTTTGATGTTTTAAAAATTGATTATTGATTTGTAAATTATTTTTAGTTGCCATTCTAGCAATGCCATTCTTAATTAAGTAGTTTTTAGCATACCCATCACTAACTTCAAGAACATCACCTTTTTTGCCATATTTTTTTAATGATTCTAATAAAATAATTTTCATTTTTTTCTCCTATATTTCTTTTATTTTGTTTAATTTCAAAAAAAGTAAAATAATATTATGGTATTAAAAAAATATACAATATCTTAAAAATATTAGTATCATAAAAAAATATATTTTATTAATATCTAGATTATTTACTATTATTCTAATACAAAAGGTAATAATGCCATTTGACGTGCACGTTTAATAGCAATAGCTAATTTTTTTTGATATTTAGATGTTGTTCCAGTTACACGTTTAGGTAAAATTTGTCCATTATTTGAAATAAATTTTTTTAAAAGTTCTACATCTTTATAATCAATATACTCCATATTATTTTTTGTAAAATAACATGCTTTACGACGACGTGGTCTATAGTAATTAGAACGAAATGGTTTTTTTGCTATTTTGTTTTCCATAGTTTTTCTCCTGTTTTTTATTTAATATTATTTATTTATTCTCATAAAATATCATCATTATCGAATTTAATTGGTTCCTTATTATCACTAGAAGGACTATTTAAATTTTCATTAGATGAAGGTGTTGATATTGGTGGTTTATTTGAATTTATTTTCATAGATTCTGGATTGGTAATTGTTTCATCAAAAAGTACAGTATTATTAAAATCAAAATTTGTATTTAAATTTGAATCTGT
This sequence comes from uncultured Mycoplasmatales bacterium, assembly GCA_964485375.1. Lineage (GTDB taxonomy): Bacteria > Bacillota_I > Bacilli_A > Mycoplasmatales > Mycoplasmataceae > CAZAJD01. The sequence goes on along the minus strand of CAZAJD010000006.1, from coordinate 23,862 downwards.
AGCAGTTTTATTATAATTTCTAGGAACACTAGCACGATCATTTTTACTATCTAAGAAACTAACTCTTTGTGCATTAACAAAAGTAGAATATACTCCATTACTTTTTTTTGTACCAATCGAACCATCAATCGCTATTAATGATCCTTTACTTAAATAACGAACCATATTTTCAGCTGTTCTTTCTCATGCATAACAACTAATAAAATCAACATTATTCTGTGTCGAATTACCACGATTTATTCCATTTACTGCAACAGTAAATCCTATAAACTTCTTACCTGAAGATGATATACGTATTTCTAAATCTTTTGTAATTCGTCCTACAATAGTTGCTCTATTTAACATAATAAAATATCTCCTTTTAAAATATTATAATAAATTATTTTTTATTTTTAGAATCTTCAGACTTAGTTTTATTACTATCTGAATTTATTTTAATATTTGCAACATTGTTTGCTTTTTCTACTACTGGTGCTGATTTAGTAGTAACATCTTTTGGATTACTACTATCAAGTTTTATAACACGACGTTCATATTTCTTACCAATTGTTTTGTGTTCAATTTTTTCTTCTTTAATTTCAGTTTTTGACAATTTAGTAGATTGTACATATTCTTTTTCTTTATCAATACTTAAAATTAAAATTCTTAAAATATTTTTATCAATTTTATTAATACGTAACAATTCAGTAATATTATCTTTATCTGTATTACAAATCAAAACAACATAATGCCCTTTTAATTGTTTTTGAATTGGATAAGCAAGCTTCATAATGCCTCAATCATTTTTTTCAATGATTTCGCCTTTATTAGTTAAAATAATTCCTTCAATCTTGTTTACTGATTCAATAATATTTGCAGTAGGATGCAAAATATACATTATTTCATATTTATTCATTTTCTTCTCCTTGTGGTCTATGGCTTATTTTTATATAAATAAGCAAGGTATTACTTAAATATTTTATACTAAACACAAAAAAAATAAAGGAATTATGCGACTTTATTTCTACTATTTAATTTTTATTAAATATATAGTTTTTCAATACTTAATTTTATAATTCATTTAAATTTATTATCGAATTTAATTTACAGAATTCTTTATTACTTTATAACTAATAATACCAATAAAATAATTTTACAAGAAAAATAAATAGTTAATATTTAAAAATATTATTTTTAATTGTTAGAACTTAGAAATTTAATGTATAATTTTTTTATATTTAAATAAAAAACTCATCTTAAAATTGAATAAATTTGATGAGTTTTATATTGTCTTTATTAACTAAATTATAAGTTAAAAATTAATTTAGTTTTGAATTTTTAAAGGAAGTAAGTAAATGAAATTAAATAATAGTATTAAATATTCTCAAGAAATAATTAATAATTTAAATAATGATATTAAGAAATATTTTTCATTTTTATTTCCTATTGAAAAAAGTTATAAAACTAGTTTTTCTTCAATATCAAGAATGGTTATGTTAGATAGATATGCCCAAAAAGATAAAAGTTTGAAATCTTTAAAGATTAATGATTTAGTAATTATTGTCATTAAAGAAGATCCTATTTTCCCTTCAAGAGGTATCGGAAATATATTCAAAAAAATAAATAAAAATGAATACTTAGTAAAAGTAGAAGAAGAATATTGAAATTTAATAGACAATAATAAATTAGTTGAAAATGATCAAAATCTTAAACTCATAAAAGTGAACAAACGTTTTATTGATAAACCATTAGAAATCTACTATGAACAAATTGCTAAAAGAGTGTCTTCTTGTTTAGCAAAAGAAGATAAAGCATATGAAAGTGATTTTTTTAATCAACTTAAGGATTTAAATATTGTTCCTGCAGGAAGAGTACTATATGGTGCTGGTAGTGATAGTGATGTTACTTTTTTTAATTGCTTTGTAATGCCAATGATCCGAGATTCTAGAGAAGGATTATCTAATCATCGTAAAGAAGTAATGGAAATTATGTCCCATGGTGGTGGTGTAGGTACTAATGGTTCTACATTGAGACCAAAAGGTGCTATTGCTAAAAGTGTGGGTGGTAAATCATCTGGTGCTGTATCATGATTGAATGATTTGGCTACTTTAACTCATTTAGTGCAACAAGGTGGTTCTAGACGTGGTGCTCAAATGATTATGATGGCAGATTGACATCCTGATGTAATTGAGTTTATTATTTCTAAAATGCAAAATCCTAAAATCCTAAAATTTTTAAAAGATTCTGCTAAAGATCCACAAATTAAAGAACAAGCTCAAAATAAAATTTCTTTAATTCCAATAAAAAATTCAGAAGTTGAATTATATAGATATTTAAAAAAATCTGATTTTAAAAATGATGAAGTTATTAGTGAATTAGAAAGCAAGATTCAAAATGGTGGTATTTGAAAAGTCAATAATAAAAATTTTTTAACAGGTGCAAATATCTCAATTAACATATCTGATAATTTTATGAAAGCTGTTAAAGAAGATAAAATATGAGATTTAAAATTTCCTGATGTTGAAAATTATAATAAAGAACAAAAATTAGGATATGATAAAAATTGACATAAAATTGGTGATATTTGAGAATGAGAAAAATTAGGATATCCTATTAAAACATATCGCTCTATTCGTGCTAAAGATTTATGAGATTTAATTAATATTTGTGCTAATTATTCTGCTGAACCTGGTATCTTTTTTATTGATCGAGCAAACCAAATGACTAATGCTAAATCATATAACATGAAAGTTGTAGCTACTAACCCTTGTGGAGAACAACCTTTAGCACCTTATTCAGTATGTAATTTAGCAGCGATTAATCTTGCTAATTTTGTCGATAAAAATGATAAGCAAATTCAATGAGATAAACTTAAAAAAACTATTCAAGTATGTGTAAGAATGCAAGATAATGTAATTGATGCAACTAATTACTTTTTAGAAAAAAATACTAAACAAGCTTTAGGTGAACGTCGTATTGGTTTAGGGGTTATGGGTCTTCATGATTTATTAATATGATTAGGAATTCGTTATGGATCTGAAAAATCATTAAAAACTATTGATAAATTATTTAAATTTATTGCAACTAATGCTTATTTAGCATCATCTGCTATTGGTAAAGAAAAAGGGTCATTCCCATTTTTGAAAAATAATTATGCTAAATTCCTAGAAACAGGATATATGAAAAAAATGCCAGAAATTGTAAGAGATAGAATTCGAAAAAATGGTATTAGAAATTCTCATTTGCTTACAATAGCTCCAACTGGTTCCACAGGAACTATGGTAGGTATTTCTACAGGTTTAGAACCTTATTTTGCATTTGAATATTTCCGTTCTGGAAGATTAGGAAAAAATATTAAAGTGAATGCTAATATTGTTAATGAATGATTAAAATATAACCCAGATTATAAAAATCAAAATTTACCTAATATTTTTGTAAGTGCAATGGAATTAAAACCAGAAGAACATATTAATATTCAATGTGTTATTCAAAGATGGGTTGATTCTTCTATTTCTAAAACAGTTAACGCACCTAAAGGTTATAGTGTGAAACAAGTAGAAAAAATTTATGAAACTCTTTATGAAAATGGCGCTAAAGGTGGAACTGTTTATGTTGATGGTTCAAGAGAAAGTCAAGTGCTTTCTCTTGAAGATAGTTCTAATTTCAATGAACAAATAGATATTACTAGTTTAGAAAAAGAAAACTCTAAAAAAATTCTTGAAATTGATAGTATTGGAACTATTTCAAAAGAAGCTGCTAAAAAAGCATTCTATCGTGGAATTAAACAAGATCGTAATTTTGGATTTAAAATTGGAGATCTTTGCCCATTATGCAAAGAAGGGACTATGGTTGATTTAGGTGGTTGTTCTACATGTAATAATTGTAGTTCTCAATTAAAATGTAGTTTATAAAAAAATTTAAATAAATAAATAAAAAAACCTGATATAAAAATATTAGGTTTTTTTAGATTGTTAATAATTTTCTATTATTTTTTAGACTTAGATCTTAGTTGTGGGAATAATAATACATCTTTGATTGATTCTCTATTAGTTAATAACATAACTAATCGGTCAATTCCAATTCCAATTCCAGCAGTTGGAGGCATTCCATATTCTAAAGCTTCCACAAAATCTAAGTCTAGTTCATAAGACTCACTATTACCTTTTTCTTTTTCTTTAATCTGATCAAGAAAGCGCTTATATTGCTCTATTGGATCATTTAATTCTGAAAAAGCATTAGCATATTCACGACCACATATGAATAATTCAAATCTGTCAGTGAAATCTGGATTATTAATATTTTGTTTTGATAATGGTGATATTGCAGTTGGGTATTCATAAATAAATGTAGGTTGGACTAATTTGCTTTCAACTAATTCTTCAAATAATAAATTAATAATATGCCCAATATTATTAAAATGTTTAGGAACCACTAATCCTTTTTTTAAAGCAATCGCTTTTGCTTCCGCGAATGTTTTAACTAATGAAAGATCAACTTTAGCATACTCCTTGATAGAATCAACCATTTTAAGGCGTTTTCAAGGTAAATTAAAATCTAATTTCTGATTATTATAAGTAATTTTTTTTGTATTATCAATTTCTGCTACTAAAGAAGAAATTAATTCTTCGCAAAGATTCATAATGAAGTTCATATCTTTATATGCCACATAAATTTCAATAGTTGTAAATTCAGGATTATGCTTAATAGAAATCCCTTCATTACGAAATAACCGCCCAATTTCAAAAACACGTTCTAATCCACCTACAATTAATCTTTTTAAATATAATTCAGGCGCTATTCTTAAAAATAAATCTTGATTCAAAGTATTATGATGTGTTTTAAAAGGTCTAGCTGCTGCCCCACCATGAATTGCATTCAATATGGGCGTCTCTACTTCTAAGAAATTTCTTTTATTTAAAAAAGCTCGAATTGAACTTAAAATAGCTGATCTTTTAATAAAAACATTACGGCTTTCATCATTCATAATAAGATCCACATAACGGCGGCGGTATCGTTCTTCAATATCGCTTAATCCAAGATGTTTATCAGGTAAAGTTTTTAATGATTTTGTTAATAATTGAATTGTTTGAACTTTGATCGTTAATTGGCCTAAATGGGTTTTCATGATTAATCCTGAAATACCTACTATATCTCCAATATCATATTGTTTTACAAACCCAAATTCTTCTACTCCGATAATATCTTGACGAACATAAATTTGAAACTGTCCCTTGAAATCTTGTATATTCAAAAACATTGTTTTACCAGAACCACGAATAGTTCTGATTCGACCAGCCATTTTAATATTTTTAATATTTTTTTTCAATAATTCTTCTTTTGAAAATTTTTTAAAATCTATATTTAATTTTTCACTATTATAGTTATAATCAAACTTAGAAATTAAAAACGGATTCCTATCTTTTTTTAATAAATCACTGTATTTTTGACGTCTTACAAGTTCTTGTTGACTAAATTTTCTTTTATTCATGTTGATGAATTTATCCTTTTTTATTTTTTTGTATTTATAATTAAAAATATATTTTATCTTAATATATTTATTGATTAATTAAACACTCATACTAGCAAGAGCAGTAACCACATTAGTTTTTTGCATTCTATGATAATTAATTCAAAATATAAATATAAATATTATACTTAATATTCCTAAAATGATAAATGGTACAAACCAATTTCAAAAATAAGGAATAACTATTCCTGAAGTTGAATTATTTGATATCCAAGTAACTGCAAAATGAGTGATAAACCAAGCAAGTGGATATATCATTAAAAATACTAGTAAAATAATAATTCAGTAAAATCCAAATAATGACTCTGCAATATAACGATCCTTATAACCCAATACTTTCATAGTTAAAATAATTCTACGATTCTCGCTAAAAATAATAGTAGATATTAAATTAATAATAATAAAACATATCCCAATCGAAATAATAGCAAATGTAATTAATACATAATTAATTACACTATTATAGTCACTCATCATTGTTTTAACTAATGACTGGGGAATAGCTGCTTTAACAGATCCCATTCCAGATGAAACTCAATTATAATCTATTCCACTATTATCACCAACTTTTAAGGCATTACCGCCATTTAAAGAGATTTTACTGAAATCACCATAAGGATCCCAAGTAGATAGACCATAATTAATATCATAGTTTGTATTTGCTTTAGAAAGTTTTTGATTATAAAAAGGATGCTCATTATTAAAAATAGTTAAAATATCTTTATAATTCAACCCATTTTGAGAAATTATTGGTTGTTTTGATTTTTGAACTAAATCATAATAAGAATCAAGTCCCTTACTTCGAATTCCTTTTGCTATCATATTAGAAGAATTTCATCATTCTTTTTTGAATTGATTAAACATAAAATCTCTAGTTTTATCGTATTTTAGAATATGAATAGCATTTTCATTGCTCATATACATTTCAGGTAATCCATAATTACTACTTATCCCTACAATTTGAACATTAATATTTTGAGTATCTTGAGATAATTTTAAATTACCTTGTTGTGTTTGCTGTGTCATTCAATCAGCATCTATTCCGCTTAAACTTGGATCATAAATTTTATTATTAATGTATCTAATACCGCTATAATTATTCATTCTAGAGTCATTTGAAACATATATATTATTATAATTATAATTTTTTAATAGTAATGGTTTATTATTACTATCTTCTAAAACCTGATTATAACTAGATAATTGATATTCATTATTTAAATTTCAATGTAATTTACGAGACAATGATTGATTTATAATAACTTTATATATTTTTGAATTATTATCATTAGATTTTATAACATTATTTTTAATTAAGCGATTCAAATCTTGATGATTTGCTGTTTCTAAATGAACAAATTTATCAGCATCAGATAGTCCATAAATATTGAAATCTAAATTATTTGCACTAGCAGAAATCATTGTATTTAATTCATCGGTTTTAGGAGAATAAGGATTTAAATTAAATGCTAAATTATACTCTTCATTTTTTTCTATTTTAGATTTAAAAATCTGACGAATAAAAGAAGGTGATTGAGAAAAAATTTCTTGAACTATAGATTGTGAAAGGCGACCATAAAATGTTAAATAAAATCAAGTATTAAATTGCTTAATATATTGAGTTATTTCTTGTTGCTTTGATGAGGTAATTTGCATTTGATTATAATTAAATAAAATAAAATCTGAATCATTTTTAATTGTAAAGTTACTTTTTGTATGTTGAAAATTAAGCGCATCTAAATCAAAATCACTATTTTTTTTACTATTCGGTAAAGAGGAATTAAATTTTGATAAATTAATGTTTAAATTATTTGGATTTATAGAATCAGAAGTTAAAAAATATGGATTAATAATTAAATTAACAGAATTTTTATATGATAAATAAAAATTACGATAAGAGTTATATATATTACTTATCTTTGTACCTTCTTTAAAAGTGTCAGATATTTGTGGATAATCATTTCATATTTTTCTAGCTAGAAGATCCCCTTTGATAGGATCATTTGCTTTTTTATCAAAAATATCTAGAAAGGTATTTGAAAAATTAGAATAATTCAAATTAGACAATTCCATTCCTAAAGTTTGAATGTTTAAATTCGGATTGTAGTCATAAATATTAGGCCCCATATTATCTTGGTTAAGATAAATTTTACTATAATCTGTTCCTGTTAAAGGTATTTTTGTTGAATCATTAGCATCTTCATTATAGGTTTTATAAAAAGTAGTTGGTTCATTATATAATGGATGTTGATATTCAACAGAATAATTATAATCTTTACCTATAAGTGAATATGTAATATTATCTTCCATTACTTGAGGAATAAGAATTGATAATGATAATAAGAAAGTACCTATTATAACAGTAAAAACGACTCAACTCACCTTGCTAAGTGATTGAAAAAAGATCGAAATTTGAAATCTAGTTTTAAATTTTAATTTTTGATAAGGCTTTTTCATCCAAATAAAAAATCTCATATTTGTAGCATTTTTAGGATTTTCTTCCCTATTATCAATTAAATTCAATACTGTTTTTTTAGTAAATTTATTTGCAGAAAGTAATGAAATTACTACTAAAAAACTTAATAATAAAATTAAAGTTAAGAAAAAACTTTTAATATTATATACTCAATTAATTTTATTATAAGCTAAGTCTGAATAATGACTCGAAAAGTTTATAATCATATATTGACAAAATATCGATACTGGATACATAAATATTACACTTATAGCAGCAAAAAGAACAGGAATAGCTAAAAAAGATGCAACTAATGTAGCATTATCATAACCTAGTGCTTTTAATGTTCCTAATTGTTTTCGCATGTAAAAGATCTGTTTTCTAATTACAAGAAATAATGAGATAGCACTAATAACTAAGATAATGACAAGAACTGAAAGCATATAAGAATTAAAAAAGATAACTTCTTTAGGTAATTCGCTCGTACGTCCACTATATAAATATCTAGTATCTCCAACTTTATAAGCAAGAGGATCACTATACTTAGATGGGTTTGAAAAAGAATGAAAATTATTAGGAATTATAGTAATAGGAAGATTCACATTATATGAACTATCATCATAATTAATTTTAAAATTAATTATATCTTTTTCAGTTTGTTTATTAGTAAGATTTATATCGCTAAATTTGGTTTTTTCTGATGCAGTAGCAAATTGAAAATTTAAATTATTCTCTAAATCTTCTTTGACACCTTTAAAATCAGAATATTTTTTGGAAGCTATCTGAATAATATTATTAATAAAATTATTTTTTATATAATAATAAATATTACTATTACCTTCTCTAGTATATACATCCATTAAATTAAATTCTGATAAATTATCTGGATTATTCAATACAAAGTTTAATATATCAGTATTGTCTTGTGAATTATTATTTGAGAAATCCGTATTGGTACTAAATTTAATAGTATTAAACATTTGAAAACCAAAATGTTTAAAATTTTTAATTGCATTTGTAGGAGTTGCGAATTGATTTTGTGATATTAATACATATGGTTTAATATTCTGAGAAATATTATTAAAATTCGAATAGTCATAAGTCGATTGCATATTTTTATCATTAAATAAATTTATACTTCATAATGGTGAAAAGAATTTATTATGTTTTTTTAAAATTGTATTTATTTTGTTTAATAATTGAGATTTAATTAATTCCTGATTATTATTTCGATTTAAGTTAGAAGCAAGATTAATATTAATATTACTTAATTCATCTTTAATTTTAGAATCACATAAATTATTTAAATCAACTTTAGAATCTGGTGTTCTTTGAGAATTTCAATTATCTTTTAAATAGTTAGATACTTCATCTATATTACGATTTGTATTTTTTCGAAATTTAGATACATAATAAATTTCCTTATCATATGCGGAATTCATTGGTCAGTTGTCATTAGCGCGATCATATTTTCAATAACTATTTCCATCATTTATTGATGTATCAATTCTTGATAATCCAAATTGTGCAGGATTCACATAAAGAATACCTTGATGAGATTTATTAGGTAATTTAATTTGTTGATTTAATAATGGTGTTTCAAAATCAGATGAAACACCAAACCCAACAATTTTAAATCAATTCATTCCTGTAGGAATCTGTTGTGGTTTAGGTAAAATATTTTTAGATTTTATTATTAGACTACTACCATATTTATCTGGTTCAATACGAATAAAATTACCAATTTTAATATGATGTTTTTTTGCAAATATAGGACTCATAACTGCTTGATGTAAAGGATCGATATTCTCTTTGCTATTTTGAGAAATATTATAACCTTTAGTAATTACAACTTTATCAACCCTAGCTTTTAAATTATCAGTTACTAATTTAATTATATCTTGTTGAGCATTTTGATAATAATTACGTGTTTCAACACGATCTCATATAAAATTATTATCTTGTAAATTTGCAGCAGATTCTACAGCATATTGGTTAAGTTCATCATTAATAATAGAGTTTTTGTTTACTCCTGAGTAATTAGTTTGGAATAAATTAATTAAAAAATCATGTTTATTAGATTTAACTTCAGTAGATATTCTAGCATCATTTATTTGTTCATTAGAAACAATTGTAAGCATAAAAAATAAAGAAGTAATTAAAAATAAAAATACCATTATTATGGTTTGAGATTTATTTTTAATACTTTGCTTAATAATATTTTTAAATAAAATATCTGTTTTTGATTTCATAACTATCCAATCTATACTAAAAAAAAGATTCTAAGTTCAATCAATATCACTAGATTTTTTAGGATTTTTATTTTTAATATATTTATCAATTTTACCATTTAGTACATGTATAACGACATCAGCAATTTCAGCAATATTAGGATTATGTGTAACCAAAACCATTGTAGTTTTAAACTGACGATTAATATTAACTAAAATATCTAGTACTTTTCTTCCTGTTTTTTCATCTAACGCTCCTGTTGGTTCATCAGCAAAAAGAATATTAGGATTTTTAGCTAATGCACGTGCAATAGAAACACGTTGTTGCTGCCCACCAGACATTTGGTGAGGATATTTATTAATTTGGGTTTCCATATCAATAGTTTTGAATATTTTAACAATATTTCAATCAGGATTTTTTTTCTTAGCAAGGTTTTCACCGACTTCAGCGTTTTCTCTTGCTGTTAAATTATTCAATAAATTATATTGTTGAAAAATAAAACCTACATTATCTCGTCTGAATTTTGTTAAATCAGTATCCTTCATTAAAGAAAGATTAAAACCGTTAACAAAAATATCTCCATCTGTAGATTTATCTAATCCAGAAATTAAGTTTAAAAGAGTAGTTTTACCAGACCCAGAAGGTCCTAAAATAACAATGAAATTACCCTTTTCTAATTTTAAGTCCATATGTTCTAATACTAAAGTATCTACTTCGCCACTAACATATACTTTTTTTACATCAAATAATTCAATAATATTTTTTTCTATATCAGGTTTATTGTTATTTAAAGAAACGATCGCTCCTTTTAAGATTTTTTTAGAATTTTCTTTAACTAAAATACGACGTTTTTTACTATTCATTTTTTTATCTTTTTTTAAGTTTTTTTGGATTTCTTTATTATGCTTTTTAGACTTTATTTTTTCATTTACTTTATTTTTATTAATATCTTTTTTAGTTTTTGTAGAATTAATTTTTGGTTCTACTTTAGTTTTTACTATCATTTTATTTTATATCTCCTCAGAATTTACTAAACAGCTGAAATAATAACAAGTATTATCCCAACAGCAAAAACAACTGCACAAAAGATAAAAAATCCTATAATAATTCAAGTTGTTCTATGATCTAATTGAATCTTTCTTTTAGAAACTGCTGCCTTTTTAGAATCAGTTACTGTTTCTATTTTTTTGGATTGATTTGTATTAGGTATTTTATTTTTATCTATTTTCATAATAGTCACCTTTCGAATTATTTCAAAATAAATAATAATTATTTATTATCTTTATCTTTAGATCCATCTTTCTTTTTAGGATTAGAATCTTTAGATTTAGTGGTTTTTTTCTTATTATTAAAAATATTATTAATATCTTCTAAATTGTTATCGTCTATTTTTTTAGGTTTAATTTTAAATGCTAAACCATCTTTTTCTTTTTGTGCATATTTAGCTTGTTTAGCTTTTGCATCAACAACATCTTGAGGTAGTTTATTATTTTCATAAATATAATCTATTTGCTCAGAAGTTATTGTTTCTAAAACATTTAATGCTTCAGCTAATAAATCTAGCAATTTACGATTGTCTAAAATAATTTTATGACTTTCTTTGTAACATACTTCTAATATATGATTAATTTCTGCATCTATTTTAGTTGCTTGAGATTCAGAAATTTTGGTTTGCATTCCTAAAGCTTGTTGTCGAGAATTTTCAAATTGACTCAATCCAAGATTACTCATTCCATATTCTGTAACCATTTTACGAACGATATTAGTTGCTTTTTCTAAATCATCGTGCGCTCCGGTTGTAATATGTTCTTTACCAAAAATTACTTCCTCAGAAGCACGCCCACCTAAAAATCCTTTTACCATAGCAAATAATTGTTCTTTGCTATAAAAAGCTATTTCTTCTTTTGGCGTCATAATTGTATAACCACCAGCATTACCACGCGGTATAATAGTAACTTTTTGTACCTTAGAAGCATTTTCAACTTTTAATCCTACAACTGCATGACCAGCTTCATGATAAGATACTATTTTTTTATCAATAATTCTCATTGCTCTAGATCTTTTAGCAGGACCTGCAACAACACGATCAATAGCTTCATCAATATCTTGAATTTCAATAATTTCACGTTTATCACGAATTGCTAAAATAATCGCTTCATTTAAAACATTTTCAAGTTGTGCCCCACTAAATCCTGGAGTACGATGAGCAACTCTACGAAAATCAATTGATTTAATAAATTTTTTATTACGAGCATGTAATTTTAAAATCGCTTCTCTAGCATTAACATCTGGTAATGCTATTTGGATTTGACGATCAAAACGCCCGGGCCTCAATAGTGCAGAATCTAAAACATCAACACGGTTTGTAGCTGCAATAACAATTACACCCGATTCTGTCCCAAATCCATCCATTTCTACAAGTAATTGATTCAAAGTCTGTTCATTTGTTCCAGCTCCTATAGATGAACCTCTTTTACGCCCAACAGCATCAATCTCATCAATAAAAATTATTGATGGCGAATTTTTTTTTGCTAAATTAAACATTTCACGAATTCTACTAGCACCTACACCAACAAACATTTCTTCAAATTCTGAACCAGAAATTGATAAAAAAGGTACATTAGCTTCTCCAGCAACTGCTTTAGCTAAAAGTGTTTTACCAGTTCCAGGAGGACCTTCCATTAAAACTCCTCTAGGAATACGTGCGCCTTGTTTGATATATTTCTCATTATTTTTTAAATAATCTACAAGTTCTGTTAATTCGAGTTTTTCTTCTTCAATCCCTGCTACATCACTAAATTTAACATTAGAAGTTATTTGGCGAGCTCTGTTTTTCCCCATTGAAAATGGTGAACCCATTCCTCCGCCACCTTTACTCATTTTAACTAACATATATCCAGCAAATCCGAATATTAAAACCAATGGTAATAAATTTACAAGAAGTGATTCTCATAAAGGTACATGAGCACTATCATTTTGAGCAAAATTACTACTATAAAGCGCTACACTTTCATCAGCAATAGAAAGAGAAGAAGCAGAAGCATGATAATAATAAACTTCAACTCCCATTTCAACGTGATATCTTACAACACTACCATCTACTAATACAAATTCACCAGTAATTATAACTGTATTATCACCAATTCCAGCCTTTGCACCTGCTTTTTGAGTTTTAGATAGATCTAATTTTTGACCGTTATATTCCTGTGGTCCAGTAATAGCATCTTCATATGTATTTTGGCTTATATTAGTAGCATTACCAAACCTTCAAATTAAAAATAAAATAATAATTCCAGCAAGAAAAAGAACTAAAATTGTAATAGTAAGTCCCTTTTTAAATTTATTTTTTGCTGGCGGTTTAGTGGTTTTATTCATAAGTACTCCTATTTAAACAAGATTTATATTAATTAAAAATTAATAAAATGTTTTTATCTTCGTCTTGATTGCGTGATATTGTTTTAAAATTAGAAATTATAAGTAATTCATTTTTAGAATTTAAAATAATAAATTTACTTCTATCTATTTTTGGAATTTTCTTTTTTATATAAAATTTATTCAATTTTAAAGAACCAATTTTAACTTTTGAAATTACTTTAGGATCATTCGTTATCGTTAAAGGCATATCTGCTTGATTAATAAAAAAGTAATATCCATCTTTTGGTAGTTTATTTTTTTGTGTTGTTGATGATGATATCTTTTGCATTTTAACAAAATTTAAACCAAAACTACTTCAATTAAATTTTATAATATCATTAATTACAATAGTTTTAAAGTTATATTTCAAAAAGTTTTGAATTATAAATGCTTTATCATATGCCTTAACAAAAGATCAATTATTTTTTAAATTAATTTGAATATTTGGTTTTGGTGATTTAACTTGTTTTACGATTTCTTTTATTAAGGAATGAGACCTATTTAATACTAAATTTTGTAAATCATTATTTTTAAAATAGTTAAAAATGATTTTTTGAATTAATTCTGATTTTAAATTTATTAATTTCTTAATATTTACTACATTATCTATTATAACTATATTATAATATTTTTTAACTAATATTGCTTGGTTTTCAAGTATATTATTATCACTTATTATAGATTTAATATAAAATTCAAAACTATCAGATTTTAGTTTTTTTCTAATTATGTTTCTTCTATAAATATTTTCAAAATTTGTTGGATCAATTGCATATTTTATATTATTTTTATTTAAATAATCAACAATATCTTTCTTGATTAAATCTAACATAGGTCTAATAACTTCTATTTTATTTTTACCATATTGTGTTTTGGCGCTAAGTCCTCAATGACTTACTAATGCTTTACGTTCTTTTTGAATAATATAAGTTTCAATACTATCATTGAGATTATGGGCTATTAAAATTTTAGCATTCTGTTGATTAGCAATACTAGCAAAAAAATCATACCTAATAATCCTAGCTAGAGATTGAAAGTTTTTATAATCATAGTTATCATAATCTTTTTTAGAAACTTTTTTTACTCAGTAGTTAAGTCCATTAACTTGACACATATTTTTAAATACTTCTTCATCATCCCCACTGCTTTTTCTTTTATTATAATTAACATGGACAGGAATTAAATTTTTATAACCTAGTTTTATTAACCAATGAAGAAGGAAAACGCTATCTGGTCCTCCTGATATACCTACTACATAATTTTGATTTTTTGATAAAAGATCATTATTTAACATCTTAATTTCCTTTTAAATATTTTTATAATTAATATCAATAATAAGTTTTTCTATAATTCATTTTGAATTAATTTGAGGATACATAATTAATTCATTTTTATATTTATTAATGGTTTCTAATATTAGAATATTACTATATCTAATACCCACTAATTCTCTTTGGATTTTTTCTAATAAAAATTTTATTTCTAATTTACTAAGTTCTAAGATTATATTAATTAATAAATATAATTTATTATTATTTTTAGTTGTAATAAAATTTATAATTTTTTTATCAAGATTATTATGAACTTTTATATCATTATTTGGAGAAGAAATATAATAATGTAAAAGTCTAGATTTTAAAGTATCTAATATACTTCCATAATTTGTTGTTAAAAAAATAATATAGTTTTTACTATTAGTTGTTTCTAAAAAATTTAAAAACATATTTTGACAAATCTCGCTTAATAATTCTGCGCCTTTTATAATATAAATTTTTTTATTATTTTTTAAAGTTGATGCATATTTTGAATGATGCACCATTTCTAAAACTTCTATTTTAGTTATATCATTAACATAATTACCTAAGTAAAATATATTACTATTATTATTTATATTTAGACAAAAATTACATTGATGAATTTTATTTTTAAATTCTTTACAGCCTAAAATAGATTTTAAAATATTCGGCAATATTTTTATTAATTCATCTTTACTATTACTTTCAACAATAATATTATTAGGTATATTATTACTTAAAAGCAAATTTTCGAAATTATTTTCCACGTGGAACATTCTCTAATCTCTGCATAATTATTTCAATAGCATTGTTATAAACTTGAGGAATTTTTTCAGATGCATCTATCTTGATAATACGTTTAGAATTGTTTTTTTGCAAAAAATTATATGCTTTATTAACTTTATTATAAAAAGTTTGTGTTTCTAAATCTAATCTATTTAATTCATCTTTTTTACGTTTCTTGAGTCTTTCAAAAACTGTTTTTGTATCTATATTAAAAAGGAGAGTTAAATCAGGTTTATAAAATCCTAATAATTTATTTTGTATATCATCTAACTCAATTAATGATAATCCTCGCCCTACCCCTTGATATGCAGTTGTTGAATCCATAAAACGATCGCAGATAATTATTTTACGTTTTTTTAAAGCTGGTAATATTGTTTCAATAAGATGTTGTCTACGAGAAGCTATATATAATAGTGCTTCGGTTCAAGGATCTATTTTTGTATTTTTTTTATCTAGAATAATATCTCTTATTTTTTCTGAAATAATGCTTCCACCTGGTTCTCGAGTAAATAAAACTTTATATCCTTGTTGCTCCAAATAAAGTTTTATCATTTTACCAATAGTTGTTTTACCAGAACCATCAAGTCCTTCCAAAGATATAAATAACATTTCTATGCCCTTCTCGATATTATTTATTCTACAATATTACGGTTGCATAATGCTTGTTTTAATGTAGATTCATCTACATATTCTAAACTACTACCAAAAGGAATTCCTTGTGCAATGCGACTTAATTTTATTGTAATTTTATTATCATTAAAAATTTTTTTTAAATATGTTAAAGTAACTTCTCCATCAAAAGTAAGATTCAAAGCGAAAATCACTTCTTGTATCTCAGGATTACTTTTTAATCGAGAAACTAATTGATTTATAGTTAATTTATCAGGAATTTGCCCATTTTTTACATTAATTTCGCCATTTAGTACATGAAACAATCCTTTATAATCAGTATTCTTTTCATTTATTACCATAAAATCTCTTATATTCGCTACAATACAAATTTTGGTTCTATCTCGATCTAAATCTTTACAAATTATACAGCGATTATTAATACTTAAGCAATAACATTCTAAACACTGTTTAAAATCCTTTTTCAAATCATCAAGTGTCGTAAGTAACTGATTAATCTTACTATTATCAATAATCAAAGAATCGAATATTCTTTCAGCTGTTTTTTGACCAATACTGGGTAGTATTTGAATCCCTTTAATTATAGAATCATATTTTTTTTGATCAATAAAACTCATATTTTAACCTACTTTACAATTATCTAAATATTCATAATAATGCGCGGAATTCAAAAAAGCTTTAGAATAATCAATATTGTTTATTAATTTTTGTTCTAGTTTAATAAATTCTAGATTAGATAAAGCAAAAATATAATAATCTGTTGCAATACCTACTGTATCGAATATTTTTTTCCTAATAATTGGTTGACTTAAACAATAATTAAAATTATTAGCTTTTAATTGAGAATGAAAGACTATAACCATTGCTTTTTTATTAGCATATTTTATATTACTATTATAAAAATACATAAAATCATTTGTTTTAGTTTTAATAATCTTATTTTTCATTAAATTAGATAACTTTAAATCATTAGCTCCTGAATTTCGTAAAGTCGAACTAATAAGTTGCAAATTTAAAAAAGTTTTTGGATTCTCAATATCTTTTTCCCTATAAATAAGTTGATTACTATTGAATTTATCATCTTTTAATAAAATATTGATTATTTTAAATACCAGTATTTCAAAATAAAAATTACTATCATTTGTGCTTTTATATTCTCCATAATGATTAATAGTTAAATTTAATATTGCTATTGTTAAATGTAAGTTAATTTTAGAAAGATTATTTTTAGAATCTAAAATGAAATTTTCAGCTTTTTTTTGAAAATTTTTTATAAAATCTATCATAAAAACATTAATATTTATTGATGAATTAATAAGTTCATTTTTAATTTTAATGATTTCTTTAATATCTTTTTTTATAATAGTTTCTATAAAATGAAGATTTTTTTCTAAAGATAATACATTAAAAGTTTTCTCTCATGAATTCAAAGAACCACTTTTAGATGAATTTAAAATTAATTGATCTAAAAAAGAAAGCGCATCTCTCATACTTCCCTTAGAATTAATCGCAATTTTTTGAATAGTAGCAAGATCATAAGTTTTATTTTCTTTATTTAGAATTTTCTTTAAATTTTCACAAATTAATGATTCTGTAATTTGTGAAAAATGATAACTTTGACATCTTGATGCTACAGTTAATGGGATTTTTTCTAATTGAGTAGTAGCGAGAATAAAAATTATATGTTTTGGGGGTTCTTCTAAGATTTTTAAAAGTGCATTAAATGCTGAATTAGATAACATATGAACTTCATCTATAATATAAATTTTGTATTTGGAATGATTAGGTAAAATTAAGGAATTTTCTTTAATTTGACGAATTTCCAATACTCCATTATGTGATGCAGCATCAATTTCAATTATATCAACACCGCTATTTGTAAAATTATAAGAGCAGGCATTACATTTTAAACAAGCACTAGCATTTTTAATATCAGAACAATTAATAATTCTTGAAAATATTCTAGCAATACTAGTTTTACCTGTCCCATGAGGACCAGAGAAAATATAAGAATGAACTATTCTATTTTGAACAATAGCTGTTTTAAGCAAATTAATAATTATATCTTGGCCTAAAACATCAGAAAAATCTTGAGGTCGATATTTCCTATACAAAGATAAGTAACACATTTTTTATTTCTCCTTTATAAAAATATTGGTAAAGTCTAAATTTTCTTTTTCCTTAAATTCTGAAAAAATTTCTTCATTAAATCTGTATAATCATATTCTTTAATATTGTTTTTATGTTTTTGAATATTAAACTTACTACTATCAAAAAAATGATTTGAATTTAGAAAACCGTACTTCGGTTCATCATAAAAATAGATAATATTTTTAATTTTAGATTGTTGAATGGCGCCTAAACACATCATGCAAGGTTCAAAAGTAGATATAATTGTACAATCGTATAACTTTCAGCTTTTATTCTTTTTGACAGCTTTATTAAGCGCTAGAATTTCAGCATGTCCAATAAGATTATTTTTATAATTACGAGTATTATGAGCTTTACCAATAATTTTATTATCTCTATTAATTACAATAGCAGATATAGGAATATCATTTTTCAAAAAAGATTTTTTGGACAATTTATACAAAATTTGTTGGTATTTTTTTTCCATAAAATTTTTCCTTCAAAAATAAAAGCCATTATACATAACGCTATATTCTTATGACTGCTACCTTTCGGTCCTGATCCACTTCGAATGCTATTATTATAATGACAAATTTAGTATAGCATATTTTAATATAAATAATCAAAATTTTTATGTTCCACGTGGAACATTATTAATCAATTTTAATATATTGATCTAAAATTTTAGGAATTATTATTTTATTAGTATCTTCATTATAATAATTTTCGATAAAAACTGCCATTAATCTATCAAGAGCAAGTCCAGATCCATTAATAGTATTAATAAATTGATTACCGTCTTCAGTTTTATATTTAATATTCATTCTTCGAGCTTGAAAATCACCAAAACTACTACATGAAGAAATTTCTACATATTTTTGTAAACTAGGCATTCAAACTTCAATATCATAAGTTTTATTAGCGCTAAATCCTAAGTCTCCACTACATAATTCGATAACTCTATAAGGGATATTGAGTTTATCTAAAATATCTTTTGCATCACAAAGTAATTTATTTAATTCATTATCACTATTTTGTGGAGTAACAAATTTTACTAATTCAATTTTATTAAATTGATGTAATCGAATTAATCCACGGTTTTCTTGTCCTGCAGCACCTGCTTCTTTACGAAAACATAAAGAATATGCACAATATAATTGTGGTAATTCTTCGCTATAAAATAACCGATTTGAATTAATATTAGTTAAACTAACTTCTCCTGTAGGAATTAATACTAAATCAGAATTAGTTATATATGCATCGTCAATAAATTTCGGAAATTGCCCAGTTCCATACATTGATTCTTTTTTAACTAGTACTGGAACTTGGTACTCTTGATAGCCTTTAGAATGATGAATATCTAAGATAAAATTCATTAGTCCACGTTGAATTCTTGCACCATTGTTTTTATAAATCATGAATCTTGATCCTGAGATTTTAACAGCTGCTTTTTCATCTATAAGGTCTAATTTTTTAGCAATATCAAAATGAGAAATAGAAGTTTTTTTAGTAACTTTATGATACTTTTTAATAACCTTATTGTCAGAACTATTTTTCCCGATTGGACAATCGATATGTGGTAAATTAGGAGTATAAGATAAAATTTTTTTTATTTCATTATTCAATTCATTTTGCTTTATTGAATTTTTTTGAATTTTATCTTTATTAAGATAAATAATATTTTTTAATTCTTGGATTTTTTTTGAATTTACTGGTTTGAATTGAAATGATTTTGCAATTTCATTAGATATTATATTGTTTTCTTGACGCATTTTTTGCAATTCTACAATTAATTGATTGCGTTTTTTAAATAAATTCTTAATTTTTTTCAAATAAGAAAAATCACTTTGTCTAGTATTTAATCTTTTAATATATTCTTGTTCATTTTTAATGATTTTTTTATAATCTAACATCGCTAACCTACTTTATATTTTTAATAATTTCTACTTGTTCTACTTTATCTCCTGAACTTAAATTAATTAATTTAACCCCCATTGCAAAACGACTAGATAATGGGATATCTGAACTATGGATACGAATACTATGTCCTGTTTTAGAAATAATTAAAATTTCATCTTGATCTGAAATATTTGCTGCCATTTTTAATTTACCTGTTTTAGTAGTTAAGTTCATAGACTTAACACCTTTTCCGCCACGACCCTTAACAATGAACTCATCGATTTTAACTTTTTTACCAATTCCATTATCAGAAACAAAAATTAAAGTTTTAGAATTTTGATCAGTTAAAGACCCAACAACATAATCATTTTTATTACATCTAATTCCTTTAACCCCTATTCCTACACGAGATGAGGCACGAATTTTGTCATCATTAAATCTAATAAAGTTAGAATTACGAGTTGCAATCATAATAGTATGTTTTTCATTTGTAGCAGTAAAAACATTAACAATATTGTCTTTATCTTGTAATTTAATTGCTTTTTTACCTTTTATAGAAATATTAGTAAAGTCTTTCAATGATGATTTTTTAATAATCCCATTTTTTGTAACAAAATAAATATTTTGATTATATGATTTAGAATTTACTGAAAGCATTGTTTCTATGCGGTCATGTCTTTGAATATCAAAGATATTATTAATCGGTAATCCTTTAGCTTGTTTAGAATTATATGATTCCAATTTATATGTTTTCATTCGATATACTAAACCATAATTAGTAAATAATAATAAATCATTTAATGAGAAAGAAACAGATGTTTTAGAAATTGAAAAATTCTTATCTAAAATACGGCTTCCTTTTCCACCACGATTTTGAATACTAAAATTTGAAATTTCATTTTTTTTAATATAATTATTTTTTGAAAGAATTACTAAAAAATCTTCTTTTCTAATAATAGATTCATCATCAATATCTAATGTTTGTTCGATAATCTTTGTTTGACGAAGGTTTCCAAATTTATTCTTAATTTCTTCTTGTTCTCGTCTTAAAATTTGATATCTAATTTCTTTATTAGATAAAATATTTTCAAAATTTTTAATTGATTTATTTAAATTATTTATTTCATCAGTAATTTTGTTTTTTTCTAAATTAGTTAGTCTTTGCAATTTCATTTCTAAAATAGATTTTGCTTGTAAAGAAGATAATTTAAATGTTTCAATAAGATTATCTTGAGCAATTTTATTAGTGTCAGATTTTTTAATAACCGAAATTACTTTTTCAATATTATTCAAAGCGATCAATAATCCTTCTAAAATAGTTAATCGTTTAGTTGCTTTTTTTAATTGGAATTTTGTACGTTTAACAATAATATCAAGATAATGTTCAATAAAAAGTTTTAAAATTTCAATTAATGTTAGTTTTTTTGGACAATTTTTATCTAATGCTACTAAATTAATAGACATGTTCACTTGTAATGGAGTTAATTTATATAATTTATTTAAAATTACTTCTGGTTGAGCATGTTTTTTTAATTGAATAACAATTTTTACACCTTTACGATTAGATTGATCACGTAAATCATTAATATCAGTAATTTCTTTTTTATTAACTAAATATGCTATTCGCTCTAATAATTTAATTTTATTAATTTGATAAGGTATTTCAGTAACAATTATTCTAGGATATTTATCCTTGATATTAATTTCAACTTTTGAACGTACTTGAATACTTCCTGATCCTGTTGCATAAGCATCATATAATCCTTTTGAATTAGTTATATATGCTCCTGTTGGTAAATCAGGACCTTTGATAATCTGTAATAATTCTTCAATTGTAATATCAGGATTTTTAGAAAGTGCAATTACTGCATCAATTACTTCTCCTAAATTATGAGGAGGAATATTTGTTGCCATCCCAACAGCAATTCCGTAAGATCCATTTACAAGCAAATTAGGAAAATAACAAGGTAAATATTCAGGTTCAATTTCAGAACTATCATAATTTTCTCTAAATTTAACTGTTTCAGAATCAATATCTTTAACTAGTAAATTAGATAACTTAGATAATCTTGCTTCTGTATATCGCATTGCCGCAGGCATGTCGCCATCTAATGATCCAAAATTACCTTGCCCATCGATTAAAGGATAACGACAAGAAAAATCTTGCGCCATTCTTACCATAGCACCATAAACTGATGAATCCCCATGAGGATGATACTTACCAATTACTTCCCCAACAATCCGTGCAGATTTTTTATAAGCTGTATTACTATACATTCCTAAATTAGCCATAGCATAAATTATTCGTCTATGTACTGGTTTTAATCCATCACGTACATCAGGCAACGCTCTTGAAACAATAACAGACATTGCATAATCTAAAAAACTATTTCTTACTTCTTTAGAAATATTAACTTCTTGAATTTTCATCAATTTCACCTTTTCCTATTTTAAATATCTAAATTTTTAACAAATTTTGCATTATCATTAATAAATATTCGTCTTGCTGTTACATCACTACCCATTAAATGAGTAAACATCTCTGTTGCTTCGAAAGCATTTTTAATTGTAACTTGTAACATTGATCTTTTATCAGGATCCATTGTTGTTTCTCAAAGTTGATCAGGATTCATTTCACCTAAACCTTTATATCTTTGAATTTGATATCTAATATTACCTAATTTTAATTTTTCAATTTGTTCTTTTAAATCCAATTCATTGTAGAAATAAACTAAAGTATTAGAATATTTGACTTTATAAAGTGGAGATTGTGCAATATAAATATGCCCATTTTCAATTAATTTACGCATAAATCGATAAAAGAAAGTTAATAATAGTATTCTAATGTGAGAACCATCAACATCAGCATCAGTCATAATTATAATCTTATTATATCTAATCTTATCAATATTAAATTTAGATAAAATATCTGTTCCTAACGCAGTGATAATTGATTTAATTTCATTATTTAGAAAAATTTTTCGATTAGTTGCTTTTTCTACATTAATAACTTTTCCTTTTAATGGTAAAATAGCTTGAAATTTTCTGTCTCGACCTAATTTTGCTGAACCCCCTGCAGAATCCCCTTCTACAATATAAAGTTCAGTTAATTCAGCATCTTTCAATTCACAATCTGCTAATTTACCAGGAAGTGTTAAAATATTTTGATTATTAGTTTTAATAGTTATTTCACGAGCTTTTTTAGCAGCAAGACGTGCTTTATAAGATAAGAACAGTTTATTGAAGATTTTTTTAGTTTGAACAGGGTTTTCTAATAAATAAGCATGTAAAATTTCTGGAAAATTATTTTGGATAATTTTTTGAACATTAGTATTTGAAAGTTTAGATTTTGTTTGACCTTGATATTGTGGATTATAATGTTTAATCGAAATTATTAAATTAATGCCTTCTAAAATATCTTCAATTAATAATTTAGTTTTCTTTTTAAGAATAGTTTTCGTAAAATTATTAAAAGATTTTAAAATAGAATTTTTTAAACCTTCTAAATGTGTACC
>CAZAJD010000005.1:29402-56289 GCA_964485375.1 uncultured Mycoplasmatales bacterium | reverse complement strand
TATGAAACAATTGCAAAATGTTTTGTAAATTTAATACAATTTCATGAAGGAAGTGTGCTTTCTACATTAAATCTTGGACATATTGAAGCTGGTTATTGAGGTATACGATGTTTATTTAATGATAAGGATCAATTTGTATCACTTCAAGAAAATCAACATAATCGTGTTAATAATTTATTATCATAAAATTCAATACAAAAAAACCTAAATTATATATAATTTAGGTTTTTATTAATTATTTAATCACATATCAACATATTTTTTAAAATTTTTATCTGTATTTAATTTTTGTTCAATTTTTTTTACAGAATTAATTACAGTAGTATGGTCTTTTCTATTAAACTCTAAACTGATAACAGTTAAAGATTTGTCAGTCATTTTTCGACAGAGATACATTGCTAGTTGCCTAGCTTTTACTACACTAGCTAGCCTTGATTTTCCTTTTAAGATTTTTAAAGTAATATTATATTCTTCAACAATCTTTTCCTGAATTTCTTTTATTGAAGTATTTTTTTTATTAATTATAAATTTCTTATCACTAAATGCTTGTTCAACATCTTCAATATTTATTTTAGTTTCTTGATCATCTTTATTTAATATTATATAAAACATCATTCTGTTTATAGCGCCTTCAATTTTTCTAACATCAGCACCAAAATTTTTTGCAATAAATTCAATTGCATCTTCACTAAAACTATTAAAATTACGTTGATTTTTTAATTTAAGTTCTACAATTTTCTTCGCAGTAATAAAATCTGGAGGATTCATTCGAATACTTAATCCATTATTAAATCTTGAAATCATTCTTTTTTCAAAACCACTTAAATCTTCAGGCATTTTATCAGACGTTAAAACTATTTGTTTATTATTTTTAATAAAATGATTTATTATATAAAATAATAATTCGTTAGTCTTAACACGTTTTGCTAATAATTGAATATCATCAATCAACAATACATCACTTTTTTTAAAAGAATTTTTAAAAATTTCAATTTCTTGATGGCCCTTACTCATATTATTAATTGCTATTTGCCCAAATTTCTCTGATGTAATATAAGAAGTTGTATAATCAGGATACATTTTTAATATTTTGTTTCTAATAGATAATAATAAATGGGTTTTTCCAATTCCAGATTCACCATATATAAATAAAGGATTTCATTTAGTTCCAGGGTTACTTGCAATTTCACGACATGCAAAACTTGCTTCTTTATTACTTAGTCCCTCAATAAAATTATCAAATTGGAAACGATCATAGTAACTTCCACTAGCTCTTATCATTTTTTTTTGTTCAATAATTTTTTTATATTTAATAATAAGTTTTAAATTAAATTCCCTTTTAATAATATTAGAAATTTTATTTTGAATCGCATCAATAATTTTTTCTGTTATTTTATTTTTAGTAGAAATTATTAGATTATTTTCAATTCTTTCAAATACTTCTGTTTTAGAAAGGTATGAATTATAAATTTCTGCTTCAATAGCATCATCATGCTTTAATTTATTTTTTACAAAATCTCATATTTTTTTATCATTAATTTTATTATCATTGAAAAGTTCTTTTGTCATAAATATCCTTTCTACAACAATTATTTATACTTTATTTTATATATAAATTATATATTAAAAAAAATCATTCTTTTTTGTATTGTTTGGTAAATTTCTTTTTACAAATTTTTTTGTGGTTTTTACTTTTAGTATTTTATCATTTTTTAAAATATTTATATATATTTTAGATTTTTATTATCTATTTTGATTATTATTCTATTTATAATATTATCAATTAAAAACTATAGTTAATTTATTTTAGTAAATGTTAGAAAAATTTTATTTATTCGATATAATAAATTTATTATTATATAAATGTTTTAAAATATTGTAAATCAAATCCAATTTTTCTTTTAAAATAATAAATGGTATGATATCATATAATATATTTTGAAAAATACAAAAAGGATATAAAACATGAAAAGAACATGACAACCAAGTACAATTAAACATAAAAGAACACATGGTTTTAGAGCTAGAATGGCATCTATTTCAGGACGCAAAGTGCTTTCTCGTCGACGTGCAAAAGGTCGCAAGATTCTTTCTGCATAAATTTTTATGATAAACAATATAGATAATAAGATAGTTTATATTAAAAAAAATCATGAATTTCAAAAAATTATAAATAAAAAAAATCAATTAGTGACACCTAATATAATTTTTTTTATTACTAAAAATTCTCATCATTGTTTACGATTTGGATTATCTGTAGGTAAAAGTTTAGGTAATGCTGTAAAAAGAAATAAAACTAGAAGACAATTAAGAATGATTATTCAAGAATTCTATAAATCAAATTTTATGCTTTTTAATAATGGATTTGATATAGTTTTACTTGTAAGAAAAAATTATTTTAATAATAGTTTTGAAAATAATACTCAATTCTTTTTCAAAAAAATGATACAAATTTTAAATAACAAAAATAATAAAAAAAAGTAATAAAGTAGAAATGGAGTAAAGTCATTGTATAAAGATTATATTTTTGCTGATAATAAAAAACCCAAAAAACCTACTTGAAAAATAGCATTAAAAGTTTTGAAATATCTTTTTTATTCTTTTTTATTTCTTTCTATGCTTTGAGGATGTTCAGAAATGTTTGTATCAAAATATGGATCATTTCAAGTTGTAGATTCTGCAGGTAAAAGTGTATATAAATCAGGAGTATTTTTTGAAATTTTATTTTCTGGTTTCTTTACAAATAAAATACATTACTTCCATTATCATGATGGACATATTTATGAATATCCTTATTTAGCAATTAATTCTTGAGGACAAGCTTTCCAAGAAACTAAATCACCTTTTTATGGTTGTTTTGTATATCCTACTTCATGAATGTTAGTACATATGATTTATGCTTTCGGTGGAGTTAATAGTGGTGGTGCTATTTTAGCATCTATTTTTATAATGTCATTATTTGTTAGATCTATCACAGTTGGATTTACTTGAAAAACTCAATTAAATCAAGATAAAATGCAAGTCTTGCAATTGAAGCAATCGGAAATTAAGGCAAAATATAAAGATTCACGTGATCCTTTAATTAAAAGGAAACAGCAAATGGAAATAATGGCGCTTTATCGTAAAGAAAAAATTAGTCCTCTTGCTTCAATAGGAACAACCTTTCTTTCTTTCCCATTCTTATTCGCTTTATATATAACTATAAAATCAACTAGAGTTTTAAAATCATCATCAATCGGAGAAATTGATTTGATTCAAAAACCATCATCAATGATTTTTTCTGGTCATGTAGTTTATTTAGCATTATTATTAGTTTATTTACCAATTCAAATTACTTCAGTTTTTCTACCTACTTTTTTAAACTTGCGTACTCAAAAATTTAAAACAGCTGAACAAAAAAAAGCTCGAAGAAAGCAATTTATTATGCAAGGTGTATTTGTATTAATGTTTTTCTTTGTAGCTATTAGTGTTGCATCAGGAGTTGCTATTTATTGAATTTTTTCTGGATTTTTACAAATCTTACAGACATTAGGATTCCATTACATAAAAATTTGAAAACGTAATTCTAATAAAAGACATATTCTAAAACAAAAAAAATTAAAATTAGCTGAAAAAAAAGAAATTAAAAAAATTGAATCTAAATCTAAAATTTTAAATTCTAAAAAGAAATCATTAAATAAAAAAAATAATAGTAAAAAAAATAAAAAAAAGAAATCAACAACTTTTTCAATTTAATTAAATATTTTTAAATAGGAGTCTTAATGGAAGATAATATTATCTTTAATAATACTATCGTTGCTTCTGCAACTGCATTTGTAAATCAAGCAATATCAATTATTCGTCTTTCTGGCGATGATGCTTATAAAATTATTAATAAAGTTTTTTCTAAAAAAGTTTTAATACCTAAAAATAAAAATGCAATTGTGTATGGTTATATTATAAATTCAGATAAAGAAATCATAGATCAAGTATTATTGATGTGCTTTAAAAAACCATCTTCTTTTACTGGAGAACATTTAATAGAAATAAATTGTCATGGTGGTGTTTATATAACACAAAAAATTATTCATCTTTTAATTAGTAATGGGGCAAAACCAGCAAAAAGAGGTGAGTTTTCAAAACAAGCTTTTTTAAATGGTAAAATTAGTTTACTTCAAGCAGACTCTATCAATAATTTAATTTTTAGTAATAATGATATTTCTTCTAAAATGGCTATTAATACAATTTGTGGTTATAATACTAGTGAAATTAAAAGTTTAAGAAAAAAAATTTTAGATATTATCGCTAATGTAGAAGTCAATATTGATTATCCAGAGTATGATGGTGTTGGAGATTTAAAACCTAGTGATATTATTGAAAAAATAAAAAATATTCAGGAACGCTTCCAATCAATATATCAATTAAGTAAAATTGGGAAACTTATTAATGATGGAATTAAAACTGTTATTATTGGAAAACCTAACGTAGGCAAATCATCATTTTTAAATGCCCTTTTAAACGAAGAAAAAGCAATAGTATCTAATATAAAAGGTACTACTAGAGATATTGTTGAAGGTATTGTTAATATTGGCGGCATAACGCTTAATTTAATGGATACTGCAGGTATTAGACAATCTAGTAATATTATTGAAAGAATAGGAATTGATAAATCTAAGCAAGCAATTAAAAATTCTGATTTAGTGCTTTTAATTTTGGATCCTACTCAAGAATTAGATAATAATGATTTGGAATTATTAAAATTAACTAATAAAGAAAATCGTTTAGTTATTTTTAATAAATCTGATTTAAATTCTGAATCAGTTTCTAAATATAAAAATAATATTAAAATTAAAGAAAAAATTATAAATGTCAGTGCAAAGAATCGAAATATTACTGAATTTATTGAATATATCCAAACTAGATTTTATAATATCGAACTAACTAAAAAAGAAAATTTGATTCTTGTCAACAATATTCAAATAAATATTCTAGAGAAAATATTAAAAGAATTAAAAATCATATATAATAATTTATGTAATGATGTAACAATTGATATCATTAATATTAATTTAAATAATCTTTGAGAATTATTAGGTAAATTATTAGGTCATGAATATGAAGAAAATATTCTTGACACTATTTTTAATAATTATTGTTTAGGTAAATAAAATTAGATTAGGATTTTAAAATACATATGAGTGCAATTATTGATACACACTGTCATTTATCATCCCTTGATTATGATGAAGAAAACATTGATGAAATAATAAAAAATGCTAAATTATCAAATGTAAAATATATTTTTGATATTGGATATAATATGATAAATAATCGACGTATTTATGATAATGTTTTAGAACATAAAAATGTTTATGGAATGTTAGGAATTCACCCAGATAATGTAAAAGAAATTACTGATGCTGATTTACGTGAAATGGAGAATTTAGTATCAAAATCTAAAAAAATAATTGGTATTGGAGAAATTGGATTAGATTATTATCATATGACAGTTTCACAAGAACTGCAAAAAAAATATTTTATTAAACAATTAAGAATTGCTAAAAAACTTAAACTACCAGTTTCTATCCATTTACGTGATAAAAAAAACGAATATAGTGTTTATGAAGATTGTATTAAAATATTAAAAACTTTTAATAGTTCATCGCATAGGCAAATTAAAGGAACTATTCATTGTTTTGGTGGGAACTATCAATTAGCTAAAGAGTTTATTGCATTAGGAATGTATATTTCTATTTCAGGAATTGTAACTTTCAAAAATGCAACTGCCCTTCAAGAAGTTGTAACAAAAATTGATATTCATCATTTATTAGTAGAAACTGATGCTCCATTTTTAGCACCAGTCCCTTATAGAGGTCATCAAAACTTTCCGGAGTATATAAACTATACAATTAAAAAAATTGCTCAATTAAAATCATTACCAATAACAAGTGTTATGGAAATGTTATATTTGAATACATTAAAAGTTTTTAAAATTAATTAATCAAATTTATTAAATTCAAAACTATTTATTTTTATTGAATAAATAGTTTTTTTGATTTTATTTTATAATTTTTTAATATAAAATTAATTTTAATATTTAATAAATTATATTTTAAGGAACAAAGCTTTGACATTTAATGGAATCAAAAAAGATTTTAATGATTGATCTAATGATTATTTAATTAAAAAACTTAATTTAAAAAATGATTTAGAATTAGGCACTTTAGTTTTAGAAGAAAAATTTAATTCTTCTAAAACCGAAAAAATAAAATCTCAAATTTACAAAAAATGAGAAATTATATATAATCAAATTTCCAAAATTTTTAACTATACAAATCGTGCAGTTGCTGGACCTAATAAATGCTTATCTACAATTCAAAATCAATTTAATAATATTAAAAATTTATATCAAAAATTTCTTCAAATAATAGTTCAAAATTATGACTTACGATTAATATTATTAGAATTAATTGAAAATGAAATAAAATCAGAAATTAATTTACAAACAATAAAATTGAATTGTTTAACAGATGAGATTACAAAATCAGTAAAAGAAAAAGCAATATTAAAAGATAATCATCAAGATACTAATAATTTTTATGATATATCTATGAACACATATATTAATAATGAATTTTATATTTATAAAGCTAATACTAATTTTTGAAAAAGATTATTCACTTTTTCAAAAATTGCTAAATCTATTAAACTAGATTATAAAAATACTAAAAAAGCAACTAAAAATTTGAAAAAAAAATCAGTAAATCTAAAAATAGCTATTGAAAATATGAATGAAGTTATAAATCAGCAAGATTACGATATAAATATTTTAATTGCTAAGATTGATTCTTTAAAAAAAGATGATATTCATCTTGATACTTTTAGAGTTGAAGATTTTGAGCAATACGTATATGTAGTATCTACTAATACATATCAAGATAGTAATTTTTACAAAATTGGAAAAACAAATAATATAAAAAAAAGATTAAGTTCTCTTTCAACATCTAGTCCAGATGAATTTATTATTATACAACTTTATAAGTGCAATAATAATACTGAGATTGAAAAATTTTTACATCAATATTTTGATGAAAAAAGAGTTAACAAGAATCGAGAATTCTTTAAATTATCCTTGAATGATTTATTTAGCATTGAAAAATTATTAGCAAGTAACTATCAAAATACAATTAGAATCCATGAAAATACTTTATATTAAAATAGTTCAAATAGGAAATTTTATAAAATAAAAAAACACTTTTTTTAAAAAAAGTGTTTTTTATAAATATTTTATTTTTATAATTTATCCAAAATTGATTTAGCTGTATTTTGATACATCCCTTCAATCAATCTTTTACGGATTATTTTTTCAAATGCAATTGTTCCATCAATAACACACATTAATGGAGTAGCAGCAACTTTAGTAGGAAGTTGGAAAATATCAAAGAAATATTTTTCCACATTTCTAATTAAAGAACCACCACCACAAATGGTAACTCCATTTCTCATGATATCACCTGTTAATTCAGGAGGTGTTTTTTCCAATACATCAATAATCATATCAGTTATTTTTGAAAATGAATTTAGCAATATATTTCTAATTTCTTCTGAAGTAACTGTAACTTCTCTAGGAAGTCCTGATACAATATCGCGACCAAAAACTTTCATAGAACGTTCATTAACATATTTTACTAATGAACCAACAGTAGTTTTAATTCTTTCAGCACTTTTAATACCAATAGCAACATTATACTCAGAACGAATATACTTACGAATTTCATCATTAAAGTGAGATCCACCAACTTTGATAGATTTAGAAATAACGATTTCACCAGATGATAATACAGCAGCATCGGTAGTTCCTCCACCAATATCAATAATTAAATTACCTTCAGGTAATCCAATATTAATTCCTGCTCCTAAAGCAGCCATTTTTGCTTCTTCTTCAACAATAACTATTCCTGCTCCCATATCAATGGCAACATTCTTAATTGCTTCACGTTCAAGTTCTGTAACACCTGCAGGACATGCCATTAAAACAATTGAATTTTTTCAAACATTAGCCAATTTTAAACGACTAAAAATATGTTTAAGCAAGTCTTGGGTGGCTTGCATATCTGCAATAACTCCATCAGACAAAGGTCTAATAATTTTTATATTCGGTGGTGTTTTACCGATCATATCGTATGCATTAATACCCATAGCAAATATTGAATTTGTGCTTATGTCATAAGCAACAACAGTGGGTTCATTAAAAATAATTCCTTGTCCAGAAACATAAGCAAGGATATTAGCTGTTCCTAAGTCTAAGGAAATAAATATTTTCTCTTCTTTTGAACTTATATACATGATATTCCCCCTTATATGTAATAATTATATAATATTTTATAATATAAAATTTTATTTTATTTATTTTAAGTCTTCAATATTTTTTTGTTGATGAAGTTCAGCTTTTAATATTTCAGCAATATCATTTTCGAATTTTTTAGTTCCGTTAATAACAGCTAGTAATGGTTGTTCTCCAATATGAACAGGTAATTGTAGAGTTTTTGAGAAATATTGAGCGATTCCTTTAATTAATCCCCCACCACCACAAATAGTGATTCCATTTTGGAAGATATCACCAGCTAATTCAGCAGGTGTTAATTCAAGTGTTTGAACAATCATATCAACGATTCTCGCAATAGGTGCACGTAGAATATCTCTTATTTCTTCTGGAACTACTTCTATTTCACGAGGAAGTCCAGATACTACATCACGACCATAAACTTTTAAATTTCTTTCATCAGCATATTTAAATAATGAACCAATTTCAACTTTAATTCTTTCGGCACTTTTACTACCAATTTCTAATCCAAATTTAGATCTTACATATTTCTGTAGTTCCTCACTTAATAAAACTCCAGCAACTTTAACTGATTTTGAAACAACAATATCACCAGATGATAATACAGCGATATCACTTGTTCCTCCACCAATATCAACAACTAAATTACCAGATGGAGCATAAATATTAATTCCTCCACCTAAAGCAGCCATTTTAACTTCTTCTTCAACGAAAACTCGATCAGCACCAAGATTCATAGCAATTTTTTTAAGTGCTGCTTTTTCAAGTTCTGTAACTACTGAAGGACAAGCTAGTAACATAACTGAATTACGCAGTTGTTTAGACAAACGCAATTTATTAAAAATATAACGCAATTGCGCTTCAGTGGCACGGATATCGGTAATAACTCCACCTACCATTGGAGCAACAATACGGATACTTTTATTACCTTTACCAATCATTTTGTTAGCTTCGATACCAACAGCGATGATTTTGTTTTCTTTTATTTTATAGGCAACAATTGATGGCTCATTATAAACGACACCTTGTCCAGAGATATATACTAATGTATTTGCAGTTCCTAA
This sequence comes from uncultured Mycoplasmatales bacterium, assembly GCA_964485375.1. GTDB lineage: Bacteria > Bacillota_I > Bacilli_A > Mycoplasmatales > Mycoplasmataceae > CAZAJD01. The sequence continues at coordinate 46,902 of CAZAJD010000005.1, read as the reverse complement.
GTCCATACTTACGAATGCTATTTCTTTAGTTTTTTTGAAAAAATCTCATCTCATTTTTTATATTTCCCCCATTTATTTAAATACAATATTTATATTATTTTTAATGGTAAAAGATTAGTAATAATTATATATAACAATTTGATTGCAAAGTATTATATACATTACAATATAATTTTATCAAAAAAAAGTAAATAAAAAAAATAACTTATAAATAAGTTATTTTTTTTCTGTTAAATCTTCACTTAAAGATAAATTATTATAAATTCCATTATAAGTATTTAGCACTTTACTTTCAAAACTCGCTGCTCCATTAAGAGTAGCAGTTTCAGAATCCTTAGGAATAATAATATTTATTTTAAAACATTCTTTTAAAAAGTCCTTAATTCCTCTTAATTTTGAAACTCCACCAACAATATTTATTCCAGAAGTTATAACATCTTTTACTATTTCTGCAGGAATAGTTGAAAGTATTTCTGCAATAAGTGAAATAATTGGTTTAAAAGAGTTTACAAGAATTAAATTAATGTCTTTTCCACTAACATAAACTTCTTTTGGCATTCTAGTTGTTACATCACGACCATAAATTAAAATTTCTTTATTATTATAGTCTTGGTTTAAAGAACCTAAAGAAATTTTAATTCGTTCTGCAGTTGGGGAACTAACTATTAAATTATAATTAGAATGTAAGAATTTTTTAATATTATTATCAAGATGGTCACCACCATTTAGGATTGTCTTACTAAAAAATGTTTTTCCTGCTGATACAACACCAACAGTAGTCTTTCCTGACCCCATATCAACAAGCATATGTCCAACAGTATCATAAACATCATATCCACAGCCTGCTAAACCTAGTTTAATGTCATCATCAATCATTGTAAATTTAGCACCTAGTTTTTGACACATCTCTTCTAAAGCTTTACGCTCTAAATCTGTCACACTTACAGGACATGCTACTAAAACTAATGCGTTTCTTCAGACATTACGATATCCTTTTAAAGTAAAAATTTTTTTAATAAATAATTTTGTATATTCAATACTCGTTATTGCTCCATGTTTTAAAGGGCTAATTATTTTAATATTACTCCCTACACGATTTATTAAATTTCTAGCTGCATTACCTATAGCAACAATTTTATTACTATCTACATCATAAGCAATTAGTGTAGCTTCATGAAAAATAAGTCCTTTAGTTTTTATGAAAACTTTTGTACTTGAACTTCCTAAATCAATAGCTATATATTTTCGTACAGAAGACTTAATAATTGATTTTTTGTTTTTGGATTTCATCATAATTGGAATGCTCCTTACACAAGTATTTAAATTTTTACAGATATAATATAATTTTATCAAAATTTCATAATATTATATAGGTATAGTATTTTTTGATTTAAATAGATAATCATACTTACAATTTAATTATATTATAAAGTAGAGTAATAATTCATAACTTACTAATAATATATTTTTTTACTTTATAAAAAAATATATTATTATATAATTTCATTTATATATTTTCTTTTTTAAAAAATGTCGAAAGGATATTTATGACTTACTTTATTTTTTGAATAATCGCTTTCGGATCGAGTTTTATTGGTGCTAGTATTGGATTAGGTGGAGGGATAATTGCCCTACCCATTTATTTATTAGTAACACATAATGATTTTAATTCTTCTAGTTTATATACGGTTTTTGGGATGGTATTTTTATCATTATTATCAGTTTATAAATATTCTCATCAAAAAATTCTTTTACATTCAAAAAAAATTCTGCCTTTGATAATTGGAGCAGCAGTTGGATCAGCAATTGGTAATTATTATATTATACCTTTTTTAGTTTCTGAGGGGTGAAAAAATAGTTTTATCTTAAATATAATTTTGGTTATTTATATTTTAATTTCAACAGGAATCTTATTTTTTAAAAGTCATTTTAAAAGTCAACATTGAAATGATGGGTATTTAGTTTTCTTTGGTCTTTTTGGTGCTTTATTTTCATCAGTCTTCGGAATCGGAACTTCTTCAGTTGTAATTCCTACTTTGATAATTTTATATAGTATGAATTTTAAAGAAGTTCCTATCATTTCTTTGTTTTTAACTTTAATGGTTTCTATTATTTCGATCTTATCTAAATTTATAATATTAAATATTCATCCTGAAGATTGATTTGTTCTTATCCCAATTGCTATAGGAGCTATTTTTGGAGGTATTTTAGGACCAATGTTAAACCGCAGATTAAAAACTAAACAAATTTTAATATTTTATTCTATTGTTCGAATACTCTCTGTAATTGGGATCCTACTTCCAGGATTTTTAATATTATAAAAAAAAATCATCTTATAGATGATTTTTTTATTATTATTTCATTATTGATATTTTCATTTTATAATATGAAGAATTATTTATCGGAATTAATTGAATAATATAAATTTTAATACCATAACTTAAATTATATTTTATATTTTTTAAATCAATATTAGTTGGTAAATTAAATTTCGCAATTTCTTTAGCGAATTGATTATCATATATTGATTGATTATCATTGATAGCTTTAATAATAACACGAATTATTTTAGATAATGGACTACCGATAGGAGTATCTAAATTATCGATAAATTCAAAAAATGAACCTTTATCAGCAACTCCGTTAAGGTGACACCCTAACATATTTAATATTTTTCATAAAACAGCAGCATTATTATTATCTAATTCTTTTTTTAAAGAATCACTTAAATTACCATTATTATCATTATTTAGTAAAGTAAATACATAAGTTAAAACTGATGGAACAATTCCTTTTGGAATTGTTGATGTTTTTGTTGAATTTTTATAGATTTTTGCTGCATTTGCTATTTGTGTTGGATCTTCAAGCGTTTTTAAAGAAGGCATAATAACTTTGACAACTAAACTAGGAAAATCTATATCACCAAATATATCTTTTAACATTGGGATAACATCATTATCTCTTTGGAAATCTTTTAATAATTCACCAAGAGGTAAATTGCTAGTAGCAGCATCAATAGGGTTTTTTACTAAATCAAAAATTTGCTTAATATTATAAATTTGATGTCCACCAATCTGAAGCTGAGGCAATAAACCTAATATTGAATCATCCCCTTCACCTGATCAAAGTTTATCAAATGAAGAAACGTTATCATGTAAATTCTCTGGGTGACCCGTAAAAGTATGATCACCAGATATATAGGTATCTTTTAGTAAATAAAAATTTTTAGCATTTTTAGAATTAATCAATTTACTAATATCGCTTTTAGCATCAGCTAATATTTGCTTAATATTAGCAGGTAAAAGTGATGATGCTATACCAGCATAGTAAATTACTTTTCACATAATATCTAAGCCATAATTCAAACTTCTATTTTCAGATACGTTTCTTAAAAAATTAACTAATACACCATCTAATTGTTCTATAGTTAAGTGAATCAAAGATAACAAAGGCGCTAATGTTTTTAATATATCAGGTGAAAAATATAACATTACGGATAGCATTAATGCTCCTAATAAATTATTATTAGAAAGAACGCCACTTTGAAAAACATTTTCATGTCAATCTTCATACTTATCTGCATTATCTAAACTAGTTGATGATCCACATAAAACATAAAGTAATTGTTGAATTGCAACTCCCTTATTTTTGTCATAATTTAAAATATTAGTAAATAGATTACCAAGATTGTCTCAATTAAAACCATTAAAAGTAGTATTATTAATAGTTTCCATATAATCTTGATTAGTTTTAGAACCATCACCAAATAAATGATGTGAGTCTTTAGGGTTGGGATTAAAAGTAAATTGTGATAAATAGTTTATTAAAATAAATGCACCTTCTAAAATTCCTTTAGTTGAAACATTAGAATCAGTATTTTGCATTACTTTAATTACTGTTCCGATTACACTATTTTGATCATTAACACCAAAATATTTTTTACCTTTAAAAATATTATTAACATAAATATCTTGCAATCCATCAACAACACTTTGTAAACTAGGATTATTAAAATATAATGCAAAACTTGAAAAAATATTTTTTAATAATGGAGAAATATTGGTTATTGTACTAACAAATACATTTATAATATCTTTAAATTGACTAGTTATTGTTGGCAATAATTGCGCTATACTTTTAACTACCTCTGAAAGATTTTCATTTTGAATTGTACTTGAAAGAATATTTAATAAACTTTTTAAATCATTTAAAGAAGATAAAGGATTAGTATAAGTTTTATTATTATTTGCTTGGTAATTAATTTCAGAATCTGAAGTAAACATTTTTGAATTAATAGTATTTCCATTTTCAGAATCTTTTGTTCCAAATATTTTTAAAACTGATGAACTAATTTTTATATTATCTTTCTCTTCTTTTGCAAATAATTGATTCGTATCATAATTATCATTATTTCTTGCAATTGCTGCAATTGCGACAGAAGAACTATTTTTTAAATCTTCTTTTGTAAATCGAGTATCGACAGGATTTGGTTTAATTTGCTTACAAGCTATCACATTAACACAAGAACTAGAAACTATAGTTCCAATAGCTAACAAACTTAGTAATTTTTTCATTTAATTTTCTCCTAAATTATATAAAGCATTGCTATAATTTTTTTCATAATTTTTAAAATTTTGTTTTTCTTTTTTATAATTAAGCAATCTTAGATTTTCTAATAATAATAATGTTTTAGTTAAATTATCATTTTTGTTTTTATCCATTGCAGATAATTTAATTTGCTTCAAAAGATTATTCAAATCATTTTCTTTTACTGGTGAATTATTTTTTATCAAAAAATATTTATAAGTATTATTTTCAATTTTATATACAAAGTCTTTTTTTTCTAAAATTTGAATTTGATTTATTTTAAATTTTGTATATAAAATTTTCTTTTTATCCTTTTTTACAAAATCATATCAAATACTTATTGATGTATGGTTTTTATATTTCGATCTAAATTCTTGTTTTATAATTTCATTTTTTTTACATCTATAAACAGGAACAATAATATATTTTCTTTTTTTATCCTTATGATCAAAAAAAGAGTTTAATATTAAAATTGGTCTTATTTTAAAATCAGTTCCAATACGCTTATCATAACCATCTTCAAATTTAACCTTACCTAAATAAAAATTATTAGATAAAATTTTTCTTACTAAATAGTTATTTTTATTTTGCATATTTTATTTGAAACCTTTAATAATTGAAATTGAATAATTTTATTTTAATAAACAAAAAATAAGAAGGATATAATCCTTCTGTACCGATAAATTTTATTATCTTATTATAACATATCACTATAATATATATCACTATAATAATAATTATAATCTATAAAAATTTATTAATCTGGTTTAAAGGAGTTCCAGTCGTTCCTATAAATATAATACTCTACTAAAATTTTATTGTCAAATATTATATAATTAATTTAATTATCATTATATATAATAGAAATAAGTATTCTTAGGTGATGAGTTTAATGACTTTAATTGAAGAAAATAAAATGTATGATATTGTATTAATAGTATCTAATTCGATAAAAAATAATTTTAAAAATAATTTTCTAGAAAATGAATTAAAAAACTTTATATCGATTAATTTTACAAATAATTTTTTAAAATCTTATTCTGATTTTTCTTTATCAATGAATAAGATTGAAATAATAAGACAAAGTAATACAAAATTTATTTTAAACATTTCTTTTGATATTTCAAAAATAAATTCTTTAAATCTAAAGCAATCTTTTAAAATAGAAAAGAAAATTAGACTTGATTAATAATGTTTATATCTATGTAGATGATTCTGGAAATATTAATTTGACTTCATCAGAAGAACATTTTATTTATGGAGCAATAGTATTTTTATCTGAAGAAAAAAATAAAATTTTTAATGAAAAATATAATTTGTTTTTACAAAAATATAATATTTCCAAAGAACCGAAGGGTAGTCACAATTTAAATCCATTAATAAAAAAAGAATTATTAGATATTTTAACAAGTACTGCTGATGGATTATTTTGTATAGATGCAGATAAAAATAAAATTTTAAAATTAAAATATATTGAATTAGAATTTCTTGATAATAAAACAAAGCAAAAAAAGAATTCTTCTAAAATACGTGAAAAAAAATATATGAATCAAAGAACTTATATATTAAGCAAATTAATTGCTAAAATTATTGAAAAGTATCAATTGAATGATAAAAATATCAATATTTTTATTGATCATGATCACTTTACAATTTTAGATAATAATAATTGAAATAAATATTTTAACCAATCTCAAAGTACAACACATAATTATTCTAATAACTATATAGTATCAATTTCTGATTCAAAACATAATTTTGCAATACAAGGTGCAGATTTTTTGGTTAACTCAATTTATAAAAAAACTAATAAATTAGATAATAAATTTTATAAATATATTGATTCACAATTAATGATTTATTATTTTAAGCATCCAACTAATTAAGGATTAAAGAACCTCAGTATTATTTTGACTCTTATCTTTATCAGTAGTATCTTTTTTTTCTATTTCATTTTTTACCTTTTTTTTATTTTTTGTATCATATTCATATGTAAATAAAGGGAAAACTGTTATCAATGTTGATAAAGCTACAGTTATAGCAACTAAAAATATGTAAAAAAATGTTTTCAATCCTTGAATAGTATAATTCAATTCATCATATGGAAAATGACCAGTAACTGCACCATTAATTAGTGAATAACTTAAATATATTAATGGTAATATTGAAATTAATAAGTAATATTTAAATCAATTTCAAAAACTTATGGATTTTTCAGTATATATTTTTCTTCAGTTCACTATTTCATAACATAAAAATATAGCAGGCACATATACATGATCTATTTCTGATTGTATTGAATTTGGATCATTTGTTACTATGTCTGAATGAGCAATTAAAAAACCATTGTAAACTATAGAAGTCAGCATTAAATAAGTTAAATTTAATATTTTTATATTATTAGAAATTATTAAAAATTTTCCATTTATAATTTTCTTAGTAATGCTTTTTCTGTATAAATAAATTTCAAAGATAAATAATTCTATTGCAGATAATGTTGCTAATGTCACTGTTCATTTTGATCAATTATATGCTCAATAACCAATAAAAGTATTGAATTTTCATGTATAAAAAGTAGTATTATTTTTATAATTATTAATTTCAACTATTAATACAGTTATAAATCCAATAATTACTAATAAAAATAAAAACAAAGAAATGATAAATCTTATTTTAAATCATGATTTATTCTTATTTTTTTTAATATTTAATTTCATTTATTTATCCAACTCTCAATTTTTTTAATTAAAAACTAACAATTTCAATAATTCCTATTATATTTTTTAGAATATATATAGCATTAATAAATAACATAATAATTATATATAAAGAGTTGCTAATTATTAAATTTAGTAAATTAAATAGAAATATAATTTTGAGTAATAAAGCAGCATTGATTTTAATATGTATATGTAAAATAGCATTATATCAATCTAAAATAAATAATTTATTTAATATAACCATTCAAAAAGAAATAGTAATTATAATCATAATAATGATTTCTTTATAAAAAATGATTCATTCTTATTTTTCTAATATTTTAATTCATTTATTTATCCAACTCCTAATTATTAATTAAAAGCTAACAATTTCAATAATTCTTATTATATTTTTTAGAATATATAGCATTAATAGATAACATAGTAGTTATATATAAAGAACTATTAATTATTAAATTTAATAAATTAAATGGAAATATAATCCCAAATAATAAAGCAGCATTAATTTTAATATGTATATGTAAAATAGCATTATATCAATCTAAAATAAATAATTTATTTAATATAACCATTCAAAAAGAAATAGAAATAGTAATTATAATCATAATAATTATTTCTTTATAAAAATGATTTAGTTTACTTTTTGTAAACATATTTTTTAAAATAAAATATAAAATTAATATTGAAATATTTAATAATATAATAGAAATTTTTCCTATAGGATCTCCACTTGTATAATTATATAATATTTGAAAAAATGAAAAAATTATTATTGATATAAAGCAATAAAATAAATTTACAAAATTAAATAAAATTAAAAACAAAAAATCATAAATTTGAAATTGCAAAAAATTGCTTCATGGGCATATTAAGTACTTACTAATTACACTTAGAATAATAAAAACCCCAAAAAAAATTGATATCAAAGATATTTGAAAATTATTAATTTTAAAATAGGATTGTAATTTATTTTTATACATAAGTGTTTTTTCATTTGTGCTATTAAAATATTTTTTAAATATTTTTGGAATTTTCATTTTAAATACTTCTTACTATTTTTTACATTTTTTATAATAATATTATAAAAAATGTAAATTTAAAAGTATTTTATAATTAAATAAAAATAACTTTATATAATTTTATCATTTACATTTAACGTTTTACTTGTTTTAATATAAATGTATATTTTATCAATAAAAAATTGTAGAAATATACATAGCAAGTGTATGGTTATTAGCAGTTTTTTAATTAATATATAAATGAAAATAATTTTTATTATTTTTATTTATATATTGAATTTTATATTTTAAAATTCTTATATTAAAAAATATTATCGAGGTATGGAAATGTACAATTTATTATATAGTAGTAATGGAAATTTTATTACAATAGGAATTGTTTTTATTATTATCAGTTTAATTTTAGCTATTTCTTGTTTAGTATTTATTTTAATAAAAATAAATACTAAAAACAAAAATAAAATTAATCCTATTAAAGCGACCCATATCAAAAAAAGGAATATTAAAAAAAATTGTTCTAAAAATTCCAAAAATACAATGAATTTTAAATCACCTTGAAAATCTATTAGTTCAAAAGGCTATAGTGATGTTTATGATACATATAAAAAACATAAAAAACATAAAAAAGATTAGATAGATTAACAAATATTATTATTAAATATTTATCTCTCTAATTTATAGAAAGTTGTAAAAAAATATAATGGATAATAATCAAAATAGTAATTTATTAATTAAAAATCATATTATTTTAGATTCTCAATCAAAAACTCAAAAAGATGCTTTTATTGAATTTTCTAATTTAGCAAGGACATTAAATTTAATTAAAGATTCTAATGAGTTAGTTAAAGCTTTTGAAAAAAGAGAAAGTATTTCATCTACAGGTTTTGAAGATGGTATTGCAATACCACATGCTCAAAATGATTGTGTAATAAAACCTGCAGTTCTTGTTTCGAGATATAATAGTGGAATTGAGTGAAATTCAATTGATAAATCTGGTGTAAAAATTGCAATAGCAATTATTTTACCTAAAGATAAGGCTTCTGAATTACAGATTGATATTTTAAAAAATATTGCGTTAAAATTATTAGATAAGAAATTTGTCGAAGAAATTAAAAAGACAAATGATAAAGATTGAATTATTAAAAGTTTATCTTTAAACAATATTGTCAAATCTGAAAATCAAAATATTGAAGTTGAAACTGATTCTAATAGTTCGCAAATAGATAATAATCAAAAAAGAAAAACCATTGTAGGTGTATCTGGTTGTACAACTGGGATTGCTCATACTTATATGTGTAAAGAATTATTAGAAAAAGAAGGTAAAAAATTAGGATATGATGTTCATATTGAATGTCAAGGACAACGAGGGAAAGAATATCCACTTACAAAGGAAGAAATAGATAATGCAGATCTTATTATTCATGCTTTAGATATTGGTATTGATCTAGTTCCTTTTGCTGGGAAAATAGTTTATAAAGTAGGTACTCATGAAGTTGTAAAAAATCCAATGAAAATTATTCAAGATGCTGAAAAATTTAAAAAATTTAAAGAATATCAATCAGCAAATCCTGAAGAATTTAAAAAAGGAAAAAAATCTAAAAAAGTAACTTCAGAAAATCAAGCAGATTTTATACAAGCAGCTGGGAAAGGGAAACCACAAGTTTTAAAACATATTCTTAGTGGATGTTCATATTTAATTCCTTTTGTTGTATTTGCTGGACTAACTTATTCAATTATTACAGGTATTTCAAAAGCAACTTTTGGTTCAGGATTTGCTTTTAGTAAAGATGGAGTTAATTGAGATGACATAGTAAATTTAGGTAATTTAGCAAAATGAGGTGCTACAAAAAATTTATATGATCTTGGACTAGCACATGTATTATTTGTATTTAATAATATCGCCACTCTAGGATTTGAATTTATGATTCCAGTTATGGCGGCATATATAGGATTTTCAATTGCAGGAAGAGCTGCTATGGTATCATGCTTTGTTACTGCATTTTTATTAACACAACCTGGAGAACTTTATTGATGAGATTGAGGACATACTTTCTCTTTAACTGGTGATTCTACAGCATCTAATTTCTCTGGATATAGTTGAACTTTATTTGGAGGACTTTATGCAGGATTTATGGGTGGTTATGTTACTAAAGGATTACTAAAAATTAAGGTTGCATCATGATTTGCACCAGTAATGCCAATGGTAATTATTCCATTTTTATCAACACTATTAACTGCAATTCCAGTTGCATTTTTACTTGCCGCACCAGTTGGATGAGTAATGGGACAATTTAATCATGGAATGAGTTATTTAGCTAAACATCCTCAATTCGGATTCCTAGTAGGAATTTTAGTTGGCGCTATGGTTGGATTTGATCTTGGGGGACCAATTAATAAAATTGCAGTATTAACTGCAACTGCATTAATTTCTGCACCAGGAGCTTCTACTGGTGATGGTGGATTATTAATGGGATCAGTTGGTGCCGCAATTCCAATTGCACCAATGGGTTCAGGTTTAGCATCAATATTATTTGGTCGCAAAATGTTTAATAGAGGCGAAAAAGCTGCTGGATATAATGCACTATTATTAGGATTTATGGGGATTAGTGAATCTGGAATTCCTTTCCTTGTACGTGATACATGACGTAATATGGTACCTAATTTAATTGGTTCTGCAGTAGCTGGAGCATTAGCTTATTCATTTGGTGTAGCTGATCGTGTAGGTGCTTACGGATCATTTATTGTAGGATTTTTAGGAGGGGTATCTTCTGCTACAAGTAGTTCATACTTCCCATCAGTATTTTTATATTTCTTAGCTATGGTAATTGGAATATTAGTACATTCAATAATTTATACAACACTACTAGCGCAAAAAGAAGGAAAATTAAACTTAGTACTATACTTTTCTAAAATATTTAAAAAATCAAAAAACATAGATATTAAAAAAAATCAAAATTAGTAAAAGAAATTTAAAATAATAAAAGAAAGTTAAACATGAAACTAGCAGAACAAAAATTAATTGAAATATTACCATATTTTCGTCCAAAAATTTGAGGAGGAACTAGATTAAAGAAATTTAATTTTAAAATTCCTAATAATAAAAAAATTGGCGAAGCTTGACTTGTAAGTGCAATTAAAGATTGTTCATCTTATGTACCTGATTACAAAATGAATTTAGAGAAATTATGAAATAATAATCCAAATAATATTTTTGGGTCTAAGTCTAGTCAAAATAAATTTCCACTTCTAATCAAAATTCTTGATGCTAATGATGATCTAAGTGTTCAAGTTCATCCAAATAATAGTATTGCTCAAAAAGAACATGGTTGTTTTGGTAAAGCAGAAGCATGATATGTATTAGAGACACCAAATAATAAAAATAGTGAAATTGTTTATGGTCATAAAAATGAAAACCTTGATACATTATCTAAATATATTGATAAGAATGAATGAAATAATATTTTGAAAAAGGTGAAAATCAAAAAAAATGATTTTGTATATATTCCACCAGGTAAAATTCATTCATTAACTAGTGGTGCTATGGTTCTTGAAGTACAACAGTCTTCTGATATTACTTATCGTCTTTATGATTTTGATCGTAAAGATGATAATGGAAAATTACGTGATCTGCATATTGATCAATCAAAAGCAGTAATTGATTTCCCTGATATTGATTTTCCGATCAAAAATATCAAAAATGGAATATTAATTGATAATTTGTTTTTTACAAGTGAAATTTTCACAACTAAATTATTATCTAAGACAATTGACTTACCTAGTAAAACCTGATTTTTAATTAGTATTATTTCAGGTAAAGGATTAATAAATAATCAAGCAGTTAAAAAAGGACAATCATTTCTTATTCCTTATACAAATAATTCAGAAAAATTATCCATTACTAAAGGATTAAAAGTAATTTTAAATTATCAAAATAAAAACAATTCATAATTTTCACATTATTTTATTTTATTTTTATTATAGAGATGAATATTTATTATAAAGTATTATATAATTAATTTAATTCATCTTAATTTATAATTATATTTTGATACTATGCGATTTATGCTAGTAAAATTAATAAGATTATAAAATAATTATGAAGGTATCATATTAATTTCAATATTTATTTTATTTGAATGGAGGTAGTATTTTGAATAATAATTTATGAATTTATATTTCGATGTTAATTATTGGTGTTGTAGTCGGAACGATTACTTTATTTTTGCATTTTAAACATAAAACTAAATTAAGTAATCTTACAGGATTTAATCGTGCCAAAAGTGGGAATACTTTAGTTGGTCATTTACGTAAATTTTATCTAATTTCTCTAAGTATTATGTTCTATTTAATGGGAATAAGTGCTATTGGATTAATGATAACTAATCATATAATATAAAATTTTATTTTATTAAACTTAATATTTTAATAATTTAATATATTAATTTTAGAAAGGTGTATTTATGCCTACATCTCATAAAAATGATAATAAAACATTAGAAAAAAATACTAATATTTCGAAAAAGCATAAAGTGCAAAGACCCAATATTGACTGAAAAAATATGCGTTCTAATATTATGGGAGCATTAGGGAAATTATCTAAATCCTTTTTATTACCAATTGCCTTATTACCAATTGCAGGGCTCTTTATTGGAATTGGGGCAGCAATTACTTCAAGTATTGGTGATCATAGTTCTGTTGGATATCAAATTGGTGATTTATTTAACCAAATGGGATCCGTATGTTTTAATAATTTACCTATTTTATTTTGTATATCGTCAGTTATTGCTTTTACAGATGATGCCGGTGCAGCAGCACTTGCTGGAATTGTTGCTTTTCTTGTATTTAATGCAATTATCGCTTCATTAACGCATGTAAATGATTATTTTTGAACATATTCTATTTCTATCAATGGAGGTGACGACCAAGTCTTTTCTATTAATAAAGATATTTTTAATAATTTTGTTGATAGTAAAGCTGGGACTGCGGGTTGATGAGACAATGCAACTAATCAAAGTTTTTTAACACCAACTCAAATTTGTGATATTTATAACTACACAAATTCAACTAGTTATATTCCTAGTAACTTTGTTATTCATGGAGCTAATGAAACAAATATTGCTTATAACTTATTATTTTGACATAATATTTCATCAGCATTATTTGTTAATATTCTTGGTTTAAATTCATTAAATACTGGTGTATTTGCTGGAATTATTGTTGGATGTATTGTTGCTTATATTTATAATAGAACATATAAAGTACAATTACCGACTGTAATTAATTTTTTTAGTGGGATTAAATTTGTACCGATTGTAATGTTTTTTGCAGTTATTCCTTTATCACTATTATTTATTCTTATTTGACCACCAATAGGTAATGCATTATCTTGATTTGGTGAAAATACTGGGAAAATTCCTTATGGGTTTGACTCATTTATATTTGAGTTAATCGAGCGTTCATTAGTACCTTTTGGTTTACATCATGTATTTTATGCTCCGCTTTGATGAACTAGTGCTGGTGGGGGACCACTTAGTTCTGTATTTTCTCAATACAGTACTTCTGCTCTTGCAGCAGCAGGTATAACTTTATCCGATTTACTACCAGCTACACTATCTGCTAGTGGAGATCAATATATGTTATATGCTATATTAGGAGATCCTAATATTAGTTTTCATAGTTTACATCTTTTATCACAAGAACTTACTACTTCAGGAGGCCATATTAATATTGATAATCTTGGTCGATTCCAATCAGGTAAATTTCCATTTATGATGTTTGGACTTCCTGCCGCAGCATTAGCGATGTGGGCTTCTGTACCCAAGGAAAATCGTGCTGCTACATTAGGGATTTATTTTTCAGCTGGAATAACATCATTCTTAACTGGGATTACTGAACCTATAGAATATACATTCTTATTTGTAGCACCATGATTATTCTATGGAATACATGTTCCATTAGCAGCAATATCATTTTGAGCAATGGGATTTTTAAAAGTCCATGTTGGTCAAACAGTATCAGGAGGAGCTATTGATTTAACTATCTTCGGGATTGTACCTTATAATGAAGGTACAAGATTTGAGTGAATTTTAATTGTAGGACCACTATTTGCTCCAGTTTATTTCTTCATTTTCTACAGTTTAATTGTTTCTAAAGATGTCAAAATACCTGGACGTGATGGTGCAACACAAGAAACTTCACTTTATACAAAAGCAAACTATAAAGCCAAAAAAACAAAATCATCAGCTGAAGAAGCTAAGATTGCTAAAGCTCAAATTATTTATGATGCATTGGGCGGAATGAGTAATATAACAACAGTTGATGCATGTGCATCTAGATTACGTGTTAACGTAAAAGACTTAACAATAGTTAAAAGAGATGTTATTAAGAATCAAGGTGCAACTGCTGTTTTAAATCAAGGTAAACAAATTCAAGCTATTTTTGGTGGCGAAGCAGATGTTATTAAATCATATATTAAAGATATTATTAAAAAAGAAAAAAGAAACCAAGTGTCAACGGCAGATGCTAATCTTGGAAATATGAAAAAATAATAAATATCAATTTTAAAATGCAAGTTAGAGGTTCTAACTTGCATTTTTTATTAATTGAAAAATTTTTGAATAATCTATAGATAATAATACTTTTTTATACCCTTAAAAGACTAAAATTGGCATTAAATCAAGCATTTTTATATATTATGCTAAAAGTTATAAGGAATTATTGCTATCTTCAAGATAACCAAGATTTTTTAAGTAAACATTTTTATTTTTAAAATAAAATTTTTAATTTATTTTTTATAGTATTTTTGATTTATGTTATATTTATTTTAGAATTTTTAATCTAAAAGTAGAAATGTGTTTAGTGTGAATTATAAAATAAAAATTGCTATTTGATGTTCTTTACCATTATTTTTTTGATTACTAATATCATTAGTGAGTTATATTCTTTATATACTTTTAATTAATCCGATAAGTTTTACTAAAATTATTTTTAATTATAAAATAATTTTAGTTAATTTGCTGTTTGCATTAATCCTTATTGGTTTTATAATAAGTACTCATATTTTTAAAAAAATTAAAATCAAAGAATTGAAATATCAAAGTAAAACTAAAGATTATTTAGTAGAACCACAATTAATTACTAATGTAAATTATTTATTAAAATTTTCTAAACTTGCTTATTTTCATTCTTTGAATAATGGGTTTGGTGTTAATCACCATTTAGATAAAAACAATGATTTAAAATATAATTGTTTAGATCAGCATCATCTTTTAGTTATTGGAACTAGCGGCATAGGTAAGACACAAAGTATAGTGATCCCTAATATTATTGCTAATTTATTTAGTGGTGAAAAAGCTAATCTTATTATTAGTGATCCAAAAGGAGAATTATATGAGAAACTATTACCTTTCATACTATTAACTAGTTATAAGGTTATACAATTGGATTTTATTAATTTTAAAGGTAGTTATTGGAATCCTTTAGACCATTTAATCACCCTTTGAAATCAAAAAAAATTAGATCATTTTGAAATTTATCTTGATAATTTAATAAATATCATCATTAATGATATTAAATCCAATAGCGATCCTATATGACATAATGCAAGTAAAATTTTTATTAAGTCACATATAATTTCTTTATTAATAACACAGTCAGTTCCAAGATTAGATCCTAAATTGTTGATTACAACCTTTTCTCAAGGTTATAAATTTTTAATTAAGGGATATAAGCAATTATTATCTACAATCATCGAAGATATAGATAAAATAAATATTTTTAAAAAGAGTATTTCACTCTTTTTAGATGATTCTAATAAAATGCTTCCTTCAATATATTTAATGTCATTAACAGTTCTACAAAAGTGATCTTCACACCAATTTTTAAAAATGAGCTCTAAAAATGAAGTTTTATTAGAAAAAATATTAATTCAACCACATATTATTTTTATAAAAACAAACCCAAGTTTGTCTACATATTGACCTCTTGCAACTATTTTTATTAATTTATTAATTAATTATTTGATGGAACATAAAACTAAATTAAAAACCTTATTTATCTTAGATGAATTTGCGAACATCCCAGCAATTCCCAATTTTAGTAATATAATTTCTACATCAAGAGGTTATAACATCTTTTTTATGTTGATTTTACAGTCTTATAGTCAAATTAAAGAAAACTATAAGGATGTAAACA
Source organism: uncultured Mycoplasmatales bacterium (assembly GCA_964485375.1). Classification (GTDB taxonomy): domain Bacteria; phylum Bacillota_I; class Bacilli_A; order Mycoplasmatales; family Mycoplasmataceae; genus CAZAJD01. The sequence continues at coordinate 30,383 of CAZAJD010000005.1, read as the reverse complement.
CTATTTTAGGCAATATTAATTATATTTTATATTTACATAGTAATGATCTTGAAACTTTGAATATGTTTTCTAGTCAATTAGGACAATTAAAATCATGGCAACCAAATAATATTAATTTTAATAACTTAAAGCAAATCTCATATCAAAATACTAAAAAACAATTAATAAATAATTATCAATTAAGTATGCTTCCTATAGGATACTCGATTTTAAAGGTTGCACACTATCAGCCCATGATCTTGAAATTAGATTATTTTTATAATTGGTCAAATAAAATAAAAAAAATAGACTTATAGTCTATTTTTTTTATTTTATTTATATTTTATTATTTATCTTTTTTTTGATCATCATTTTTATGATGATCACTATGTTTATCATCTTGTTCTTTATCATCATCTTTATGATGATCATTATGTTTGTGATCTTTTTTTAAATCAACAGTATTATCATTTTTATTTTGTTTGTTTTTTTTACATTTAAAAAATCTCATATAAATTCTCCATATTCTATTAAAATATAATATTTATTATTTATAATATAAAAATACAAATTTAATTTTACTATATTTATTTTAATTTTTAATTAATTTATCAAAAATATAATAACTAAAATATTCTAATTTTTTTTATTTGATTTATTATTTTGTGCAAAAATCACTATTGTTATAATTCAACCTATAAAAGCAGTAAATAAAAGAATATTAAATCATCCAGCTGCTAGAATTATTTTTCTATTTTCAGCTGTTTCTTCACCTGATCACACTGCTTGTAAAATTCCAGATATGAAAACTCCAAGTAATACAATAGCACCAATTACTGAAAATACTATTGATCCTATAGGGAAGAATAAAAATACTGGTAATATAATTGAAATTGCTCCTAAAATAATTATTGTAATATATACACCTTTTAATTTACTATTTTTAGTTATTTTACTATCTTTAGTTATTTTACTATCTTTAGTTATTTTATTATCTTTAGT
>CAZAJD010000005.1:19953-29302 GCA_964485375.1 uncultured Mycoplasmatales bacterium | reverse complement strand
TTATTTTACTATCTTTAGTTATTTTACTATCTTTAGTTATTTTATTATCTTTAGTATTTATGATACTATTTTCCATTTTTTTTCCTATCCTTATTTATATAAAATATATTATAATAGTTTTTTTAAAATAATTCTACAAAAATTCACTTTATTAATTATTTTTTATTTTGTTCATCTTGGTTTTTACTATTTTGTAAATTATTAGGTTTAATATTTATAGAAAGGTCTTTATTATTTTGGAATTCTTTAATACTAACATTGGTTTGATATAATAAATAAATAGATAAAAATAAACCTAAAATACCAATAAAACTTATGTATACAAAAATATTTAATACTCCTGTAAAAACTGCCATTCCTGGAGTTTGACTACCAACGATTGCATAAATACATTGCATAATTCCTGAAAATATTACACATATACCTAAACAAATAGTAATAGATGAATATATTATAAAAATATCTGGGACTGTATTAGTAGCTTCTAGACTATTATTTAATTGGATAATTGCAGGAATTCCTAATCCTAACTCAACAGCAACAAAAATACTTGTAAAAACAATTGCCAAAATATTACTTAATTTAAAACGATTTAGGTAATCTAAATTCATAAATTTATTTCTCCTTTTTATTTATTAGTTAAATGTCTTATGATGATAATTTTTCTTTAATTTTAGAAATTTAATTTTTTTATTTCTCTCTATTATTTTTTGTTGCTATTTTTATCTTTAGAAATTTCTTCAGTTTCTTGATTATCATTATCATTATTACTTTCTGAATTTTCTATTATATTAGTTTGATTATTATCTTTATTATAAATATTATTTCTTTGGAAATCTTTATATTCTATTCCTTCAGTTTCTTCATCGTTAGGATTTCTATTATCATTATTATCAATTTGGTTATGATCTTCTTTATTAGTTTCTTCATCGTTAGGATTTTTATTATCATTATTATCAATTTGGGTATGATCTTCTTTATTATAATCATTTGATTTTTGATCTTTAGTAGTCTTATTATTTCCTTTTTCTTTTTTATTATTTTTATCAGTATTGTAAACACTTTTTTCTTCATCTTGTGAATTTTTATTATTTTGATCATTATCATTTAAATTTGGGTTGTCTTTATTATCGTTATTATTATTTTCTTTTTGTAAAATACTTGAAATATTAGACATTAAAATAATTGTTAAGAAGAATGCTATTGTAGAAAAGAATGGAAGGATATTAAATAATCCCACTACACGTCCTAATTTAATATTTAATTTTTTTCAACTACAATAATGCATTTGTATTGATCCGATGATAATTAGTATTACCATACTAATTATTTCTAATATTGCAGCAACAAGGCTAAGAGATACTCAATGGAAATTAATTAAATCTTTTCAATCAAAAATAATCAAAACTATCAAGAGAACATCAAATATTGTCATGATAAGTGAAAAAATATTAGCAATTTGCAATTTTATAATTTGTTTTTTTTTTGAATTCATTTACATAACCTACAGTCTTTAGTTTTGTTTAGTTATATTAGCTTTAATTTTCAAATTGTCCTTTAAAAAAACAATATCTTTTTTATGATATGATAAATTATTAAAATTATATTCCATAATTATTTCAATTATTCTAATCATATCTTCATTATTAATTTTAACTTCTTGAATTAAATTATTTTTTAAATTAAAAAGATAGTTTTTAAAAGAGATCTTATTATCGATTAATTGCCAATTAGTTTTTCTATTAATAATATCTGCCAATACTTGGTTATTATTTTCTATAATATATTTATTTATTATTGTATGAATATAATCATTTATGTCAAAGTAATCCTTGAATATAAAATTTCAAATTATTTGATGACTCAAATCTAATATATCAATACAACTAGTAATTTTTTTATTTACTAATTCCTTTTCTCCACTTTTATTAGCAACAAAATTATAGATATTATTATTTTTTATATAATTTAGCATATTATTATTATTTTTTATAATACTAAAATTATCTATTCAATTATATTCATCATCAATTAAAGGTATAAATTTATTATTTGTTTTAAAACAAAAAAATAAATGAGCAAATTTTAATAACTCTTTAGTATTTCAATTTTTTTTATAAAATAAATTTCACAAAAATTTGGAATTATCTAATAAATAACTATAATGTTTTTTAGTATGACCAAAATTATTTGTAATCTCATCAATTAAAATATTAATCGGATTACTATTGTTTTGAGCATCTTCAAATCCAATAATTAAAGCTATTTTTGTAATCTCATTAATATAATTAGTGGTTAAAGAAGGAATTGTTTTTAATTTTATAGGTTGTAAATTTTTTGTATCAATGCTTAAAGTTCGGAATTTTATTTTACTAATAATTTCATTTAGTAGTTTTTTTGGCATATTTTTAATTAAACTACAAGCTTTAATACTTTTATTTCATTTGCTTGCTGTATTATCATAATTTTCTGAATATTTAATTTTTTGTTTTCATATTTTGTATTCTTCTTTATTTGAAACAAATTTTGTATTTTTTTTAATATTATCCTCTTTTATAAATGGTAAATAATTACTTTTAAAATCATTAATTAATAATAATTCCTTAGTATGACGTGTTAATGCAACATAGATATCATTATTAATTTTATAATCAGCATAATCTCAATTAAATTTATCTATATATGTTTCATCAAATCCGAATATTATAACGCCTTTTCTTTCTAATCCTTTGACTTGTTTGAAGTTAGCAATACAAAGTTTATTTTGCATTTTGTTTTTATCTAATGACATACTATCTGAATCATTGATATATGTTTTAATATTATGTGTCTCTAATATATTGAGAATTGATTTAATTGCAGTATTATTGTGAATAAATTCCGATAATATAAAAATATTTTCTAATCCATATTTTTTAATCATTTTTTTGATTTCTTTAATTAAAACATCACTATTTCAACTATTTACTATCATATAAGTAATAGAATTTTTTTGTTTTAGATGCATGATTTTTTTAATAGAATTAGTTTTAAATCCCTCATTAATTTTTTTATCTGAAAAACAATTATTTATAAAATCAACACTAGAATCTTTTAATCTAAAAGTTTTTTTTAGATTAATTTGCAATCATTCAGAATTATTAAAATCTAGTAGTTTATTTGCAAATTTTAAATATCTTGAATCAGAATTTTCGTGTAAAAATAAGGTTTGAAAAACATCTCCAAGAAGACATAACTTAAAACTCTTATTTTTAGATTCTTTTAATGTTATACATAAAACTTTATAATATGTATCATTTAAATCTTGAGCTTCATCAACAAAAATAATGTCATAATTTAAAATTGCTTTTCTTTTAAATCCTCTATCAACTAAATATTTGATTTCTTTATCTAAAGTACAAGAAGTATTTCATAATTTAGCGCTAAACTCATGGAATGTTAAAATATCCATATTTTTTATTTTTAAGTAATTCGCTTTTTCAGTCATTTCTTGCTTAATAATTTGGTTATATGTAAGAATCAAAATATTTTTATTTGGATATTTTTGTGCAACAAAAAAAGTTGTTGTTGTTTTTCCTGATCCAGCTAATCCTTGGACTGATATATTATAATGTTCAATATTATCGATTATTTTACATTGTTCTTTACTAGGTTTATACATAAAATAATTCAAATAATAGTCTTTATATTTTTTACTTTTATCCATTATTTATGATTCACCTATTCTAATATTAAATTTTTATATATTTTACTAATTATAAAAATCATATTTTTTGATGAATTTAATTAATACTAATTATTTATGAATTAATTATATAATAAATTTTAATGATATATAATTATCTAAAGAATTAAAATGAGGCGGATTTGATGAAAACATTTTTACATAAAAATAATTTAAAATATTTTATTAGAATTTCAATGGTATTAAGTATAGCTATTTCTATCCTATGATTAGTTTTTTTAGTTAGTTTTTTAGGCAATAAATATCATATTATGGGGATTTCCCTTTATATAACAATAGTATTATTATCAGCAGCAGCAATAGTTAGTGCTTTTCAATTAAAAATTTGAAAAGCCGAACAATTATCAAAACAATTTTTAATTTTAACGGTACTTAATACTGCACCAATTCCATTTTTATCTTTTATTGCATTAATAGGATATATTTATTTTTTTATATATAAAAAAGATGATTTTGATGATATTTCAGAAAATGCAGAATTTAGCGAAAAAAATAATGATATTATAAATACAGAACAAGATCAATTAATATCTGAAAAAATTAGTAATGATGATGATGTTCAATCTATAAATGAGGATATTCCAAATGAAGATGGAGATGAAGATCTAGATGCAGATGGTGATATGATTTTTTAATTTTTACTATTATATATTCATGCAGGATTATGCAATTTAGAAAAAAGGATTTTTAAAGTGATAAAATTAAATTTAGATAATGCAATTAAAGTTAATAAACTAAAAACTTATAATAAAAAAATTAATGAAATTCATAATATGATTATGAATAAAACCGGTGAGGGTAAAGAATTTTTAGGATGATATGATCAACCAATTAAATTTGATTCATTAGAATTAGCAAAAATGAAAAAAGTCGCTAATAGAATAAAATCTTCTATTGATCATTTACTAGTAATTGGAATTGGTGGTTCATATCTAGGCGCTAAAGCTGCTGTCGATATGATTAAAGGATTATATTGCAAAGGGATTCAAATTCATTTTATTGGTAATACTATGTCTTCTTCATATACATATCAACTTTTAGATTTTTTAAAAGCTAAACGTTTTGGAATCTGTGTAATTTCAAAATCTGGAACAACGACTGAACCAGCAGTTGCTTTTAGATTAGCAAGAAAGCAATTGATTGATCAAGTTGGTGTAAAAACTTCTGCAAGTTTAATTGTTTGTGTTACTGATAAATCTAAAGGCGCTTTAAAAAAATTTGCTGATATTAATAAATATGCTACTTTTGTTATTCCTGATGATATTGGAGGGAGATATTCTGTTTTAACTCCTGTAGGAACATTTGTAATGCTAATAGCAGGCATAAAAGTTGATAATGTTATTAAAGGTGCAAAACAAGCCTATAAAGATTTAGAAAATCCTGATACAAATACTGCATATAAGTACGCATTAACAAGATATTTACTTTATAAAAAAAGTAAATATCCAGTTGAAATGATGGTAAGCTATGAAATGCAATTACAATCTATGAATGAGTGATGAAAACAATTATTTGGTGAAACTGAAGGAAAAGCCGGGAAAGCATTATTACCTACTTCAGCAATTTTTTCAACTGACTTACATTCTTTAGGACAATTTATCCAAGAAGGTAGCAATGTTTTATTTGAAACAGTTTTAAAAATCAATAAACCGCAATTTGATATTAAAATTCCTAACGATAAAGAGAATATCGATGAATTGAATTATTTAACTAAATATAGTTTAAATAAAATAAATTATATTGCTTTTGAAGGGGTTTTAGAAGCACATCATAAAGTTGCTAAAAAACCTAATATAATTATTGAATTAGCTGAAATGACTGACAAATCATTTGGATATTTAGTATATTGATTCTTTAGAGCAGCAGCAATGAGTGCTTATTTACTTAATGTAAATCCATTCAATCAACCTGGTGTTGAAATTTATAAAAAAAATATGTTTAAACTTTTAGGGAAAACAAAAAAATCAAACTAATTCAATTAGTTTGATTTTTATATTTTATTATTTTGCAATACCAATATCTGTCAATGCTAAAGTAAACGGATTAATAGAATGAGCATCTTTGGTTACAGTTATTGTCAAATCATATAGACCAGTTACAATTTGGAAATTAGAAGATAATGGGTCATCTGTTGTACTATGCTTATCATTATAAAAATCTATTACAATATTAGGATCAGTATTAATTAGCATATAGCTTAAAGTATTAGAATTATTACCTTTATTTAATACTAAAGTATTAATAACAGTATTTCTTGCTGAAAGAACATCAGTTTGGAATCCCGGTACTGTTAAATTATAATCTAAATCAGTTTCTAATGAGGCTTTATCAATTGTAATTTTATTTATTGAACTTGAACAACTTATTACACTACAAACTACAGGACTAATAAAAGCGAAAGATCAAATTACACTAAATTTAGTACGAATTCTCATTATTTATCATACTCCAAAACTTGAATATATAGTTGGAATATAAATGCTACTTTACCACTTATAAAATGACCACCAATAACATTAGAAATATTATTTGATAATGTTATATGAGTATGAGATTTTCCATTTTTTACATTACCAATAAATGAAGTAATTTCATAAGGACTATTGCAATTAATTTCTTTATATTTAATTGGGTTATGATTTATTAAATATCCTACTTTAAGATTTTTTCCTGCTCCGATTCCGTTAAAAAATGCATTTTTAATTTTATGTTTTTTGATGATATTAGTTAATTGTTCTTCAATAACATCATCTTTTACTAAATCGAGTTCAATGATATCGATTATTTTTTTATAATTTTTAGTCATTTTTACATCTCCATAAATTAAAATCATATATTCTATTGATATTATATATTATTTTTTATGAATATATAGTGTATTATTTAATATAAATAAAGGAGTTAATTGAATATGAAAAAAGATGTCGCTGTTATTATGGGGTCCCAATCTGATTATAAAGTTATGAAAGATATTGAGCCCTTATTTAATATGTGAAATATAACTTATGATTTAAAAATTGTATCTGCTCATCGTAGCCCTGATCTAATGATGGATTTTGCAAAAACTGCATCTAATAAATATCAAGTTATTATTGCTGGTGCAGGGGGCAGTGCTCACTTACCAGGAATGGTGGCAAGTTGAACAATGCTTCCTGTTATTGGAGTGCCGATTACATCTAAAATGAATGGCATTGATTCTATTTGTTCTATTATTTCAATGCCATTTGGGACACCTGTAGCAACTGTAGGAATTAATGCTAGTAAAAATGCAGCATTACTAGCACTACGAATTTTGGCTTTAATTAATAATAACCACATTAAAACTTTAAAGACATTTAAAAAACAACAGTATGATATGGTTTTAAATAGTGAAAACAATTTTGATAAAAAAAAATAATAACCTTTCGGTTATTATTTTTTTTATTAATAATTAATTATATTTTAAAAGTTGGTGTTATGAACTGAAATTTGTAGTAATTATAAATGAACTTGCATCTGCACCCATTACTGATTACTAAAACATGATTTCATATAAAAATTAATGTTCAACTTAGATAATCAGTTACATCAAGTCGAAATGCTGTAGAAAGGGTAACAGTGTGTTCAAATACAAGATGAGCTTCTTCTGCAGTACTTCAATTTCAAGTCATTTCTATTTTTTCTCTTGATAGTAAACGAAGACTAGAGAGTTAAGAAGATGAAAAGGCAAGTTGCCCATTTCCTTTATCATCAAAACTATTTTCATAATTGTTGAGAGTATAATCTTTTGTATTTAGTTCTACTGGAGTTGGAGTGTTATTAGATGAACAAGAAACTAAATTAGTTTTACTATTTGATAATAAAACTGATATTGCTAAAAAACTTAAGATTTTTTTCATTATTTTTCATTCTTTCTTTCTTTTATATATAAATTAATTGCATCAAAAAAAGTCTAGAAAGTAACCATCCTTTTCTAGACTAAGATTTTATTTTTATCAATAATTTATTATATTTTAAGAACTAGCATCATCTAGTTGAATTACTCATTTGGTTCTTCTGGAGGAATTACTCCGATTACTATTAAAGCAGAATCATATGGTGTCCCCAACATTACCATATTATCATCTTTTAATTTTAGCCTTTAATTTGGATAATTAATTCCATCAAGATAAAAATACAGACTTGTATTAACAGTATTTATAAATGTAAAACCTATACTACCATCATAGTCCTCAGTTCAAGTAACTTTTACTTGAACTTGATCTCCATTTTTTAATTCAAGATTATTAGGACTAGTAGCAGTGTAACTAACAATATGAGTTTCTCCAGCTATTCATCATTTGTCAGCAGATCCATCAAGTTTAAAACTATAATCTAGTATTACTGGCACTACTGTTGAATCTATTACTTTGATTGTATAATTGATCAGCATTTGCCTTTAAATGAGAAACAGAAAAATTATTTTGATTTAAAGTTAATTTTCAAGCTGTTGATGTGGTATCAGGTGTTAATTCAGCACCCAAAGAAACAACAAAAGTATATATTTTAGCAGCTACGCTACTTCAATCTCAAGTCATTTCGATTGTATCTCCAATTTCTAAATAAAGTCCTCTAGGAGACGCAATAATATAATTAACACTAAAATCTGCATCAGAATCAAAGGATGAGTTGTAGATTCAAAAGTATAATCTGTATCTATTCTCGAGGAGAAGTTACGGTCTTACCACTTTGATTCTACATTGATTAGCAACTGCCTTTAAATGAGAAACAGAAAAGTTATCTTGATTTAAAGTTAATTTTCAAGTTGGTGATGTAGCTTCAGGTGTTAATTCAGTACCCAAAGAAACTATATAAAAATATTTTGTACTAGCTCCGCTATCTCAATCTCAAGTCATTTGGATTTGATCTCCATCTTCTAAATAAAGTCCTTTAAGATATGCAGTATTATAATAAATAGTAAAATCTAAATTGGAACCAAAGGATAGATTAATTTTTATTGGAAAGATATAATCTTTACCATATTCTCGAATAGATGTTGATGGATCCATTATTTTGATTGTACATTGATTAACATCTGCCATTAAATGAGAAATATAAAAATAATTTTTATTTAAAATTAATTTTCAAGTTGGTGTTGAGGCATCAGGTGTTAATTCAGCACCCAAAGAAATAACACAAGAATATGTTTTAGCAACTCTACCATTTCAATTTCAAGTCATCTCGATTATATCTCCATCTTCTAAATAAAGTCCTTTAAGAGATGCAGTATTATAACTAACAGCATAACTTGTATCACCACTTCAAGTATCAGTATTTGTAAAAGTATAATCTACTCCGAATTCTCGTGAAGAATCTATAGGTTTTATAGGACCTACAGGATCAGCTCTACATGAACAAGAAATTAGATTAATTGTACTAGTTGATAATAAAGCTGATATTGCTAAAAAACTTAAGATTTTTTTCATTATCTTTCTTTCTTTCTTTCTTTTTATCTAAATTAATTGTATCAAAAAAATAGTTTAAAGGAGTGAATATATTTTTTAAACTAAGATCTATTTTTTATAAATAACCAATTATATTTTAAGAAGGAGCATTATGTGAGATAAATTTTCTGATTATAAAATG
>CAZAJD010000005.1:0-19853 GCA_964485375.1 uncultured Mycoplasmatales bacterium | reverse complement strand
CCTTTTCTAGACTAAGATTTTATTTTTATCAATAATTTATTATATTTTAAGAACTAGTATCATTTAGGTTAATTACTCATTTGGTTCTTCTGGAGGAATTACTCCGATTACCATTGAGGCAGTATCATATGGCGTCTCTCTCATTACCATATTATCATCTTTTAAGTTTAGCCTTCAATTTGAATAATTAATTTTATCAGGATAAATAGATAGACTTGTATCAATAGTATTTAGAAATGTAAATCCTATACTACCATCATGTTCCTTAGTTCAAATAAAAGTTATTTGTACTTGATCTCCATTTTTTAATTTAAGATCATTAGGATCAGCAGTATTGTATTGAACAATATGAGATCCTCCAGCTATTCATCATGGGTCAGCAGATCCATCAGGTTCAAAACTATAATCTATTGTTACTGGTACTACTATTGGACCCCTTACTTTGATTGTACATTGATCAGCATCTGCCTTTAAATGAGAAACAGAAAAATTATTTTGATTTAAAGTTAATTTTCAAGCTGTTGATGTGGTATCAGGTGTTAATTCAGCACCCAAAGAAACAACAAAAGTATATACTATAGCTCCGCTATCTCAATCTCAAGTCATTTGGATTTGATCTCCATCTTCTAAATAAAGTCCTTTAGGAGATGCAGTATTATAATCAACAGTAAAATCAGTATCAGAATCAAAGGATGGAGTTGTAGATTCAAAAGTATAATCTATATTATATTCTCGAAGAGGGACTTCTGGAGGTACTATAGGATCTACAGGATCAGAAGTATCAGATGAACAAGAAACTAAATTAGTTGTACTAGTTGATAATAAAACTGATATTGCTAAAAAACTCAATATTTTTTTCATTATCTTTCTTTCTTTCTTTTTTTATCTAAATTAATTGTATCAAGAAAATAGTTTAAAGGAGTGAATATATTTTTTAAACTAAGATCTATTTTTATAAATAATCAATTATATTTTAAGAAGGAGCATTATGTGAGATAAATTTTCTGATTATAAAATGAGCTATGTTATATGGTATATTTTCCAAATCTATACTAAACGGATGCTCTCATATTTCTCAGCTTAGATGCAAATCTCAAGGCAAAAAATAACTCATTGTAACAGTTCTTTTAAATATTAGTTGTCTACTACCATCATGTTCTTCAGCTCAATTTCAAATTATTTCTATTTGATCTCTATTTTCTAAATAAAGTCTTTTAGAAGACCCAATATCCAATATTATAATTAATACTAAAATCTGCAGAATAATTAAAGTATGTAGTTGTAGGTTTAAAAGTATAGTTTATTCTATATTCTCAAATAGGATCTTTGACAGAATTACTAGATGAACAAGAAACTAAATTAGTTGTACTATTTGATAACAAAGCTAATATTGCTAAAAAACTTAAGATTTTTTTCATTATTTTTCTTTCTTTCTTTCTTTTATATATAAATTAATTGCATCAAAAAAAAGTCTAGAAAAGTAACCATCCTTTTCTAGACTAAGATTTTATTTTTATCAATAATTTATTATATTTTAAGAACTGATTATGTTGGTTAATTGAATGTGACTGTAAATCGATGTGAAGTACCTATTAAGAAAAAATTAGTAACCGTTATAGTTGAACCAGTAAAAGTTATTTTAAAATCACTTTTGATGTCGACTACTTCTGATGGAGTTATTGCGGTTCCTAAAGTTACTGAATTAATTGTATATGAAATATAGGATGTATCATCAAAATATCAAGTCATACTAAATGAATCTCCACTTTCGAAAGAAAGTCCTGCAGGTTTTGAAGCACTACAATAAATAAAAAATTCAGCATCAGGGTTTCAACCATAAGGGGTTTCAACTAGATAATTTGGGTCTATTATAGGTATAGGTGCAGAAGGATCAATTAATTTTATTTTGAATTTACTTGTACCATTAATTTTTCATATTCCAGAAAAGTTCAAATTATTATTATTAAAAGTTATATTCAAAGTATTAGATCCAATTCCAACTTTTATTGCTGTCCCTAAAGTTATACTATCAATATCGTATTTATTTTTACTACCGTCAGTTCAATCTCAAGTCATTTGGATTTTATCTCCATCAATTAAATAAAGACTATCAGGTGTTCCACTATTAAATTCAACAGTATAACTTGTATGAGCAGCTCAACTACCAGTATTTGTAAAAGTATAATCTACTCCAAATTCTCGAATAGGTGCTATTGGAGGTGCTATAGGTTCTACTACAGCAGTATTAGTTGATGAACAAGAAACTAAATTAGTTGTACTAGTTGATAATAAAGCTAATATTGTTAAAAAACTCAATATTTTTTTCATTATCTTTCTTTCTTTTTATCTAAATTAATTGTATCAAAATAAAATCTAGAGAAGTATAATTTCTTCTCTAGACTAAGATCTATTTTTATAAATAATGAATTATATTTTAAAAACTGATGATGTTGGCGTATTTAATCTGATTATAAATTTATTTGAATTATTTCTTAAAGAAGTAACATTTAAGCTATTTGCATTGAAAGTTATTTCTCAAGTTCCACTAGAACCTGGTCTATATGGTGTACCTAAATGAATAGTACAATTTGGATATGATGCAGGAGATCCGTTTCAATATCAAGTCATGTCTATTTTATCGCCAGTTTCTAAATAGAATCCACTAGGTGATGAGCTATTCAAATTAATAGTAAAACTAGACTTTGCAGCTCATGTACCTTTAAAAGTATAGTTTATTCCATATTTTCGTGAAGGATATATAGGTGCTATTGTAGGTGCTATAGGTGCTATAGGAGGTGCTATAGGTGTTTCTGCTGTAGTACCAGTAGTAAATGAACAAGAAACTAAATTAGTTGTACTAGTTGATAATAAAGCTAATATTGTTAAAAAACTCAATATTTTTTTCATTATCTTTTTTTCCTTCTTTTTTCTTTCTTATATCTAAGTTAATTATATCAAAAAAAACTAGTTCAAATTTATCATATCTTTTTCTATAAATCAGTTTTACTATTTAAATAATAAAAATAATTTCAATAAAAAAAATAATAACCAAGGATTATTATTTTTAAATTAATAATAAATTTATATTTACAGAATATAGATACTAAAATGATTTATAAGATAGTTTATAACTTTAAAAGAATATTATTCTAGTATTGATTTATCGGTCTAATTTGATTATAAATTCATTTGAATTATGTCTTAAAGAAGGAACATTTAAGCTATTTGGATTGAAAGTTATTTTTCAAGATCCACTAGAAACTGGTTTAAATGCTACACCTAAATGAACGATACAATTTGGAGATGATGTAGGAGATCCGTTTGAATAGATATTTCAATATCAAGTCATGTCTATTTTATCACCATCATTTAAATAGAATTCTTTAGAAGACCCAATATTAAAATTAATTGTAAAATTAGATCCTTTTACTCATGAACCTTGGAAAGTATAGTTACCTAAACGAGGAAGATGAGGACGAGGATGAGGGTTAGGTAAACCAGATGAGCAAGAAACTATATTAATTGTACTAGTTGATAATAAAGCTGATATTGTTAAAAAGTTTAAGATTTTTTCATTATTTTTCCTATATATTAATTTATATATATAAACTTATATTTTTAAAAAAGTCAAAAAGAAAATACTTTCTTTTTGACTTTTTTGATTTTAAATTTTATAAAATTTTATAATTATTTAATAATATTGATAATTATCTAGTATAGTAAACCGCAGTACCATAAGCAACACAATCGATAATAGCTGTAATTGAACTCATTTCAACTCGTAATCCGATAACAGCATTAGCTCCTTTTGATTTAGCAATTTGGATTAATTCGGAAACTACAACATTACGAATATTGTTAGTTAATTTAGTAATTCCTTTTATTTCGCCACCAAATAATGTTTTGAAAAAAGATCCCAATCCACTAAACATATTTCTTGATTTTGCTTTATTATGCATAATAAAGTCTTTATATTCTACTTTTTTAGCATCTAATACTTCCATACTTGTGTATAATTCTAAATCTTCAATTTTTAGTTCAGAATTAAATTTTTCTTCATACCTTTTTGGTCCTATTGTTTTATTTTCATATTTTAAAGGGGTTGGTTTCATATTATTTCTCCATAACATTATAATTAATAATTTATCAATATTACAAAATATAACATAATATAAGTAATATGTAAAATCCAAATTAGCCCTTTTCTAAATTACTTTATTATCTTAAAAATTATTATAAAATTATAATCTGACTTCGATATTAATTGTATTAGTTTTGTCTTCAAAGCTTGTTATTGCTAACTCATCTTTACTAAAAGTTAAAGTAAAACTAGGACTAGCACCAGTTACAGTTAAAGGAGTTCCAAGTGAAGTAACATTAATATTAAATGTTCATACTAATCCAGCATCACTATTAAACTTCATATTTATATTATCATTTACTTCAATATAGAGACCACTTGGAGTGCCACTACTAAATATAAGTGTTGTATTTGATCCTGCTGCTCAACTAGTTCCACTTCCCGGCGCAAAAGAATAAATTACATCTTTTCTAGGATCAATAGTGGGCCCTGGTTGTGTTGAAGATGAGCAAGCAACTGTAGTTCCAGCTCCTGTTAAGATGATAGATGATAAAGCAAATAAATTTATTAGTTTTTTCATTTTCTAACCTCTTTTCAATTACTTTATATCTATTTTTATTTTAATTTTTAAATTTTACATTATAAATTAATTATACTGATAAATCAAAATATTTTTCATTTTTTTTTCATTTTCTTTACTTAAATGATTTTTTTGTTATTTAATATCTTTTCTATAATATAAGTCATCAGTTTTAATTTTTGTATCTAAGGTATGATAAATTTTTTTGACAGGATTATTTTCATCTTGGTTTCAAATTAAAAATATTCTTCCTCCAGTACTGATAATTTTTTTACCTTCTTTTTTAGCACCCATATAAATAACGTTTTTTTCATTTTGTATAAAAGATACATCTATATTTTTTTGGTAGTTATTAGGATAACCCTTTGCAGATACAACAACTGCACTAAAATGGGTTTTATTAATATCTAATTTAAAATGTTTTTTATTTAATATTGCAAAAATAAATTCAATAATATCAGAATTTATTTTTTCTAAAATTATTTCTGTTTCTGGATCTCCTCAACGAACATTATATTCAATTACACGAAAAGGTTTTAAAGGATCATTAATTTTCATTATTCCAGCAAATAAAATTCCTTTATAATTAATTTTTTCTTTTTGGAGACCTTTTAGTAATGGAGTAATACACATTTTAATTGCTTTTTTATGATCTTTTTTATTTAAAAAATCTAGTTTAGTAGAAACTCCCATTCCTCCTGTATTAGGACCTTCATCATCATTAAAAGCTCTTTTATAATCTCGACATAAAGGAAGAGGATAAATACATTTTCCGTTTACTCCACAAAGTAATGAAAATTCTTCACCTTCCAAAAATTCTTCAATGATTAAAATATTATTTTGTCCATAAAGATGCTTATTAAAAATTTGATCTGCATAATCAAGAGATTCTTGTAAATTTCTAGCAATAACTACACCTTTTCCAAAAGCTAAATTATTAGATTTTAAAACCATTGGAAAATGAGGATTATTTTCAATAAATTTTTTGATGTTTATAAACTTATCAAATTTTCAACTCTTTGCTGTTGGAATATTATATTTACACATCAATTCTTTGCTATATGCTTTTTCAGATTCAATTCTAGCAGCTTCCTTATTACAACCAAATATTAAAAT
Source organism: uncultured Mycoplasmatales bacterium (assembly GCA_964485375.1). Taxonomy (GTDB): domain Bacteria; phylum Bacillota_I; class Bacilli_A; order Mycoplasmatales; family Mycoplasmataceae; genus CAZAJD01. The sequence goes on along the minus strand of CAZAJD010000005.1, from coordinate 14,076 downwards.
ATTATTTTTCTCAAAGATATCAACAATTCCATCTGCTAATAAATTTTCATTTCCTAAAACCACTAAATCAATCTTTTTTTCTTTAGCGTATTGAACTAATTTTATATGGTTTTTTAAAGGGATTTCAGAATTATTTTCTACTTTTGGTCATAAAGAGTTTCCAGGAACAGCATAGATTTTTTTCAATCATATTGATTTTTGGAATTTTTTAACTAATGAATGTTCTCTTCCGCCATTGCCTAAAATTAAAATATTTATTTTTGCTTTTATTTTCATCTATACACCTTGTAATCTATTTTTAATGTAGAAAGTGGCGTTTGCCAACAAAATACATTGCAATATTATGCTTATTACATTCATCAATTATTTTTTGGTCATTGATGCTTCCGCCTGGTTGAATAATCACTTTGACTTGATAATCAGCAATTGCTGTAATAGCATCTTTCATTGGAAAAAAAGCATCACTAGCAATTATACTATTTTCTGGGATTTCAAGCTTTTGACTAAGTGCTAATTGAACAGATCTGATTCGACTAGTTTGACCGACTCCAATACCTAGTAATTGATTATTATTAGTAAGGGCAATTGCATTTGATTTTAAATGTTTTACCACTTTTCATGCAAATTCTAATTCGCTAATATTTTTATATTTTGCTTTGGTAACGCATTTTAAGTTTTTAAATTCTTCTTTTCAATTTGTTTGGTCACGCTCTTGAACTAGCATTCCACCATTAATACTTTTAAATTTTCAGCGATTTATAGTTTCAATAGAATTTGCATTAACTTTGAGTTTTAAGATTCTTAATGATTTACGTTTTTTTAAAATTTCTAATGTTCTATCAGAAAAGTTAGGAGCAATTACAATTTCGACAAATATTTTGCTAATTGCAGTAGCGATATATTTGCTCATAGGACGATTTAAAATAATGATCCCTCCAAAAATGGAGATAGGATCAGATTCATAACATTTAGTTCATGCCTTATTAATATCTTTATCACTTGCTATCCCACAAGAATTAGTATGTTTTAGACTTACTACACAAGGATCTGCAAACTCATTAATAATATTTATTGCGGCATCGCTATCTACTAAATTATTGTAAGATAATTTTTTTCCTCATAATTGTTCAGCATTAAGAATTGAATTTGGTTCGATTTTTAAATCATTAAACACTAATCCTTCTTGATTAGCATTTTCACCATAGCGTAATGCAGTTTTATTAAATAAAGGAATAGTATCTTCTTTATGTCAACTAATATTATTTTTTCTTTTAAAATATGCAGAAATAGTACTATCATAATTTGCACAATGCGAGAATGCTTTCCCTGCCAATTTTTGACGTAATCCAATTGTTATATTATTATTTTTTTCTAATTCTGCCTTAACAATTGGATAATCTTCTGGATCACAAATAACAGTATTAAACTTATAATTTTTACTTGCGCTTCTAAGCATTGCTGGACCACCAATATCAATATTCTCAATAATATCAGCATCGCTAGCTTCTTCTAAAATTTTCTTATAAAATGGATATAAATTAACAATTAATAAATCAATTTTATTTATTTGATTATCTTTGATTTGTGCTTTATGATTAGGAAGATCTAAATTTGCTAATAAACCACCATGAATTTTTGGATGAAGCGTTTTAACACGCCCATCAAGAATTTCAGGGAAACCAGTTATTGTTTCAATACTAGTTACTTTGATATTATTTTTTATTAATAATTTGTAAGTACCACTTGTTGATATAAGATCATAATTTTTTCTAATTAAATATTTTGCAAATTCTACAATTCCATTTTTGTTACTAACTGATATAAGTGCGATTTTATTCATAACTACTCCTATTAATAATTTTATTAATGATTTTTGAATAATACTTGTATTCTAAACGATGAATTTTAGCTGTAAATTTATCAAGATCTCATTTTCGATTAATTTTAAGTTTTTTTTGAAAGATAACTTCACCATCATCAATATCTTTATTAACATAATGAATTGTGATCCCACTAAATTTAGATTTACTATTATAAGATTTTTTAATAGCGTTATAACCTTTAAAATGAGGTAGATATGATGGATGAATATTAATAATTTTTTTTCAATATGCATCAATAATTAAACTATCTAAAGTTAACATATATCCAGCGAGAACAATATAATCTACTTGATTCTCTTTTAAGACTTTTAAAAGAATTTGGTTGTACTCTTTAGTAATCTCACTAGATTTTTTAGCAAATAATGCATAAGTTTTTATATTATATCTTTGTGCTTTTTCAATTATTTTAGCATCTGGTTGATTAGAAAAAACTAGTACTATATCTGCATTCTTAATTTTATTTTGAATAATTTTTTGAGCAATAACTTCAAAATTAGTACCATTACCACTCCCTAAGACTGCAATTTTGGATCTCATGTAATATCAACACCATTTCCACTAGTAATTTTGCCTAGTTGATAATATTTAAAACCATACTTTTCAATAGTTTTAAATGCTTTATTTTTGTTTTTAGGATTTATTATGATTGCATATCCTATTCCCATATTGAATATTTCCAACATTTCAGAAAATTGCATTTTAGCTTCTTTTTGGAAAAATAAAAATTCTTTTTGAATGATATTTTCTGTTAAATGAATTTTCGCTTTTTGGTTTACATTTAATATGCGATTAATATTTTCTTTAATACCACCACCTGTAATATGTGCAGCCCCATTAATTTTAAATTTTTTATGTAATTCTAAAATGCAATTTACATAAATATGAGTTGGTTTTAAAAGAATATCAATTAATTTTTCTTTATTAAAGTATTTAGTATTCAAGTCTAATTTATTATCTTTTATAATTTTATTTAATAAACTATATCCATTGGAATGGAATCCGTTACTTGCAATACCGATTATAATATCATCATTTTTAATATTTTTAGGATCGATAATTTTATTCTTTTCACATGCTCCGACAGCCATTCCACATAAGTCATATTCTCCAGAATTATACATTAGTTTTAATTCAGCAGTTTCTCCTCCTAAAAGTGCACAATTAAAAGTAAAAAGACAATCAATGATATTTTTTAAAATTATTTTAAATTGATCTGCTTCAATTTTATTAGTTCCAATATAATCTAAAAAAAATAAAGGTTTAGCACCATGACAAACTAAATCATTAACTGACATCGCCACTAAATCTTCACCAATTGTAGTAATATTTTTATTATGAATTGCTAAAAGTAATTTTGTACCAACACCATCATTTGCTGCAAAAATTACAGGTTTTTTAAAGTTATATTTGCTTATATCAAATCCGCCAGCAAATCAACCAATATTTTCTTTCATAACTCCCTTGATTTTTACAGAATTTATTTTCTTTATTACTTTAACTAATTCATTTCCTGTTTCAATATTTACACCAGAATTTTTGTATTTTGAGTTCATTTATATACCAATTTTCTCCTTATATTAAAAATTAATAATACTATTTTTTAAAATTAAAAAATAGTATTATTGAGTTTTTTACATTTTTTTCATTTATAGAATTAAATAAAAATAATATATAATAAAAAATATACATATAGTGATAAACATATTGGAAAATAATATTCATATCTTCTACAAATTCAAAATCCATTTACAATAATAGTAAAATTTAAAAATGTTTTATTTTAACTAGTTTTATTGATAATCATCGATATCAATTGGATAATCACCTGTAAAACACGATACATTAAGTTCGTGTTTTTTTATTGATCTTTTTAAACCTTTTTCTAATCCTTTGATAGATAAAAATTCAATTGATGAGACATATTTTAAAGATTTTGCATATTGATCTTTAGTCTGTTTACTTAATGCTAATTGATTGCTATTCGAAATATCAATTCCATAATGATCAGGATATTTTATTTCTGGAGAAGCAATTCTAATATGAATTTTTTTTGCTCCTGCATCGTGTAATAATTTAACAATTCCTCTCATTGTAGTTCCTCGAACAATTGAATCATCGATTAAAATGATATCTTTATCTTTTACTACTTCAATATTAGGATTAAGTTTCATTTTGATCATTTTTTCACGTTCTTCTTGAGAAGGAGCAATAAAACTACGACCGATATATTTATTTTTAATTAATCCATATTCAAAAGGGATATTAATTTCTCTAGAGTAACCTAATGCAGCTGATATTGATGAATCAGGAACTCCAATCACAATATCTGCTTTAACAGGATATTCAATTGCCAATTGTTTGCCTAAATTAATTCTTGCTTTATGAACATTTTGTCCTTCAATAATTGAATCAGGTCTAGAAAAATAAATAAATTCCATTGCACAAATTGCATTGTAGTTTTGATTACTAAAAGAATATGTTGATATTTTACGCATTTTATCAATAATTAATATCTCACCTGATTTAATAGTTCTAATTAATTTAGCTCCATTAATATCTAATGCAACAGTTTCAGAAGCAATAATATAATTATTATTTTTTTTACCTAAAACTAATGGTCTAATACCATAAGGGTCACGACAAGCGATTATTTTATCTTCAAAGCAAATTAAAAAACAATAAGCACCTTTGATTTTTTTTAATGCACATTTTATTTTATCAATTAGGTTTTCGCTTTTACAATTTATTATTAGATGACCTAAAATTTCTGAATCTGAATCAGAATAAAATTTAGTTTTTGAAAGCGCTAATTCTTTTTTGAGTTTTTTTGTATTAGTTAGATTACCATTATGAGCAATCGCAAAAGGAGGAATATTCTTTTGTTTTTTAAAAATAAAAGGTTGAATATTCTTTAAACTAGATTTATTTCCAGAAGTTGGGTATCTTACATGACCAATACCAATATTACCTTTAAGTGAGGCAATATCTTTTTCACCAAAATGGGAAATAATTGAACCAAATTTCTTAGTTTGATAAATTTTTTTGTTCTTAAATGTAACTATTCCAGCAGCATCTTGCCCTCGATGTTGTAATGAGTGAAGACCCATATAGATATCATAACTTGTTTGATTATCAGTGATGCCACCAAAGATACCACACTCTTCATTTAATCTATTAAATTCATAATTTTTAAAAGGTTGGTCAAACGACATTATTTTATAATCTCCAAAAATTTTTTATAACCTTGCATAACATCACCTTTTTCAAAACGGTAGATATCTTTATCATAGGTTGTTTTATTTTTCATATTTTCTAATCGCATACAATCTGGTGATAATTCATCACCTAAAGTAATGACATTATTTTTATTCAAACCAAATTCTATTTTAAAATCTAATAAAGTAATATTATTTTTTTTCAATCAATTAGTTAAAATAGTATTGATTTTAAAACTAATTTTTTTAATTTTTGTAATTTGTTTTGGTGTTGCTATTTTTAAAGCAATGATTTCGTCAATTGAAATCATTGGATCTCCTAATTTGTCATTTTTATAACTAAATTCTATAATAGGATTTTTAAATTCAAAGTATTCATCAATTCCAAGTCTTCTAACAATAGAGCCTTTAGCATAATTACGAACTATTACTTCTAAAGGAAGCATTTTAAGCTTTTGGCATAAATGACTAGACTCATTTCACTTTTTAATGATATGTGTTTTAATACCTTGTTCTTTTAATAAATTAAATATAATATCAGTAATCTGACAATTTACTTTACCTTTATCTGCAAGAATATTTTTTCTTTTGTTATTAAAAGCTGTTATGCTATCTTCATATTTTATAAGAATTATATTAGAATCGTTAGTATTAAATACTGATTTTGATTTACCATTCATTATTAGAGATTGTTTTTTAATTTCTGTCATATTAGAACCAACTTTCTTATCTAAAAAATTATATACTTTATTTTTCAAAAAAAATTAATTAATAATCTTAAAATATGTTTATAATAAATTTAAGCAACTATTTTAATTATAATTTCAAAACGAGGTATATATTTTATGAACAAATTAGGACTAATTGGTGGAGGACAGTTAGCAATGTTAATTGCTTCTACTGCTAATAAATATAGTATCGATGTTGAATGTTTAGATCCTAACCCTAATTGCTCAGCACATAAAGATTCTAAAAATATTATTGTAGCTAAATTTAATAATAAAGAGAGTTTAGTTCAATTATTTAAAAATAATGATTTTATTTCTTACGAATTTGAAAATATTGATTTATTTATACTAAAAAATGTGAATCATGAAAATTATAACAAATGTATCCAAGGGCACTTGCCTTTATTTTTTACTAATAATCGACTAAGAGAAAAATTGAACTTAATAAATTGTAGAATTAAAACTAATAGATTTTACTTATTAAATAATTATGAAGATGCAGTTAATTATTTAGAAATTTTTAATCAACCGACAATTGCCAAAACCTTAATGCTTGGTTATGATGGCAAAGGGCAAGTACAATTAGATAATAAATTTGATTTAACTAATTTAGCAATATTAAAAGATATTTTAAGTAAACAAGAATGTATTTTAGAACAAAAAATTGATTTCAAATTCGAGTTATCATTAACTGGAGTTTACACTAGAAGTCATCAATTCCATTTTTTACCATTAAATTATAATGTTCATCAGCATGGTATTTTGCATACTGCTAAACCTTATAAGAATTTCTTTTTACAAAAACAAGCAGAATTTATTTTTCAAAAATTAGCTAAAGGAATTGGGAAACCATCGATATATACAATCGAATTTTTCTATACTAAAAAAAATAAATTATTAGTGAATGAAGTTGCTCCACGTGTGCACAATTCTTCACACCATGGAATTGATAATTACAATATTTCTCAATATGATTTATTTTTATCATTATTTTTTGATATTCCTTTACCTAAATTTAAAATCTTACATAATAATGTTTTAGTTAATGTTTTAGGACAGCACTATAATAAGGTGAAAGAAAGTTTACATAAATATCCAAGCGTAAGATTTTATGATTATTTTAAAAAAGAAATTAAGTTAAACCGTAAAATGGGGCATTTAATTATTGATCCTAAGCAAACAAATATTTTGGATTTTTTCCAAAGGTTGTGTACTATTAATGCAAAATAATAATTTTCGAATTTTTGTTTCACGATTTGCAAAGTATGATTTTAGATCAACCAATTTACTTAAAAATTTACAATTAATTTTAAACTTAAAAACCTTAAAAAAATTAAATATATTTACTATTTATGATTTATATAATATTGATGCAGATCTTTTCAATGATGTCGAATATGATATTTTTGCTAGAAAAAATATCGATACAGTGACATATCAAATACCAAAGTTTAAAAATTATCTTGCTTTTGAACCATTACCACTTCAATTTGATAAGCGTTCAATGGCAACCAAACAATTACTTTCATTATTTCAAAAAAATAAAACTATTGATATTAAGGTTGGTACTTTTATTGGGTTTAATGATGAACTTTCTAGTGAAGAATTAAGTAAGATTAAAAAATACTTAATAAATCCGATTGAATCACAAGAAAAAAATCTGACAATTATTAAAAATCAAGTTAAAATTTTACACAAAGAATTATCAATATTTAGAAATTTTTCTAAATATAATCAATCACAATTACAAAAATTCTTACTTGATTATAATTATTCACTTCACTTAGAAGACGCATTATTAATTCAAGACCATTATCGAAAAATTGAAAAAAGAGATCCTAATTTAGCAGAATTAATGTTATTCAATATTTATTGAAGTGATCATTGCCGACATACAACATTTAATACGAAGATTAATAATATTCAATTTTTATTAACTGATAATCAACTTAAAACTGAAATCCAAAATACATATAATCTTTTTAAAAGAATGCATTATGATTTAAAAAAACAAACTAGTTTTACTTTAATGGATTTAAGTTTAGTAACAACTAAGCAGTTAATAAAACAAAACCAATTATTAGATTTAGAAAAAAGTGCTGAAATAAATGCAATCAGTATTGAAATTAAGATTAAAGATAAAGAACACTATTTAATTTTTAAAAATGAAACGCATAATCATCCTAGTGAAATTGAACCATATGGTGGATCAAGTACTTGCTTAGGTGGAGCAATGCGTGATATTTTTGCAGCACGTGGATATTGCTTTGGTGGAATGCGATTAAGTGGATGTGGAAATATTTTAGAAGATGTTTCTAAAACTATTCCAAGTAAATTACCACAAATTAAAATTGCAAGAGATACGATGAAAGGTTTTAGTAGTTATGGTAATCAAGTAGGATTACCGACACTTTTTGTTAATGAGTATTATCATGATAGTTACAAAGCCAAACATCTAGAATGTGGGGCAGTCTTAGGGATTGTACCAAAAGAATGAGTCATAAAAAAAGAACCTAAAATTGGTGATTTAATTGTATTAGTTGGTGGTAAAACAGGAATTGATGGGATTGGTGGAGCTAGTGGAAGTTCTAAATCGCAAGATCATAAATCATTAACTCAATCTGCTGCTGAAGTTCAGAAAGGGAATCCGATTATTGCACGTAAATTACAACGCCTATTTAATAATCATCCACAATTTACAAAATTAATTAAACGTTGTAATGACTTTGGTGCTGGTGGTGCTAGTGTTGCGATTGGTGAATTAGCAAAAGGAATCATAATTAATTTAGATAAATTTAAAACTAAATATTTAGATATTAAACCATATGAAATTTTGTTTAGTGAATCTCAAGAACGTATGGCAATGGTAATTGAAGAAACTGATTTAAATGAATTTACTAAATTAATTAATTTTGAGAATTTAGATGCTTATAGTGTTGGCAAGATTACTAACAATAATCGTTTACAAGCATACTATAATAAAACTAAAATTATTGATATTGACTATCGCTTTTTAAATAGTAATGGTGCTATTCGTAGTACTGATATTATTGTTAAAGATGTAAATAAAAATATTTTTAATAATAATAATTCATATAAACATGAAATTAATAAACTTAAAAATATGTCTCAAAAAGGTTTAGTAGAGAATTTTGATCATACTATAGGGGCAGTTAATTTATTAAATAATTTTGGAGGAAAATATCATTTGACTAAAAATGATATTTTGATGGCGAAAATTCCAAGTCCAATTGTTAATGAAAGTAATCTTAATGTCGCTGTTACAACTGGTTTTAATGTTGATATTGCTGAAAAATCAGCATACCATATGGGTTATTATTCAATTTTAGAAACAATTAGTAAAATGATATGTAAGGGAATTACACTTAATAATTTAAAAATTTCTTTACAAGAATACTTTCCAACTTTAAGTAGTGAAGAAAAATGATCACAACCATTTTTAGGATTACTTGGAGCTTTTAAAGTTTTAAATTACTTTAATTTACCAGTTGTTGGTGGTAAAGATTCAATGTCAGGTAGTTTTAATAAGATTGATGTTATTCCAACTTTAATTAGTTTTGGGATTAATACATTCAAAGATAAAGAAATTACTATTAATAATGTTTTTAAAAAAGAAAAAGCTTTTATTTATATGCTTAATCAAAAAACTGATGCAAATAATTTAATTGACTTAGATGAATTTAAAGCAAATGCTGATTTATATTATGATTTAATTAATAAAAATAAAATTATCGCTGCGATGGCAATAACTTCTAAAAATCTTCAGTTTAGTTTAATTGAAATGGCATTGGGTAATAAAACGGGATTTAATATTACCTACAAACAAATTGAAAACGCTTATCCAGCAAACCTTTTATTTCAAACCAAACATAAGATTAATAATAAACAATTCATTTATATTGGATCAACTAATTTAGGTGACAAATTTCAATTCACTAATTCAACTATCAAAATTACAGATTGTCTAACTGATTTAGAAACTCAAATTGAAAAAGTGTATCCGACAATTAGTAAAGTGAATTCAAAAGCAAATTATAATAAAACATATCAATTAAATAATTCTAACGATAATACAAATACATTAGCACCATTAAATAAACGTAAATGCGTTATTTTGCATCCAATATTTCCAGGAACTAATTGCGAAATTGATGTAATTAGAAAATTTAATTCCGCTAATAATAAAATCGAAAATAAAGTATTTGTCTTTTTAAATCAAAACGAAAAAATAACGCAAACTTCGATTAAAGAGTTAGCAAAAAATATTAAAAAATGTGATATTTTAAATTTATCTGGCGGATTTAGTTTATCTGATGAACCTGATGGATCAGCCAAATATCTTGCTGTTATTTTAAAGCAAAAATTAATTGCTGCAGCGATTCAAAAACATCTAAAAAATAAAAAACTTATTCTTGGAGTTTGTAATGGCTTTCAAGCATTAATTCAAGCTGGACTATTACCTTATGAAAATTTGAAAATTACAAAAAATTCACCAGCATTAATTAATAATCCAATTGGTAAACACTTATCAAAAATTATTAAAACAAAATATTTACAATCAAATTCACCATGAATTTCTAATAAGGATTTAAGTAAGATTTATAATGTACCGATATCACATGGAGAAGGATGTTTTAAATTAGATTCTGAATTATTAAATAATTTAATTAAACATAATCAAGTTGCTAGTGTTTATGTAAATTCTAATGGAGATATTGTAGATTCTAACGATATTAATCCTAATAACTCTAATTTTAATGTTGAAGGAATATTATCTAAATCAGGATTAATTTTAGGGAAAATGGCCCATTCTGAAAGAGTTTATGCAAATCTTTATTTAAATTGTGATTCTATTTTAAATGATCCGATTTTTAATAATGGAATAAAATATATTTTAGGAAAATTTTATTCTAATTAATTAGTAATTTTATATTTATAATTTTATTTTATATAGAAAAGAAAACTAATCTAAAATGAACTTAATTGAAGAAATTAAAAAAATCAACCAAAACATTAATATATTAGAAATGGAAAATTATAAAGAAAATATATGTCCATTTTATTCTTTTTTAAAAGATGCACCTAAAATTAAGCAAATTTTACAATACCATGCAAGGATTAACAAATACGCTTTTAATGCTATAGTTTATAGATCAGAATATAAATATAATTATGATAAATTTTATTTGGATATTGCGTATTTTTTTGAATATATTGATAATCTTAAAGATAAGATTCAAGCTTTTGATTTAGAAAAAGAAAATAATCTAAAAAATTTTATATATACAGCTAATATATTTTATGAATTTTTAACTTTTGTAAAGGATTTTTTTAAACGATATTTTACTACTGCTCAAGGAGATTCATGTAATTATTTTATAAAAAAAATGAATATTTTCTTTTTAGATAATTTTAATTTCTATGATTTATTTGATATATATTATGATTTCGAAGATCCGAAAATAATGAATTTAAAAGAATTTCAAAAATTAAAAGATTACTTAAAAAATTGTAAATATAAAAAGGATAGTAAATTTAATAATTTTAAAGGTGATCACTTTTTACAATTTTTATCTACTCTTAGAAATTTTGTATTTCATATAAAAAGAAAATTTATACAAATAAATAGTAATAATTTTGTTGGTATTTTTAATTGAGAGCATACATATAATAATGATAGTTTTATAAAATAAAATAAATAGGGTTTCTATAGATATACTTTGACCAATAAAATTTATTTCTATTTTTAATAAAAATAAAAATTTATATAATTTCATATTAGATGATAAAAATAAAGATAAAATAAAAAATATGTTATTTTTAGAATGTGGTATTAGATTCAAAACCAATAATTCTGAAAATGATTCAAAAGGAAAAAGAATTCCAAAATATATTAGTTTAGATTGACCCAAAATTTTTATTTGGTTTGATTTTAGGTTTTTTGAAAAAGCATTTTTAATTTTATGAGAATTTTTAAATATTGAATTTATAAAATTAATAAATGAATTTTACAAAAATAAAATTAAATTTAAAATTCAAAGCTCAAAATTCAAAATAGAATCTATTAAAATAAAATTTAAAATTTTAGAATTTAATTTAGATAAAATAAATAATAATTTTGATTATAAAGATTTATATGATATAAAAATTTATTTTAGATATGACTTAAAGAATAATAATAGAAACAAAAAATGAAAAATTTATTATAAAAAAAGTTATGAAAATAATTGGGAACCTATATTTAACTATCGGTTAGGTACTAATTGAACTTGAAAACATAAAGGAGCATTATTAGGTAAAATGTTTAAAAATTATATCCCAAGAAATAATTGTTTAATTGTTAAGAATGTAATAAACCTTAATAGATATAATTTATCTCAACCAGATTTATTTTTTATTAGTTTATTCTATTTAATTTTTAATTGAAGCGATAAAAATCTATATTTAAATAAAAATGATTTTGTTGAAAATTGATGATTTGAAAATTGAGGATACAGACTACCTGAAAATTTATGAGCATTTAATATAAATAATCTTAATAATGCAATTAATAAATTTGGGAAAGTTAAATCAAAAAAATATGAGGATATTATTGAGTTTAAACAAAAAATTTTAATTTAGAATACATAAGAAATTGCCTAATAAATGGGGGATACATAATATGGAAAAAGTATATAATATAGAATTATTAATAGAAGATTTAATATATATATATATTTATTAGAACCTATTTTAACATTGAATAATAAAAATTCATCTCCAACTTATTATTCTGAAAATATAAAAATATTTTGAAAAAATTTAGATTGAATAAAATTAAGAATAAAAATTTTATCTATAGTAAAATATTTCAAATTATCTATAACAGAAGGTTATATATATCCCAATGAAATTATGAAAATTCAAGATTCTTCATCATATTTTTTTAATTTATTTTTTATTCGAAATGTTGATGATTATCAAAATTCATATTTAATAAATGAAAAAAATATTAAGAAATTACGCTACTTATATAAAGAAATTAATTTATTGAGTAAATAGTTCTAAATGAATTGAATTTTTACCAAGTAAATTTCTTTTACTTTTTAAAAGTTTTTGTGACCAACTTCATGAACTAATGTTAGATTTTGAATATAACAAAAAATTAAAATTAGAAATTAAAATGGTACCTACTAATAGAGAAATAAAAATAGATATAGATTCTAATATTATAGATGATATTAATAAAAATTATATTCAAGCAACAAATGATATAAATAATAATCGCTTTTTTGTAGCTATTCATTTAATAACTTCTGACATATTAGAAAAAATAATAATTAATAAAATGAATAATGATGAAGTTAAAACTAAAAAAGATATAATAAAATTATTAAATCTATTTTTTTCAGATGGAATTTTTGTTAATGAAATAAATTTATGAATTAAAAATTTGAGCATAGTTAGAAATGCAGAAAAAAGTAAAACAGATAACAAACAAAATAAAGATATAAAAAACAATCCTTTTATAAAGAAATTAAATAATATGAATAATGAATCAAAAAAAATATTTTGTTTTTTTATATTAGATTTTTCAAAAAGTTTATTTAACTTACTTATTTCTATAGATTCTAATATTTCAATAAAAAAAATCAACCAAAGTAAAGCTAGATCTGCAATATCAAGTAATGCTAATATAACATTAAAATCAAAAAATATTTAAATAATTTTGTTTATTTTTTTATTTTATAATATAAAATAAAAAAAAGGAATATTAAAAATAGATGCTTGATGAAAATATAAATGTAAATTTAAGAGAATGCGCTAGCTGTTTTGTTTGAAAAAATGTAAATGAATTTTCTTCTTATCAAAAAGGGACAGTTTTGAAAATATTTTATATATGTAATGAATGTTTTGACAAAAAGAAAAAAAGAAATCCAAAACTTTTAATTTATTTTATTACAATATCAATAATATTATTATTGGCAGCAATAGCTGGTATAATTATTCTTACAATCATGAAGCATTAAAAATATAATATTTAAATTTCATTTTATTAAATGTATTTTATTTTTTGTTTTTCTTAAATAAGTTGTAATTTAAGAAATGCAGAAAAAAGTAAAACAGATAATAAACAAAATAAAGATATAAAAAAGAATCCTTTTATAAAGAAATTAAATAATATGAATAATGAATCAAAAAAAATATTTTGTTTTTTTATATTAGATTTTTCAAAAAGTTTATTTAACT
>CAZAJD010000004.1:0-61451 GCA_964485375.1 uncultured Mycoplasmatales bacterium | reverse complement strand
TTGGTAAGTTATGATTAATATTTTTATATTCTAAATTTCTAGTTAATAATATTATTGGATTAATCCCAATAGCAGTTACAGAAATTATTGATAATATAAATTTCATTTTTAGCCTCTATGTAATAAATGTAATAGAATAATATTTATAATTTATATATATATAATATATACTCTTTATATATATTCTTTACAAGAATTTTAAATAAAAAATGTATCTTTTTTTGATTTTTATCGATTTAAATCGATAAAAATCAATAATACTATCTACTATTAGATTTAATTAAACTTAATCGTAAATAATAGACTAGTAATGGTCATACAATGCATTTTTGTTGTATTTTACTGAAAAATTATTTAATACCATCAATATCATTAGAATTAAAATTTTATTTGAAAAATAATAATTAAATTAAAAATATAAAATGATGTAATATAATAATTAATATTTATTATATTAATAAATTTAAAATACAATAATTTGCAGTAATCTAAAAAGGATAAAAACGTGCTTAAAAATAAAATTAAACTTATAGTAAGTGATCTAGATGATACATTAGCAACTAGTGGATTTAAAATCTCAAATACTACATTATCTACAATTTTAAAATTACAAAAAAAATATAATAATATTTTTACAATTGCAACTGGAAGACTAGATTCGATGGCAAGAGAATACATTGAAAAAATGGAAATAATACTCCCTATTATCTCATGCAATGGAGCATTAATTAGAGATCCGATTTCTTGAAATATTATCAGTAAAACTTCAATCGATAATGAAATTTGTAAAAAAATTATTGCAGAAATTAGAACTAATAAAATTGATGTCGTTATTTATACTCCAGAAATTATTCATGGTGAAAAGAATAGCAAAAGAATTGCAAGTATAAAAAGATATAATAATTTAAAAAATCATTCAAGACATTTAATCAAATATGAAATAGTTAATAATATTGTAGAATGTATTAATAGTGAAATGGAAATTTTAAAAATTTTAGTTTCAATGGAATCTGAATGAGATAAAAAAATCATTTTTAAAATTGTTAGTAAATACCAAGAAGTTAGTATTTCAAATTCACAATCTCATATCATTGATATTGTAAGTACTAAAATTAATAAAGGAATTGCGATTAAATATATTTGCAATTCTTTAAAAACAAAAATGGAAAATGTTTTAGTATACGGAGATAATTATAATGATTATGAAATGATTAAAATAGCAGGACATAGTGTTGCAGTTGCTAATGCAGTTGATGATATTAAAAAACTTGCAAATGAAATTACTGAAAGTGCTGTAGATGGTGGCGTTGCTAACCATATTCAAAAAAATTTCTTAAAAATTTAGATTGTATTATTAATATTTTAAAATCTAATATAATTAAATAAAACACATTTAAAATGTGTTTTATTTAATTTAATATTTAATTAACATTTTTAGTTACTAAACTAGAAATTTGATATATTTAATTTTAATATTATAAATGTTGTTTATTAACTATTTTTTTGAATATGGTTAGGGTTATTTTCATAAATATATAATTATTATATTTAATTATAATTTTTTTATAGTATTCATATAAATAATTAAATATTAAATTAATATCAATTATTAAAATAAAATATATAGCATAAAAAGGTAATTAGGGTAATTATGGAAGATAAATTCTTATTAACTAAAGAAAGAATATACCAATTAAATGAATTCAAAATTAATTTAACAAAATATAAAAAAATAGCTTTATTAGGATCATTTGGATCTGGTAAAACAACTTTAAAAGAAACTTTTCTTGATTTGAAAAAAGCAAGTGATTTAATGGTTCGAATTTTACTAGATGAAGATTATTTTAATGAAAATCAAAAAACTTTTATTAATTCAATAAAATATTTATCACTAAAATTACAAAAAAAATATAAAACGGAAATTTCTATAGAAATAATTTATCTTTGCTCTCAAAAATCAGATATACAAATATCCAAATGTTTAAAATCAAAATTAATAAATTCAAATTTAAAAGTAGAGTTATGTATTATTTCCAATATTACATCCGATTATTTATTTCCTTTAAATAAATCAAAACAAATTTTAATAAACTTATCTGTAAAGATTAAACATATTTTTTTAATGCATAATAATCTTTTAAAATTAGACAATAAACAATTAATCAAGCAAAATAAAAAAAATAATATTTTAAAAATATTTCAAAAATCAAAATTTAGTAACTCTAAACTTTTTTGTAATATATATATAGATCCTTTTTTTATATTTGAAAAATATAAAATTATACAATTAAATGCTTATAATATTTCCAAAAAGTTTAATTATAATTTTTTATTAACTATTAAACATATTTTAAAAGGTTGATTTAGTATTTTTGGAATAGGTTATTTTTTAGAACAATTTAAAAAACTAATTTCTTTTGGTTTATTAACGATTTTTTTGATTAGTATCACTATGATAGAGGCATTCCATTGGAATACATTATTAGTACTTATAATTTTTGGAGTAGTACTTTTTTTTGTCATTATAATATTTATTTTATCTATTTTTTGGGTTATAAAAGTCGACGATAGTTTACTAAATATCAAAAAATTAAAAATTAAAAAAAATGTTTTAATTTTTGTCGATGAATTGAACAGACTATCTGAAGAAGATCAATATACTTTTATATTAAATCTAGAAGCATTAATTTCTAAATTTGCTTATAAAAAAAATAAAGTTGACGAACCTAAATTAATTTTTGAAATTTCAAAAATACCTGAACGTTCATCAAAATATTTTGATTATACTGTCTATATATCAAATAACTTTATAAATAATTATTGAGATGATAAAAGAAAAACTATCAGTAATGAAAGAGAATCTATTCTAAATGATTTAGAATTAAGCAAGAATGACAAAGAGAATATTAATAAATATTGAGAAAGACTATGAGAAATTTTTAAAAATAGTAAAATTTTTGGATCAATTAATGTTTATAATGCAAATGTTTTAAGAAATACTAATAATTTTATGAATGAGTATAAAAAGTTTGAATTAAAATTTTGTAAGACTACTTTATTTATACAAAAAATGAATTCATTTGAAATGGAAGATTTTTGAGGATTATGATATTTAAAATATTATTATCCAAATGAATATTGTTTTATATTAAATAATGTAGAAAGACTACTTAATTTTAATATATATACTAATTTTACTTATTATACGAATCTAACATTATCTAATATTAACCATAAAATTAATGATTTTAAAAAACTTAATATTTTAAATAAAAATAATACCTTTAAAGAGCAATATTTATGTTTGAAAAAGAATATATTTTGTGCTATTGATTCAGATATTAAATTCATTAATTTAAAAAATTTTTGCAAAGATGATAATTTAACAATAGTTATTGATAAAGATAAACTCAGACTTCAAGAAGTACAAAAAAAATGTTTTAAAGAGAAAAAAATAAGAATATTTTCTATAAGTCTCATTGATTTATCTATTTCTTATAGAAATCAAATATCAAAATCAGATCTAAAATATTTTTTATATCCTTATATATTTTTAGATAGTGTAAAAGTTAAAAAATATTAATTATGATTAAAATAAAAGTATATTAAATAGTTATTTTTAATTAAATAATTAGCGCATTAATATAATAAACATTATCATTAAAAATTAATTCAACAATAAATAAAATTATTTATGATAATATAAAATAACTAAAAAAAACAAAATTTAAATTGCATTTAGTAATTTAGAGAATAATCTAACTATTAGTAGTTTTTTAAATTTCAAATGCTACACTATTAATAATTCAAAAATTTCTTAAAAATTTAGATTATTTATGTTATATTTGTTAAATATAGTTTTATATTAAAATTCGAAAGGAACAATAATTATGAATAAAATAACAGCAACTTTAAAACCTAAAAAAGTTGTCTTGATTGGAGCAGGAGCAGTTGGAACATCATTTATATATTCAGCTGTGAATAGAGGATTAGCAAATTATTATGAAATTATCGATGTATTTGAAAATGCAGCTATTGGTAACAAACTTGATATTGAAGATGCAATTGCTACTTGTAATCAATCATTTCAAATAGAAGTAGGATCATATGAAAAATGCAAAGATGCAGATTTAATTGTTATTACTGCTGGTTTGCCACAAAAACCTGGTCAAACACGTATGGATTTAGTTTTAGCAAACGCAAAAATTATGCAAGGCATCGCTTTAGAAATTAAAAAATCTGGATTTAATGGAATAACATTAATTGCTTCTAATCCTGTTGATGTTTTAACTACAATTTATCAAAATATTACTCAATTCCCTACAAATAAAGTAATTGGTTCAGGAACATCACTTGATTCAGCACGATTAAAAGTTGAAATTTCTAAACATATTGGAGTTTCACCTAAATCGATTGATGCTTATGTTATTGGTGAACATGGCGATAGTTCAGTATCAGTATTTAGTTGCACAAGCGTAAATGGAATTTCTTTAAATACATTTGCTAAAAATAAACTAATAGATCCTAAACTATATAATGAAATTCATGAAATAGTTTATAAAAAAGCTTATGAAATTATCGCTAAGAAAAGAGCGACATTCTACGGAATTGGTTCAGCATTAGCACAAATTGCAAATGCAGTTTTAAATAATACAAAAGAAGTATTAGCTTGTGGTGGTTATTTAGATAATCATTATATGCAAAAAGGAATTTATACTGGAGTACCTGCAGTTATTGGTTCAAATGGAATTGAAAATATTTTAGAGTTAGAATTAAATGCTACAGAAAAAAATAAATTTAAAGATTCATGTAAATTTTTAGCAGATGTTGTTAAGAAAACTTTAATTGAATTAAAAAAATAATCCTTAAATGAAAATTAACTATTTATTTAGTTATTTTTTTTAATTTATATTTTGAACAAAAATCAACTAAATAAATAGTTGATTTTTTTAATTTGTATTATAATTAGTAATAGATATTTATTTTAGTAAAGGAACAAAATATGAAAGTTGCTATTTTTGGAGGCAGTTTTAATCCATTTCATAAAGACCATTTAGAAATAATTAAACAAATTTATCGCAAAGGTAATTTTGAAGAAATCTGAATTATACCTACTAAAAATCATGCTTTTGATAAATTAATTTCAGTATCTGATGAAAATCGGTTAGATATGATTAAAATTGGGGTTAATCATCTTAAATATGTCAAAATATTAGACATAGAATTAAAAAATAAATCTAAGAATTATACAATTGATACGATTGCAAAATTAAGAAATTTAAATCCTACTATTAAATATAATTTTTCAATTGTTATCGGATCTGATAATTTTAAAACTTTAGATAAATGAAAACAATATGAAAAATTAATAGAAGAAAATAAAATTATCGTCATCCCAAGAGATAATGAAGAATTAAATGAAACACTATTAGCGAAATATAATGCAAAAATGATTTGATGCCATCTTAGTAATTTAAAATCAAGTGACCTTAGAAAAGGTTTGAATCTAAAAAAACAAATAACTTCCATAAAAGAATATTGTAATAAACATGGTTTATATATTCACGATAGATTGATTCATAGTTTCTCTAAACTAGATAAAAATAATGAACGTTATCAACACTCAATCAATGTTGGGGAACTAGCATATGAATTAGCTTTAAAGAATAATATTAATCCGATTAAAGCTAAAACTGCAGGATGTTTACACGATATTACTAAATTTTGAAAATATGAAAAAAATTATTCAATTATTAAAAATTATATTCCTGAAAAAATATACGAACCTGCCCCTACTCTACATGCCTATTCAGGTTATTGTTATTTAAGATATGAATTATTATATGATGTTGATATTTGTAATGCTGTTAAAAAACATACATCATCTGATATTAAAATGACAGTTTTAGATAAAATAATTTTTGTTTCAGATAAATTATCAAAAGAAAGAAATAATCCTGAATTAGATAAGTACCGTAAAATTGCACATGAAAATATTGAAGAAGCCTTTCTATTAGTTTTGGAATTATATTATCGATGCATTAAAACTAAAAAAAATATTGGACAACAAATTGAAAAAACTGTTTCCAAATGATTGAAAAAGTAATATGAAATTAATTATTTCAAATACACAAAATATTAATAATATTAAATTTAGTCATTCACAAAAAATTTATATTAATAATAAAATAAAATTTAAAATTTCTTTTTATGAAGGCAATCTTTATTTTAAATTAAAATTAAATAATTGGACTAATCTATTAATAATAAATTACATATTAATTCACTATCAAATTGAACATATTTTTTTGTTTACCCTATTTAAAAATAATCAATTACCGACTAATTCAAAAGGTCTCTTTATTATTACTAAAACAATTAATACTCTAGTAGATTTAAGAGTATTTAATTATAAATTAGGTCAATATCCTGGTGAAAAAGATTATTATTATTCGGATCCATATTTTAATAAAAAAATGATGAAACAAAAAAATTGTTATTTTATTACTTTAGGAAGTATAAATACCAAAAAAATTCACTCTTCAATTTATAATTGAATTAAAATATCTTACTTAAATAAAATACAATATTTAGATAGTATTTCCGCAAAAATTTATTTTTTTGCAGATAAGCATAATATTAAAATTAATAGTATTAAATACAAACAAAATGATCAAGAAGCGAAAGAAAAAATAAAGATGGTTTTTAGACTTTGAATTTAATAGTTTTTGCAATGCAAGAAGAAGCATTATTAATTTTTAAAAAAAGTCATTTTATTAAACAAATTGATAATAAATTTGTTAAACTTTGAATTGACATAAAAAATAATAATTTAATCCTTATAACAGGAATCGGTTCTTTAAATGCATCATTTGCATTATCTTATGTTCTTACCAAATACAGTAAAATTAATAATATCTATAATATAGGTTTAGCTGGTTCAATAAATACTGATTATAAAATCGGAGAAATATTAACTATTCGTAAAAGTTATAGTGATTTAAAATGTAAAAATTATCATTTTTTGAAAATCTTAAATAAAAAAAATATCCCAAAAACTAATATTATAAGTTCAGATTTTTTTATTAATCAAAATAGTTTTAATGAGAAAATCTTTAATTTTAAAAGAATGAAACAAAAAAAAATCTATTTATTTGATATGGAAATTGCATCTTTATCAAAAATTAATCATCTTTTTAATAAAAATTTAATATCTTTAAAACTTGTATCAGATATTATAGATTTTGATAGTACTAAAAATAATAATATTCAATTTGAAGAAAATATGAAATTATGCCAAAAAAAAATCTTAGATTTTTATAAGGTTTTTTTGTGTATAAAGACTAAAAATCAGTAAAAGAAAGCGAGAAGTATTTTGAAAAATCAATCTACAAAATCTAATAATTATAAAGATAAAAATCTAAAAAACATAAATGATGATTTTCTTATCAATAATAAAAAACAACTAAATAATTGAAAATTTTGGTATAAATTAGCAGGTGCTACAGTTATTATCATAGGATTATTAATTAATATAATTTTCATTTTTATTGAATGACCTAATATTCCAATAGAAACTGCTACCACTGCTGATTTAGGAGATTCACTTTTTAATATGTTTTGTTATTTTACAATTCAAAGTAATTTTTTTGTATTAATTTGATTTTTATATGTAGCATTTAATCCTAAAAAAGAAGGAATGCAACATTCGATTGGATCACCATATGCTACACTTTCGTTTACTCTTTATATAACAATTACTTTTTTAATTTATAATCTAGTTCTTTTACCTTCTGGTCCCCCTCCTACTATCCATGGATGAATAAGTACAGCATTCTTGCACATGATTGCTCCGTTAATGATGATCATTTATTTTTGTTTTTTTTACGAAATAAATCAAAAATCTACATTTAAAGTTATTAAAATAAAAAATTTTCTTGCGAAAAAAATCTATTTAATGTATATTTATCCTACTATTTGAGTTCCATTTGTAACTCTAAGATCATTCTTTAGATTAAATAGCAAAATTCCTTCAAAGGAAAATAGTGCTTTTTTATATTTCTTTATGGATTATAGAACAGAAATGTTTGGTATTCCTTGAATAAGATTTATTTTAATTATGTTGGTAGTATTTTTTGTTTTAGGATTAGGATTAGCGATTTTATATCAATTTATTATGACTTTAAATTTTAAAAAACAATTACACAAAGGTACAAAAAATGATTAGTTCAAACTTTACTATACAATATACTTTTATATTTGTAGCCGTTGTTTTTATAATAATGTCCTTATTATATAAACTTTATTTTATCTTAAAGGGTTATAGAATAAAAAAAAATCACCAAAATTATATTTGCATTATTCAAAATAAATTAATATGCTATATATTTTTAGGAATTTTTATTTTTGTTTTATTGCCATTATTTATATTTTCTTTGTTTTTATCAATTGGAATAGTAACTCAATTTTTAAAAATTGAAATTTGAGGAATTCTTTTTCTGACTATTAATATAATCTTTTTCTTAATAAGTTTTACTTATATTTTATTATTATCATATTATGATAAATTTTGAATTTTAGGTATAGATTATGAGCAAATTATTTATACAACTGATAAACATTTAATTAGTAATATTAAAAAAATGAAGATATCTAAATTATCAGTAAAAATATATTTAACAAACGAAGAAAATGATATCGTTATAATTTATTTTTCTTCTATTAAAAATAAAGAAAAATTTGTTAAATCATTAAAATAAAAAAATGATAATTGCAGTTTATGGGCCAACTCATTCTGGTAAAACTTATTGATCAGAATCTACTAAAAATAAAAATCAAGATTTTTATTTAATGAATTTAGATTATTTATCTAAACAAATATTGTCAATTGATTTAATTATTAAAAATATAATCACTAAATTTCCAATTCTTAATCAGAATAATATTATTAATTATTCAAAATTAAGAGAATTAATTTTTACAAATTGGGAATTTAATGAGAAATTTAATAATTATTTTATTCCAATAGTTGAAGGATATATTATTCAAATTTTAAAAATGTTACCAAAAAGTTTTATTATTGATGGTTTTTGAAGTTTTATGCTTAGAAATATTCATGTTGATTTATATCTTAAATTAAAACTAAATAAGAAAAAAGCATATAAAAAAACTAATTCCATTAATGATTATCTACGAAAAAATTTCAATTCTTTATGAAAAAATCAAAATCGGTTTATTTCAAAATATATATAAAAATAAACTATAATCTTATTATTAAATTATAGTTTATTTTTATAATGATTTGAATTACTATTTTATAGTATAATTTTTATATATATTTAAAAAAGGATTAATGAAATGAAAAAAAATAAATTAACAATATCATTTAATTTGTTTTATTTATTAATGGCTATTTTATTATTAATTTTATTTGGGGTTGCTTATATATGACAATATCCTAATGTAGAAAGCAATGCATTTAAATTTATATATTTAGCAGTTACAGTTTTAGGTTTCGCTGGTGTTTTACTTGCTATTATTTATTTAATTACTTTTGTACATATGTGATCAAATAATAAATTAAATAGTGGTAAATGATTAGTATTGATTGCTTTTATGAATTTTAATATTTCTTTATTAATTGCAATATTTTCACTATTTTATGTATTAAAAATATTTTCTACAGCACCTTCTGGAGCTATAATTAAAAATGCATGTCAGTTTATACCATTAATTGTTTTACCATTATTATTTGTTGGACCTGTTATGGGGTTAACTAAAAGTAATTCAATTGAACAAAACTATGATACTTTAACAAATGAATAGTTATTAAATGGTTAAAAAAAGATTAGATCAATTATTAGTTGATAAAAAAATAGTTGAAAGTCGAGAAAAAGGCAAGCGACTAATTATAGCTAAGCAAATTCAAGTTAATAATCAGTATATTTTAAAACCTGGCACAATGGTTGATATTAATTCAGAAATAATATTAATAAAGTCTGATACTGAATTTGTTTCTCGAGCAGGCGATAAGTTAAATAAAGCTTTAAAAGAATTTCAAATAAATGTTAAAAATTCGATAGCAATGGATATAGGTTCATCAACTGGTGGATTTACTGATTGTTTATTACAAAATCAAGCAAAGTTAATTTATGCAATTGATGTTGGTTATAATCAACTTTGTTGAAAAATAAGACAGAATCCTCAAGTCATAGTAATGGAAAAAACAAATTTTCGTTATTGTAAAAAAGCTGATTTTAATCATCAAATAAACTTTGCTTGTTGTGATGTATCTTTTATTTCATTAAAATTGATTATCCCTATTATAGAAAAAATAATTTCTAATAATGGAGATATTGTATTATTAATCAAACCACAATTTGAAGCTTCTAGTAAAGATGTCCATAAGGGTAAAATTAATGATCCGAAGATTCATAAAGAAGTAATAAAAAAAATTTGAAATCTATCTAATCTTTATCATTTTTCTGTTTTTGGATTAACTTATAGTCCAATATTAGGAAATAAAAAGAAAAATATTGAATATATAATTTGATTAAAAAAAACTACTAAAGTAAAGAATAATATTAATTCAACTAATATTAATAATATAGTTGATAATGCTTGAAAAAAATTAGTTAATAAATAATATAAAATATTGAAAAGGTATGTGGATATTATGAAAAGCAAATTTAAAAAAAATAAAAAAGGTCTTTATGATACATATGAAGAATTAGATAATATTTCAAAAAGAGCTGGTAAAGAATTCGCAAAACAAAACTTTCATTCAGAAGATGCTCTAAGTGATCGAGAAGGATTTTATATTCGTGAACCAGAAAGAACTTATTATGATTCAAGTTCAGACACAGATGACTTACCGCAAGAAGCAAAAGATATTCAAAAAAATCATCCAGAAATTAGTAATTACGCTAGAAATGTTTTAAATAATAGAAATAAGATTCATAATCCAGCTCGAATAGTTAATGATATGGACTATGAAAAATCTGAGAATAATCAAATTACTGAGGAAATTAAAAATAACATGGCTATTTTAAATGAAAATGTAATGATCTTGAATGATAATTTAGAGTTATTAAAATCTAAGTATGATGGATTAAAAGATGCAATAGTTAATATGCAAAAAAATAGTTTGAATATTATATTGCCTAAAAATGCTGATAAAAAAACTATGCCTAGTCAAAATAATAATTTCGATAGTTCAATTGATACTAATTTAGAATTTCAATCTAATTCAGAATATTTAAAAAATAATAATGAAGTAAATCAAATTTTAAAAAAAAAAAAATACTAGTATAAATGAAATTAATGTAGAAATAGATGTAAATGAATTAAAACCAAATTTAGAATCTAATCAAAATAATTATCATGATAATAATAATGATGATGAGTTTATAAATTATAAAGAAATAAAAAACCCTTTTACAATAAAGAATAAAAAACATCAAATAAATTATTCAGATTCTCAAAATAGTTTAAGTTTAGATACTTCTATAAAACCCAATAATATTAAGAATATGTTAGATGATGCTAAAATAAAAAATTCAAATATAAAGGTTCAAACTAAAAATTATGGTTATCGGTTATTAAAAGAGGAAGATCCTATAAAAGTAGAAACATATAAAAAATTAGAAAGAGATTTTAATCCTAGAAAACAAAAAAAATTAGAAAAATATCTTCAAAAAGTTGCTGTAGAAAAAGCTGCTATAAATAAAGATAAAAAATAAGTTATATTTTTTGTTATTAAGTTTTATAATAATGATATTATTTATTATGAAATTTAATACAAAGGAATATTTTTATGAAAAAACATAATAATCAAGAAAAAACAATTCCTATAAAAGATATCGCTATTTCAGATATAGATAGTATGACTACTTTTTTTCCAAATCAACAAATTGGAATAAAAGATAAAGAAGCTAGAGAATATCAAAATAAATATGGTCTTAATAAATTAAAAGATATTGAAAGAAACCCGTTAAAAGATATTATTCTTACAATTTTAAGCCCTTTTAATTGTTTATTATTTTTTATTGTGATATTTGAATTTGTTCAATTTTTAATATTAAAAAATAAAAATCCAATTGATTCAAAAGCAGCATTGATTGGCGGAATAATTGTGTCTTGTATGATTATTCTTAGCGTAAGTGTTGAATTAACTCAAGAATATAATTTTCATAAAACTAATAGTAAATTGCATAATTTAATATCTAATGATATCCACATTATTAGAAATTTTAGTTTTGATAGCAAAATTAATTTTGAAAATTTCAATAAAAAAGTAACTACAATAAATTCTGAATATTTAGTATTAGGAGATATAATTCATATAAGTGCTGGAGATATTATGCCTGCTGATATAAGAATATTATATTCAAAAAATTTATTAATGGATGAATCATCAATAACTGGAGAAAATAAATTTATCCATAAATCAAGTCAACCTGATAAAGATCATAAATTTGCATTTAGTAATATTTGCTATACTGGTTCAAATGTTATTTCTGGTTATGCATATGGAGTAGTTATTAAAAGAATTCAATATTCTTTTTTAAATGATTTAAGCAAAAAAACAGAAGCTAAAAATAAAAAGAAAACTAACTTTGAAATTGCTATTAATAAAATAACTAAAATTATTATCTTAGTAATTATTGTGCTTGTACCCATTATTTGCATAATTAACGGTTTAAAAAATCAATTTTTCATAGCACATAGTTCAGATATATCAATAACTGAAATTTGATTAAATGCTTTAGTATTTGCGATTGCTGTCTCTGTAGGTTTAATCCCAGAATCATTACCAGTTATTTTATCTGCAAATTTAAATAGAGGTTCTAAAAAATTAGCTGATAAGAAAATACTGATTAAGTCTACAGATTCAATTCAAGATTTAAGTTCGATTGATGTTCTTTGTAGCGATAAAACAGGTACAATTACCCAAAATAAAATTATTGTTGAAAATTATTATGATTGCAATTTTGATACATCCTTTGATACTTTAAAATTTGCTTATTTAAATAGTTATTATCAAAAAAGTTTTACTAACAATTTAATTGATAATGCTTTATTAAAGACTAAAAAAACATCAGAAATTTCTTTAAAAAATATTAAAAAAATAAATGAGATTCCTTTTGATTTTAAAAAAAGAATTTTAAGTATTTTAATAAAAAATGATAATAAAAATATTATGATATCAAAAGGAGCGATTGAAGAAATTCTTGCTTTATCTACTCAATATGAAGAAAAAGATAAAATCTATAATTTAACTACTCTTAAGAAACAAAAAATATATGATAAATTAATTGAAATCAGTAATAATGGTTTTAAAATTATTGCTGTATCATATAAAAATATCAACGATAATCTTAATGATACGACTGAAAAAGGATCAATATTAAAAGGTTTTATTACTTTTTCAGATAAACCTAAAAAAAATATTGAAAAATTAATCAGCAATTTAAGAACTAAATATGGGGTTAATTTTAAAATTATTTCTGGTGATAGTGAAAAAAATACTATTGCTTTGTGTAAAAAAATAAATTTTGATACTACTAATATATTTAATGGTAATAAGGATAAAATAACAGAAAATAATGTTAATAAGAGTAATATTTTTTGCAAAATAGCACCTAACCAAAAATCAGAAATTATTGAGAAATTGCAAAAAAACCATAAAGTAGCTTTTGTAGGAGATGGTATAAATGATGCAATTGCTTTAAAACAAGCAAATGCAGGTATTTCAGTAAATAATGCTAAAGAAATTTCCAAAAATGCTTCTGATTTTATCTTATTAAAAAAAGATTTATATGTTATTGAAGATGGATTTATTGAAAGTCGTAAAATCTTTGGTAATATAATCAAATATGTCAAAATTACTCTTGCAAACAAATTTGGATTATTGCTTACATATATCATTTCTACTATATGATTAAATATAGAACTTATGACTCCATTCCAAATTCTATTTTTAGATTTGTTATTTGATTTTACGCAAATGGCAGTTATTTTGGATACTGTACCTAAAAGTTATGCTAAGATACCACGAGATTGGGAAATGTCTAATTGAATAAGGTTTAGTTTAATTAATGGGAGTATTTCTGCATTAATTGCATTTATTAATTTTGCAGTTATAGGTTATGGATTTTTAAATATGCAACATAATCCAATCGATTCTAATTCTTTAAATGCTACTATTTTACATACATCAACTTTCTTAGAAATTGGATTGATCTATATAATTTCAATTTTTTCCTTAAGAAAAGAAAGTTTTATTTTTTCTAAAAAAAATAATTCTCCTTGAAGAATGAATTTAATTATAATTTCTTTTCTTTGTTTTATTATGGGGTTACCTTTTATTCCTTGAGCAAATGGTATTTTAAAACTTACAAATCAAATTCCTCCTTTTTGATATTTGTGTTTATTTATGTATGGTGTTTTATATTTATTAATTCAAGAAGTAGTTAAAAAAATATATATTAAAAAATATGGTGTATGATTATAAAAAAGAAAGGAAAATAAAAAAGCAAATGAAAATAATATGAAAAATTATATTATGTATATTAAATTGACCATTTTATATACTAAATTTTAAAAATTTAAATAAATATGTATCAGATAAAAAAGATTCTATTGGAGATCAACAAAATAATATAAAAGAAATTTCAGAAAATGTATTACAAGTAAAAATTGAAGAAATTGAAAATATTATTCAAAAAAATAATACTGATATTGCAAAAGAATTGGAAAATAAAATTAATCTTATTCAGTCTAATTACCAGAATAATATTGATAATATGGCTAAAAATATTGATACTTCCTTTAAAAATAATAAAGATTTAATAATTGGGAATGTCGATAACAATCAAAAATTAATTGAAAAAAACAGTCAATTAAATTCATCAAAAATAAAAGAAATTATTTCTGAGAAAATTAATAATTGGGAAAATAAAAATAATAAGGAATTCGAAAAAATTCAAGAAGTTGTTAAGGATACTAAAAAAATTACTAATGATGTAAAAATGATTTTTGAAAATAATAAGAATAGAGGTAATCTTGGAGAAATATTATTAGAATCTCATTTTGAAAATATCTTTGGTAAGGAATATTTGAAAAATGATCAAATTTGAGAAAAGCAATATAAACTCTCAAATGATACTAGACCTGATTTTATTATTAAATATCCTACATTAAATAAAATCATTCCAATTGATTGTAAATTTCCTTGAAATAATATTAAAAATATAATGGAAAAAGATGATTTATTACCTAATGAATTAAAATTAGCTAAACAAGATATCAAAAAGATGATCAATGATATTGATAACAAATATATCAAACCAAAAGAAACAACTGATTTTGCTATAATGTATATTCCATCTGAAAGTATTTTTAATTTCATTTTATCTGAAATGAATGATATCTTTTTATATGCTCAAAGTAAAAAAGTTTGTATTTGTTCCCCTACTAACATTCTTGCAATTATTACAACATTTAAATTTGCAACACAAGAAACAAGGCTAAATGATAATGCTCAAGAACTTGTCGGAATAATTAAAAAAATTATGAAAGAAATAAATATGTTTAGTACTAGATGAACTAAACATGTCAAAAAATTAGAAGAAGTAATGACAACTGTTAAACAATTAGAAATAACATATAAAAAAATTGATAAGCAGAATATTATTTTAGAAAATCATAATAAAGGTAAAGAAACATTAGGAATTAGTATCAGTAGTATTAAAAAACCTTTATCAAAGCAAGAAGAAGCAGTAATATAATTTTATCTCATTAAAAAAATATTAAAAAAATAGAACCAAATTAATTTGGTTCTATTTTTTAGAATTATCATATGCAAATTTGATAATTTGGTTAAGTGTTTCAGAAAAATTTAAATCAAATTTTGTTGCTTCTGATGCTATTCAATCAACTAAAAATCTATCTAATGTAATATTCTTATGAATTTTTAATGAACTTATTTTATATTTTACTGTTTTATTTTTACCAATTTTATTAATTGGTGAATTTATTATAGTTCTGTTTGACTCAGAATTTTTATGTTGTGATTCTGCTCTATTAACTCTTGCTATGTAATCCAATTCATCAGATTTTCTATTCAAATAAACCACCCCCATATAATTTAAATTTTTTTATATTATTATTATATTATAAAATAGAAAAATTTTATAATACTAATTTAGATTTAAATTTACAAGTTTTTTTTATATAATTAAATTATATTTATTACTGAGGATTGAATTTATGACAAAGAATGATATTACTTCTAAAATTGTAAAAAAATTAAAAATCCAAAAAAATGATACTGATGATTTTATAAATACTATTTTTGAAATTATTGCAGATGGATTAGCTAAAAAAGATACAGTTTTAATATCTAAATTTGGTAAATTTAGTATTAAATATCAAAAAGAAAGAATGGGTAGAAATCCTAAAACAGGAGAACCAATTAAAATTGCACCTAATTATAAAATATTATTTAAATCATCAGATATATTAAAAGATTATGTAAATTATAAATTATTAAAAAAATCAAAGTAAATTAATTTACTTTGATTTTTTTTGTTTTATTCTAGCTATAACTTTTGCTATTCCAATTGTATTTTTATCAATTGGTAGTAATTGAACATCTTCACTTCTTAATGGAGGTGTTTTTTTATTACCAATTTTTGATCTTAATTGTTTGATTCTTTCTTGAGTAGATAAATGTGAAGAAGAAATAACTATTTCTTCATTAGCGATTTCTTTTTCAAAAGATAATTTTTGTTCTCTTAATTTAGCATCTATTCTTATCATATCTATTGGGTTAGAAGAAATAATATTTATATTTTTTTCTCTAGCTTTTTGAAGTAATGAAACTAAATTTTTATTATTTTTTTTATTAGAACCTTTTTTGTTAAGAAGGATATTAGAATTTTTTATTTTCAATTTTTGCATTCTAAACTTTAATTCACTTTCCAATTTATTTTTTTCAGATTGTTTTTTTTGTTGTTTATATTTTGCTATTTTGGATTTATCTTTATTTGATTTATTATCCATAGTTATGAATTACTCCTTTGAAATACTTTTGAATAATCGCATTTGTTATACAATATAATTTTATTATAAAATAGTGGTTTATTACAAGAAATATAAAATTATTTTTTATTTATTGTATATAAAAGTGGTTTTTTGTATTTTTTATTTATCTCATTAATTATTTTATTGATTTTAGAAGCATTTTCTGAGACTAATAAATTTAATTGCTTCTTATCATTAAATAAATAAATTAAATTAGAAATTGATAATCCGATTAATCTTATTGGTTGCTTATTTCAATTATTTTCAAATAATCATAAAAATTCTTGAAATATTTTGACAGCATCCGAAGAATATGTATTCAATTTTTTTTGGTAAGTTTTAGTAATGTTAATATCATATTTAATTTTAATTTTTAAACATTTAGTTACATATTGGTTTTGAATTAAAAAAGTATCAATATCATGCATAATATTTTGTAATATTTTAATAATATTAAATCTATCGCTTAAATAATTATCAAATGTTATTTCCTTAGAAAAAGATTTGGACTGATGATTTTGAATTAATTCTGGAGAATTTAAATCATCTATAATATTTAAAAATGATATTTGTTCCTCTTCCTTCATAATTTTATTATTAATTTTATGATTTTTGATTGCTCTATATAATTCTTTACAATTATAGATATTAATTTTATTTAATACTGCTTGTTTGCACTTCCCAATACCATTAATATAGTCTATTTTTAGCGGAAATAAGACACTTTCAATGTTACTTGGAGTAATTATAAAAATATTGCTAGGTTTAGCAATTTTAGAAGCTATTTTAGCTAATTTGGGTTTATAAGAAATCCCAATTGATGCATCTAATCCAGTAAAATTTAAAATTTTTAATTTAATCACCTTTGCTAGTGTTTTAGCATTTTTATATTTTTTATATTGTTCAGTAACATCCAAATATCATTCATCGATTGATGCAATATAAATTTTATTAGTATACTTTTTTAAAATATTCAAGATCTTATTAGAAAAATTCTCATATAATTGTTTATTATTATTTAAAATAATAAGCTTATTACATTTTTTTTTCGCTAAATATAATGGCATTGCAGATTTTATACCATATTGACGTGCAATATAATTAGCAGTAGATACAACTGCCCTTTTCTTATTGCTAGAAACCACGACTGGTTGATTTTTTAATTTCTTGTTTTGAATAATTTCACAAGATGCAAAAAATGCATCCATATCAACATGAAAAATTACTTTCATTAAAAGACACTACTAAATGGTCCTAGATTAGTATTATTATTATTTAAAATATGGAAACATCAAATCGGCATCATTGTAATTGGAATATTTTTATGAATCTTTCTTATTACAGAAAAATTATAAATTAAAGATGAAAAATTTTCCACAAGATAATTATTGATAGATTTTTCATATAAATTTTCTAAATTTTGTTTAAAATAATAAGAAATAAGCAAAGATAATAAATATAAACTAAGTAAAAAAGTAGTAAAAATAAAAAAAATATTAAATTTAATAATAAATTCTATAAATTGATTATTTATCATCGTATTAGAGGTAACTATATTAAATAATAAATTTAATATAAGGAAAATAATTAAAGCAATAAAAGACATAAGCGGCAATATAAAACAATAAAATTTAATTTTTTTAAAAGTAATTTTATTTTTTTGAAATAAGACTACCAATCAAAGTCGACCTAACAAGTAATCCAATTCTAAAGTAGTTCAATTATTAAATGTTGAATCATTATAATAAAAAGTATTTTTTTTCGCATTATAATTATGAAAAATAAGTTTATTTTTTTTACTATTAATTACATTAATATCTAAATTATAAAAATTACTAAAAGATGCAATTACTTGGATATAAGTTTTAGAAATAGTTGAAGGATTAAACCCAATAAATTTTAATTTATGATTTTTATATATAAAAAAAAATATAAATTTCATGATTATAATAAAACATAAATAAATTATTAAAATAAATAATTGAATATTTCCCATAAAATACCATTTCTAATCAAATAAAATAAAACCATCTTTTTAAGATGGTTTTATTTTAACATATTTATTATTAGAAATAAATTTTAATAAATAGATCATTTCTTATTACTTAAATATAAAATAATTTTAAAAATAATATTAATAAAAACTTATATTTAGTAGATTTGATCAATCTGCAAGAGCAATATCATCTCCAAATTTATTATATTGACCAGCACTTAAACTAATATCGTTTTTTCAAGAGAATAAATAACCAATATTGAAATTTTTAGCTGAAGTTGCATCTTCAGGATTTGCATATACAAATGATCTTACAGATTTTCAACTATCATCAGATTTTAATCTTCATAATCCTGATCCTGTTGTTGAAAGATAAACTGAATCATCATAAACCATTAAATCAGTTGGATATCCTACTTCGCTAGCACATATTGGAACACCTCCAGCAATCGATAAGTTAGTAGAAATTTCTGTAAAAGTAGTAAAATTATCAGCATGATATGCAGCAATATTCATTTTATAAGCAAGTGTAGATTTTTCATTACCAACACCAGGTAATGTATTTTTACAAGCAGCATATAAAATTCCATTTTTTGTAATCATTGAATATGCTGTATTTGCTGTACTGATTCCAGAAACTAATGTTCATAAACTATGAGTTATATCAAAAATATCTGAACTTAAATCTAATCCATAAATCTTCGGAGAAATAGTACTAGAATCTTTTGGTCCTGCAGAAATAAATAAATAATCATCACTAGCAGTTACTGATTTTATAGTTGAAGCACGTAAATCAGGATTATCTGTATCATCTGTAATATATGTAACTATACGAGTTGTAATTTTACTAACAATACCCGTATTATTTGTTCTAAATGATTTATCAGATCCTTTTTCAAGTATATATAACCCACCAAATTTTTTCTTTGAAGTCGCATCACTAACAATAACTAATTTATTATCTAAGTTTATTAATGAAACAATACTACTTCTCGTATATTCAAGAGAAGGACTATTATAATCATTTGTTAATTGTACGATAGCATAAAAATTAAAATCATCAGTAAAAGCAACTACAAATCGATCTGTTGCGACAAATAATCAATTATTAAAAACAGCTAATGAAGTTATAACAATATTATTAATATTATTAAAAACTTTAGTTCCTACTTGCAGTTTTTCACCTGTAAGATTATTAATTTCTCATAAAGCTGATCTTTGATTATCAGCAGTAGTAGTTCCACCAACAAATGATCTACTTGCAATAATAGAAGAATCTTCATCTTCTCATTTTACTTTCGCAACCACTTTTAGATCTGGTAAAGAATTACCACTATCACATACATATTTAGTATCATGTAAAACTGTTTCTGATGATGCACCAGCTTGAATATGGTAACTAAGTTCTTTAATTTGATTCATAGTTAGTGTATCAGATGAATCTTGAGTAGAAATATCTAATATCTGTGCTTCTTGAGGTGTAAGACTTAAAAATGATTTAATTGCATTAGAAGTTAAAGGAGAACTTACAAGAACTTTATTTGTACCTGGAATAGCTAAACGGTATCCTCTAGGTTCTATTGGTCCTGCAAAATGCTCAATTTTATTTTTTACGCTATCTACTAAAGCTGCATTATATCCTGGATCAATTCGTGTAGGTAAAGCTGAACCCTTACTGCTACATGCGATTACATTAGTAGATCCAGTACTTAATATAGAACCAATTGCTAAAAAACTTAAGATTTTTTTCATAATAGATACTACTCCTTTAAAAATTATTAATAAAAAATAATTATAATATATTAATATATTTATTTTTTAAAAACAAAACTCATTTTTTAAAGATACTAATGATTTTAAATAATTTATATTTTACTAATAATAATGTCAAAATAAATGATAATAAAAATTTAATAAAAACTAATATTTGGAAGAGTAGATCAATTATCTACAGGAAAATCACTACCAAAAGATTTATTTTCACCAGCACTTAAACTCATCCCATTTGCTCAATAAAATAAATAACCAATATTGAAATTTTTAGTTGAAGTTGTATCTGTAGGATCTGTATATACAAATGATGTTACAGATTTTCAACTATCATCAGATTCTAATCTTCATAATCCTGATCCTGTTGTTGAAAGATAAACTGAATCATCATAAACTATTAAATCAGTTGGATATCCTACTTCACTAGCATCTATTGGAGCACCTTCAGCAATCGATAAGTTAGTAGAAATTTTTGTAAAAGTAGTAGAATTATTAGCATGATATGCAGCAATATTCATTTTATAAGTAAGTGTAGATTTTCCATTACCAACACTAGGTAATGTATTTATACCAGCAGCATATAAAATTCCATTTTTTGTAGTCATTGCATATACTCTATTATTTCAACTTATTCCATCAACTACTGTTCAAGTAGTAGTGGGAGCAAAAATATCTGAAGATAAGTCCAATGCTAAAATTGAACCTGAATTAAGTGTATTTTTTTCTTCAGAATAAATAAATAAATAATCATCACCAGCAACTGCAGATCTTATAACGGCATTCTGAAGATTAGACTGCAAAATATTATTTGTTTTTTGTGTAAGACGACGAGTATTTATATTAATAAGCAATCCTGATGAATTTTCTCTAAATGATTTATCAGATCCTACTTCAACTGCATATAAACCACCATATTGATTACTAAAATCTGAATTAGAAACAATAACTAATTTATCAAATAAAAGCATTAGTGCGGTGGTTTGTACATTTGGTTTAATAGAAATATCATCATATTCATTTGTTAAAGCAACTTTATAATATGTAGAGAAATCTTTAGGAAAAGCATATAGTCCAGAATGTTGAGTTCCTACAAATAAATAATCATTATATACTGCGAGTGCAGTTATATTTTTTGGATCTGCATCACTAAAAATAGAACCACCTTTTTGTGACATAGCTCCTGTAGCATTATCAACTGTTCATAAAAATGATTTAGTATTACCGCTACCATCTGGAGTAGTTCTAGTTGCCATAACTGAAAATGTCTCATTTCCTCACTTTGTTTTAGCAACAACTATTTTACCATTTGTGAAAGCACTACTATCACATAAATATTCAGTATCATGTAAAACTGTTTCTGATGATGCTCCAGCTTGAATATGGTAACTAAGTTCTTTAATTTGATTCATAGTTAATATATCAGATGAATCTGTAGTAGAAATATCTAATATAGAAGATTCTTCTTCTGTCAAATTTAAAAATTCTTTAATTGCATTAGAAGTTAAAGGATCACTTACTTTTGCAGTATTTGTATCAGCAAAAGCTATGCTATATCCTCTTGCTATTATTGATCCAGTAACATTTTCAATTTTATCTTTTACGCTAGCTACTAAAGCTGCATCATATTCTGGATCAACTGGGGTAACATCACTGCCACTACTGCTGTTACATGCGATGACATTAGTAGACCCAGTGCTTAATATAGAACCGATTACTAAAAAACTTAATAATTTTTTCATATGTATTAATCCCCCTTTTATAAAAAAAATAATACAATATAATATAATTATATTATAATTTTATTGAATTAATTCATTATTCTTAATAATAAAATAATTAAAATATTGAGGATATATTTGAATTAAAGTATTATTTACTTCTTTTTGAATTTGCAATTTTAAAATAAAATTATCAATATTTAAAGAAAGATTGATTTTTTTAGTTAAATAAAGATTATAATTTGATGTCATATATAAAAATAAATAAAATCCATAATCATAGTATGTTTTATTTTCTTTACTAATATAAGAAAATATAGATCCAATCTTATTTGCAATTTCTAAGGAACAATCATTAGATAATTTAGTAAAATCTAATTTAATATTACTAATATTGAAAATTGATTGTTGAAGTAATTTAATCAAACTATCATTATTTTTTTTTGTACCAAATTCATAAAAATATAAAATCAGCAATTTTATAATTACTAATTGTTTAATAATTTTCTTTATCATTGTTTTATTATTTATTTTAGAGTTATTTTTTTTATAAAAAAATAAATAAATATAATTATTTAATATAAGTTTGTCAAATTTTAATTTATTGATTTTAGTAGGGATTCTTTTAGTTAATGATGGATCATTTTTTTTAAGGTATTTTTTTATTTGAGAATCTTGCTTTTTAATAAGAAACTTACTATTTTGAAAAATATCTAATTTCTTATTTTTCATTTTTTGATTGAGCATCTACTGAATCTTTATTTGCTACTATTTTAACAACTCTTTTTTTAATACTATTAATTTTATTTTGTGCCATTTGCGTTAGTTTATTACCTTCTTCAAATAATTGAATAGCTCTATCAATATTAATTTGATCAGATTCAATTTCTTTAACTATTTTTTGTAATTTTAATATCATATCTTCAAATTCGATATCTTGATTGTCCATATTTCTCCTTTTAAGTTATTTTAGCTGCGGCAGTACCATCTTGTAATAATATTTTTATATCAGTGTTAATGTGAATATTTTTAATACTTGTTATAATTGCATCATTTTGTTTATTTTTAATAATACTAAATCCTCTTTTTAATACATTTGTAGGATTAAGTAATTTAAGTTTTGTGCCAACTTCTTTTAAATCATTTGATTTATTTTGTAATAAATAATTAAAATTACTATTTAAACTATAAAATAAATTTTTAATCTTTTCTTGTTTTTCACTATAAATTCAATTTAAATTTTTTAAATAATAATTTTCTTTATAAAAGTTTATTAATTTAATCATATTATTTATTTTATGTTGCAAAATATTTTGAATTATATTTAAATTATTATTTAAATATAATATTATCTCTTTTAAATCTGGAGTAGCCAATTCAGCTGCTGCAGTAGGTGTAGCTGCTCTTTTATCTGCTACAAAATCAGATAATTGGAAATCTATTTCATGTCCTACAGCAGAAATTATTGGAATAGTTGACTGGTAAATTCCTTCTATAACCTTCGGATCACTAAAACAAATTAAATCTTCAAATGATCCTCCACCTCTTCCGACAATTAATATTTCTAATGGGATCTTAAAATTATTAGCATTTTTAATTTGTTCCAAAATACTTAATGGTGCGGCTTTCCCTTGCACAATACAAGGAAATAAAAATAAATTAGCAATTTTATATCTTCTTTTAATAGTTGTAACAATATCCTTAACTGCAGCACCTGTATCAGCAGTTATTATTCCGATATTCTTAGGAAATCTAGGAAGAGGCTTTTTAATGCTTATATCAAAATATCCCTTTGAACTATAAAATTGTTTTAATTTTTCAAATTTTTGATATATATTACCTAAACCTTTTTTTTCTAATCCATTTATTATAAAAGAATATGAAGCATTTCTAGCGTATCCTCTTATTGAACCATTAGCAATTATCTTATCACCTTCTTTAAGAATATCTTTAATCTTAGAAAATTGATTTTTAAATACCATTGCTTTTAAAATTGAATCCTTGTTTTTTAAAGTTAAATAGCAATTCCCTGTAAGGTGGTGATGTTTTAAGTTAGATATTTCTCCTTCAATAGAAATATTTTGCAATTGATAATCATTATTTATTTTATTACTTATATAATTATTGATTTCTTCAATTGAATATACTTTACTCATACTTAAAATAATTCCTAACTATACTAGTTTATTTTATCTAAAACAGCATTAATAAATTTATAATTATCGTCAATTGAAAACATTTTTGCAATATCAACACTTTCATTGATTATTAAATTTTTAGAATGATTACGATATTTTATATCGTATACAGCATTAATTAAAATAGCTTTATCAAGATTATTTAATCTACTAAACTCTCATTTATCTTTTAAATATGGTCTGATAATATTCACTATATCATTAATATGAGTAAAAATTGCTCTAATTTTATCTGGATTAACATTAATTTTATATTTTTTTTGTACTAAAATTTCTTCAATATCATTAAAATTTTCAAGAATACAAAATCGATATATTATATTTATATTATTTATCATATAAGAAATTCTTTTTTCTTTTTTGTTCATAATGTATCCTTATTCTAATATATTGTTATGCTTTGAAATTATAA
Organism: uncultured Mycoplasmatales bacterium; assembly: GCA_964485375.1. GTDB lineage: Bacteria > Bacillota_I > Bacilli_A > Mycoplasmatales > Mycoplasmataceae > CAZAJD01. The sequence goes on along the minus strand of CAZAJD010000004.1, from coordinate 36,269 downwards.
CAAAAAAACAAAAAATAATCTTTATTTTTTGTTTTTTTTGTTTTGAATTTTTAATTTAGTAGCTGCTTCTTTTTCCCAATCATCTTTATAAGAGTATACTTTTTCTTCTGAAATCTTAATTTCTGATTTTGTTATAATTTCTTTATCTACTTCTAATTTAACATCACTTGGAATTGGTTCAGGAGAATCCATAACTATTTCAGATGCTGGATCATTAATGATTTCTTTTAAATGAACATTAGTAGTATCTTTATCATTTAAAATTGAAATATCATCTTTTTCTTGAAAAGGAAAATTATTTATATTGATTTTTTTATCTTTTACTTGTTTTAATTGTTCAATAAAATTTGGTTTTTTTTCTGGAATAAAACTTGGTGATTCTATTTCTTTACTACGTTTATTAATTTTATTAATATTTCCGATATGAACATTTGTAGGTTCTTCAGTATTTTTTTTAAGATTTTTTATAGTTTTATTGATAAGAGAATCAAATTTATCTAATTTTGGTTTCTTTTTTTTTTGGGTTGAATTAGTTTTTGAATTATCTTCTATTCTTGATTTACCATTATTAATGTTGATTTGGGGATCTGGTTTAGAATATTCAATATCAGAATCATTGTTTTTATCATTTATAGCATCTTCATTTACGAAAGATACAAAATCTTGTTTAATTCCTAATGATTTAATAAAAATATATAATTTTTTTGCTTCTGCAACTGTTATTTTAGCAGCTAATGTATCTCTTATAACTTTTTTAGATTTATTAGAAAACTTTTGATCTAATGAACGATAAGTATAATTATATAATTCATTAATTTTAATAATATCAGGAATTTTATCTGATTTTAATCCATTTATTATTTTAATTGATTCAGGAGTTAATAATTTATATAGTTCTATATAATAATCTTTGTCTTTAGTTGTATTTTGTTTTGATTTATAGTTTGTGTTTACTTTACTCATAACGTATATCCTTTAAAAACATAAATTTTTATACTTTTTTATTTAAAATTAAAAAGGTTTTTTATTTCTTTTTTTATCATTTGATGAATACTTTTTTTTCTTTTTATCATATTTATCATTTGATGAATAATCTCTTTTATTCTTGTCATAACGATCATTTGATGAATAATCTCTTTTATTTTTATCATAACGATCATTTGATGAATAATCTCTTTTATTCTTGTCATAACGATCATTTGATGAATAAGATCTTTTGTTTCTATCTGGTCTTCCATTTGATGAATAAGAACCCCTACTTTTATTACTTTTTTCCATTGCATATTGTTTTTTGTCATTAAAATATTTAAAATCAATACCTTTGCAATTATCATCCATATCATATAATTCAATAATTACACGGTATGGTCCTTTAGGAAGATCTTTAGTTTCATTATTTATTCCAATTCTTAATGTAGAAATCCCTTTATCAGTAAAGTCATTAATTTTTTTAATAAAAATTGGTTCACCTTTACTTGATTTTATTTCTTCAGAATTTTTATATTCAATTTTTTTGTTTTTTTCAAATAACTCTTTTGAATTAGAAATATTTTTATGATTACGTAAATGATCATTTACTTCATTATTATTTTTATTATTTTCATCAAAATTAGTAATAGTTTTATCTATATTAATATCTTCTATTTTTTTATTAATATCTTCTACTTTATTATCGATATCTTCTACTGTGTTTTTAATAACTTCTTTAGTATTTGCTGCTTCTTCATTAATAGTTTCTTGTTCAGTATTTATTACTTTTAGATTTTTATCTTTTTTTAAAATTGTCATATTTATAGGGGTATCTTTTCCTTTATTTACTTTTTTTTTTACTATTTTTTCTATCATCTTCATCTTGATCATCATCAGTAAAAGAACTAGGAATTCCATTATCCTTTTTCCCTTTATCATCATTATTAAAAAGATTTGCATTATTTACATTACATGAAGATTTATTACTAAATTTAGAACAAGGAGTTGATTGCTTATGTACTAAATTATTATTATTACTATTTGGATTAGTAAATAGTTTATCATCTTTATTTATAATACTTGAAGAATTTGATGATTTTCTATTAGTTTTTGATAATGTAGTAGTATTTACATTAGAAATTAATGAAACACTGCTTTTTTTTGCTGAAGGTTCTCCTAATTTATCATAAGTAAATTTCCCTTTACTTCTATCGAAATTTACTTCCTTGTTAGCTTTATCTAATTTTGTAATAAGTTTTGCTTCATTATCTTCTGAAATATCCTTATTTATATTATTTAATAAAATTTTATTTTTACTACTTGCGTTAGATTTTCTTAAATCATTTATCCCTAAATTAATTAATTTATCAATATTAAGATTTTGAAATAAAATTAATTCTTCATCATTATCAGAACTTAGTTTTATATTTTCGATAAATAAATTTAATGCTTTTTGGTATTTAATAGTTCATGCTACTTTTACTTTGTCATTCTCTTCTAAAGATCTATGTTTTTCTTCATAACAATTTCGTTCTCTTTCATAACTTAAAAGTTGAAAAATTTCCGTTTCTCTTCAGAAACTATATAAAACTTTATCAATAGAATTACGACTTAATTTTTTTTCTGCTAATTTTTTCATAATATTTCTATAATAAATTGCATCTTTACACATTAAAATTCGCACCTAACTTTATTATAAACATTACATAAATTAATTATATCAATTTATAATAACTTGATAAAATTTTTTAGACTAATTTTAAATTATATAAAACCTAAACACACAAAATATATAATAAAAATGAAATCTAATAGATAAATTATATAGTGTATATTTTTTTGTTTTTTTTCTATTAACATCATTAGTACATAAAATAATAATCCTAAAGCAATTCCATTAACTAAAGAATATGTTACCAATGTTATTAAAATCATAAAAAATGAAGGTATTAAAATTTCCTTTTTATCCCATGCTATTTTTTTCAAACTAGAAAACATTAAACAACCAATAAATATAACTGCAGCTCCTGAAATGCAAGGAGTTACGAGTAAAAAAATCGGAAAAAGAGGAATTGATAAGAAAAATAAAATAGCTATTATAATATTTGAAAAACCTGTTTTCGCACCTTGCTCAATACCAGTAGCAGATTCTAAATATGCTGAAACAGGAGAAGAACAAATAGTAGAAGATAAAAGTATTGATAAAGTATCTGATACTAATGCTTTATTAGAAATTTTAAAATCTGGATGGTGTTTCTGAATATTAATTTCCAATCCAACTAAAGTCCCAGTAGCATCAAATAATGATACTATAATAAAAATAAGTGCAGATATATATAAAGATGGATTTTTTCATATTGCAATATTGTCAAAAGCAGAATAAGTATTATTAAATATAGTTTTTATACTGCCTAGTTCATGATAATTTCAACCAGATCATTGAGAAAAAATCTGATTACCATTAGAATCCACTAAATCTGAACCAAACGTAAAGCCAATAATTATTGATATAATCAATCCGAATAATATCGCTATTGCAATTGCACCTGAAATTTTTTTATAATATAAAATAAATATAATAATAAGAACTGTGAGTCCCATTAAAATTTCAGGATAATTTTTTTTAATGCTCCCAAGACCAACAATTGGTAATCCTTCTTTATCAGATAAATTAAATATACCTATATTTGCAAAACCAATAAAAGCTATAAAAAATCCAATAGAAGCACTAATAGTAATTTTTAATGATCTTGGAATAGCATTTATTAGTGTTTTCCGAAAAGGAGTAACTGAAATAATCATAAGTAAAATACTAGACATCATAACTGCAATCAAAGCACCTTCATAACCAAGATGATTTTTTATTGCAACAGTATATGTAAATACCCCATTTAATCCCATACTAGGAGCAAGTGCGATTGGAATATTAGAAATTAATCCCATAACAAGTGTTGAAAGCATTGCTACAATTGCAGTAATTAAAAATAATCCTCCCCAAGGCATATGCTCACTAGGATTATTAATTGAAGGAGCATTATGCAAAATGGTAGGATTTATATTCAATATATAAATCATGGATAAAAAAGTAGTAATTCCGCCAATTATCTCTTTTTTAAAAGTTGCGTTTATAGAACTAAATTTAAAAAATTTTTTAATCATTAAATAAACACCTTTAAATTATAATTATTTGAAATTATAAATTATTGAAATATTTGTAGGTTTAATATTAAAATATTCTTTTAAAGTTTTATTGGTTATTTCAGATATAGATTTATTTTTTAGACTTAGATCTTGACTAATTTTAGCATTATTTAAAATAACGACATTTAATTCTATAAATATTTTTGAATTGACATTTTTACTATCATTGATTTTAATATCTTTTAACTCAATATCTTTGATTTTTTTATGGAAATCCGATTTTAAAACTGAAAATATAGTTTGTTTGGATATATATACATTTCCAATATTGTTTGTTTCAATATTTATCATCGTAACTAAATTCCTTTATTTTCTTCCTAGATATTTTTTATCTAAAGTAGAAACACTGATTTCTTCTTCTTCTTTAATAAAAAGTGGAACCATAATTTCTAATTTAGTTTCTAAAATTGCTTTTTTCATTGGTGCTGAAGTACTATTACCTTTAGTGCCCTCTTCAACTTTAATTACCTTTAAATATACATTAGTAGGTAAAACTACTCCTAGAATTTCATTTTCAAAAATAGTCATTTTTACTTCTTGATTTTCTTTGATGAAAAATAATTCTTCTTTAATTTTATCAACTGCTAAATTTACTTGTTCATAATTATTCATATTCATAAAATAAGCAAACTCTTCATCTTTAAATAGAAATTGCATTTTTATTGTTTCGATATGAGCTTTACTAACTTTATTACTACCTGCAAAAGTTATATTAGTCACAGCTTGATTTCGAATATTTTTTACTTTTAATTTAACATGCGCTTGCCCTCTTCCAGATTTAGAATGTTGGGAAGCAATAACAACATAAATATTATTTTTATATAAAAAAGTTATTCCAGGTTTTAATTCATTAACGTTTATCATTTTTTTTCCTTAACTTATTAATACAATGGGATTTTTTTTAGATTGTGTTAATACTTTGTAACCATTATCAGTAACTAAAATATCATCTTCAATTCTTACTCCACCTAGATTTGGAATATATATTCCAGGTTCAACGGTTATAACCATTCCAGTTTCCAATTTTATATCACAATATGGAGATACACGTGGAAACTCATGTACATCAGCCCCTAACCCATGTCCAGTTGAATGAATAAAATAATCTCCATATCCTTTAGAAATAATATAATCACGGCAAATACTGTCAATATCTTTTGTAGAGATACCTGGTTTAATTGCATTGATTCCCATCATTTGAGATTTTTTAACTATTTCATATATTTCTAATAATTCTTTTTTAGGTTTGCCTAAAGCAATTGTTCTTGTAATATCAGATGCATACCCCTTGTAATAACAACCAAAATCAATTGTTACAAGTTCATTATTTTGAATTTTTTTACTGCTAGCTCTTCCATGAGGCATAGCACCTCTAATTCCAGATGCTACTATACTAGGAAAACTAGGTTCATCTGCGCCTTCTTGCATAAAACTTGAAAAAATAATTGAATCAATTTCTAATTCTGTCATTCCTACTTTAATGTTTTTTACTACATTTGAAAAAGCGATATCTGAAATTTGACATGCTTTATGTATAAAACTAATTTCTTGATTATTTTTAATAGTTCTAATTTTACTAGTATTAACAGGGCATAATTTAGAATTTAAGGATTTACTATATAACTCATAATTTGCAAATGATAAAAAATCACTTTCAAAACCTAATTTCTTAATATTTAAAAATTTTAAATCTTTATTCAATAATTCAAAAATATTTCCAAATTGAATAATTTTATCAACATTTTTAGCTATTTTCCCTGCAGCAGTTATATATCTTCCATCAACATACAAATAAGCCTTATTATTAGATATTAACAAGTATCCTTCAGTAGATTTAAATTCACTAAATCATAATCTATTTTTAGGATTATAAATCAAAATTGCATCAACTGCATTTTCTTTAAGCAATTTTTTTATTATCGAATGTTTGTTAATATCTTTTTTTATATATTTGTTCATTTGTAATTCTTTCTATATATTTCTATATATATTTATTTTTTTTGAATATGCAAAATATGCTTATTACATTTTGCACAATATTTTTTAATTTCAAGTTTTTCTTTTTTTTGTTTTTTGTTTACTTTTGTAATGTAATTTTCATCTTTACATCCTTGGCAAACCAAAATTATTCCTTCACGCATTTTATGTTTATTTCCTAACTATTATTAAAATATCATATATCAAATATTAGCATAAATACTATAATAATTCTAAATAATTTATGTATTATTTTTTATCTTTTAGTTATAAAGAAAATATTTCAAAATTAATATTTTGAATATTATTAATATCAAAAGATTTAAATTTATTATTTATTTTAGATAATTCTAATTTATTTACATTCATAATCTCAACTGTATTATCTTTTTTAAAATAAATTAGATGATTTTTGGCATTATTTGTTATAGTTTTCACTATTCAACCATCTAATTTAGCAATCTTAATACCTACTGCAGGTCTTCCTAAAATTTTAATATCATCTATACAAATTTTCTTGTACTTATTTAAATTATTCACCATAACGCATTCATTATTTTTTGTTGCATTGGATGAAAAAGTTTTTATTAATAAATCATTACTTTTTAATTTTATAAGTTTATTTCCAAATGATTTCAGTGATGATGCGCTTCAATTTTTATTGAAATATTTAGTAATAAAACCGTTTTTAGTAATATTAATTAAAAACTCATCATTATTTTCTATTACAAAAATAGAAACTACTTCATCTTTTTCTTTTAATTTAATAATTGAAATTGGTTTTTCGAATTTCTTTTTAAAAATATTATTTAATAATATTTTTTTACCATATCCATATTTAGTGGAAATAAATAGAAAAAGATCTTCATTTTCTACATTTTGATAAATATATGTAAATATTATTTTTTCATCATTTTGAATTTTAATTAATGAAGAAAGATGTATACCGGCAGTATTAGATTTAGAAATAGTTACTAATGATAAAGGTATTTTAAATATATTACCTTTATTTGTGCATATGATTAAATCATTGCTGTTTTTACTAATATATCTTGCAACGATTGAATCATGAGGTTTCCTAATCATACTATATTTATTTATTCTGCTAGAATAAACTTGTTGTTTTATGTACCCTTTTGCAGTAACTACTAAAAATACATCATGTTCACTTATGAAATATTGATCAGAAATATCAATATTTTCGATTTGATTTTTTATGACTGTTCTTCTTTTATGATTAAAAGAAGAATCAATTAAAGTCAATTTCTTTTTAATTTGTTGATTTATCAAATTATTACTCTTAACAATTTTATTTAACTCAAATATTTCTTTATTTAAAATTCTTTTTTCATTTTCAAATTCCACAATATCTTTAGATGTCAAATTATATAAGCGTAATGAAACTATTGCTTCTGCTTGAGTAGCATTAAATTGAAAAATATTTATTAAATTATTTTCTGCATCGGATTTATTTTTTGAATTTTTAATTAAATTTAAAACTTGTTCCAAAATTGTAAAAGCTTTTATAAACCCTAATATAATATTTTGTCTTTTTCTTTTTAATTGTAATTCATAATTAATTTTTTTAACTATAAATTGAAATTGATGTTTTATATAAGCATCTGCTAAATTTGCTATATTACATTTCATAGGTTTATTATCAATAATAGCAATTAAGTTATAATTATAACTAATTCTAAGATTGGTTTTATTAAGTAAAAATTTACGTATAAATTCTAAATTATCAGAATTTGTTTCTACAACAATTCTTAGACCATTTTTATCACTTTGATCAATAACAGACTTTATACTAGATAAACTAGAATTAGCCATTCTTAAGGTATCTATTTTTTGAATTATAGTCTTTTTATTAGTTTCATAAGGAATTTCAGTAATAATCAAATCCGTATTATTAATTTCTATCTTACTAGAAATAAATATTTTACCAATTCCAGTTTTATAAGCGTTGATAATGCCTTCTTTGTTTTCGACAATTCCCCCAGTTGGAAAATCAGGTCCAGAGATATTGCTAATTAATTTTTCAATTGGAGAATTGGGATGATCAATTCTATAAATTAACATTTTAATTATTTCATGTAAATTATGAGGTGGAATATTTGTTGCATATCCTGCTGCAATTCCAGTTGCTCCATTGACAAGTAAATTAGGAAAAGATGAAGGAAAAATAATGGGTTCAATTTCTGAATCATCAAAATTAGCAACAAATGGAGAAGTATGAATATTCAAATTTTCAGTCATCAGAGTTCCGACTTTAGATAATTTTGTTTCTGTATAACGCATAGCAGCAGCAGAATCACCATCTATTGAACCATTATTACCTTGTATATCAACTAATGGTAAATTGGTTTTTCAGTTTTGTGACATACGAATCATTGCTTCATATACTGAATTATCACCATGAGGATGATACTTCCCAATAACTTCACCAACAATTCTAGCTGATTTTTTATGAGTTTTTTCATATAGAAGTCCTAAGGAAAGCATTGAGAATAATATTCTTCTTTGAACAGGTTTTAATCCATCTCTTGCATCTGGTAATGCTCTTTCTTGAATAATATACTTAGCATATTTTGAGTATCTATCTTCTATAACAGTTGATAAATCTAATAATTTAATATTATTATTTAAATCTTTCATTAAAATAACTTCCTTTTTACTTTATCAAAAAATGCATCTTTATCATTATTAAAATCAATATTTTCTTGAATTCAATCTTTTCTTTTACTAGGATTATTCCCCATCAATGTATCAATTATATTATTAGCGATGTAGGCGTCTTCGATTGTTACTTGTAATAAAGTACGTTTTTCAGGATTCATTGTAGTTTCTCAAAGTTGATCTGAATCCATCTCACCCAATCCTTTATATCTTTGAATATCATATTTAAGGATTTTATTATCACTAATATATTGATTTAATGTTGTATCATCTCAAAAATATTTATTATCTTTTTTAAAAATTAATCTATATAAAGGCGGAAGAGCAACGTATATTTTTTTATGTAAAAATAATTTAAACATATATTTATAAAAAAAGGATAATAATAAAATTTGAATATGGGCACCATCATTATCAGCATCAGTCATTATAATTATTTTGCCATAATTAATATTTTCAGGATTAAAATCTGTATTTATTTTTATACCAATGGCATTAATTATTGTCTGAATTTCTATATTACTTAATATATCCATTTCTGAGGATTTCATAACATTCATAATTTTACCTTTTAAAGGTAAAATCGCTTGAAAATGTCGATTTCTCCCTAATTTTGCACTACCACCAGCTGAGTCCCCTTCAACTAAAAATAGTTCACATTCAGATTTTATTTTTGAATTTGCTGGAACTAATTTACCTGACAGAAGTTTAACTCGATCATTTTTTGAACTTTTACTCATTCTAATCATTTGTTTTACTTTTTTAGATTCTTCACGAGCTTTTTTAGCAAGTAAAACTTTATTAATAATTAGTTTAGCAGTATTAGAATTTGTTTGTAATCAACATAAAATATTATGATATGTAAGATCTTCCACTATTTTTTTTACAATAGTTGTAGATAACTTAGATTTAGTTTGTCCCTTATACTCAATATATTTTTCTGGAATAATTACAGATATTATTGCAGAAAGACCTTCTTTAATATCTTGACATTCAATTTTTGTGCCATTTTTCAATAAATTAGTTTGCTTGACATAATCAGATATTGCTCTAGTTATACCTGTTTTAAATCCTATTTCATGAGTTCCTCCATCAATTGTTTTAATATTATTAGCAAAAGATAAAATAATATCAGAAAATTCATTTGTATATTGAAAGGCAATAGAAATCTTTACATCATTAACACTATCTTTATATTTTATAACATTAGTAATACTAGTTTTATTCTCATTCAAATCAGTTAAAAATGATGATAACCCATTTGGAAAATGAAATAACTCTGTTTTATTAGTTTTGCTAGTAAAATAGATCTTTAAATTAGGATTTAAATAAGCAGATTCTTTTAGATGACTAATTATGTGAAATTTAGAAAAATGAATATTTTTAAAAATAGTACTATCTGGCAAGAAAGTAATTTTTGTACCTGTTAATTTAGTAGTTCCCATTTTAGTTATTTTTTTTTGTAATTTACCACCATTTTTAAAATTAATAGATCATATAAATCCATCTCTATATATTTCAACATTAAATTCTTTAGAAAGGGCATTAACAACAGATGATCCCACCCCATGAAGTCCACCTGAACTTTTATATCCGCCATTTCCGAATTTACCACCCGAATGCAGCCGTGAAAATATTAGTTCTGGTGTTGATATACCAATTTTATGTAAACCTACAGGAATACCTCTACCATTATCTGAAATAGTGATACTACCATTTTGATTTATTTTTAATCGAATTTCATTACAAAAACCAGCAATAACTTCATCAACAGAATTATCCAATATTTCTCAAACCAAATGTAATAAACCTTTAGAGTCTGTCGAACCAATATACATAGCAGGTCTTTTACGAACACCTTTTAGTCCTTCTAAAATTTGAATAGAATTCTCATCATAATTTGAATTATTGTTTTGCATAGACACTCCTTATTTATTATAATTTCAATATAAAATTAAAAATATAGTTTATAATTTTACTACTATATTTTAACATAGCATTTATTTAGGTTTTAAAAAACCTAATAATTTTATTAAATTATTATAATTTTGATAAAAAAGAAGGATAAAAAATTAATGAATTATGGAAATCCATATTACTATGTCGGAACCTTTATTGCAATTATTTTATGTTACTTAATAGGATCATTCAATTTTTCGCTTGTAGTAGGTAAATGAATTTATAAAAAAGATATAAGAAAATATCATTCTAAAAATGCAGGAGCTACAAATTTTAAAAGAGTTTTTGGAGCTAAAATGGGATTTTTAATTTTTTTTCTAGATGCTTTAAAGCCTGGAATTGGAATGATTATAACTTTTTTAGTAAGTTTAATTTCAATACATAATGTAAATTTTGGATGTATTTCATATTATATACCAATTATTTTTCTATCTTTAGGTCATGCATTCCCAATATATTTTAAATTCAAAGGTGGTAAAAATATTAGTATTGTAATTGGTTTTGCATTATTTATAAACCCATTATATTTCATAATTGTATATGGCATTTGATGAATTCTATTTGCAATATTTAGATATATATCAGTATCATCATTAGCATCAATTATATTAATGGGTATCTTATGTTGAATTCCTTATTTAAGTGGTTTAACTAATATTCAAGCTCAGCAAAGTGAATATATTAATAATTACTTTTTATTCTTTAATAATTTACACAAATTTACTACTCCTATAAACGGACAAATACAATATGATAATTTAATTATCATGAATACAAGTTTTTGTATAATAGTTGCATTTGCATTTGCTTTACATTATAAAAATATTAAAAATTTAATTAATAAAAAAGAAAAAAAATTTTATTTTAAAAGTAAAAAATAAAATTTATTCTATATTTAATAATCCTTTTTGATGTTTTTTACGATATCAACTTATAGCGAAATTATGTACTTTATCTTGTATAAGTGATAAATAATTAAATAATTCTGCATCATTAATATGAAAGGATTTATTTTGATTATTTACGATATGATTTGTATTATGATTTTTATCTTTAACCAATCCAATAATAGCAATATTTAAATTATATTTAATGAAGATATTTTTTATAGCATTAATTTGAATAATATTGCCATCAACAATTATTAGATTTGGATAATTGTTTTGACTCTTTTTAAAAGAAGCAACTCTTTTTTCAGCTAATTCTTGCATTCTAGAATAATCACTTTTATTAGATTCAGATAAATTATAATGTCTGAATTCATTAAAAATTGGTAACCCATTTTTATAGACAACTATCCCTCCAACTGGATATTTGTTTTGAATATTAGCAATATCATACATTTCTAAAACATAAGGTATCTCTGGTAATTTAATTAATTCTGCTAATTTTTTTAATAAAATTAATTCTTTCCCTATGACTATATTTTGACTATTAAAATTTAAATTTATTTGTTTTTCTAATCTAGATTTTAAAGACTTCATAACTTCTTTATCTTCTTTTTTGGTAGAAATAGTAATTTTTAATTTTGGATCTAAAGATCTAATATTTTTTAAAGTAAAAGTATTCTCAATAATAATTCTTTTAGGTAAAATATTTTTTTTATAAATTTGTATTAAAAAATCTTCAATAATTATGGAAATGTTATTATGAAATAATTCAATAATTTTATAATCAAAAGATAATAAATGACCATTACGATAAAAAAATATTCCAATAATTATATAAGTATTATATATAAAGAAATTTACATAATCACTATTTTGTACTCTTGAAATTTCAATTACTTGCTTTTGAAGTAAAAGATCTATTTTTTGAAGTATTTTTTTCATTTTATTGGCATTTTCAAATTGAAGATTATGCGCATATTCTAACATTTTAGATTTTATAAAATCTACAATAAAATCGGTTTTACCATTAAGAAAATTCTTTATTTTATAAATATTTTCATTATATTCAGCAAGAGAAATCTTCTTAAAACAACCTCCTAAACATTGATCAATATAATAATATAGACATGGTTTTTTAAGCAAAGTTGCATTACATCTTTTTAAAGGAAAAATTCGTTGTAATATTTTTAATATTTCATATGCCTTAGATCCATCTGGATAAGGACCGAATTGATATAGAAAATTCTTTGATTTTTGTCTTGAGATTTTTATTTTTGGATCTTGCGATTTTGTAATGACAATATAAGGATATTGCTTATCATCATTTAAAAGCACATTATATCGAGGATGGTAATGTTTAATAAGATTAGATTCTAATAGTAAAGCTTCTTTTTCATTTTTAGTATTAAAAATATCGACATTATTTATATTGTGTAAAAGTTGAATATTTTTATAAGTATTATTGCTTTTAAAATATGAATTTACTCTTTTAAATAAATTTTTTGCTTTCCCAACATAGATTACATCATCATTTATATCTTTAAAAATATAGCATCCTGATGTATTAGTAAGATTCTCTAATTTATTAGCTAAATTGGGGTTCATTTACAAGATTTCGCTCTAATTTTTTAATTTGTTTTTTTAAAAACTTAGCAGTTTCAGATTTACTAGACTTAATAATTTCTTCAGGACTTCCAAGGGCAACAATACTACCACCATTGGCGCCCCCTTCAGGACCTAAATCAATAATATAGTCAGCATTTTTTATAACATCTAGATTATGCTCAATTACAATTACACTATCCCCATTATCAACAATTTTATGCAATGACTTTAATAATTTTTTTATATCATGCACATGTAATCCAGTAGTTGGTTCATCTAATATAAATAATGTTTTACCAGTAGCTCTTTTTTGTAAAAAAGTTGCTAATTTAACTCTTTGTGCTTCACCACCAGATAATGTAGGGGCTTGTTGCCCTAAAGAAATATACCCTAGACCAACGTCTTGCATTATTTTTAATTTTTTATAAATTTTTTGTTGATTTGCAAAAAATAATACAGCTTCATCAACAGTAAATTCTAAAACATCTGCAATAGATTTATTTTTATACAATACAGATAAGGTTTCGTTATTATATCTTTTACCATTACATTCTTCACAAATAATGTAAACATCAGGTAAAAAATGCATCGACACTTTCAAGAGTCCATCTCCTGAACAGTTATTGCATCTTCCTCCAGTTACGTTGAATGAAAATCTTCCTTTTGAATATCCATTAAATTTTGATAATGGAACTTCTGCATATAGATCACGAATATCATCAAATACACTTGTATATGTTGCAGGATTAGAACGAGGTGTTCTACCAATAGGATCTTGCGAAATATTAATTACTTTATCTAGATTTTCTAAACCCAAAATCTCTTTTACTTTCCCTACTTTATCACTATGGAATCCAAAATAATTGTATAAGTATCTATAAAGTGTTGTATTTATTAGAGTAGATTTACCAGATCCAGATACTCCAGTTATACATACAAAAGAATTTAATGGTATATTAACATTTAGATTTTTTAAATTATTTTCACTAGCATTAACAATATTGATTCAATTGCCATTTCCTGTTCTTCTTTTTAATGGAATTTCGATTCTTTTTTGATCTAATAAATAATCACAAGTTAAAGAATTACTTTTAAGATTTATTTTATTAGGTGGACCAGAATAGACAATTTCTCCGCCTTGTTTACCTGCAGCAGGACCGATATCTACCAATCAATCAGATGATCTCATCATATCTTCATCATGTTCTACTACAATAACAGTATTATTCATATCTCGTAAAGATTTTAAAGTATTAATCAATTTTCAATTATCTTTTTGATGTAATCCAATAGAAGGTTCATCTAAAACATAAATGACTCCAGATAGTTTTGAACCAATTTGAGTTGATAATCTAATCCTTTGAGCTTCTCCACCTGATAATGTTGCTGAATGTCTAGATAATGTTAAATATCCTAAACCAAGTTGATCTAAAAAGTTAAGACGATTGATAATTTCTTTAATAATAGGTTTTGCTATGATTTCATCATTATCATTTCATACTATTGTTTTTATATATTCCAATAATTTAGAAATTGATAACTCGTATAAATCTACTATATTTTTATTACCAATAAAAACTGCAAGTGATTTTTGAGACAATCTTTTGCCCATACATTCACTACAGATATTATTATTCATAAATTTACGATAATAATCTCTATTCTTACTACTTACAGTTTCTAAAAACCTTCTCTTAATTATTTCAAGAGGACCTTTTATAAACCCATTAGTTTGGTAAATTGCTTTTTCTGATTCTAACTTATATTCAATACTCTCATCGCTACCTTCAGTAATAATTTTATATTGACTTGGTGATAACTGATTTATCGGTGTTGTAATAGAAATTTTATAATGATTAACTAAAATCATAAATTTTTGTCAATCCATATTACTTGAAAAAATAATATTTTTATAAAATGTAATCGCTCCATCTGCAATTGATAAATTAGGATTAGGAATTAATTTTTTAGAATCAACTTCTAATCTTGTTCCTAAACCATTACAATGAGCACATGCTCCAGATGGTGAATTAAAAGAAAATAACTTTGGTTCTAATTTTTCAAGAGAAAATCCACATTTAGTACATATATTATTTTGTGAAAAAATGTATTCTTCTTTAGTTTTATTTACAACTATTTTTACTATTTTATTGCTATATTTAAATGATTCTTGAATAGCTTCGTAAAGACGTGATTGTGTTTCTGAATCATGATGCTCAAGTGTAATTCTATCTACTACTAAATCAATATTATATTTTTTATTTTTATCTAAGACAATTTTATCTCTTAAAAAATAATCCTCATTATTAATGATAACCTTAAGAAATCCATTTAATTTCAATCTCTGTAAAAGATCTTTGTGACTTCCCTTTTTTTGATTAATCATTGGTGAAAGTATAGTAATTTTAGTACTACTAACAAATCTTTTATTTATAATGCTAATTATCGATTTTATTGAAAGAGATTTAATCTTTCCATGACCATTAATACAAATTATTTTACCTAATTTTGAATATAGCAAACGTATAAAATCTGCTATTTCAGTCACAGTACCAACTGTAGAACGAGGATTGTGAGAAATAGTTTTTTGATCAATTGAAATAGAAGGTGATAATCCTTCAATTGAATCAACATTTGATTTTTCTGATCCTCCTAAAAATTGTCTTGCATAAGAAGATAATGATTCAATATACTTACGTCTTCCTTCAGTATAAATAGTATTAAATGCTAGTGATGATTTACCAGATCCAGAGACCCCTGTAAAAACAACAATTTTATTTTTAGGAATACTTAAATTAACATCTTTTAAATTATGCTCTTTTGCTCCTTTTACATTTATTCAATTATTTATCATATTATTATTTCCTTAATTATTTCATCGACTTAACTTCTACTATCATATCGCGATATTTAGCAGCTTTTTCAAAATTTAATTTTTTTGATTCGCATATCATCTTATTTTTTAAATCTAAGATCATCTGTGTTTTTATTTCTTCCTTTGTTTTAGATGTAGTATTTTTAATTTTTAAAAAAGTTTTAGTAATAGTTTCAAAATCTTTAGTCATAGGAATTTTTTTAATTATAGTTTTTGGAGTAATATTATTTTTAATATTGTAATCTCTTTGAATTTTACGTCTTCTTTCAGTCTCTTTAATAGCATTAGCGATAGAAGGAGTAATATCATCAGCATACATTACTACTTTCCCATCGATATTTCTTGCTGCTCGACCGATTGTTTGAATTAAGGATCTTGCATCACGTAAAAATCCACTTTTATCAGCATCCATTATTGCAATAAGTGATACTTCAGGAATATCTAAACCCTCACGTAATAAATTTACCCCAACTACAATATCATATATCCCTCTTCTTAAATCATTTAAAATACGTGTTCTTTCAAAAGTTTTTAATTTATTATGTAAATATGCAACTTGAAATTTTTTATCTTGTAAAAAAGATGTTAAATCTTCTGACATTGCGATTGTCAAAGTTGTAATAAAAACTCTTTGATTTTTTAATTTACATTGTTTAATCTTAGAAATTAAATCTAGAATTTGATTTTTGCTAGGTACTATTTCTATACTCGGATCTATTAATCCAGTAGGACGAATAATTTGCTCAACAACTATCTGATGTTTATTAGTTTCGTATTCTCCAGGAGTAGCTGAAACAAAAATAGTTTTACTCAGTTTATTTTCAAATTCATTAAATTTTAAAGGTCGATTATCGAGTGCAGATGGAAGTCTAAATCCATAATCAACAAGATTTTTTTTACGTGCATAATCACCAAAATACATCCCTTTTATCTGTGGAATTGTCATATGAGATTCATCAATAATTGTAAGGAATCCTTCTGAAAAATAATCTAATAATGTAAAAGGTGTTTCATTCGTAGATCTATTATCAAAAATAGCAGAATAATTTTCAATTCCAGAACAATATTTAAATTCTTTTAAAGATTCCAAATCTTGATTTACACGTTCAGTAATTCTTTGTAGTTCAATTAATTTATTTGTTTCTTTAAAATATTTTCTCCTAGATACTAGTTCTTTTTCTATTTTAGATATTGCTTTTTTAATAGTATCTTTTGAAGTAATATAATTACCACCAGGAAAAATTACTACCTCATTTAGTTTCTCAATCAAATCAAAAGATAGTGATTCTAATTTAGAAATTTCTTCAACAATATTATCTAATAAATTTATTTCAATAAAGTAGTCAATTGTTCAACTAGGAGTAATTCGAATATAATCTCCACGTACCACAAAAGTACTCGGACTATTTTGGACTGGATTACGAGTATATCCATTTTGTACTAATTTTTCAATTAAAGATTTTCTAGATATTATTTGATTTTTTTGGATTAATGTAAACGAATCTTTGTAAGTTTTAGGATTGTCTATACCATATATTGCTGCAACTGATGCAACTACAATAGTATCATTACGACTTAAAAGTGCATTTTGAGCACTTCTTCTCATTAAAGCAATTTCAAGATTAGTTTTTGATGATTTATCAACATACGTATTATTTTTAACAATATAAGCTTCTGGTGAAAAAAAATCAAATAATGATACAAAATATTCAACTTTATTATTAGGAAAAAATGCTTTAAATTCTTCATATAATTGCAAAGCTAAAGTCTTATTATGCACAATAACTAAAGTAGGTTTATTATATTTTTGAATTAAATTGGCAATTGTAAATGTTTTACCAGTTCCAGTTGCTCCTAATAAAATTTGATTATTATGAACTTGAATATTTTGATATAATTTATCTATCGCTGATTTCTGATCACCCTTAGGTAAGAAGCTTGATTCTAGTTTAAATTTCATTTAAATATAAAAATAAAAAAATTATTTTTTAGCCTTTTTCATAGAATTCATAACTCTCTTTATATCAGATTCAGAAGGTTTTCTACCCATTTGCATATACATTGCTCTAATTTGTGAAGATGTTATCGGAGGATTCTTCTCCAATTCTTTTTGGACTAATTTTTTTGTAATTAAAAAACCAAGAATTCCTCCTACAACAAGTGCAGCAAGAGCTATTAATAAAACTCCTCATCATACCATATTTTTTTCTCCTTAAACTTTAAAGTTCATATATTATCAATAAATTATTATATATTATTCACTAATGAAATTCAATATTTTTAAAACTATACTATTAACATCTAATTTTAATTTTGATATTATATTTTTTTTAGGTGCAGAAATACCGAAAATATCATATCCAATATTTAAACCACTTCTTGAAGTATACTTACTTCAACCAAAAGTAGAATTAAATTCTAATGAAATTTTTAAATGATTATTTGGTAAAATACTTTCTTTATATTCATCACTTTGTATATCGAATAATTCTTGACATAACATAGACACAACATTTATTGAAATTTTATGCTTATCAAATAGAATTTGTTGAATTTGAATCGCAAGATTTACTTCACTCCCTGTCGCAATAATAGTTATTTTAGCGTTCTTTTTATGGGTAATAATATAAGCACCAAACATACTATTTTCTAAACTAGAAGTTGATAATTGTGGCAACTCTTGTCTAGTTAATATAATAACATTAGGAATATTTAAATTTTTTATTATTGCATATTTATATGCAGCAATGGTTTCACGAAAATCTGCTGGTCTAAAAACGAATAGGTTAGGTTGCGCACGTAACATTACAATTTGTTCTATAGGTTGATGCGTTGCACCATCTTCACCTATTAAAATAGAATCATGTGTAAAAACAAATAAAGCAGGTAATTGCATTAAAGAAGTTAATCTCATTGCTGGTTTTAAATAATCAGCAAATACTAAAAAAGTACTAACACAAGGTAAAAAATTACTGTGTGCAGATATTCCATTAGCTATTGCAGCCATCGCAAATTCTCTAACCCCAAAAGCAAGATTTTGTCCTAAACGATTAGTATGATGATAAGTGCCATTCGGACCAACAACCTTAGTACTTGATGATAAATCTGCAGATCCACAAATTAAATTAGGTAAAAAAGAGTGAAGTTGAGATAAAATTATTCCACTAGATAATCTTGTAGCTTGGTTTTCTTTAGGAATAAGATTTTTAATAGCATCAAAATTAGTTTCATTATGAAAAGATGTCTTTCTTTTTTTATCATACATTATCATATAATTATCATAATCTATGGGATATAATTTTTGATATTTTTTTAAATCTTGAGATCATAAATCAAACTTTTTCATCCCTCTTAATTTTACATTTTCATTAAAATATTTATATACATCTTTAGGTATAGTAAATGGAGGATGATTAAAATCTAAATTTTCTCGTAAAACATCAATATCATTACCCAATGGAGATCCATGTACTTCACTAGTACCTTGCTTAGAAGCCCCAAATCCTATTATTGTTTTTACTTCGATTAGAGTAGGTTTAAATAATGATTTTTTTGCACTTCTAATTGCACTAGATATTTCATCTATATTATTACCATTTTTAACTAATAAATAATTTCATCCAGCACTTTCGAATCTTTTTTTAGTATCTTCAGATTGTGAAAAAGATACACTTGAATCTAGTTGAATATCATTTGAATCATATAAAACTATTAATTTATTTAATTTTCAATGGCCTGCTAAGGAAATGCTTTCATATGAACATCCTTCTTGCAAATCTCCATCACTACTTATTACATAAGTATAATGATCAACTATTTTTAATTCTGGTTTATTAAACTTTTTACTTTCTATTGTTTCAGATAATGCCATCCCAACAGCCATACCTATACCTTGTCCTAATGGCCCAGTAGTAACTTCGACACCTTCTGTTAATACAGATTCTGGATGCCCTGGAGTCTTAGACCCAAATTGACGAAATTGCTTTAAATCATTAATACTAATATTAAATCCTGATAAGTGTAAAATCGAATATAAGAGTGCACTTCCGTGTCCAGCAGATAAGACAAAACGATCTCTATCATATCATTTACTATTTTTGGGATTCAAGTTTATAAAAGATGAAAATAAAGTAAAAGCTGCAGGAGCAATTCCTAATGCAATCCCTGGATGTCCTGAATTTGCTTTATTTATCATATCACAAGATAAAACACGAATAGATGATATAGAATCTTTTATAATTTTATTCATTTAATTAACCTTTTTCTTTTTCTTAGGGTTTATTACTTTAGAATCTTGATCGATAATTTTTAAATTAGATAATCTTTGATCAAAACCTTCACGAAATAACTCCAAATATTGTATTCTTAATTTTTTTTGTTCTTCTTTTTCTTTTAAATTTAATCCTTCAGTTTTTTCTTTTCTAGCTAATATATTAATTCTATCAATTAGTTTTTGAGGTATCATATTATTTACTTTCTATATTTAATTCATCTAAACTTTCAAGAGAAATACTATTAGGTGTATCGCACATCGTATCAATTCCGCTAGTATTTTTTGGAAAAGCTATGCTATCTCGAATAGATTTATTCTTATTTAATAACATTACTATTCTATCAATACCAAAAGCAATCCCACCATGCGGAGGCATACCATAATCAAAAGCTTTTAAAAATCATCCAAAGTTTTTTTCTATTATATTTTCGTTTAAACCTAATA
This sequence comes from uncultured Mycoplasmatales bacterium, assembly GCA_964485375.1. GTDB lineage: Bacteria > Bacillota_I > Bacilli_A > Mycoplasmatales > Mycoplasmataceae > CAZAJD01. The sequence goes on along the minus strand of CAZAJD010000004.1, from coordinate 15,397 downwards.
ATTTAAAAATTTTAATTTGAAGGTCTTTTTTATGAATTCTAATAGATCCCCCACCAATTTCATTACCATTTAAGACTAAATCATATGCTTTAGATTTGATAAGTACAGGATCGGATTTTTCTAAATCTTTTAAAGTCTCTGAATCAGGCAAAGTAAAAGGATGATGCATAGAAGATAATTTTTTAGTTTTAGAATTTTGCTCAAATAAAGGTCAATCTATAATTCAAAGAAAACTAAGTTTATTATCATCAATTAAATTAGCTAATTCTGCTGATTTACATCTTACAGCTCCCATAGCTTGTAGAGCAATTTGTTTTTTATTAGCAATAATAAATATTGTTCCTTTTGAATTAATATTAAAAATATTAAGCATTTTGCTTTTTTCATCTATATTCAAAAATTTAGTAATAGGACCTGAAAAATTATGTTTAAAATCTATTTCTAAAACTCCAAGTTGAGATACATGATTTTGAGATGAAGTTAATTTTATTTTTTTTAAATCAGAATTAGAAAATAAGAAAGGAATGAATATTCCTTCTATAGAATTACCACTTTTAATTTGATTCTTAAATACTAGAAAATTAGAATCTAAAAAAATAGAATTTAAGTTTTGAATCTTACAATCAAAACGTAAATCTGGTTTGTCTGAACCATAATATTTAATAGCATCTTCATATTTAATTTTTGGAAACTTAATTAAATAATCAATTTTTAAAATTTTTTTTAGAATATATTTCATCATATTCTCAGTTAATTCAATAATATCTTTTTCACTAATAAATGACATTTCAATATCTAATTGTAAAAACTCAGGTTGTCGATCACTTCGTAAATCTTCATCACGAAAGCACTTAGCAAATTGATAATATTTATCAAACGAAGAAGCCATCAACATTTGCTTAAATAATTGTGGAGATTGCGGTAATGCATAAAATTTATTTTTATTCATTCTAGAAGGTACAATAAAGTCTCTTGCACCTTCAGGTGTTGATCTATTTAAAATAGGAGTTTCAATATTTAAAAATTGTTTTTTTTCTAAAAATTCTGAAATTGTAAATAAAATTTTACTTTTTAAAATAATGTTTTTTTGAATACTTTTCCTTCTTAAATCAAGATATCTATATATTAATCTTGTATCTTCTAAAGCATCGGTATTATCTTTAATTTGTAAAGGTAATCGTACTGATTTATTTAAAATATCAAACTCATTAACAATAACTTCAATATTTCCTGTCAAAATTTTATTATTAGGTGAAATTCTTTTTATAACTTTACCTTTTATATTTAAAACATATTCATTTTTTACTTGAGAGATATCTGTAAAATTAGTTGTCATAGAATTGAATTTTAATTGTGTTATCCCATAGCGATCTCTAAGATCAATAAAAATTAAGGCTCCTATTTTTCTTATCTTAGAAACCCATCCATTTAATTCAACATTTTCATTAGTGTTTTTAAGAATTAATTCACCACAATTATATTTTTTATATACCATATTTAATCCTTTTTTAAAAAATTTACTATTTTATTAATTTCAATTTTCTTTTGGTTATTATTTTTTTTATTTTTTAAAATAATTGTTTTACTTCTTAATTCTTCATCACCAATAACAGAAATATAAGTAGGCATGAATTTATCAGATTTTTTAAATTGTTGTTTTAAACTTAATTTTATATTTAAATTCATTTCTGCGCTAATGTTATTATTTCTTAACTTATAACATAATTCTAATGCTAATAAAGAAGCTTTAGTGCTCAAAGTAATAAAATATATTTTAACATTATTATTGCTGCTTTTGATACTATTTAAATCAATTAAAGACATTAATCTTTCAATTCCAATTGCAAAACCAATAGCACCTAAATCATACTTATTATCTAATTGATTAATTAAATTATCATATCTACCACCACCAAGTATCGTATTTTGAGCATTATTATTTTTATTATATTTTATTTCAAAAACTAATGATGTATAATAATCTAATCCTCTTACTAAATTATGATCTACAATAAAATTAATATTATTATTCTTTAAAATTGTTAGTATGTTATCTAAATATTCTTTTTCTGATTCACTTGAGTAATCATAAATTTTAGGTATATTTTTTAAAAGTTTAGTATCTAATTTACAATCTAAAATTCTTAATATATTAGTTTTAAATCTTTTATTACAATCAGAACAAAATTTTAAAATATTATCTTTTAAAAAATCTTTCAAAATTATTTTATATTTTTTCTGTGTTTCAATACTACCTAAAGAATTAATGTGTAATGAAAAATCATTAATATTAAATTTTTTAATACACATGATAGCAAAAATAATTATTTCTGAATCTAATAAAAAATTCTTATCATGTATTACTTCGGCACCAAATTGATGAAATTCACGCAATCTACCTTTTTGGGGGCGTTCATATCTAAACATAGAATCAAAATAAAATAATTTTTTTGGATCAAAATTGCAAATATTTTGTTTATTTTCAATAAAAGTTCTTATTATTGGAGCAGTACCTTCAGGTTTTAATGCATATTTATCTTTTATATAAAACATTTCTTTGTTTACAATATCACTTGAACTTCCGATAGATCTAGAAAATAATTTTTTATCTTCAAACATAGGGGTCTTAATTTCTGAAAAATTAAATAAATCAGATAAATAAAATAGTTCTTTTTTAATATAATTAAATATGTTAAGATTTTCTAAAAAAAAATCTTGTGTACCTCTCGGCTTTTGTATCAAGTCTATATCTCCTATTTGTAAATTTAATGAAATAAATATTATAATTATATAAAATATTATATCAAATATTATTTATGCGGTCTTAAACTTTTTATTTAATTCATAAAACGTTTTATATCAATTACATTAGCAAGAGACTTAATTGAGGAAAGAATTTGTTTTAAGATATCACTATTTTTTACCTTTATAGTAATTTTTATCGGAACAGAAACTCGATTTTTACGATAATAAGTATTCATAGAAACTATTGGACAATCTAAGTAATTTAAAATTGAACTAATTTTTAGAATTGTACCAGGTCGATTTATAACTTCAATAACTAATTTAGTAAAAAAATGATTTTTTACAATTATATTTTCATTTCATTTTACATCCACTTGTGGAATATTTAATTTATTTTGATTACCAATATTTGCGCAAGTAGTTAAATGGATTTTAATTGCTTTACTAGGAGATACAATACCTATAATTTTTTCACCAGGAATTGGCATACAGCATTTAGAGATATTACAAGATATATTAGATAAATTTCCAGAAATATTTGGTAATAATATTTCGTCAGTAATATTTAATTTTAATTTTGTTTTTTTATCTTTTAAATTTTGGATTAATTTTTCATCAGAATTATTCATATCATTGTCCATATAAACTAATTTATACGCATCTTCGATTGAATAAATTTTGTTATAGACATCTTTAAAAAAATTATCAATAGTATCATAACCTAATATTGATAATTTTTTATTTAAAATTATAGGGTTATTATTTACTTTTCATTTTAAATTATTATTTTGAAGATATTCTTTAATTTGTAATTTAACTTTTTTAACAATATCACTATTTTTTAATTTTTTAACATTGTCATTAAAATTCGTTTCTTGATTTTTTAAATATTTTTTAATTTTTTCTTTAGATGATGTAGTTTTAACCATGTTCAATCATGAATTATTAGGTTTTTGATATTTAGAAGTTTTAATTTCTATTAAATCTCCAGAATTTAAAAAAACATTAAATGATGAATAACGGCCATTTATTTTTGCACCTATAGTTTGATAACCAACTTCAGTATGGATTCTAAAAGCAAAATCTAATGCTGTCGATCCATAAGGTAAAGTTATAACTTTACCTTTCGGAGTTAAAACATAAATAAGTGAAGAGAAAATATCGTTTTTAATATTATCTTCAAAATATGTATCTGCATTATTTTGATTTTGATCTATTTTAGATTGTTTAATAGTATCATCAAGTTTTAAAATACGATTAAATACATCTAATCTTTGATCAATCTTTTTTTGTTTTAATTGAATACTATATTTTTCGCCATCTTTATATATTCAATCAGATGCAACACCATATTGAGCTGTATTATCCATTTCTTTGGTACGAATTTGAATTTCAAAAATATAACCATCAGAATTTACAACTGTGGTATGTAATGATTGATATAAATTGTTTTTAGGTATAGCAATATAATCTTTAAATCTTCCAGATAAAGGTGTGAAAATTTGATGAACTAATCCTAAAACTGTATAACATTCATCAATATTATTTACTATTATTCTAATTGCTAATATATCATATATATCATCAAAAGTTTTAGCAAAAATATGGATTTTACGATAAATAGAATAAATAGTTTTAGTTCTGCCTAAAATTAAAAATTCTTTATTTATTTCATTTTTAATTTTTTTATTTATTTCTTCTTTTGCAGATTTAACTATTAAATCTAATTTATTTTTACTGTCATTCAACAAATTTTGAATTTTTTTGTATTGTTGAGGATTAATAACTTTAAAAGAAAGATCTTCTAATTCTGATTGTGCTGACTTCATACCTATTCTCAAAGCAATAGTTGAATAAATATCTAATGTTTCATTAGCTATTTCCAATTGTTTTTTTGCAGTATGATATTCAATAGTCAACATATTATGAAGACGATCAGCTATTTTGATAATTATAACCCTTATATCTCGTGAAAGACTAATGTAAAGTTTGCGAAGATACATAGATTTAATTTGATTGCGATTTTCTTTAGCAAAATAGCTTACTTTTGTAACTGATTCTACAAGTGAAGCTACTTCTAATCCAAATTCATTATTTAATACACTATATTCTATCGGAGTATCTTCCAAAATATCATGAAGTAAAGCAGCTGCTAAAGTTGTAGGACCCATTCTTCAAGTAGCTAAAAAATATGCTGTAAATAATGGATGATTAATAAAATCTTCGCCACTTTTACGCTTTTGTCCTTTATGATTCTTTTCAGCAAAAAGATAAGATCTTTCAATTAAATCTAAATGTTTTTTATTTTTTATATATTTTTTTACTTCATCTAAAAAAATAGGATAATTTATTTTAATATTTAACATTAATACAACTCCGAAAAATGATTATATAAGCAATTAATTTAATATTAATATTTATATTAAAGTATTGCAAATATAATTATTAAGTTTTTTTATTCCATCTAATTTAGGAATAGATAATATGAATATACATCCTATTATTTTACTATGAAACTTATTTTCAATTAAATTAGTTATAGCTAAAACAGTATCACCAGTTGCCAAAATATCATCTAAAATTATAATCTTTTTACTATTTTTTAAATCCATCTTTTGAATATAAATTGTATCTTCACTATATTCTGTTGTATAGTTAATACTAAAAACAGGATTAGGTAATTTTTTAGATTTTCTTGCAAGTACTAATTTCTTTTTTAAAATATAAGCAACTGCACCAGCAAAAATAAATCCACGAGCCTCTGGAGCGATAATTGTATCAAAATCTATTCTTTTTAACTTAGAACAAAATAAATCAATAGTTAATTTAAAAGCTTCAGAATTATATAAAATTGGTGTAATATCCTTAAAAACAATTCCTTTTTTAGGAAAGTTATCAACATTCTTAATAAGATTATTTAAATTTACCATAAATTTCAATTTCTATAATTATATATTTACACCAATAATTGATTCTTCATCTAAAGATAATTTATGTTTATCAAGAAAAATATTTATACGAATATTTTTTAATTCGTTATATTTATCAAAATATTCTCATATAGAAATCATTATAAAAATTGATGAATAAAGAGATAAATTAATACCAAATAAAATAATTAAACCAAAAGATAAAGGAATACCTCCAAATATAATCATTACAAAGAAAATTGCTGTAAAAAATATAGAACAAATAAATGCACGTTTAAAACTATCTTTGTATATAGTTTTCCTAATGCTTACTAAAAAATTACTTTCTACATTTTTATATTCTTTAAAGTATTTTTTATAAGCTACTTTTAAGTCTTTTTTATCATTTATTTTAATTTTCTTAAAATCTTGTTTGATTTTTTTAATTTCATTTTTAAATTCTTTATTAGAAAATTCATTAGAAGATAAGATTAACTTTTCAGTTTTATTTGAAATATATTCTTTTTTAAATCTTTTAAATTTTTTCTTTTTTGAATTATAAATTATAAAATTATTATATATATTAACAAATTTATTAGAACCATATCTTTGTTTTTCACTTTTAACTTTACCACTTATAACTATTCCTTCAACTAATGTGTAAAGAACCACTCCCATTAAAGCAATTAACACATCAATAGTAATTCATGAACGTGACATATTGAATAATAAAATAGTAATTATAACTACAAAAATTAAGGATCCTAATATCGCAATATATTGAGCTCAATTAAATCTAATCAGAACATAAAGTAATATAACTAATAGTAAAATTCCAAAAATAATTAAAAGTTGAATTATAGTTTCATTAAAACTCGCTGAATGAGTAACATAACCAGAATGAAAGGCAGTTGGATCAGTAGGAACAAAACCAATATCTTTAGCATTATTAACTAATAAATGATACATTGCTGCTTCTGATTTACTTCCTTTAACTAAATTAGTATCAACAACAATATCTCATTCAGAATTTTGATCTAATTCAAAAGTATAATAATCTAATTGTAATTTATAATTATAATCATTTTTAATTAACTCATTGATCTTATTAGCTGCATAATCTTTAGATGGTTGATCATTTGGAGTAATTAATTTAATATCATATTCTGTACCTTTAGCACTCTCAAGACCTAATTTTAACCCAATTGTAGGTATTAAAATAATACTTATAAGCATAAATGCAGATAAAATAATTAAAACAATTTTATTTCAAGATAAATTTATTTTTGCAGCAGATTTAAAATTTCATTTTTTAGGTTCTGATGTAACTTTTTGGTTTTTTTTATCAAAATTATCATTTCCATTTTGAATATTTGAAATTTCTTTATTGTCAGATGTTAATTCAGATTTTAATTTTAATGTATTCTGATTATCTGTTTTTATATCTAAGTCATTTTTAACATCATTAGATTTATGATTTTTATTATCAGAAATACTTAAATCTTTTTTATCATTCGCAGATTTAGTTGTATTTTTTTTATTAAAAAATTTAAATTTAAAAAATTTATTTACCATTGTTAAACTAGAATTTTGATCTAATCATTTATATTTAATAATTAAATAATAAAATAATCTTGTAATAAAAATAGTTATAAAAAAAGAAAATAAAGCTGCAATAACAATACTAACTGCAAACATTTCCAAAGCACCACTACCAACTCAAAAAATAATTAACCCAGCAATAAATAATATTAAATGATAATCTAAAATAGATAAAATTGTTTTTTTATTAGCTAATTTAAATGAAAATTTATTGGATGCTTTATTAATATAATGCTCTTTTTTAAAATGTTCAAAAAACGTTATATTAGAATCAAAAGATAAAAATAAAATAATAATAATTGCAAGAATTAATGCTGGACCAAGTTCTACAGCTAAAATTCCTAAAACTAAATACATTAAAGATAAAAGCAGTATCATTGATAATACAAAAATAAATCCAAATAATCTATAATAAAATATTAAAAATAAAGATATTAAAATTAAAATAGAACAAAATAAAATAAAAGATACATTAAATTGTCATGTTTTGATTAATGGATTAACATTATAAGTTGATATAACATTAAACTCTAACCCTTTTAAACTACCATCAATTAAACTAGCTGTTTGTTTTGCAACTGTAGCTGTGTCCATACTAATAGAATAAATTTTAGGATCAGTAGAAGAAGACTTTGTAGATTTTTCTGATAAGCGATATTTTGAAAATTTTTGATCTATATTAATTCATGTTGTATCATCCATTATGATATCTAAAAATGGACGAAAGGGATCAATATAATTGTTACTTACTGCAGCAGTATCATTTGGATTCATATGATAACTCAAAGTATCAATAGTTCCCAAACTTGATTTTGAAACTGTAGGAATTTTTCAATTTTTATTTTTTAATTTTAAATCAGTTTTTAATTCTTCAGGAGAAGTAATTGTTAATAAATTATGATCTGGTTTTGTTATGTCATTATCTTTAAAAGTAAAAACATCATTAGCATAAGGATCTGACATAATACTTGGATTATCTCTAAAATGAATTAACAAATGCTGAAATTGATCATAATCAGAAATATTTCTTAAATCATTAATAAAATAAGGAATATCGTCTCAAATATCTAATCCATCACTTTTAGTTGGTGTAATAACACTATCAGTTCATGTTTTAGTATCAATTATTTTTAGATTTAATACAGGTTTACGTGATTTATCAATGCCAGAAGTTGCCCCACCAATTACTTTAGAAACTGCAGTTCTTTTTGTTCCTTTAACTAAAAGATCTGTTCCTGATTTATCGTTAATAAAATAAAGATATCCAGGTCGAGCAGCTTCATTTTTAAAATTTTCTTTCGAAGTAAATGAATTAATAGCTGTTTCAACATTAACAACACTGTAATCCTTTATATCTACAGGATCTTGATGATCATTTGAATATTTAAATTTTAATTTTTTATTTCCTAAAGGATTTAATTTATTCTTTAAAGCAATTGTTGCATCTTTACCATTATAATAAGTAGAACTAGTAGGATCAGAAGGATCACTATATTTTTCTACTTGTACATTTAATCCTCAAGCACCTTTATAAATACTATCATAAGTATTTATATTTCCTTTTCAGATAGAAACTGCTGATGCTGATAATAATATTAAAACAATAAAAACGAAAAAAGCAATTTTTCAAAATTGCACAAAATTTAAATGATGATTAATCTTTTTAGGAGTATTTTTCTTTAATTTTATACTATTATTACTAATTAATTTATTTTTATCTTTGATTTTTGTTTTGTTCTTTTTATTAAGCATTAATTAATATTCCTTTTTCAATAAGAATTAAATAATATATTTAATTTCAATTTTTTAAATTAAATTTTTAAAATTTTCTAAGTTAATATTGGCTTCAGAAATTAAACAATTGTTTAGATATTCTACCAATTTATTTGATGAAATTTTATTAATAAAATTTATTAATGATACAAATTCTATTTTAGAGTATTTTTTTATTTTTATATTTAATAAATAGTTTATTAAATCATTCATAATAATATTAGGTATTTTTTGTTTTATAAAAATTAATTTAAATTCTAATGCCTTAGATATATAATCTAAATAAATATTAGAATTAACATTTAATGCCATTTATAACTGCACCTTATTCTATTATAAACATAATAATATTTTTTTAAAGATATTTATTCAAAAAAAGCACACCTTTTTTAGTTATTTGTCTGCCTTTTGTAGATTTTATAATATAATTATATTTAATTAAATTTGGTTTAATTTTATTAATAATCATATTGATCGGAAAAATTAGTAAATTGATGAATTGATTTTAACAAAAGCGGCGCCTTTTTTAAAATAATCAAATATTTCTTGTCAATATCATTTATCCCATTTTCATATATTCGCATTTTTCGTAATAATTTATTAAGAATATTTCCATCAATAAAATTAATTTTTTCTACAATACAGTAATCATAAATCCTTTTTAATAAATTTATTGTTAACCGTGGATTAAATTTAGTATTAGTAGATAATAAATTTGCTGCTGATTCAGAAATAGATAAATTATATTTTTTGAAAATATTCATTATAATTTTAATAATATCATATAATTTATAATTTTCTAATGAAAAAAATATAGGAAAACGATTAAAAAACTGTTCACTAATTTTATGTAATTCTGTTGTTGCTATGATAAATGTAAAATTTTGTAATTTAACATTAATAGTTTTAGAATTATAATTTTTACCAATTAAAATTTGTAAATTTTGATTGTCTAAAATTTGAAACATATATTCTTCTAATTCTTTTTTTAAGCAATAAATTTCATCAATAAAGACAATTTCATTATCTTTTATTTTAGTAAAATGTGAAAATAAGTCACTAGGTTTATGAAAATTACTAGCATAAAAAATATGAATTTTAGTTTTCAATTCATGGACAATTAATTTAGCAAGTGTTGTTTTCCCCATGCCACTTTGACCATAAATAAATATATGATCCAACTTTTTGTTTTGTAAATTAGCTGATGCAATAAAACTTTTAAGTTATCTTTTAAATTTTTTTGACCAATAAAATCCTTAAGATGAGTAACAGAAATATTAATCATCTTTTAATTCCGTTATTATTTTATTTACAATTAAATCTAAAGAATGGTTTTTATTATTAATAAAATTACTTTGTTTTCACATAATATTAAAAATATTAATTCTATTATAACCTAATTTAGTTAATGATAATAAAATATTTTTTTCAATATTATTATTAATTTTCAAATCTAGATAGTCAAATGATAATTTTTTGAATATTATTTCTGCTAATTTGCTACTAATATTTGTTTTATTGATGAAACTAGTTATATTAAATGATTTTAAATAATTTAAAAATACTTGATAATCAATATTATTTAATATATTTGTTGCTGTTTTAATACCAATATTTTTAATTTTTAATAATTTTTCAAATAAAATTTTATTTTCAATTTTCTGAAAACCGAACATATACATATCTTCAAAATTATTCATTATTTTAATATGAATAAATAATTCTATATTTTGATTAAAAATTAACTTTTTTAAATCAATATTAAAAATATTAATTTTAAAAAAGATCCTATTTTAATTTAAAATAATAAAATTCGATTCCTTTGAAATTTGATTAACTATTCCGTTTATTTTATACAGCATTTAGACAACTCTAAATACAATTAAAAATAAATATTTTAAATTCCTTTAATTTTTATAAATATATTTATCTCGTGAAAAAAAAGAACATAATTATTATAATAATAATAAAAAATATTATACTGAGTAAACTTTTAGGTTTTCTATTAGGTCTAGTTCTATATTCTGAATTTAAATCATTATTATTAAAAGGTTTATTATTTACTTGATTTAATCAAGCATCATATTTTTGTCTTTCTTCAGAATCTGATAATACTTCATAAGCTTCATTAATATCCATCATTTTTTTCTGCGAATCAATCGAATCAGAAACATCAGGATGATATTTTTTAGCCAATAAATGATAAGCTTTCTTAATTTCAGAAATATTGGCATTTGGATCGATGTTTAATATATTATAATAATTTTTAATTTTTTCTTGAGAATTTTGCATAACTATTAATATTATATATAAAAAATGAAATTTGTATATACAAAAGAAAAAATCCTAATAAAAAGGATTTTTGCTCTCTATAAAACAGATTAAATTGATAATATTATTTTTAAATAAATGGGGTTTAAAAAAAATAAATGGGGTTAATTTAATATCAATGTACTATTAATAAAAAGCAATTTTATTATAGCATAAATTATTTTTTTAAAAATATAAAAATTTAATTTTTTATATTAGTATAAATTTCTAATATATCATCATATTTTAATAAATTATTAATAAAATTATTAATTTTAGAAGTTATTTCTTGATCTTGAATATTCAAATATTCATAAGGAATAAATGCAATATAATCTTCATTGAAATTAATAATATTTAATTTAGCTAGTCCTTTTTTAGTTAATTCGATTTTTTTAGGGTTTATATATAAAGTATAAGTATTATCATTATTAGTAAAATTTTCTACTTCTGTTTCTATTAAAATTTCTAAAATTTTCTCATCTGAAAAATGATTATTTTCGAAAGATAATACTCCTTCTAAATTAAAAAGAAACTTTACAGAATTTGAAGATGATAAAGTTATATTGGATTTAGAAAACGCTTCTCTTACAATTGATGCAGTTCTATTTTTATTATCAGTGACTGCTTCTACTAATATAGCGATTTTATTCGGTCCATAACCTTCATAAATAATTTTTTCATAATTTTGACTATTTTTATCTGCGAATGATTTATTGATGATTTTTAAATAATTTTCTTTAGGCATATTTAATGCCTTAGCTTTACTAATTATAGTTCTTAAACTAGGATTAGTATCAATACTAGGTCCTCCATTTTGAACAGCTATTTTAATTTCTTTTGCAATCTTTACAAATATTTTACTTCTTTTGCTATCTTGTGCATTTTTTCGATGCTTAATATTTGCAAATTGTGAATGGCCTGCCAAATTTTTAACTCCTTATAACTAAACGTTCTTCAACTTGATTACGTTTATTTTTTCCTATTAATGTTTCTATTATTAATAATGCAAATGCAATTGAACATCCTATACTTGCTCCAGTAATGATCTTACCATCTATAATCGCAGGCAACGTAGATACAGATTTAGCATTTTGTAAATTCTTGGTTGAGCCAGGAAAATGTGTAATATTTTGATTTGTTATAATTTTTCACTTACCTAAAACTTGTGGGGCTGCACAAATTGCTGCAATATATTTGTCTTTTCTAAATGCATTTAAAAAAATATTTTTTAATTTAATACTCTTAGCTAAATTAGTTGTTCCAGGTTCACCGCCAGGTAAAATAAATAAATCATAACTTTTGATATAAAATTCAATTTCATGATCATCCATAATAAAATTACTAGATATAGCAATATTGTGAGATCCCCTTACAATTTTGCTGTTATTAATAGTATAAATATCGACTGTAATTCCAGCTCGATCTAATATATCAATAGTATTGACTGCTTCAGATTCTTCAAATCCTGTAGCTAAAAATATTGCTGCTTTCATAATACTCCTTAAATAATAAATTTAATTTAATTTATTAATTTCTGTAATTTGGTGCTTCTTTAATACTTTCTAAACTGTGTGGATGAGATTCTTTTAAACCAGAATTAGTAATTTTTACAAATTTGGCTTTTGCTTGTAACTCTATAATATTTTTTGCTCCACAATATCCCATCCCTGATTTAATGCCACCAGAAAATTGAAATAAAACATCGCTAACTTTTCCTTTGAAAGAAACAGTTGCTTCAATGCCTTCAGGTACTAATTTAGAATTTTTTTCTTGAAAATAACGCTCATGAGATCCTTTGCTCATTGCACTCAAAGACCCCATTCCCATATAATTTTTATATTTACGCCCATTCATAATTATTTCTTCACCTGGTGATTCTGTTGTTCCAGCAAAAGCATTACCCATCATCACGCTATCTGCTCCTACTGCTAATGCTTTAATTACATCCCCTGAATATTTAATTCCGCCATCAGCAATTAAGGCTACACTCTTAGTTTTACAAATTTTAGCTATATTACTAATAGCACTAAGTTGTGGCATTCCAACTCCAGCAACTATTCGAGTAGTACATATACTACCTGGTCCTACACCCACTTTAACAATATTAGCTCCAGCATTAATTAAATCTGATGCAGCTTTAGATGTTACAATATTGCCTGCTGCTAAATCTAATTTAGGATAAAGTTTACGAATTTTTTTAACAGTATCCAAAATTTTTTCGGAATGCCCATGTGCCGAATCAACTACAATCAAATCTACTCCAACTTCAATTAAAGCAGCAACCCTCTTAAGACTATCTTCACCACATCCAACAGCTGCAGCACATAATAATCGACCAAATTGATCTTTAGCTGCAAAAGGATATTCTTCACGATTGTCAATATCTTTAATAGTTATAAGACCTTGTAATTGATTTTTTTTATTTATAATCGGAAGTTTTTCAATTCTATTTTTAAGCATGATATTTGCTGCTTCATCTAACGAAATATCTATATTTGCTGTAATAATATTATCTTTTGTCATATATTTATAAATATAGTCATCCATTGAGCGAGAAGATTTAATATCTCGATTAGTTATTATTCCTAATAATATATTGTCAGAATCTACCACTGGTAATCCAGAAATTTTATACTTTGCCATTAATTTTTCAGCATCACTAATCTTTTTATTTTTTGATAAAGTAATTGGATCTTTAATAAATCCGGATTCATTACGCTTAACTTTCTCTACTTCTGTTTTTTGATGATGAATAGATAAGTTTTTATGAATAACCCCTATTCCTCCGCATCTAGCGATTGCGATTGCCATTTTACTTTCAGTTACACTATCCATAGCTGAAGAAATAAAAGGTATATTTAATTTTAATTTCTCTGATAATTGAGTTTTTAAATCAACTTGATTAGGTAAAACATTTGATTTTTGTGGGATTAATAATACATCATCAAAAGTTAATCCTTCTAAAATTAATTTCCCATTAAGTGTATCTTTCATACTATTCTCCTTATAATTATTCTCATTCAATTGTACTTGGTGGTTTTGAAGTTATATCATATACTACACGATTTACTCCTTTAACCTCATTTACGATTTGTCTAGAAATTTTTTCTAAAATATTGTAATCAATACGAGTTATTGTAGCGCTCATAAAATCAATTGTATCAACACTTCTAATTCCAGCAAGATAACCATATGTTCTAGAATCGCCCATGACTCCAACAGTTTTTACAGGTAAGAGAGTCGCGAATGCTTGTGAAATATTATAGTATAAATTATGCTCATGTAGTTTATTAATAAAAATTTTATCAATTTTTCTTAATAAATCTAATTTTTCATTAGTAATCTTGCCAATTATTCTTATTGCAAGACCTGGTCCTGGAAATGGATGTCTTAATATTATTTTTTTATCAATTTTTAATTTATAGCCAATCTCTCTTACTTCATCTTTAAATAAAGTTCTTAAAGGTTCTAAAAGTTTAAAATTGATTTTTTTAGGCAACCCGCCGACATTGTGATGTGACTTAATGGTTTTACTTGGGCCTGCTACAGATTGTGATTCGATAACATCTGGATAAATAGTGCCTTGTGCTAAAAAATCCATATCTTTATTACTTGCAGCAAATTTAGTAAAAACTTTAATAAATTCACGACCAATAATTTTACGTTTTTTTTCTGGATCACTTACATTTTTTAAATACTTCATAAATTGTTTTTTAGCATCGATATAGTGAATATTTAAATTAAATTTATTATCTAAATTTGCTTTTACTTCTTCAACTTCATTTAATCTTAAAAATCCATGATCAACAAATACACATGTTAAATTTTTACCAATTGCTTTTTTAAGTAAAACAGCTAATACACTAGAGTCTACCCCCCCTGATAATGCTAAAATTACTTTTTGAGATTGTACTTGCTCTCTAATACTTATAATTGCATTATCAATGAAAGTGTCCATATTTCAGTTTTTATTGCATTTAGAAATATTTATTACAAAATTTGATAATATTTGTTTACCAATTGCAGTATGAGTAACTTCTGGATGAAATTGCACA
>CAZAJD010000003.1:58232-61941 GCA_964485375.1 uncultured Mycoplasmatales bacterium | reverse complement strand
TTGAAATTATGAAACTAATGAATAATCAAAATATAATAGTGGATCTTATTTTAACTGACCCTCCTTATAACATCTCAAAAAAAAATAACTTTACCTCTATAAAGAGAAGAGGTATAGATTTTGGTAAATGAGATAAAAAATTTGATCAAGTAAAATGGCTAAAATATGTTAACCCTATTTTAAAACTAGGTGGTTCTATACTAATTTTTAATGATTGAAAAAATTTGGGAGACATCGCTAAAGAATTAGAAAAAAATGATTTTGAAATAAAAGATATTATCAGATGGTTAAAACCAGCACCAATGCCTCGAAATACGACAAGAAGATATGTTACTGATTATGAATATATAATTTGAGGTGTAAAAAAAAGTAAATCCTATAAATGGACTTTTAATAAACCTAATAATATACCATATTTAAGACCTGAAATTTGAGCTTCTCCACCATCAGGTAAAAATAGAGTACATCCGACACAAAAATCGAAATTACTTATAAAGCAATTATTAAATGTACATAGTAATGTAAATGATTTAATTTTTGATCCTTTTTCAGGGTCAGGAGAAATAAGTTTAGTTGCTAAACTATTAAATAGAAAATATATAGCTAGCGAATTAGACAAGACTTTTTTTTTACAATCTAAAAAAAGATTAGTAAATGACAATAAAAAGTATTTAAAGCCTGCAATTAATCACTTAGGAAATAAATATAGGATTTTAGATATTCTATTACCTTTTTTTGGGGAGAAAAATATTGAAAATTTTGTGGATGTATTTTCAGGATCAGGAGTAGTTTCAGTAAATTATAATTTTGCTAAAAACTATTTTATAAACGATAATGATAGTTTAGTTTCTAGAATTTTAAAACATTTTATTACAGAAGAAACTGATAAAATTATTTTTTCTTTAGAAAAAATAATAAAAAAATATAATTTACCTAGTCACAAAAAAATCCAATATGTTGATGAATATAATAAATTAAAGAATGATTTTAATTTAAAAAATAAAAAAAATAATTCTATGCTTCTAGTTTTAGTTTTTTTTGGGTTTAATCAACAAATAAGAGTTAATTCAAAAGGCGATTTTAATATTCCTGCTGGAAAACAATATTGAAATTATTATTACAAAAATAAAATTATAGAATTTATTAATGAAATAAAATCAAATAATAAAAAAATTATAGTGTCTAATGATGATTTTTATAAATTCACTTCTGATAAACTACAGGAAATTGATTTGAAAAAAACTATTTTTTATTTTGATCCTCCCTATTTGTTATCTAATGCAACATATAATAAAGTTTGAAATGAAGATAAAGAAAAAGAATTAATAAAATTATTACAAGAAATTGATTTATTAGGGGGAAAATTTGTTCTTTCTAATTTAGTTCAATCAAAAGGTAAGAAAAATAATTATCTAATAAAATTTTTAAATAATAATAAAAACCTAAAAATTAAAGAAATTACTAAACCTAATTATTATAATTCTAACTATCAAAGATTGAATAGAAATTTAAAAGATATAGAAATTATAGTTAAAAATTATGAATAAAATAAAATTATTAAAATTAGGTGTAAGCGAGGCAAAAAGACAAGATTATAAAGTTTCTTATAGTATTGTTGTGAATGTTATAAAATCTATAAATTTTAAAGAAATAAATGATATAAAAAATATTAACAAAAGAAAATCAGAACTATCTAAATTATTATATAAATTTTTATTAAAGGAAGGATATTTTTTAAAAGAAAAAGTACTTACTGCGCCAAGAGAAATGTCATGAATAATAAATACTTTATTTTTATTAAAAAAAGTAAAGATAATTATTTTTCAGTTTCTGAAGTTGCATATAATTGAAATAATTCTCAAAATGTAATTAATAATATAAATTTAACGCCTTTAGAATACTCTTTTTTCCAATCTTTATTAAAAATGAAAATAAATAATACTATAGTATTAAAAGAATTATATATAAATCATATTCAAAATAAATTACCTTTAAATTTATCTTTAATATCTGATGAAGATCGTAACATTATCAAAAATATTATCAATAAAAAAGATATCAACAGTATTAAAAAAATTATAAGTATAAAGTCAGGAAATGGTTTTAGAAAAACCAAAGAACTAAAAGAAGGAATCATTGAATTATTTTTAAGTTATTTGAAACTATATTGAAATAATGATTTAAATAATCAAAATTTACTTAATATAACCTTAAATGTTGAAGCGACAATGAATAAATTATATAGCAGTGGTAATAAAGTTAATTCTTGATTATTAGTTTTGTTTTATGATATTAAAAACTCTAATTTTATAAAAAAACCTTTTTCGTAATCTACTATAAAAGAAAAAAATATAAAAACTGATTTAGTACTAAAACCAGATAATGACACCTTATTTAACAAAATTATTTTAAGAAAAATTAAAGGTTCAGAAAATGACTATATATATTTAATTAAAAATCATTTAAGGATGCTTCTGCAAATTTTCGGAATTAATAATACTTCTTTTAATGTTAAAAAAAATTATGAAGAAATTATGAAAAAAATCCTATTTAATGATAAATTGAATAAAATAAATCCATATAAATTTTACAACTTTGATGAATTAATGAAGTTTTTAAATTTAAAATAAGCAATTAAAATTAAATCAGAATATTCAATTAAATCTATTTATAAAAAATACTATAATTGAAATTTTACAACGAAAGATAATAATCCAAGTTACAAAGATATCAATAATATATCTATGAATAAATATAATAGAAGAAAGTTTAAAAACGTAGTCAATAAATATCCTCATGTTAGAGGTAGAACTGATTTACCTACTTTTTATGAATTTATAGTTGGGATGTTTTTTAGTCAAAGAAAATGATTTTTTATTTGAATTAAGTAATAAAAAATTTAAAAATTTAATTAAAAATCATTTTAATACAAAAATTAATTTTACTAGCGATTTTGTCCAGAAAGATTTGCAGTTGGCAATAAACAAGATATATCTTTGAAAGTTAATAGAGATATAATACATTTAGAGCCATCATTGTAAATGGATAATCAAATAAAAATGGAATTTGAATCAATACATAAACATCTTAATACTAATTCAAAATCTATTTTTGCTATATCTGTATCCCCAGAGGTAAAAGAAAATTTTATAGAACTTATTTAATGTATAAATAATAGGGAGTCTAAAATATTTTTATATAAAAATATTTATCCCTTTTCAAATTTAGAATTAAAGAGATATTTATTTATGGAAAATATAAAAATAATTGATTTTATTTCAAATAATTATAATTATTTGAAATAAAAAAGTAGTTATATAATTTTTTAAAAATTATATATAAATATAAATTGACAATATATAAAGTAATATTCCATAAACAAACATAAATTTTATGAGTTACTATCTTTTAAAGTTAGTATTTGATAGAAAAATTTCCTTTTCGTTTGATATTAATTTAAATACTATATTATTCACTGTAAGAAATGCATTCTTAATATATGCAAATTATATTATATAATCGGATTGCTCAATGTTTAATGAATTTATTTGATAATCATACTAATAATGTAAAAGCAATTTTGAATAGTTCACTTCAAGTAGCAGGTTTTTATGGGATGATATTCAAATTTAATCAAGATAATAAATATTTAGGATTTATAAAAAATGAACATAATTGATCTTAATTCACTACTTGAAAATTAAATTTT
>CAZAJD010000003.1:52336-58132 GCA_964485375.1 uncultured Mycoplasmatales bacterium | reverse complement strand
ATTAAATTTTCTAATTTCTAAAAAAAAAAAAAATTCTTGAAAGTATGCTATAATGGTTTTATATATTATATAATAATATTTTTTAATATTTTTATTAATTAATAAGGAAAAAAACAATGGAAAAAATTCTTAAACTATTAACAGTATTATCTTTAACAGTATCATTACCTATAAGTGTAGCATCTTGCTCAAACCAAATAAATCATTCTAAATACATCATTCACAAACCAAAGGGATTAGTTCCTGCGATTTCAAAGTTAACCCCTGCAAAACAGTTAACATTATCTGATAAACAATTAAAAAGTTATACAATTAAAGCTTTAAATACTTATTTTTCTGATCCAAAACATCAAAAATTAAATCCTAATCAAAAATTATTAGTAACTGATATTCTTCAATCTGCTTTTAATCAACAGATTATATTTAAATTAAATAACCAGTTATTCGATGATATAAGTTTTAATTTAGATTTAAAAAATATTGATAAATTTAATGCCTATAAAACTTATCAAAATGTTTTTAATACGGCTAATGTTACTGGAACTTATGAATTAAATTTAAAAGATACAACTAAATTTGATTGAATTAATAAAAGTGAACCTAATTTAAATTTTACTTTAAAAGCATTTAATTCCATTATTGATACAACTGCAAATGTTTTCATCGGTACAACAAATGATTTTATTTTTATTTTAAATAGCGATATTTATACTGGTTGAGCAGATGCAGCTGCACTTTTAAAAGGAGAAGAATTTTTAGCTAAAAATAATATTAAAAATACACATATAAAAATTACAGAACCAGAATGACAAGAGATTGCTAGAGAGGCTAGAATTCCTAATTCAGATCCTAATTATTGAGCAGTGATGCATGTGGTAAATAAACAAATAGTTTATACAAATATGAGTAGTACTAGTACAGTACATGATTTCCATGGTTTCAAGGATCCGAGTACAAAAAAATATTCTCAATTTATGCCTCAAATTTCTTATAAAGATAATTGGGGTGAAGATACAGATGTTAATTTATTTATAAATAAAAATTTATTAAATAAATTGAATCTATTATATTCATATTCTCAAGGTATAACAATAGGTAATACTTCAGTTAATCCAAATAGTTATTGAAATGTTGACTATATTACTAACTATTTAAAACAGTATCAATTAAGAAAAGCAAGTGATCTTGAATATAATGAAATTGCAAAATGCCTAATGGATTTAATATCAAACCATAATAGTGATGTTGTTAAAATAATATCAACAATAAATGTTGAATCTGGTTATTACGGAGTATGATTATCATTTGATGAAAATGATAAATTTATAGCATTTCAAGAAAATCAACATATCAAAATTTAATTTATCTTTTAAGAATTTAAATTTTAAATGACAATTTTAGTTATTAAACCTCTAGATATTAAATTTCTAGAGGTTTTTATATTTATACAATAAAAAAAATAATATCCTTAAACTTAATGTCGAGATATTAAAATTTTTAGAATAAAGGTTATTATATTAAAATAAATTTAATAATATTCATTGTCTACCAAATATGTTTGCATAATTATTGAAATTATGAAAAAATTAATAATGGGTTAATTAATAATTTATTTTTATTTAACTATATAAAATTATTAATATTAATTATGATCATATATTTAAAAATTGAAAGTCAAAAATGAAAAAATTATTAGCAATATTATTGCCTAGTTTGGCATTATCACCTAATATTAGTAATTTAATACAAATGAATTCAAATTTAGTAAATCAAAATTTAATAAGTAAAATAAAGAATGTAAATGTTGATGAAAATACTAACTATGTTCACGCGGTAGATTCATTAAAAACATTAGTTGATGATGACCCACTTGGTTATAAATACTCAGATATTGTCAATCTTTTAGATGCAACTATATTTGGAATAAATGTTAATACAAATAAAAATTATTGTAAAGATTTAAATTTATTAATTGTTAACAAAATAAATAGCATTATGAATTATATGAAACATCATTATACTATGTTACCTACTGATATAAAATATCTTTATATCTATTTAAATTATGCATATCATTATGTGCCATTGTATACTATGTTTCCTTTATTGTTTAATCAACTCCAAAATTGATATTTTTTAAATTCAAAAGAAAATAAAAGTCTAAAACTGATAATCAAAATATTAAAAGATAATTCTGGTAATTTTAATACTGGTTATAATGATATTCATGGTGTTAAAGAATTCTTTAGTAAAAATACAGCAGAAAGAGCATCATATAATCCAATATTAGACTTATTATCTACTGTTGATCTTAATGATAAAAACCTTGATTATCAATACGTTAGTGTGGGGCATACTTATTATGGATTTAATTTATTTTATAAAAAATCAAATCATAAAAGTTATATTCAATTTCAAACTAGTCCATTCCTATATCATAATGATGTAATATTCAAATAATAAAGACTTATATCTACAATATAACCAGAAGAGTAATTTAACTATAAACAGATAGTACTATCTGTTTTTTTGATTTAAATCGTTAAAAATTAAATAATAAAAGTCGATTCTTATAAATTATTTTTATAAAATAATTAACATTGTAGTTAATTTTTATATTTCATGAATTTTGAATTATAAATATATTTTTATATTATATATAAATTTGTTTTTTTAGTTAAAAAGTATAAAATATATTAAGTATTATAATTGATAAGAGGAAAAAATATGAAAAAACTTATTAAATTATTAACTTCATTAACACTAGTATTGTCAATTCCAACTAATGTAGTTGGTTGCTTAAGAGAAAAATCACGTTCTATTATTCCATCAGAAAGCAATCTTATACCAGCAGAAAGCAATCTTATACCAGCAGAAAGCAATCTTATACCAGCTGCAGATATTTTTGCACCTTTGACACCATCTGTAAAATGAACTTTTTCTAATGATGAATTGCAAGCTTATACAATTAAAGTTTTGAATTATTATTTTTCTGATCCAAAACACAGAATATTAAAATCTGATAAAAAAATATTAATAAGTGATATTGTAAAATCTACTTTTAACCAAAAACTTATAAATACAAATAATGGATTATCAGATGATATAAGTTTTAATTTAGATTTAAAAGATATTTTCAAATATATTATCAATAAAGATAATTTTGCATCTGCAAATATTGTAGGAGAGTTCGATGTAAATATAAAAACTCCTAGCGAATTTAATTGAAAACCAGGTTTTAAACCATATATAAAATATTTTTTAATTCCATTTAAACCAGTAATAAGTAACAATAATAATATGACAAAAAATGCTTTGCTTGGACATGCAAATGTAAAATCATCTGATTTTACTTTAATCTTGAATGAAACATCATGAATTCTTTTTTCTAAGCAAGCATCTCTTGGAACAGCAAATGAATTTTTAAAAAGAAATAAAATTCAAAACTCTAATATTGCACTTACTAATGCTCAATGAAAAAAAATATTTGATGATAATAAATTTATAAATCCAATAATGAAAGGTATTAGTGACTATTGAGCTATAGTTCATATTGTAAATAATAAAGTAACTTATACAAATATGCGCGCATATTTTATATCTCATTGATTCCCTCAATATAAAGATTGTCCTTCTATGCCTCAATTAGCATATAAAGATCAAAATAAAAATGCAAGTATTTATACAAATCAAGAATTATTAATGAAACTAAATGATTTATATAATTATGATCATACTTCAAATAGTAATTGAAACGTTAAATATATTTCAAATTATTTAGAAGAGAATTCATTAGCAAAAAATAACAATATAGATTATGCAACAATTGCTCAATGTTTGATGAACTTGGTTGCTAAAAATAATTTAGTTTTAATAAATTATATTAATACAGTACAAGTGAATGGTTATGAAGGAATTCTCCTTAATTTTGATAATAATAATAAATATTTATCAAGCGAGATTAATGCAAATCATTTAAGTTAAAATATTAATTTTAATTATTAATAACTCTAGTTATTAACTTAAAAACACACCTAATTAGGTGTGTTTTTAAGTTAATAGAAATCAATAAAATTGGATATAAAATAAAAAAATTTGCTAAAAATGTAACAAAGTAGCAAATATTGAAATAAATTCAAATTAATTTCAAAAAATTAATCATCATATATAAAAGTATAAATACCTTTTATTTCATATTTAATAATATGCTAATCCTTGTTATTTGTCAATAAAGTATTAAAATACTAATAATTAAAGAAAGTACACTAATTAATATGGAAAATCAAAAAGATGATATTAAAAGTAAAAGACAAAAACCAATAAAATATTGAAAAGATAAAAACTGTCTATCTAGGGAAATGCAAATTAATTTGATTAAAAAAGAAATCTTTCAAGATGGAGATATTAAAAGCTTTGGTTTAATTGGTTCTTATGGAGCAGGTAAAAGTTGAATAAAAAATAAAATTCTAGAGTCAGAATGAAAAGATGGATTGATTATTGGGATTTTTTTATCAATTAAAAATCATGATAAATTAAATAGCATAAAAGAAATTTTTGCTAATTTTTTAAACAAAAATAAAAATGAAATTAAAGTTATTAATATTTACTATTTAAAAGGTGATGAAGCGGTCCTTGACTACGAGAATACCGAAAAATCAATAGTTAGTTTCCATAAAATAGATAAAAATTATAAACAAATTTTAGAGTTTTTAGATTATGATTTAATAAAAGATAATTCTCATGTTATAAATATAAATCAAGATTGAAATGAAAAATTTGAAATTTTCTTTAGAGAAATGCCATTTATAAAAAATAACAATAATACTAATCATTCATTGATACATACATTATTAAACGAACTAGATAATAATCTTAAAGATTATACTCAAATTTTTGAAAATATTAAATATCAAAAAATAAATGTAGAAAAATATATTTGTTTAGAAATAAATGCCTATACTAATAATCAAAATAAAAAATAATATTTTAGAAGAATTTATACTTAAAAATAAAGTAAAGAAAAACCTAAATTCCCCGAAGTGAATAGAAAATTATGGACGTCTCAAATTCTTTAGTAAACCAACAAAAATTTTAGATTTCTTTTGCATTTTTACTATAACTATTATTAGTTCATTAAGTATTACATTAAATAATTTTTGATTATTATTTATATTATTTATTCCAGTTATTCTTATAATTTGGTAATTAATTATGATATCTGTAACTATTAAAATAGATGATTTGAATAAATTAAAAAAGATTATTTTAAAAAAGGAAGTCTTTCTATTTATTGAAGATTTAAATAGACTAAATAAGGATGATAAATACAAGATACTATCAGAATGTCAGATGTTACTTTCAAAAGCTAAAACACAAAAAGGTAATAATATAAAAATTATTTATATATCTGATAATATAGATGACATTTATAAATTTATTGATATTCCATTTTATATTAATACAAGTACTAAAATACATATATTAAATTTAGAAGAATTGGATAAATTATATTTATTAAGTCATACTGATAAAAGAATTATGAAAAAATATTTGAACATGTTTTATATAAGTAGTATTCGTAATAGTATTGAAAATTATCAAACAAATATAAGAAACATTAATAATTTTTATAGAAAAATGATTGATTTTATAAGTACCAAAAATTTTATTAAATATGAAACAGAATTTGAAAAAAAATTTAATTTTCATGATTTTTTAGGTTTATGATATTTAGAAATATTTTATCCTAATATTTATTTAATTCTTATTAACAATTATTATAATATATGTAAAATA
>CAZAJD010000003.1:0-52236 GCA_964485375.1 uncultured Mycoplasmatales bacterium | reverse complement strand
TTATCCTAATATTTATTTAATTCTTATTAACAATTATTATAATATATGTAAAATAAAATTAATGGGTCCTACAACTAATGAAAATAAGGGTAGGGTTAAATATAAATTATTTGATGAACAACCTTTTTTCAAAGAAATATTTGTAAGTGATCCAGAAGATTATTATATTATGATAGAATATACGGAAGAAGAAAAAGAAGAAATACTATCACTATCAGAACTACCAGATACTTCATGTAATCCTGAAATAAAATGATTTTTTATAAAAGAAAAATTTCAATGTTTATGTGAAGGAATATTTTCTCACATCAATACGAAAAAATGATGAACAAATAAAAATATTCCATTCAAAAAAGATGGAATCTATTTTTGACCTAAACCATAGGAAATAAACGAGCATCATTCTAAATTAGAGCTATTTATTTCATCATTCTGATTATATGATTATTTAGAAAATAATATTATGCCAGACAAAATATCGAACCTAAAACTACAATAAATAAAACTACTAATACGGAATCCAATCTTATTCATTAGTAAAATATTGTAAATAAATTAACTTAATAATATTTAAGAAATATTAAATATTTATATTATTTGAAATTTTATTAATACAATAACTGTGACAAGTATTGCAATAGTTCATACTATTCCATATAGAATAGTAAAAATTTTTGCAAGTTTTAATAATTTAGGCTTTGCTTCGGCATCATCATTAGTTAATACATATGCAATTCAGACTCCTAAAATTAATAACATTATTCTCATTCCCTTCTATAAATAATTATTATATTTTAAAATAATATTTTTATATCTATTTTAAAATTTAGTTAAAATAGCTACTATTTAATCATTATAATTATTTTTCTAATTATTTTAAATAATTTTACTCCTAAAATGATATATTAATCAACATTTATTATAATAGATTTCAATATTAAATAACTCTATTTTTTTGATTAATCGAGAGTTTTTAGTATTTTTTATATTATATAAAATATTATTAAATTCTAAATTCGTTTTGAATAAAGTCTGAATTAATTCTAACTAATTTACCATATTTTTGATAGAAATTATAAATTTTTATAAAATCCTCATTTAATGTATGTTTTATATTATCTTTAGAATGCGTAGTTTTGCTTAATTTTCAAATATTTTGCATTGGATTTCTAATCTCTTTATATATATTATTCTTTTTTTCTGTAAAATAAGAATTAAAATATCCTATACTTTCAGTTAAAATATTGAGAAATTTTATTTTATTACTTATACTTGCCTCACGGTAATTACTATCAGTAATATACATATTTGTAAATAAATATAATTTAAATCCTAACTGTGATAATTTTTTCCCTTTCATAGGAGAATCTAATTTATTTCTATTCTCATTAATTATTAAACTTACTTTATCTTTAAAACTTTTAATATATTGATCTTTACAAGGATCACTATTTAAATTAGATACCTTATTTAAAATTACTCTATCAGGTACACCCATTCTAACTTTATTATTATCAACATAAAAAGCCATTACTATATGCTTTCTAATCTCATTTCTTATATTATTATAATTTAAATTTATCTCAATATTTTGGATTATTTCATTATCAAAAATATTAAAAATTGGATTATCTGGCATAGAATAAATTATTTCCCCTGCTCTTAGTCTTTCTTGGTTTTGAATAGAAGCAAAATAATTTTGCATAAGGTCTTGATGAAATTTATTATTTTTTTCAAGTCCACTTATTATATTAAAATTTAAAGTATAAGAATCAAAACTTTTTTGTAATAAGCTAGGTAGATTTTTATATTTACATGGTTTTAAATTATTATTTTTGATATCTTTTTGAATTGTTGATAGCATTTGTTTTGTTTTAACATCTTTTAATGTTGCAATATTTAAATCATATTCTCTTAGTGCTATGACTTCTTTATAATCATTAGCAGTAAGACTAAATTTATTTTGTTTAAAATTATCGATTGTAATTATTCTTTGTTGACCATCAATAACATCATTTTCTGTAGATGTAGTTCATTCTCATAAAGTCATAAGTCCTATTGGTCAATTCATTAATATATTTTTTATTAATGAACTTTTAATATTAATGCCATTTCAAACATATTCCCTTTGATAATCTTTATCAATTTTATATGTGCCATCATGATATCGTTTTAAAGCTGCTTCTAATTCTATAGACTTATAATTATTATTGATTTTTATTATTTTTTTATTATTTGAATCGTCCATGCAATTCTTCTCCTTAATTATTATCTATGTTAAATCATAGAATCTATCATTTAATATTTTTTAAGTAATAAATAAATATTATAGATTCTACTGTAATTTTTGAGAAAAAAGCATTTTATTTAATGAATTATAATAGAAACTATTAAAATAATAAAAATACATTTAATATAGATTCATTATATATTAAATAATAAAAAAACAATAATTTAAAAAAAATTATTGTTTTTTAATATAGAATTTTAAAATTTATTTCAATAACTCTACTAAAGTAGTAATCATTATACCAGTTCCAGTATCGCTACCCCCAACTTTAGTTGTTGCGCTTCCAGCTATATCTAAATGGATAAATGGTTTATCTTCAACAAATTCTTGAATAAAAGCAGCTCCATTTGATGAACCACCCAAACGAGTTTTAGCAGCATTATCTAAATCCGCCATACGACTTCCGTGCATATTAGCAACATTACGTGAGTGAATTGGCATACGTCAAATTTCTTCAAAAGATTTATTACTTGCTTCTTTTAAACAATTATAAAAAGCATCATCATTTGCAAAAACACCAGTCATATAATCTCCTAGTGCAACTAGTATTGCACCAGTTAAGGTT
This sequence comes from uncultured Mycoplasmatales bacterium, assembly GCA_964485375.1. Classification (GTDB taxonomy): domain Bacteria; phylum Bacillota_I; class Bacilli_A; order Mycoplasmatales; family Mycoplasmataceae; genus CAZAJD01. Next base: position 49,381 of record CAZAJD010000003.1, on the reverse strand, counting down.
GATAATTCAATAATATGTGATGCTGATTGTTTACGAATCGCATAAGTAATTCCATCACTTACAGCTAATCTTCCTTCAGCATCAGTATTAGTAATTTCAACAGTTTTACCATTCATTGAAGTAACAATACTTTCAACAATTGTTGCACTTGAACCAATCATATTTTCAGTTAAACAAGCAACTGCACAAACATTTTTAGGTAATTTTAAACTAGCTGCTGATAAAACAGTAGCACAAGCCGCTGCTGCTCCTGACATATCATATTTCATTCCTGACATGAAAGCAGAAGGTTTTAAAGAAATTCCTCCAGTATCAAAAGTAATTCCTTTCCCAACTAATGCTAATTTTTCTTTAGATTTAGATCCACGATAATTTAAAACTACAACACGCGCTTCTTTTGCACTACCAGCATTAACTGCAAGTAATAATCCCATCTTATGTTTTTTAATTTCATTTTGATCTAAAATAGTTACATCTAAATTAGCAATTTTAGAAGCAAGCCCTTGAATTTTTTCTGCAAAAATTTCAGGTGTTAATTTATTAGGTGGCATATCTTGTAAATCACGAGCAATATTTTTATATTTATATACAATTTTTGCTTGATCAATAATTTTTTTTGCATGATCGTTTTTAGTTATTATATTACAATTACCTAATTTAGGTCTTGAAATCACTGTTTTATATAAAATTTGTTTATGTGTATGATAAAGAACACGGTCAGCAACAATTTTAATAGCTTTTTCTTCATCTAAATTAAATGATTTAATATCAATATTAATATCATATCTATTTGTTAATAAAAATTTATCTAACGCAGTTTTTAAATCATAAGGAGTAATATTATTTTTAGAAAAATAAATATAAATAATTTTTTTATGTGTTAAAAGAGTTGTACGTTGGTTTTCTTTAATAATAAATTCTTCAACTTCATCTGAGCGATTATAGGCTTTTAAAGTTAAAGGAAATAATGAGGAGTTATTTAATAATATCATAGCATTACATACTACTTTCTATTTTTTCTTAATTTAAGATAGATTGTATTATAGTATTTATTAAGTATTGATAATAAAAAAACCAATCTTAAAATTGGTTTTTAAAAAAATTATTTAGTAATTGAAACTACGCTACCAGCACCGATAGTACGGCCACCTTCACGAACTGAGAATCTTGTTCCCTCTTCAATAGCAATTGGATGAATTAATGAAATTGTTAATTCAATATTATCTCCAGGTACTACCATTTCAACACCTTTAGGCAACTCAATTGAACCAGTAACATCAGTAGTTCTGAAATAAAACTGCGGACGATAATTGGCGAAGAATGGAGTATGACGTCCACCTTCTTCTTTAGTTAGTGCATAAATTTGTGCTTTAAAAATACTATGAGGTTTTACTGAACCAGGTTTAGCTAATACTTGCCCACGTTGAATTGCTTCACGAGGAACACCACGTAATAATAAACCAACATTATCTCCAGCTTTACCATAATCTAAAAGTTTTCTAAACATTTCAATTCCTGTAACAACTGTTTTTTTAGTATCAGTGATTCCAATAATTTCAACTTCATCATTTAGTTTTAATTGTCCACGTTCTACACGTCCTGTCGCAACAGTTCCACGTCCAGTTATTGTAAATACATCTTCAACTGGCATTAAAAATGGTTTATTAATATCTCGAACTGGTTCTGGAATATATTTATCAATTTCTGCCATTAATTCAAAAATTTTATCTTGTCATTTTTTTTCACCATTAAGTGCACCTAATGCTGAACCATGAATAACTGGTGTATTGTCGCCATCAAATTCATATTCAGAAAGTAATTCACGTACTTCCATTTCAACAAGTTCAATTAATTCAGTATCTTCAACCATATCGCATTTATTTAAAAATACAACCATATTAGGTACTCCAACTTGTCTTGATAATAATATATGTTCTCTTGTTTGAGGCATTGGTCCGTCAGTTGCAGCTACTACTAAAATAGCTCCATCCATTTGAGCAGCACCAGTAATCATGTTTTTAACATAATCAGCATGTCCTGGACAATCTACATGTGCGTAATGACGATTGTCAGTACGATATTCAACGTGTGAAGTATTAATTGTAATTCCACGTTCTTTTTCTTCAGGGGCATTATCAATTCCCTCAAATTGTTTAGCTTCAGCTAATCCTTTTGTTGCTAACACTGTTGTAATTGCAGCTGTTAGTGTTGTTTTACCATGATCAACATGTCCAATTGTTCCGATATTTACATGCGGTAGACTGCGATCAAATTTTTCTTTTGCCATTGCTTTTCTCCTTAATTAATTAGCATTGTCTTTTACAAAATTTCAATTAAAAATGTAACTAATATAAACTATTTTAATCAAATAATTCAATAAATACAAATTTTTTTAGTTTTTTTTATAAAAAAGATTTTATTTTTTATGATTTTACAGATTTCTCAATTATTTCTTCAGTTATTGAACGAGGCGCTTCATTATAATGTGCAAATTGCATTATATAATTCCCACGTCCTTGAGTAAATGAACGTAATTGAGTTGCGTATCCAAACATTTCTGATAGTGGTACTTTCGCTTTAACAACTTGTGCATTACCACGTTGTTCACTACCTTCAATTTGTCCACGACGAGATGAGATATCTCCCATAACATCACCATAATATGTTTCAGGGACTGTTACTTCAACACTCATAATTGGTTCTAGAATGATTGGGGTTGCTAATTTAGCAGCAGCTTTAAGTGCAAGTGATGCTGCTATTTTATAAGCCATTTCTGATGAATCAACATCATGATATGAACCATCATATAAAGTTGCCTTAACATCAATCATTGGATATCCTGCTTGAACACCTTGTTCTAGAGCATTTTTTAGACCTTCTCTAATTGGGTTAATATATTCACGAGGAATTTTTCCACCAACAATCTTATCAACAAATTCAAATCCTTTATCTTTATTAGATTCAAACTTAATTCAAACATGTCCGTATTGTCCACGACCACCAGATTGTTTAATATATTTACCTTCAACATCTGCAGATCCTTTAAATGTTTCACGATATGAAACTTGAGGTTTACCTACATTAGCTGCAACATTGAATTCACGTTTCATACGTTCAACTAAAATATCAAGATGTAATTCGCCCATTCCAGCAATAATAACTTGTCCAGTTTCTTCATCGGTATGGTATTTAAAAGTTGGATCTTCTTCTGATAATTTACGTAATGTTAAACTCATTTTTTCTTGGTCTTTTTTAGACTTAGGTTCTACTGATAAAGAAATAACTGGTTCTGGAAAAATCATTTTTTCTAGAATAACTGAGTATTTTTCTTCACATAATGTATCCCCAGTAATAGTATCTTTCAATCCTACCGCTGCAGCAATTTCACCAGCATATACTTTATCAACTTCAGTTCTTGAATTTGCATGCATTTTTAATAAACGCCCTACACGTTCACGTTTCCCTTTAGTTGAATTATAAATATAACTTCCTTTAGAAATTACTCCTGAATATACTCGGAAAAATGTTAATTTTCCAACATAAGGATCAGTCATAATTTTAAAAGCTAAAGCAGCAAAAGGTTGATCATCAGATGCTAATCTCGATACTTCTTCACCACTATCTAAAATACCTTTAATTGCGGGGATATCTAATGGATTAGGTAAATAATCAATTACACCATCTAATAATAATTTAACACCTTTATTTTTAAATGCAGACCCACAAAAAACAGGAAAGAATTCAGCAGTTGTTACTGCTTTACGAATCACAGATTTTATTTTTGATGCTTCTACAATTTTACCTTCTAAATATTTTGTTAAAATTTCTTCATCAAAATCTCCAAGAGCTTCTAATAAATTATTATGAAGTTCATCAACTTTAGATTGTAAATTTTTAGGGATATTAATTTCCTTAGCAATTTCTTCAGGACTACCTGAATACTCATAAGCTTTCTTTTCAACAATATCAATAATTCCACTAAACTCAGTTTCTGCACCAATAGGCATTTGTACAGGAACTGCTTTAGCACCTAAACGATCACCAATAGTTTGAACTGAATAAAAGAAATCAGCACCAACTTTATCCATTTTATTAACAAATACAATTCGTGGTACTTTATATTTAGTCGCTTGTCTTCAAACAGTTTCTGTTTGTGGTTCTACTCCTGATTGTGCATCCAAAACAGTAATAGCACCATCAAGAACACGTAATGAACGTTCTACTTCAACAGTAAAATCTACATGACCTGGAGTATCAATAATATTAATTAAACAATCTTTTCAAAATGCTGTTGTTGCAGCTGAAGTAATTGTAATTCCACGTTCTTGTTCTTGGTCCATTCAATCCATTTGTGAAGCCCCATCATGAGTTTCACCAATTTTATAAATTTTACCAGTATGAAAAAGAATTCTTTCAGTAGTAGTAGTTTTACCTGCATCAATATGCGCCATGATCCCGATATTTCTAAAGTGGTCTAATTCAAATTTAGTATTTTCCATTTTTATTTCCTTATTATCAACGATAGTGAGCAAATGCTTTATTTGCTTCTGCCATCTTATGAATATCTTCTTTTTTCTTAACTGAAGCTCCAGTATTATTTGAAGCATCAATTATTTCTAATGCTAAACGTTCAATTGCAGTTTTTTCATTACGTAAATTAGCATAATTTACTAATCATCTAAGTCCTAAAGTTAATTTACGATCTTCATAAACTTCAATCGGTACTTGATAGTTAGCTCCACCAATTTTACGAACACGTAATTCTAATTGAGGCATAATATTACTAATTGCCTTATTAAATACTTCTAGTGGTTCTTTACCAGTTTTTGATTCAACTAGTTCGAATGATTTATATAGTATTTTTTGTGCTATACCCTTTTTACCATCTTGCATAATTTTATTAATTAATCTTGTGATTAATTTTGAATTATAGACTGGATCAGGTAGTACATCTCTTTTTTCTGCGGTATTTTTTCTCATATTCGCTATCCTTCCTTAATTATTTTTTAGTTTTTTTAGGTTTTTTTGTTCCATATAATGAACGTGATTGTCCACGTTTTTCAACACCAGATGTATCTAAAACACCTCGAACAATATGGTATCTTACACCAGGTAAATCTTTTACACGACCACCGCGAATTAACACAGCACTATGTTCTTGTAAATTATGACCTTCACCAGGAATATAAGCGGTAACTTCCATTCCATTTGTTAAACGTACCCTTGCGTATTTACGTAGCGCAGAGTTAGGTTTCTTAGGTGTCATTGTAGCAACTCTTGTACAAACTCCACGTTTATGTGGTGAATTTGTATCAGTAGTTTTTCTTTTCAATGAGTTTAAACCTTTACTTAATGCGGGTGATTTAGTAATAGTAATTTTTCTCTTACGTGGTTTTCTTACTAATTGATTAATTGTAGGCATTTAATCTCTCCTTTTATTTTTTATATTTACACTATACCCGTGTATCAACATAATATATATAATAACTTTTTCAAGAAACAATTGCAATATTTGCCCGAATAAAAGTAAAAAAAATAAGTATTTCTACTTATTTTTTTTACATATTTTGCAGTTTTCATTATATTCAACTGTTTTTTTAAGATATTTATTTAAATTATGCATTCGGTAGTGTTGCGATAGATTAATACTTGATTTTGTAGGAATGCTTTGGCTTTTAGAATTACTTAAATGACGATCAATTTTATTATTATAAATTACCTTACTTAGATTAGATTGTAAATAAGATACGGTATTATTTAATGCGGATATTTGATTATCAACATTGCTAAGTATATTGCCATCTTTTGCATTTGTTTGGATTTTATCTACTAATGATTTAGTTAATAAATCCAAACGAGTATTTAAATTTTGAATTTCTTTTGCTAAATGTTTATTGGAATAATTATCTTTATTAGAAGAATATTTCTCAGAATTAGTAATTTTAATTTTAGGTTTGACATCAATATTATGAATTTTAATAATTTTATTATTTTTTACAACTTTATCATTATTATTAGTAATTTTATCAGCAATTGCTTTTTTAGTAAGTTTTGTTAAGTCTTTGGAAACATCATTAGTTTCAGGTTCAGTTGGAAAATTATTTTTTACAGCATTATCATTATTATTAGTAATTTTATTCGCAATTTCTTTTTTAGTAAGTTTTCTTAAGTCTTTGGAAGCATCATTAGTTTCAGGTTCAGTTGGAAGATTAAGTTTTACAGCATTAATTTGTTCTACTAATGATTTTAATTTTAACTGATCATCTTGAGATAAAATCTTCTCTTTTTCAGAAGAAGTTTCTGAAGTTTGAGCAATATTATTCGACTTATTATTAATAACTAAGGTTTTATCAATCGTAATTGGTTTAGCAGTATTTATAACAGAATGGTCATTAATAGGATTTTTATCAATACTTAATGAAGTGGAATCTAAAGGTGGATTAGGGTTACTAGTCAAATTATTATTTGCGATTGACTTTTCACTTTCAATTAACTCATCTATCTCATTAGCTATTACCTCTTTAGAAACTTTTGGTTTTTCACTAACTGATTTTTCAATACCATCTAAATAGTCGTTAAAATTATGATTTAAATTGCGAATATTTTCAGAATACATTTGAGAATTTAAATTTTCTTTTGCAAAGTCCTGACTATGATCCATAATAATATCAGCATCAGTTTTTAAATTGTTTGGTAATGAAACTGAACTATTAGACTCTACTATTTGTGATTGGATGGCTTTGTTTAAAGGTTTTATAGGGTTAGATAAATTGATATTTGGATTAGAGTTTGGATTAAGAATTTTGTTTAAATCCTCAATTTGTTCATCTTGAATAATAATTTTTTTATTTGGTTGATTTGATAATTTTAATTTTACATCTTTATTTTCAAGATCTATTTTAGCAATTCCATCATTTTCTTTTATCATATTAACTACTTTATTACGAACTAATGAATCATCTAATGTAATTCCTTTTGCGCTAATTCCACTCGCTTTTAATGCTTCGGCATCGTCATGTAATTTAACTACTTCTTCAGTAATATCTAGTTTAGTTATTAATCGATCTTCCAATTTTAAATCTTTACAAATTTTATTATAACGATTAATTTTTTCATTAATCATTTTAATAATAGATCCTTTATCTTTAGAATTTGTAACTTGATCTACATCAAAAAATTTTTGATTTAATTTTTTTATATCTTCTCGTAATTTCTTTAATTTATGGATTTTCAAATTATTCATTTGTACCTCGTATTTTCTAAATTAAAATGTATCTGAGTCAATATCATCAAGACTGTCCATTGCTAAATTATCAAGCACTCTTTTCTTTTCAGAGTTAAATTCTTTACGATCAAATTTATTTTTATAACTGTCTAAAGATGATTTTTTTGTTAAAAGTATTTCAAATAAAATCAATAATATAAAGATAATACTAGCATTAATAATTGATAATATTTCACCTATTAAAATATAACCTACTAATAAGAATAGTAAAATAATCTTGATAGTAACAGAAATTAGACCATTTCGATGTGACATTTTAATAAGTGAATAGATAGCTGTGAATGCAAGAAAAATTCCTGAAATTAACATAATCGAAAATGCAAAATAAACATTTACTGATCCATGGAATCATGCAGCAATAACATTTGTATGCAATACATCTTTTATTAAAAAGTTTTCAATATCTAAAATTATTTTTGGCAATGGAATTGCTAATGCAGTATGCAATAATAAGACAACTGCATTGAAAATGGTAAATAATGATGCTACTAATAAAAATGAAGCGAAAATAATCACAATTACAAAAATAAACATTGGTGCATTCTCCTTTTAATGAATTAATATTTAGAATTATTAACTGATAGATTTGGATTTTGATTTGTTGGATTAATAATCATATGTTTTTTACTTTCTAAGAAATAATTTTGACTTGTCTTTAATTCAAAATTAATTAATTCATCAAAATTATTATTTCCAGGATATCTCTCTTGTAAATCTAAAATAATATTTACTTTGTATAATTCACTGATAAATTTAAACTGGGTTATTCCCATAAAAATAGCTTGTACAAATGCAAAGATATTTTTAAAAAATTCATAACTAGTTAAATCTAAATTATCAAAATAAATATTGATGCTATCAACGATACTATAAGCACGTAAAACATCTTTAATTTCATTTCTAATAAATTCAATTGGATCATCGAATTCAATATCTTCATAAACAATATTAGATGAAATATTTATATTTGCATCTGCTTGATTTTCAAAACACAATACTTTTAAAAATAAAATAATTCGATCTCATAAGATTTTTTTATCATTTTGATTTACAAAAGGAATGTTTTTGATGATTATTTTTAATAAAAATAATGAAGGTTGTTTATAAAGTTTAATTTTAGAAATATTAATTTTAATAAACTTATGTTGGTTAATTACAACAGTGAGAACTTGATCACATTGTTTTTTAGAAAATATATTTTCATATAATAAAAATGCAAATTGGGCATCACTATTTTTATTAAAAAAAGTCATAGCGAGACTATCTAAGGTTTGGTTAAGTGACATTTCATACTTAGAAGTTTTTAAAGGATTCTTTTTAGATTCGGAGTTTTGCATATTAGCAGAACCTTCTTTAATCCCCTTATTAAGGGTATTATTAATAATATTTTTTAAATAAGGATTATTTGTATACATAATTATACTCCCACTCATAATTATTAAATTCATTCAGAAATATACATATATTTATTAATATAATTATATCATAATAAAAAACTAAACTTTTTTACGTAAAAAACGCTTAGTAGTTAGATCATATATATTTGAAGGACTATTATTATCATTATAATCCTTAGAATAAATAATAAAATCTGGATTAAGTTTTTTGAAAGCACTAAGTGAATTTCGATATTCTTCATTATGTAAATTAGCACTAGTAGAAAAAATAGGTCCGATTTTAGAAATAATTTTTTTAATTAAGCGGTGATGTTTGATTAGTCTAACTGCAATTTTTTTATTAGTACAAAGATTATTTATTTGTAGATTAGGGTTTTTTCAACCAATAATTGTAGTTGGACTATCTAAGTTTAGATACATTTTATACTTTGGATCTCACTGAATAATTTTTTTAATTTGTTTAATCTTACTAACTAAAATAATCATATTTTGATTAGGATCTCTTTGCTTTAAATGATTGATTTTCATTCTTATACTATCATTATAAATAGCACCACTAAGACCATAAATTGTATCTGAAGGTAAAATAAAAATACTCTTTTTGTCTACTCTAGCAATGATTGGTTTAATATCATGATAATCAAAAATTTTCATTAGCAACTACTCAAAAAACTATATTATTTTTTCTTACTTTCCATTAATTTTATTCAATTATACATTAATGTTCTAAATGAATCTTTATCTGAATTTCAAATAATATCCACACCATTTCTAATGTCGGTATTAAATTCATCTTTTTCAATTGGATCTTTAATACGATTATTCATTCTCTCTAAAATAGCATTTTTTAATTCTACTGTTAAATAATCATTATTTAAACAAGCTTTATAAATTGCAAAAAGGATTTGCTGACGCTTTTTAAGCTCTTTAGTCTCTGCTAATTTTCTAGTTAATCCTTGAGCTTCAGATATCTTACTATTGTCTTCGCTAATAATTTTTTCTAATAAAACTGAATTATAAACTAATGATGCACTTTGAACATCTTCAGCATTATTAACTACTTTTTTAATAATAGGCGCCATGATAGATGTAATATCATTTAATTTAATATCTTTAGGATTACTTGTAGAAGGATTATTAACTAGATTTGGAGGAATTACTGCACTAGTAGTGGCAGCGGCGGTAACTGCTGGAGTTGCACTAGGAAGTGCACCATTATAATTTATTGTACTTGGATTATCTTTTAAATTACCAAGAGAACCCAAAACGATTGGTTGTGAATTATATAAAATAGTTTGTGATTTTTCATTTTTAACTTCTGGATTTGGAAATCTATCATTATTTGGGAAATTTAAATTATTTTCGATTTTAGTTTTGTGTTTTGATTTAGAAGTATTAACTTCTCCATTATTTTTGCGAATTTTTTCAATTCATTTCTTAACATGAAATGTTTGAATTTTTAATCCGATTAATAATAATATCAAAACTACTAATGCATATATCCCTATAAACATCGGTGTTAAATAATATTTAACCATTAAAGTTTTGAAATGATCAATAAAATCTTTATATAAAAATGTATCTGGAAATATAAAATAATTAATTAATGTATAAGTAGCAATTATTAATAGCATCGCTAAAAAATAAAATAGTAAATTTATCTTAGCACCTATTGATTTTATACTTTTGTTCTTTTTAAAAGTAAATATTAGTCCAATAATTAGACTGAGTATTTGCAGACTACCTGCTGCAAGTATACAAATATCAAATATACTCATTATCGTACTAGTTGATCAACTATTTAAAAATGGACTTGGCTCAATGCCTGTTGTAATTCCAAACCCAAAAATATAAAATCAAACTAATCCTAAAGATAGTATTAACCCCAAGAAATATGCTATTATGTAATATCAACGATATTTGAATCCCAATTAAAATACCTTCTTTAAACAACAAAAAATAAAATCTATATTATTATTATACTATTAAATATCTAATTTTGATTAGATGTATAAATATAGTTATATATAAGGATTTTTATTTGTAAATCTACTAGTTTTTAAAGTTAAAATATGATTGATTCTAATAACATTTAATCCAACAATAAAAGAAGAACTAATTACAAATAAAGCGATTATTTTTTCGATTGGTAATCACCCAGGTTGAAATGTCCCATCATCTCTTAATAGTTGAGAATCTGCGCTTACTCATGCTCTTAAATCACTATATTTTGGATCAACTAAATGCTTATCTCATTCATTTTGAATATTCGACATCAAAATTTCAGAAGAAAGCACTGATATTAACATTAGTATCGTATATCCAAATAAAAAATAAGTTAAGAATAATAAAAAGTTAATCGACATAAATTCATCATTTAAAACAAAGAAAATTAATACAATAACAAAACCAAGATTAGTAATAAATAAAATTAATGGCAAATAAAAGATAAAAAATAAGTTTGCTATATTAACACTGTAGTTAGTTAAATAGTAATAACCATTATTAAGTAATTCATTAGAAATTTGAGAATAAGATGGGTTTAAAAAGTTAAACCAGATTAAGTAAGATAATGAATTATTTAAAATAGTTAATTTTAATAAATAAATTGCTAATGGAATCATAACAATAATATTTCCTAATATTAATAATATTGATCCATTACGTGGAGAAGGTTGGACAATATTTTTAATAATCTTTTCAAAACTATTATTAGAAAATTTATTTTGCATATGTTTATTTCTTAAATTTTCAATTGTTTTTTTATCTAATAAATTAGCATAATTTTTTAATTGAAAATTTAAAAATACCACAATTAAAATTGCAATTTGAATACATGAAATTCAAATTGATGTCTTATCTGGAATTCAAAAGAATGTTCCTCCGTTACCAATTAAGGTATCTATTAAGGTAAAATCAGGAACTACACTCAATGGAATATAAACACTAGTAGAAGCATAATATTTATGAATATTTAATGATCAACTCATAATTCAATCATATTTAATTTCAGCAATATTAAAAAGCAAAATAGAAACTATCATCAAAATTAAAATACTTAGCATAATTGAAGTTTGATATCATAAGTAGCGTCTATTACTAGATGTATAAATAAACAAAATAAAGAAAATTGTTAAACAAAAAAATAAGCCTGCTGCTATTCAGATAGTACTGAATAACCCTATCTCAGTAACATGTTCTGATGATAAAATAGTTTGTGAAGAATTTCCAAGAGTATTGACAACGTTAAAATACGGTTTTAAAATCGGTTCTAAATAAACTATTGCGATAAAAATTGGATATTGACAAAAAAGCATTAAAAATATAAAAAATAATTTTCAAAATTCTTTTTTTAATCTATGTTGCTTAAAAATTTTTTTCAAAACAAACTCCATAAAGCAATGAATATTTCATTACACTATAATTTTACTATAAATGGCAAATATAAAGAAATCTGAACTTATTTGAGATATCTGTTTCAAAATAAAAAGAATACCTAATACTACAAAATTCTAAAAGTAATTTTTCAATTGCTGATTTTTGGTTATATCCAATTTCTAAAATAATTAGCCCTGGATTATTAATTACAAATTTTAAATTAATAAAAATTTGTTTATAAAAAAATAATCCTTCATCTTTAGCAAAAAGTGCTATTTTAGGTTCAAAATTAATACACTCAGTATTATTATCGCCTTTAATAATGTATGGCGGATTAGAAATTATTATATCGTATTTTAAATTATTTTGGATATGATATTTTAATAAATCAGATTTTATTAAAGTAATTTTATTATTATTTAAAGTTGCATTATTTACTTTAGCAACTTTTAAAGCTTTTAGTGATATATCACTTGCACTAACTTTTGCATCAGGAAAATGTGATTGTAATAATGATCCAATTACTAAACTTCCTGTACATAAATCTAAAATTTTTAATTGTTTTTGTTTAGGAAAAAGATTGTTAATTTTTTTTATCGCTTTAACAATTAACTCTTCAGTCTCTTGTCGAGGAACTAAAACATCCTTATTAACATAAAAATCATTATCTAAAATATGAATTTTATTGATAATATATGCTAAAGGATATCCATGAGCAATTTGTTTTAAATTATGTTTTATTTTCAAATAATTGTGAAAAGTTATCTTAGGTGATTGTTGATATATTTGATATCTTTCAAGGTTTAGATAATAACATGCTAACTTATCTAAAATAAAACGGTCTAAATTATTATAATTATGCTGATTATATCAATTTAATAATTTAGTTCATCAATAATTGGTATTATGATTATTCATCATAACTTTCTAAAATAACTTTGTTGTTATTAGCAATTAAGGCAATGATAATTTCTTTAATATTGCCTTCCATAACTTGATCTAATTTTTGTAAAGTGAAATTAATGCGGTGATCAGTTACACGATTTTGTGGATAATTATAAGTACGAATCTTATCACTACGGTCTCCACTTCCAACTGCTTTTTTACGAATAGAACTCATTTTTTGTTCTTCTTGACAAATTTTTAAATCATATAATTTAGTACGTAAAGAAATCATTGCTTTATCTTTATTATCATGTTGACTACGTCCATCTTGTGAAGTTACAACTGTGTTAGTCGGAATATGTGTAATTCTAACAGCTGAATCTGTAGTATTAACATGTTGTCCACCAGAGCCAGAAGAACGGTAAGTATCAATTCTTAAATCACTTACTTTTATATCAATATCAACATCTTTTGCTTCAGGTAATACCGCTACAGTTGCAATCGATGTATGGACACGTCCTTTAACTTCTGTTTTAGGAATCCTTTGTACTCGATGCCCACCAGATTCAAATTTTAAATTAGCAAAAACATTCTTACCTTTAATCATAAACACAATAATACTAAATCCTCCATTAGGACTTTCTGACATATTGAGAACTTCAATTTTTCATTTTTGACTATCAGCATATTTAGTATACATACGAAATAAATCAGCCGCAAAAATATTGCCTTCTTCGCCACCAACTGCTCCACGAATTTCGACAATAACATTTTTGGTATCATTTGCATCTTTAGGGATTAATAAAATTTTTAAGTCTTCAATAATAGTTTCTAATTTCCCTTTAGATGCTCTTAATTCATCTTTAAGAGCATGTGTAAATTGCACATCTTTTTCAGTTAATAATAAATCTTCTAAATCCTTAATATCTTGAAGAACTAATAAATAATCATTAAACTTAATTACCACATCTTCAATATTTGATTTACGTTTTAGTAACTTGCGCATTTTATTAATATCTTTACTAATAGAATCGCTGATCAATTCTTGGTTTATATCTTCATATTGTTTTTTAATAATTGTTAATTTCTGAAATAATTTTTCACTTAACATCTTTACACCTAATTTTATATTCTACTTGTTAATTTTATAGCACCGACGACATCTTGCTTCATAATGTTCGCTTGATCCGATCAAAATAATTGGATCATGATATGGGGCTGGTTTACCATTAATAATTCGCTGTGTTCGATTAGCATAATCACCACATTTTATACATACTGCATGTAACTTAGTTAAATAATCTACTTTCGGCATTAGTCGCATTGTATTTTCAAATGGTTTAGCTCGAAAATCTAAATCTAACCCATTCACAATAATAATATATTCTTTTTTAATCAAATTGTCGATTACTTCTAAAATTGTTGATCCAAAAAATTGAATTTCATCAATCCCAATTACACGAATATTTTTTGCTGATTCAATATGCTTATATATTTCCATTGGATCTTTGATAAAAATAGCTTTAAGACTATTTTTATTATGTGAACATACCTTATTTTTACCATATCGATTATCAATTGCTGGTTTAAAAATTAAACTCTTTAGTTTTGCATATTGTAAACGGTTTATCCGTTTAATAAACTCTTCAGTCTTTCCAGAAAACATACAACCTACAATTAACTCTATTCTACCCCTATTGTTATTGCTTAAGCAAGATGTACACATGCAAATTTATCCTCTTTTCTTCTAATTTTTAAATACGCTATTTTTAGGATTGATCGCTTTTTCTAAATCAGTTATTAAATTATGAATTTGTGATCATTCCATTATTTTAGCTCCTGATGCTAGTTTATGTCCTCCACCATTATATTTGGCAGCAACTTTATTTACAATATATTTACGACTACGAATACTTATTTTAATACCTTCTTTTGGTGTTTCTAAAGCAATAAATCAAATTTTAATTTCCTTAATATTAGACATAATATTTACACGTTGCTTAATTTCATTGATTTTTAAATTTAATTTATCATATTCATTTTTTTTGATATTAATATACCCAATTCCCTTATCAGATACTTGAATTTTAGAAATCAAAACAGATAAATTTGTTAAATATTTAAAATCCTTACGGTATAATTGATCATAAATTTCATTAATATTAACACCTTTTTTAATTAATTTAGCAGCGATTTCAAAAGTATCACTATTAACTCCAAAATGCAAAAAACGACCAGAGTCAGTAACAATTCCTGTATAAAGAAATTTCGCTGTTTTAGAAGTAATTTTAAATTTTGAATTAAATAAAATTTTAGCAACTAATTCAGAAGCAGAAATTAAATCAGCATCAACAATAGATAAATCTCCATAGATTGTATCTGGATCACTAGTTTCTGGATGGTGATCAATTTTTATTATCTCTTTAGCTATTTTTCAATGTTCACTATCGATTCTTGCAGTATTATTAGTGTCAGTAATGATTAAAAGTGCACCTTCATAGTCTTTTTTGGTTACTTGATCCATTTTACCTAAAAAGGATAGACTTAAATTTTCTGATCCATCAAGAAATACTCTTTTTTTAGGAAAATTATCACGAATAAAATTTGCTATTCCCATTGAAGAACCATATGCATCTCCATCAGGATTAATATGTCTTAGACAAATTATAGTATTATACTTTTTAATTTTACTGATTACTTGACTATACTTTTTCATGTTTTTTGTTGCCCTTTTCATAATAATTAATATACTTCGAATTAATATAAATTGTATCTAAATTATTATTAGAAGGAGGATTTAAATTCAAGATATGAATTTTAAAAATTTTACTTATTCTAAAAATAATTAAATAATAATTATTATTTAATTTTTTTACTTTAGTAATTTTGCCATTTAGAATAATTTGATTAGTTTTAGTCGCTTCAAAATTAATAAATAAAGGATTAATAAAAAAATTATAGTTTTTATAATTAGAAATATTATCTAAAAAATTGCTTCAGTTTTGTTGATTAATTTTACTAGGTTTCACAAAATTAATATTTTTATGAAAAATAGTTTTATACATTCAAATATTTTTAGGATTTGCAATATATTGCATACTAAAATCTTTAGGATAATAAATTAAATTTTGATAATCAGTTAATAATAAATATTTAGTATTAAATTTATTATAATAAAGAAAATTGTTAGACATAATTAAAATTTTAATATTAGGATAAGATTTAAAAACATTATCAACTATTTGGTAAACTTGGATTTGTTCTTTTTTAGTTAATTTTTTAAAAATATTATCTAAAATAATAATTTCTTTATTTGATAATATCAAATTAACTAATGATAATTTAAATTTATTAATATAAAGTGAATTATTTTTAAAAATCGTATTAGAATCAATTCCCAAGTTTTTCATAATTATTTTCGATTTTTCATAAACATTAGAAGATAAATTTTTTAAATCATTATATTTACTATTGATAGACTCATTTTGAGTTTTCTTTAAATTACGATATTCCTTCTTACTAATATTTTTAACTTTATGCTTCAAAATTTGTAAATGATAAGAATGAATTAAATTAATTACTTTATTCTTTAAAATAACTAAATCATTAGGAATAATTTTTTCAGTTAAAATTTTTTCTTTTTTAATATACTCTTTTTCTAATTTTCAAGCAAAACTAAAATTTTTATCCATTTTTTTAGTAGTATTAAATAAATAATGAGTATGTGAAGTAGAAAAAATAATATTGTTTTTAATAAAGTGAATAATATCTTTTTTAACTTTATATTCTTTAATATTTTTTTTAATTTCTCGATGATAAAGTTTTATTTTTTTATTTTTTGCAAAAATAGAATATCGAGTTTTAATAATTGAAGTACTAATTGTTTTTAAATAAAGATCAACAATTTCATTAATCTCTAAATAATTAAAATCTTTTTTATTAACATTTTTGATTTTGTTTTTACGAATATTTTTAATGCAATCGCAAGATAAAGTTAAATCCTTCAAAGCATTAATTGAATCTCATATTGCTTGTAAAAAAGATAATTTTTGTTGCTCTACTAATATTTCTGTTCTTTTAGAAAGGTATGTTGAAAGTCAAAGTTTAGTTAAACTATTGACACGCTTTTTTAAAAAACTTTCAATATTTTTATCATTATTTTGATTTAATTTTAGAATAGCATTGTTGGAATAATCATTATTATTTTTTAAATACATATCTAAAAAATTACCGATTAAATCATCTAGTGAAACGCGTAATTCAAGATATAGTTTATTTTTATTAATAGATAAAAGATTTTTTTTGAATTTTAAATAATATTTAATAAACATATTATAAATTGTTATTAGTTGAAAAGAATGACTAATTAAAAATTGTAATTTAATTGGAATTAAATTATTGATTGAAAATTTCTTTAATTTAACAATAGCAATATTACGGTCTGTTTTTGTATAAGTAGTTATATTATTTTCATTAATTCAAAGAGAACCTCTATTAGGATAAATATTACCTAATAGAAATTGAACAAAAATATCCTTTTCTTTTTTTTTATAATAAAGACATGTTGCTAATTCGCCATCTTTTAATGAAAAAGAAAATTTAGAATAAATATTTTTATTCTTTTTTTTACTTAATGAAATATCTCTTATTTCAAAACTCAAAACAAATTCCCTCTAACTTTTCTATAATTATATCATTACTATTAATTATAATATTTTATGAGTATTATTAAAAAAAACATTAAGCAAGCCTAATGTTTTTTAATTATAATTTTAACTTAAGTTATTATTTGCTATTAACAGCATTATTTTTTTTAAGTAATTTAGAACGAAATTTTTCAACTCGTCCTGTTGTTGAAAATTGTTTTTTACCAGTATAAAAAGGATGACAAGATGAACAAATATCCACATTGAAATCTTTACTATTAGTTGAAACAAAGTCAAACTTATGATTACATGTTGAACAAACTACAACTAGTTTGTTTATTTTAGGATGTATATCCTTTCTTGACATAATAAACCTCACACTATATTAATTATTATATAAATTAACTAAATTATAATATCATAATAAAATATTAATTACAATTAAGCTTTACCATATGATCCAAATAATTTTGATAAAGTTACAAATGTATCCTTAATTGCGTTTGCAGGACCTTTTAAAACACTTCTAGGATCGAATCCTTTATCTTTTTTATCTAAATTTTGTTCATAATATTTACGTAATGCACTACTAAAAGCAATTTGACATTCAGTATTAACATTAACTTTTGAAATTCCTAATTTAATTGCTTTTGTAATTTGAGCATTAGGAATCCCTGATCCTCCATGAAGAACTAATGGTAATTTTGAAGCATTGTTAATTGCTGCTAATGCTTCAAAGTTTAATCCTTTTCAATTAGTAGGATATACTCCATGAATATTACCAATTCCAGCTGCTAACATTGTTAATCCTAAAGCTGACATTTTTTTAGCTTCTTCTGGATCACCAATTTCACCAGCACCAATAACACCATCTTCATTTCCACCAATTGAACCAATTTCTGCTTCAACTGAAACACCAAATGATTTAGCATATTTCAAAACTTCTTGTGTATTTTTATAATTTGAAGCAAATGGAGTATGAGAACCATCATACATAACTGATGAAAATCCACTATCAATTGCTTTTTTTGCTGCTGCTACGCTTTGTCCGTGATCTAAATGAAGTGCGACTGGAACTGAAATTTTCAATTCTTCTAAAAGAGCATTTACCATTGCTGAAACTAATTTATATCCGCCCATATATCTAATTGCACCTTCACTTGCACCTAAAATAATTGGTGTTTTAGTTTCATTTGCGATTTCTAATAATGATTTTGTTCATTCTAAATTATTAATATTAAAATGCCCAACTGCGTATTTATTTTTTTTTGCTTTTTCAAGCATTGCTTTTGATGTTACTAATTTTTTACTGTAAATTATTGCCATAATATATTACCTAAATTCTATTTATAATATTTATTTATTTTATAATATTATTGATTTTCTGTAAAGATGAAAATTAAAGCATTGCTTTAATAAAACCATCAAATAATGGTGCTGGTTTATTAGGTCGAGATTTGAATTCTGGATGGAATTGTGAAGAAATATAAAATTTATGTTTTGAATATTCAACTACTTCAACTAAATTTTCTTTTGAATAAATTCCAGAAAAAATCAAGCCTTTTTTTTCCATTAAAGATTTAAATTTATTATTAAATTCATAACGGTGACGGTGTCTTTCTAAAACAGTTGCACTTTTATATATTTTAAATAATAAAGTGCCTTTTTTAATTGTAGTTAAATAATTACCTAGACGTAAAGTCCCACCTAAATTCGTTTCTTGATTTTTCCCAGGTAAAATATGGAAAATAGCATTTGGTGTTTTAGTAAATTCTAATGAATTAGCTTTTTTTAAATCACAAACATTTCTTGCAAATTCAATACAAGCAATTTGCATTCCTAAACATAATCCTAGATAAGGAATATCATTTTCTCTAGCATATTTTGCAGCTAAAATCATTCCTTCAATTCCGCGTTCACCAAATCCACCTGGAATTAAAATTCCATCACATTCATTAAGCAGCGTTTCATAATTATTTTTAGTTATTTTTGTTGAATCAATTCAAATAATATCTGCTTTAACATTATTTTGATATCCTGCTAAATGAAGTGATTCAATAACTGATAAATAGGCATCTGTCATTTCAGTATATTTACCAACAATTTTAACTTTAACTGCATTTGCAGCTGATTTTTTAATTGTTTTCCCAAACTCAATTCAAGTTTTCATATTAGGTTCTCTAATAACGCAATTAAAATGACTACTAATTATTTTATGAATATTTTGCTGATGGAAAACAACTGGAATATCATAAATTGACTCAACATCATATGCATTAATAACATTACCTAATTGCACATTACAAAAAAGGGCGATTTTTTTAGTTGTTACTTCAGTTACAACTTTTTTAGAACGTGTAATAATAACGTCAGGTTGAATTCCTAATGATAGCAACATTTTTACTGAATGTTGAATTGGTTTTGTTTTATGTTCTTTTGAAGCATCAATATAAGGTAGTAATCCAACATGAGCAAAAAGTACATTATCATGTCCTTTTTCCATTTTAATTTGTCGAATTGCTTCTAAAAATGGTAATGATTCAATATCACCTACAGTACCACCAATTTCAATAATTGAAAATTCTGCTTTTGATTGTAAAGATGCTTCATATATTTTATCTTTAATAGCATTAGTTACATGAGGAATTACTTGAATAGTTTCACCAATATAATTCCCATTACGTTCTTTATTTAAAATAGTTTGATATATTTGTCCTGCAGTAATATTAGAAGATTTTGTTAAATTTTGATCAATAAATCTTTCATAATGACCTAAATCTAAATCAGTTTCTGCACCATCATTAGTTACAAATACTTCTCCATGTTGTAGTGGACTAATAGTACCAGGATCAATGTTTAAATATGGATCGCATTTTTGTATAAAAACACTTTTACCACTGGTTTTAAGAATGGCACCTATTGATGCAGCACTTATTCCTTTACCTAATCCTGATACAACCCCTCCAGTTATAAAAATAAATTTTTTTATCATAAAATAAAATATCTCCTACTAATTTATTATTTTAGTTATTTTCATCTAATTGTCTCTGGACAACTTTTCAATCAATCTCTTCAGTAAATCCAATATCATTTGAAATTGAATTAGAATCAGAATTATTCATTTCACCAAGATTATCACTCATACGTTTTTCAAGTTCGAGAACTTCTTTATTACGACGATTTTTACGTGTACGCATATTTAAGATTTCAGTATTATTGGCAGTATTATTAACAATTTTAGGATCAATGAATGTTAAATTATCTAAGATTATTGAAATATTATTGGTATTTACATTATATTCATGATTAATATCATTTAATTTCAAATTTTCTCTTAAAAATCATTTTTGATTTTTTAAAATAAACCGATTGTCATTAAGTAATTCACTATATAAAACTGCAATATTTTTAGAATACAGATTATTAATTTTATTTTGTTTTAAAATGTATTTATAAATTTGGTTAGTATCTAAACCGTTTTCGTTTTTTTTAAGCGATAATACTTTATTAACAAAATCAGTAATCCTCATTATATTTTCCCCTTGTATCATTAACCACATTAAATATTATATTAATTATAATTCAATAGCATAATAATTAACAATATTTATTGGTTTTTTTATTTTTTCTTTATCAATTATTTCTGATAAATTAATGAATTTTTTAATTCCATGTTCTTTTGTTTTAATTCAAATAATTTCATGACTTTTATTTTGACAAATTTTTTCAAAATCATAATAAGCAATTTTGCGTTTATGATCTTTAATCAAATAATAATTAGGATCATAGCCAGCAATAAGTAATTCTTTTTTCATATCCTCTAAATGCGTTTGAGAGGGTAACAACTTAAATAATTTGTAATTAGTAAAACGTGATGCCAAATCAGATAAAATCGTATCACTTTCTTTCATTAACAATTTAATATATGTATGCATACTGTAGTCATCAATTTCACAATAAAGATCAATTGGAATAATTTCATCTTTGATAATCGGAATAAAATATTTTAAGAAAAAAATATTTTCTGAATGAAAAATATATTTTTTACTATTATATAAAAACCGCATTCTATTAATCAGCGAATACAACATTGCATCAAATGCACCACTTTTATAATGAGTATAAATTTGTTTATACATATGATATCTGCTAACCAAATAATTTTCGATTGCATATTTAGCTTTTTCATCATAAATAATTCGTTTATTTTCAATGACCATATTATGAATAATTCAATCAATATCAATAATGCTATATTTAACTCCTGCTGATTTTGAATCACGAACTAAATAGTCTAAACGATCAGCATCAAGTTGTGAACTAACTAATTGAGAAAAAATCATATTTGGATGTTTTCCTAAAATCAAACTTGTTAATTGATCTATTGGAATTTTATGTTTTTTCAAGATTTTATTAATATTAGTACTTTCAGATTCAAGAATTTTTTGACCATATTCTTCATGACTAATTTTAGAAATACATTCAAAAGAATGTGAGAATGGACCATGCCCAATATCATGTAATAATCCAGCTAATTTAACTAATAATTTATCTTTTGGACTAATGAAGTTAAAACTTTCTGATTTAAAGATTTTATCAATAATATGATAAACGCCAATAGAATGTGAAAATCGCGTATGATTCCCACTAGGAAATGGAACCATACATCCACCAAATTGTTGAATACGTCGTAATCTACGAAATTCCATTGTTGAAATTAATTCAATTGCTACATTTTCAGAAATTTCAATATCGCCATGTATACTATCACGAATCATTACATTCGATTTCACTATATCATCCTTTGTCTAATCATTTATATACTTAACATTTGCAATAACATTCTCTTTACCTAATAAATAAATCACTTTATCTAAGTCAGGTCCATGATCAGAATTAGTTAATGCTAATCTTAATGCCATATATAATTGTTTGCCACGAATTTTATATTTTTTACTAAGTTCTTTAATTAATGATGCAATTGAATCTGGTTTTCAAATAACCATTTCATTTAACTTATTACAAAAATCATTAACTAATGCTATTGAATAATTATTATCAAAAAATAATTGTTTATATTTATAATGAAATACTTCTTTTTTAATAAAAAACTGTTCAGTATAATCAATAATTTCTGCACCAAATTGAATTTCAGTTTTATAAGCATTGATTAAAATCATAATTCATTCTTTACTAATTTTTTGAACTTTATATTTTGCTTCTAAAAATGGATAACATAAATTATAGAAATCTTCATCACTTAATTTTTTAATATAATTAGCATTAATTCAATTTAACTTTTTAATATCAAACATTCCAGGAGATTTGCTTAAACGAGTAATACTAAAGATTTTAATTAATTCTTCTTTTGAAAAAAACTCATTTGTTGTTTCTGGAGATCAACCAAGAAAAGCTAAATAGTTAATCATTGCTGCAGGTAAATACCCTTTAGAATGATATTGACTTATATATTGCATAATATTATTGTCACGCTTAGATAATTTTTGATGCTTATCATTAGTAATTAAAGTTAGATGCAGAAAAATTGGTGGTTTTCATTTATATGCTTCGTAAATCATTAATTGCTTGGGTGTATTAGAAATATGTTCTTCTCCACGAATAACATGCGTAATATTCATCATTCCATCATCAACAACGGCACAAAAATTATATGTCGGAATCCCATTAGATTTTAAAATTACAAAATCACCAATATCGCTACCACTAAAAGTAATTAAGCCTCTTACTTCATCGTTATATGAGTAAGTTTTAGTACTATCTACTTTAAAACGAATTGTATAACTAGATTTGTTTTTTAAAACAGCAACTTCTGCTTTTGTTAAATTACGACATTTCTTATTATATTTTGGTGCTTTAATATTATCAGATTTTTGTTCTAAACGACTAGCTTCTAATTCTGCTTCACTACAAAAACAATGGTATGCTAACCCTTTTTCTAATAAGGTTTCAATATGTTCTTTATAAATTGGTAATCGTTTTAATTGACGATACGGACCGTATCGTCCAGGTTTTAAAATTGATTCATCTGCTAAGATCCCTAATCATTTCAATTCATCAAATTGAGTTTGAATAGCATCATCAACATTACGTTTAATATCAGTATCTTCAATTCTAATAATAAAAACACCATTATAGTGCTTTGCTAATAAATAATTAAATAGTGCTGTTCTTGCATTACCAATATGTAAGTACCCAGTTGGACTAGGAGCATAACGTGCACGAAAACCTAATTTATTCAAAATTTTATATTTCCTTTCATTATTTTAGATTAGACATTAAATTTAAAATAGCAAACATCACCATCTTTTAATTTATAATCTTTACCCTCTATACGAATTTTACCATTTTCTCGTAATTTCTTTTCAGATCCGATTTTAATTAAATCTTCATAAGAATAAACTTCTAACTTAATAAACCCTTTTTGAAAATCACTATGAATAATTTTAGCACATTCAGGGGCAGACATACCATCAATATAGGTTCATGCTCGAACTTCTTGCTTTCCAGCTGTAAAAAAGGTTTTTAAATTCAAAAGTTGATAACTTTTTAAAATCAATTTTTTAATTAATGGTTCTTTAATATTATATTCTTCGAGAAACATAATTTTATCATCATTATCTAGTTTTGAAATTTGAAATTCAAAATCAATTGGCAAAAGTTCGTAAACATATTTATTTTTTTTACAATAATCAATAAAAGCAACCAATTGTAAACTCCCTTTAGGATTTACTAAATCTTGATCAGAAATATTTCCTAAAAAAAGAAATGGTTTAATTGTTAAAAGTTGCAACTTTTTACATAATTGCAGCTCATCATCAGTTAGTTTAGCTTGATTAAGCAATCTATCATCTAAAAGAATTTTTTTTAAATATGTTAATGATTCAACAACTTCAGTTTTTTTATCACGATTATGTTTTTCTAGTTTATCGAAATTACGAATATACCTTTCTAATTGTTCAATATCATGAAGAATTAGTTCTAAATTAATAATTTCGATATCCCTAATTGCATCAACTTTACCTTCAACATGGATAATATCTTTATCATTAAAACAACGTACTACTTGACAGATAGCATCGACACTTTTAATATTTGCTAAAAAAGCATTCCCTAATCCTTCACCTTTTGATGCACCTGCAATTAATCCGGCGATATCAATAAATTCAAAGCTAGTTGGGATAACTTTTTTAGCATGAAAAATATTATCAATATGTTTAAGTCGAAAATCATCAACTTCAACAATACCAACATTTGGTTTGATAGTTGCAAATGGATAATTTGCAGCTTCAACATTAAGATTTGTAATTGTGTTAAATAAAGTGGATTTACCAACATTTGGTAATCCTACTATTCCCATTTTTAAAGACATTTAGTACTACTTTTCTATTAAATGTAAAATTTCTAAAATTCTATTTAAATCTTTTACACTATTATATTTTATAGTCATATATTTATTTTTAATAATTACTCTAGCATCTAATTTTTCACTAATTTTATTTTCTAAAAATAAATTTACTGTTTCTTTTTTAGAAACTTGATTTCTTGATGGATTAGAATTTTGTTTGACTTTACTTAAATAATTTTCCATCTTACGAACATTTCATTTTTGCTCTACTGCTTGTTTAGCAATTTTAGAAATTGATTTCTTATCTTTGCTTAAAAACAATAACGGCTTAACATGCCCTAAGGATAATTGATTATTTAATAAATAATTCTGAATATCATTAGGAAGTGTTAATAATCTTATAACGCTAGAAATATATGAACGTGATTTTCCAATTTTATTAGATAATTCATCTTGCGTTAAACTAAATTTATTAATTAATTTATCGTATGCTTGTGCTTCTTCCATAACATTTAAATTAACACGTTGAACATTTTCAATAATCGCATATTCATGCATTTCTTGTTCACTAATTGCTAAAATAATTGCAGGAATTTCTTTTAAACCAAGAGCTTTAGAAGCACGTAATCGTCTTTCTCCAGCAATTAAATCATATCCATTAATTGATTCTCTAATTAAAATAGGTTGAATAATACCATATTGTTTAATTGAATTTGCTAATTCATTAATATTTTCTTCACTAAAAATTTTACGTGGTTGGTAGGGATTATTATGAATTAAATTAATCATAATTACATTTGAATATTCTTTTTTAATTGTATTATTAGTTTCAATATCATTTACTAGATTAGCTATATTCTTCCCAAAAATTTTTTCCAATCCTTTAGAAGATAATTTATTTTTGCTGTTAGACATTTTTTGAAATAACCTCATTAACTAACTCGCGATATGAAACTGCACCTGCGCCTTTTTTATCATATTCAAATATTGGTAACCCATAAGATGGAGCTTCACTCACTTTAATACTTCTTGGAATATAAGTTTGATAAACTTTTTCTTTGAAAAATTGATTTACTTGAGTCATAACTTCATAAGAAGCTTTAGTCCTCATATCAAACATTGTTAATAGAATACCTTCAATTAATAAATCTTTATTGAATAGTTTTTGAACTAATCTAATAGACGATAATAATTGTGTTAATCCTTCTAATGCGTAAAACTCAGTTTGAATTGGGATCAAAACAGAATGAGCTGCAGATAATATATTACGATTTATTAACCCTAAAGATGGTGGACAATCAATAATAATAAAATCATATTCTTTTTCTAAATGATTTATTTTAGTTTTTAAAACACTATGTTTATCATCATTTTGTTCTAAAAGAAATAAATCTGCTCCTGCAAGATTAATCGTTGCAGGTGCAAGATCTAAACCATGATAAATATTTTTAATAATAACATCTTCTAACCTGCACTCACTAGTTAATACATCAAACATACATTTATTAATTTTACTTTTATATGCTCCTAGTCCAGTAGTTGAATTTCCTTGAGGATCTAAATCAATTAATAGTACTTTTTTCCCTTTTAATGTTAAACCAGCTGAAAGATTAATAGCTGTAGTTGTTTTACCAACGCCACCTTTTTGGTTAGCAATTGCAATTATTTTCATAATTCAATATCCATTCTTCTTAATATTATTTTATTCACTAATATTATAAATTAATTAACTTGTTATTTATTCTTAAAATTATATTTTTTCTTTAAATAAAACAATATCATTTGAATATCGCTAGGATTTATTCCTAAAATTCTAGTTGCTTGCCCTACAGATGTTGGTTTAATCAATTTTAACTTTTGCCTTGCTTCTGTTGCGATATTAGGAATAGAATCATAATCGATATCTAATGGGATTAATTTACGTTCTAATTTAATAAATTTTTTAACATCATTTTTCTGTTTTCTAACATATCCTAAAAATTTAATATTAATTACTAAATTTTGTTTTTCAAAAATAGTTAAATTATTCAATGTAGGAATTAAAGTTTCTAAGTCATTTAGTTTAATTTCAGGTCTTTTTAATAAATTAAAAGCACTGATATTTTCTTTTAATAAGGTCTTAGATATTAAAGATTTAGCAAATGCACTATTTTTTTTAATTACTGTTTGGTTTAAATTTTCAATCGCTAAATTAATATGCTCTTGATGTTTGTTAAATAATGCTCATTCTGAATCACTAATTAAACCTAAACTATGCCCTTTAGCCTTTAATCTTTCTTCAGCATTATCATTACGTAATAAAAGGCGATACTCTGCTCTAGAAGTTAACATTCTATATGGTTCATCTAATACTTTAGTAACTATATCATCAATTAAAACGCCAATATATGCTTCACTACGTTTCAAAATAAATGGCGATTTGTTCATAATTTTTAATCCAGCATTAATTCCAGCTATCAAGCCTTGGCATGCAGCTTCTTCATATCCACTAGTTCCATTAATTTGACCAGCAGTATAAAGATTTTTGATTATTTTAGTTTCAAGAGTATTTTTTAACTGAATTGATTTAATAGCATCATATTCAATCGCAAATCCTCAACGCTCAACAATTGCTTTATCCATTCCTGGAAGAGAATGGATCATATCTAACTGCACATCTCGCGGCATTGAAGTTGAAAATCCTTGAACATATATCGTATTTAAATGATCTGATTCTGGTTCTAAGAAAATTTGATGTTTATTTTTATCAGCAAACTTAACAATTTTATCTTCAAAACTAGGACAATAACGGGGTCCTTGACCATTTTTACGATCATTATACATAATTGATTTTTTTAAATTTTTAATAACAATTTCACGTGTTAATTCAGTTGAGTGCATTAATCAGCACATCGCTTGATTTTTTAATGGTACAAATTTTTTAGTAACAAATGAAAATGAAAATTTACCTTCGCTACCTGGTTCTTCAGCAATTTGTGAATTTGTGAAATCAATTGAAGACTTTCTGATTCTCGGAGGAGTTCCAGTTTTTAAACGAATTAAATCAAATCCTACTTCTTTTAACTGCTTAGAAATATTTGATTTAAATTTTTCTCCATTAGGGCCTTGAGATTTTCTTTCTTCTCCACGCATTATTAATGGTGAAGCATAAGTCCCAGTAGTTAAAATAACTGATTTAGAAAATATTTTTTGTTGATCATTTAAAAGTACCCCTTTTACACTGCCATCTTCAATAATTAATGAATCAACAATTGATTTTATAAAAGTTATATTAGGATATTTTTTAATTTCATCAATAATAAACTTTGAATAATTTATTTTATCGATTTGAGCACGTAAAGCTTGTACAGCAGGACCTTTAGATGTATTTAATAATTTCATCTGAAGATAATTAGCATCTGCTGCACGTCCCATAATCCCCCCAAGAGCATCAATTTCGCGTACAATTATTCCTTTAGCTGGTCCTCCAATAGAAGGATTACAAGGCATGGTAGCAACTTTAGTTGCTGATAAATTAATAATACCTACATTAAGTTTTACTTTAGCACCTGCAAGAGCAGCTTCAATACCTGCATGCCCAGCACCAATGACGATAATATCATAATTTAAATTTTTCATAATGGTTTAATCACCTGATTTTATTATATTCTTTTGAATAAAATTATTTTTTCTTTAATATTAATATTTTTGACAAAATCCAAATTAACTAATTGACTCAATTTGATTTTATCAATGTTTTTAATATGAAATACATTTAAAACCTCTTTTGTCTTAATTGGTATAATTGGTTTTAATAAAAAACTAGAAATTATTATAACATAACTTATATCACTAAGCAGAAATTTTAATTGATCATTATTTTTATTTCATAAAGTTCATGGTTTATTATCTTCGATATATTTATTGGCACTATCTAATAATTTCATTATTAGTTCATTAGTTTTATAAACATCATATTTATCCATTAAATTTTTATATTGAGTAATAAAAGATTTAATGTCTATTAATTTAGAAACAAACTTTTCATCATTACTGATTTTACCATCAAAATATTTAAGAACCATATTTGTAAGTCTAGAAACTAAATTCCCATAATTATTCACAAGATTATTATTATAATTTTTTTTCATAATAAGAGGAGTATAATTACTATCATTTTCAATTTTGAATTCTGAAACTAAAAAATACCTTAAAGCATCACAGCCATATTGTTTAATTAAATCATATGGATTAATAACATTTCCTAATGATTTAGACATTTTATTTTTATTAAAAGTAATCCATCCATGCGAAATAATTTTATTTGGAAATCTTAAATTTTGAGTTTTTAATATAATTGGTCAATAAATTGTATGAAACCTTGTAATTTCTTTACCAATTATTTGAACAATTTCACTATTCTTGTTTCAATATTTTTTAAAAAATTTTGGATCTTCTTGATATTTAATACCACTTAAATATCCACTTAAAGCATCTAATCAAACATAAAAAACATGCTTAGGATATTGATCTAATTTAATCCCTCAATCAAAAGAAACTCTTGTAATTGATAAATCAGTTAATCCTGGTTTAATAAAATTATTTACCATTTCTTTTTCACGAGATTTAGGAAAAATAAAATTTGGATTTTTCTTATAATAATCTAATAAAAAATCGCCAAATTGAGAAGTCTTTAAAAAAATCGTTTCTTCTTTGATTTCTTCAATAGGATCTAATGAAACTAAACACTTACCATCTTTTACCTGTAGCGGCGTCAAAAACTCTTCACAAGTTTTACAATATAATCCACTATAATAATCTTTATACACTAATTTTTTTTCTAATAAATTTGAAAAGATCTGCTTTACAGTTTTTTGGTGCTTTAAAGATGTTGTTCTAATAAAAAAATCATATTTAATATTTAGATCTTTTCATAAAAGGATAAATTTTTCAACATTTCCATTAACAAATTCGATTGGAGTTTTAGAAGCTGCTTTTGCCTTTTGAGCAATTTTTTGTCCATGTTCATCTGCACCTACTAAAAAATAAGTATCATAATCATCAAATTTTTTATAACGGTTAATTACATCAGCATAAACAGTTGAATATGCATGTCCAATATGCAATAATCCACTAGGATAATATAACGGGGTTGTAATATAAAAACTTTTTTTATTCATCAATATCACCTGATTTTAACATTTTATTATATATAGAATAAATTATTTTTTTAGAATAATTCAAATTATGAACTGCCATATTAATAATATCTTTATTAGAAAGTGCTGCAAAATTTTGCTTTAAAAATAAAATTTCATTACGGATACTCGGATCTTCTCCAAGTGGATTATTAATACTATTATTTTTTATAGGCATTTCATTATGAATTAAAACAACAAATTCCCCTAAAAGTTTAGATGCTTTGAGATCAGATATTACTGTAGTTACATTACCATAATAAAAAGTTTCATGAATTTTAGTTAACTCTTTAGCAACACAAATATAAACTTCACCAAAAACAGTTTTTACATCATTTAAAAAAGTGATAATTCGTCTTGGAGATTCATAAAAAATCATTACTCCATAGTAACTACTTAATTTTTTAAATTCACTTTGTCTTTTTTGTGATGTTTTAGCTTTTAAAAATCCAAAAAAACTAAAAGTTGATGTTGGCATTTTTGAAACTACTAATGCATGTAAAAGTGCTGATGGTCCATTGCTAACAACAACAGGTAAACTATTATTAATAATATATTCGATAACTTCTCGACCAGGATCAGATATTAATGGATACCCTGCATCTGAGACAATAACAATTTGTTTATTACTTTTTAGTTGTGCCAAAATATTATTTAGTTGTGATTTTTCATTAAATTTATGTAATGAAAATAAGGGCTTATGAATTTTTAGATGATTTAATAATTTAATCGTTACTCTAGTATCTTCGCAATAAATGAAATCTGCTTCTTTTAAAATATTAATACTACGAAAAGTAATTTCTCCTAAATTTCCAATAGGTGTTGCAATAATATAAAGATTACCATTCTTATTATTAGCAAAAGTTTGTTTAATCATCATTTACACCTTTTTATTTTAATTATTAATTAAAATTTGATTGAAATTATTAAATTGATTCTCATTTAAAGGATTAGTAATTCCGTATCCAAATACTTTATTACTCTTTCCATGACATAATCAATCAATATTATCTACATAAGTAATTTGCTTTTCAAAATTATCATTTTTATAAATAGCAAAAATATTAATCGATTTAGGTAAATATTTTTGAATATTTTTAATTATTTTAGAAAGATATTTTTCTTCTTCTAAAATATCAACAACTAAAATAATATTATTTTTCATAATTGCCATATTTTTAAAATTATGATTAGCAATATTATCTTTAAAAATAAAATCAATTCCTACTTGAATAGTATTAATCTTACTTAATAAATCATTAATTATTACAAGACTCCCAGGTAAAACTCCTAATAATAAAAAATTTTCAGATTTAGTAATAGTTTTGATTTTTTTAATATAAGCAAATAAACGCTTATTAATCTCAGTTATATTTATTTTTTTCATATTAATCACCATATACACAAATATCTTCTAAATTGCGAAAATATTCATTACAATCAAACCCATATCCAACAATAAATACATCAGGAATTGAAAACAATGCTTTATAAGGATATGAAAAATTTTTATGTACACTTTTTTTAGTTGCTAAAGAATATAATTCTAAACTTTTTAATTTGTAATCATTATTTAATTTAGCAATTAATTTTTCTAAGGTTTTTCCTGTATCAATGATATCTTCAAGAATAATAACATCTTTATTATTTAAATCTTGTTTAAAAGAATTATGAATAACTAACTCTAATGACTGCTTATGTTTATAAGATGATACTTTAATTACTTCTAAGTTAATTGTATATTTAGGATCAATTTGTCTCATTAAATTAATTAAGAAAATCAAAACCCCTTTTAAAACTACAATAAAAATAATATTACTGTTTTTAGAAAGTTTTTTTTCTAATTCTTTTGCTAATTTAATAATTTTATGTTCTATTTCATTATGTGAAATCAGAATATCTAATTTATTAACCATAATTATTTTAATACTCTTTTGTATATTTTATCAACATTTCGTAAAAAATATTTAACATCAAGTAATTTATTTAATTCTGGAAGTAATATATATTTTTCAATATTTAAATTGATTAAAGTTTGTTTAAAATTAGTTTTTTTACCAATTGATTCTTTAGCTGCTTTTTGAATAAAATCATAAATTTCTTCTCTAGTAATATTTTTATTATTTTTAATAATATAAGATAATATTACTTGTGAAAAATAAATTCCATTTGCTTTTTCAATGTTTTTTTCAATTGCTTCTTTGTTAATAACTAAATTACTTAATATATTGTTAAATCGATTCAAAGTATAATCTAATAATGAATAAGTATCAGGAATAATGATACGTTCATTAGAACTATGTGATATATCACGTTCATGTCATAAAAGATTATTTTCAAAAGTAACTATTGCATTTGTTCTTATTAAACGAGCTAGTCCAGAAATATTTTCTGAACCAATTGGATTACGTTTATGTGGCATTGAACTTGAACCTTTTTGGTTTTTAGAAAAACCTTCAAGGATTTCATTAACTTCACTACGTTGTAAAAGTCTGATTTCAATTGCCATTTTTTCTAATGTAGAACTAATATTCGCAAATACACAAAATAGACCAATATGACGATCACGTTGAGTTACTTGTGTGGAAATCAAGTCAATTCCCAAATCAAATTTTTTAGCAACATATGCTTCAATACTTAGTTCTAAATGAGCAAAATTGCCCATTGATGATGAAATTTTAGCAATTTCAATATCACTAGCTGCAAATTTTAATCTTTTAATTTGGCGTGTAATTTCTTCATATCAAAGTAAAAATTTTAATCCTAAAGAAGTAGGTTCAGCAAAGATTCCATGACTTCTACCCATAATTATTTGTTGTTGATATTGAAGCGCTAATTTTTTTAGAGTTTTTTGGAGGGTAATTAATTTTTGTAAAATAACTTCATTTGATTTTTTAATTAAAAAATTTTGTGCAGTATCAACTATATCAGTTGAAGTTAATCCCAAATGAATTCATTTTTTTTCAGGACCTAATTTTTTTGAAATCATTCTTGTAAAAGCGACAATATCATGTTTAGTTTCTTTTTCTAATTTTAAAAAATACTTAATATCTAAAGTAGCATTTTTCTTAATTAAAGCTAAATCACGATTTGGAATAACATTAATTTTATTTCATGCTTCACAAACTGCTAATTCAACTTCTCATCATATTTTATATTTATAATCGTCTGATCATATTTCATCAATTAATTCACTATTATATCTTTTAATCATCTTTAACTCCTAAAAAAATTTTTTTAATAAAATCGTTTGTTCTCGTGATGGTCCGAAAGAAATCGCAATTATTTCTCGTTTTAGTATACTACTAATTTTATTTAAATAATTTTTAGCTTCAATTGGTAAATTTTTATATGATTTAATTTTAGTAATATCTGCTTTTCATCCTGGCATTGTAATAAAAATTGGTTTACATTTTATATAATCATTTATATTTGGTGGGATATAATCAATTGTTTTATTATTCAATTTATAACCAATACAAATCTTTAAGCTTTCAACTTCTGAAAGAACATCTAAAAGCATAATTGATAAATAATTGCACCCACTAATGCGAATAGAATGCTTTAATAAAACAGTATCTAGTCATCCTATACGACGAGGTCTTTTAGAAACTGTTCCAAATTCATTGCCTTTAATTCTAATATAGTCACCAATTTTAGATGTTATTTCTGAAGGGAAAGGACCTTCACCAACTCTTGTTGAATATGCTTTAGTTACAGCAATAATATTATTTAAATAACTTGGTGATATTCCACAATTAACTGGAATTGAACCTGCTGAAGGATTTGATGAAGTTACAAAAGGATAAGTTCCATGATCTAAGTCAAGCATAATTCCTTGTGCACCTTCAAATAAGACTTTTTTATTTGCTAAAATAGCATTATCTAATAAAATTGAAGTATCAGTAATATACTTTTTAATTTTTAGATAATATGCTTTATATTCATTAAAAATTTCATTAATTGAAAATTTTTTAGTTTTATAAATTTGTGAAAAAATTAAATTACGAAATTTTAAATTATTTTTTAATTTTGCTTTAAAATTTTCATCATCTGATAAATCACAAATTCTAATTCCATCACGACAAGCTTTATCTTGATATGCGGGACCAATTCCTTTTTTAGTAGTTCCAATAGCATTTAAACGATTTTTTTCTTGATAAAAATCCATCTCTAAATGGTATGGAAAAATTAAATGAACTCGATTAGAAATTTTTAAATTATCACAATTAAAACCTTGTTTTTTTAAATAATCAATTTCAAAAATTAATTTTTTTAAATTTAAAACGCACCCATTTGCAATTACACAAGTAGAAGTTTTATTAAAAATTCCTGATGGTATTGCACTTAGTTTAAACTTAGTATTTTTAAATACTATAGTATGTCCGGCATTATCGCCACCTGATCAACGTACAATATAGTCAGCTTTTTGAGCAAAATAATCAGTAAGTTTACCTTTACCTTCATCTCCTCATTGTGATCCTACTACTGCTAATGTTTTATATGTCATTTTATATTTCCTTTACTTTATTAAAATTATTTAAACTAGAAATTTTGGAAAAATCATACCCTTTAAATCATTCTTCAATAATTATTTGGACACCTCTATAAACTGGTGCTAATCCAGCTATTTCTTCTTTATTAAATTTAGACAATACTCAATCTTCAGTTTTATAATTATTGTTATTCCCTACTCCGATTTTAAGACGATTAAAATTATTATATTGCAAAAGTTTTATAATATTTTTAATCCCATTATGACCGTTAGGTGAAGTTGATTTTGCAATTTTTATTTTTGCAAAATTTAAGTCTTTTTCATCATATATAACTAAAAGATCTTCAGCACTTATTTGAAAATAAGCTGTAATTGAAGCGATTGGCTTACCACTTAAATTCATAAAAGAAAGTGGTTTTACCAATAAATACTGTTCATTAAGATGGTGATATTTTCATATATCAGCACCAAATTTAGTTTGTTTAGATGTAATATTTAAATATTTTACTAAGTAATCAATACACATAAATCCAATATTATGACGAGTATTTTGGTATTCTCGACCAGGATTCCCTAATCCAATAATTAATTTCATTATTTTTTTTTCTTTAATGGAATTGATTTACTAGTATTATTGTTACTTACAAACTTTTGAATTGTATTCAAAAGTTTTATACTACGTTTTATATATAATTCAGATATTGATTTATCATTTACTGATGTACGAATAGCATCTGCAATAAAAGGAGCTACTGAAAAAATTTCAACAGCACAATTTGAATTTTGCTTATTTAAGTTAATTGTATTAGAAAGAACTAGTTTTTGAATAATTTTTTTCTCTAATAAATCATTCAGTTTTATAGTTGCATTGCCAGATAATACAGCATGAGTTGCTAAAATAACAACTTCTTTAGCTCCTTTTGCTTTTATTTCTTTAGCAGCATTACTTATTGTTCCAGCAGTATCAATCATATCATCGATAATAAAACAATATTTATCTGCAACATCACCTAAAATATATTGAATTTTACTTTCATTTGGTTTTAAACGCCTTTTGTCAATAATAGCAATATCAGTATCTAAAATTGCTAATTTATTTGCTATTTTACGAACTCTTTCTAATCCACCATGATCTGGTGAAACTATACATAATTTAGAATTTGTAGGTTTTGATTTCATATAGTTAAAGATTCATTCACTAATTTCATCAATTGGTTTTAAATCATCAACTGGAATATCAAAAAATCCCATTGATTGTGGTGAATGTAAATCCATTGTAATTAATCGATCTGCACCAGCAACTGTAATTAAATTAGCAACTAATTTAGAAGTTATCGGTTCACGTCCTTTTGATTTACGATCTTGTCTAGCATATCCAAAATAAGGTATTACAATATTGATTTTTTTAGCAGACCCTCTTTTAAAAGAATCAATGCAAATTAATAATTCTAATAAATTATCATTTACAGGACTATTTGTGGACTGAATAATATAAACTTCTTTATTACGAATTGAATCTTGTGGTTTGACTAATATCTCACCATCTGAAAATTTAGATATTAAAATATTTGATAGCGGTATATTTAATTTTTGGGCTATTTCTTCACCCAACTTCTTACTAGCACTTAATGCAAATAATTTTATATTACTAATCATTTAAAACCTCTTGTATATTTTTTTATTTATTTGTTTTGTTGATAAATCTTTTTTAAGCAAATAAGGTATTACTTCAACACTTTTATCATATCATTTTCATAGACCATATAAATCATAAATAAAAAACATTACTAAAGTTAATACCATATTAATGTCCAAAGTTTGCCCAACACCAGAATAAAGAATTAATTGAAATATAACTGTTAATATTCAAAATATTCAATTTTCTTTGAAAAACAAAATAGTACAAATACAACCTATAATTGTTAATGATGAATTTAATGTATCTAACAATCTAGGTAATGGTTTATTAGTATAAGCATATGTTCCGTTAATTAATTTTGTAAATTCTGGAATTTGAAAATAAAATAAAATTGTAAAAACTATCGCAATTCATAAAAAAATCATTCATCAAAAAAAAGTCATTTTAGAAATAATTAATTTTTGACTTTTCAACTTAAAAGAACGTAAATATCATCAATAATGAGCAAGAAATTGAAAAGGTAAAACAAAAAATATATCTACTTCTGCACTCCCCCCATATCCAAATACAATAGCAGTAGTTGCAGTTAATATTCAATATAGTATTCCTCAAAATCAAGCAGACTGTTTAGCATAAGTTATCAAAAATAATTGATATATCGCTAAAACTGTAGCAGGTATTTGTGATAAATAAAATAATTTAGAAAATAAGGATTTATTATTATTTAATATTCATGATGGAAATCCAAAAGAATGGGTAGAAAATTGAAAGCAAGTGGTAAACAAAGAAATTAATAAAGCAAAAAATAAAATTATTCAAACTTTATAATTAAGAGATTTTATATCAGGGATAATTGTATTAAAAAATGCATAAAAAACTCTTTTATTAAAACTTCGATTCATATTTATAATTTATTATCTAATTTTAATTTTTGCATTATAAAACAACTCCAAAAATAGTTTATTTAAAATTATTTTAGCATATTTATATAATTAACTAAAAAGTTTTTCAAGTTTTTTAGGATTTAAAAATAGACTGTGAGAATTTGAAATATACATATAATTTTTTACAGTATTCTTATAAGCTTGTTTTTCTTTTTTAGTTCCTAATCCTGATAATTGAATATTACTTAATAAGATAGCAAAACTTTCTCTTATTAATCCAATATTATTAACTATACTTGAAATACTAAAAAGAATTTCAGGAAATATGAGTTCTTTTGAATCAAGATTTTTTATACTTTTAAGAAGAGACTTAACAATAAGTTCGATATCTTTATAAAACCCAATATTAGATTTTTTTTTATTCATTAATTCTAATATATCTTCTTTAGGATGATCTGATACAATAATATCAATTAATTTAGCAATAATATTTCAATAATCTTGTAATACAGGTATTAAGATTATATCTTTTTTATAATTTTGAATTTTAAAATCACCTAATATCGTTTGAATAAAATCGTTAATTAAATAAGATAAAACATCATCATTTTCATCAATACTTCTTTTAAAAATAGATTTAAGACTATTTTTAGAAGTATTAGCTAATTTACGTCTAATTGCAGCAAATTTATATTCTATTTTTAAAGTAAAATTAATATTATCTTCAATATTGTTTTCAATTCCGTCTATTCATTCTTGCTTTCATTCGAATAATTTGAACAAACAAAACCCAAAAAAAATCGGAGCAATTAATAGTGCTATTTCTCCTCAAAATCCTAATCAAATTTTATCTTCAAAAAGCAAATAATTTTCATCAATAATATAAAAAGGTATGCTTAAAATTATTATAAATCCTAATAAATTAAATATTAATAATATAGTTTGATACCTTTTATATATTCTTAATAAATGTCTGTTTATTTTATTTTTATATTTTTTTTTATATTTTTTAAATTGTTTTTTTTTAGGCGAAATCATTATAATATTCCCTTTCTTATTCAATTTAAAAATAAAAAAGATTATTTAATTTTGAATTCTTCAGATGAATCAATTTTTGCATCAGAGATTAATCTAGGTAATTCATTTTCTAATCTAATTGCACCTTTTATTGCTGATAGTTCTGGATGTTCTGGTAAATTAATTTTAAATTTAAAAATGTTTTGTAAAAAGTCGCGAATTCCACGAATATGAGCAAGACCCCCACAAATAGTAATTCCATTATTAACCACATCATATGTTAAATCTGGAGGTGTTTTTTCCAAAATATTAGCTATTAATTCACTAACCTTAGTAAATTCTGATCTTAAAATTTTTAAAATATCAAGTGAAGTTATCTGAACTTCTTTAGGTAGTCCACTAATTGCATCTGAACCAACAATATTTAAATATTTCTTATCAGTTAAATCATCTTTTTTTAATGTTCCTAATTTATGACGAATAATTTTAATAACACTAATCCCTAAAATAATACTATAATGTGTTTTACCATATAAGAAAATTCTTCTATTTATAGTTTCATCAGAAAATTTTACATTTTCAGAAATAACTGTTTCTCCAGATGATATTACAGCAATATCAGTAGAACCAGCTCCCATGTCTAATATAAGATGCCCTTTAGGACTATTAACATCCACTCCGGCTCCTAAAGCAGCCATTTCGATAGCAGATTTCACAATTACTGTGTCTGCCCCTAAATCATTGCCTGTTCCTTTTAAAGACATTTTTTCTAGTTCAGTTATTCCACTTGGACATGAGAATAAAACTATTGAATTTTTTCACATATTTGGAATATTTATTTTAGTTGCTAACATTTTTAAATAATCACGCGCAGCACGCATATCGTAAATAACTCCACTTATAATTGGTTTAATAATTTTAGTTTTTGGTCCTGATTTACCTTCAAGAGAAGCAGCATCATTTCCAATAAATAATGGTTCATTATTTTTAGCATTGTAAGCAATAATAGATGCTTCATTAAAAACTATTCCACGGCCAGAAACATAAACTACTATTTTAGATGTGCCTAAATCCAAACATACAAAATTTTTTCTTTTTACAGTCATTTCGAATATCTCCTCGATTTATTATATAAATTAAAAATAGAATGGTATTTAAATTAATTATACTATAATTATATATATATCATTCAAAATTTAAAAAGAGCAAAGGAAATAATATGCAAAAAAATGCATTAATTATTGTTGAAGGCAAAAGTGATATTCAAAAACTAAAGAGTATTTATCCTTCAATAAATACATTTGCAACTAGTGGTAATCATATATCTAAAGAGAAAATTACTACAATTCAAAGATTAGCAGAAACCAATACCATCTATATATTTACTGATCCAGATTATGCTGGCAGAAAAATTCGTAATAAAATTGCAAAAGCATTAAACGATAATTGTTTTCATATTTATTTAATAAATAGTCAAATTAAAAAAAAGAAAAATGGCTTAGCAGAAGCAAGCATTGAAGATATTAAAGAATCTTTTAAAAATTATTTTCAGAAAAATAAAAGCGATATTAGTAAAATTAGTTATGCTGAATATCTTAATTTAGAATTAAATACTAAGAAAATTCGAAAATTTGTATGCAATGAATTAAAAATCGAATATTATAATCATAAGCAGTTATATAAAATGTTAGTTAATTTAAATATTGATGCTGAAAAAATTCGTAAGATTTTGATTAAATATGAGGAAAATTAAATAAATGAAAAACAATAATTATTACTATAAAAAAAGATTTGGACAAAATTTCCTAAAAAATCAAACTGTGATTAATAAAATAGTTAAAAGTTGTAATATAAATAAAGAAACTATGGTTATTGAAATTGGTCCAGGATTAGGTGCACTAACTGATATAATTATTCCAAAATGTAAAAAAATGATTTGTATTGAAATTGATTTTCAATTAGCTGAGATCTTAAAAAATAAATACGTAAAATATAATAATGTTAAAATAATTCAAAAAGATATTTTAAAAATAGATTTAAAAAGTCTTATTAAAGAAAATTTTAAAGCAAAAAAAGAAAACATTATTGTTATCTCTAATCTACCTTATTACATAACTTCGCCAATTTTATTTCGCTTATTTAGTATTAATGAATATATTAATTTTGCAGTATTAATGATGCAAAAAGAAGTTGGAAATAGAATTTTAGCAAAACCTCAAAGTAAGGAGTACAATAATTTATCTATTGTTTCTAAATATTATAGTGATATTGAAAAAATCACGAATATCCATAAAACAGAATTTTGTCCAGTACCTAAAGTAGATAGTGTAGTGCTAAAATTCACTATGAATAAAAAATATAATATTCAAGATGAAGCTGATTTTTTAATTTTTATTAGACAATGTTTTTTAAATAAACGAAAAACAATTTTAAATAATATTTCTAATATTATTCAAGATAAAGAAATAACAAAAGTAATTTTAGATAAAAGTAAAATTACTCATAATCTAAGGCCTGAAAATTTAAAATTAGAAGATTATTTTAACATTTGAGAAACCATTAAAAATAAAAAAATTATTTTAAAATTGTCAAATTCAAAATAAATTCTTTAGTTGTATTTGGTTTTAATTCTATAATACCAGGTTTTTGATTTAAAGGTAATTTTTTAGTTTTATCACTATCTGGTAAAGATGCTCAAGGTTCGATACATACATAATCAGCATGATTATCTTCTCTTCACACTAAGCAATTAGAATATCCATTTAATGCCATTTTAATTGATCCAAAATTATTTTTCAATATTACATTTTTTGAATTAATTTTATTTAAAATTACATAAGTTTTACTACCATTAAAATCTCAGTTTTTTAATGGGATTTTTTCTGCTTTTTTAGAATTCATCGTACTATTCAAAATACCATTATTTGGAAAAAAAGAAAATAATTCTTTTTGTTCAAATAAAATTTTGCTTTCTAAATTAGCCTTTAATCCAGGATGTCAACCAAACCCAAAATACATATTTTGTTTCATACTTAAATTCTTTACTTGAAATTTATTAATTATTTGGTTTTTATTTAAACTATAAGAAACATTTAATGAAAAATTAAATGGGTAAATATTTTTATATTTGCCATCAGAAATATATTCAAATTCTAAATATTTTTCTTCTTTTTTAATCACTTTTCAATTAGAAATACGATAGAAAAAACCATGTCGTTTCATATTATATTCTTTACCTTGAAATATGTATTTATCATTTTTAAATTTCCCTGCAAATGGGAAACAAATTGGGGTTGATTTTTGTCACTGATTATTTTTTTGATAAATATATTCAACATCATTTCCAGTTGTTAAATCTTTTCTAATTAATGATTGAATTTCTAATGGTGAATCAGAAATAGTTAATTTATAAATACCATCTTGAAGTTTATGCATCTAATGTTTTAACACTTTAATAATATTTTTATCTCTTGATGAAAATGTTTTGAACTCACTATATAATTTTAATAAAATAAAATTTAAACTTAGCATTTGTGTTTCATCCTTTGCGTTTTCTTTTTGATAATTAATAATTGATTTAAGAAGTTTAATAGATGTTTCTTTTTCTAAAAGATATCTATGCTTTGAAGAAGATGAACGAGAAAATAAATTGTTTAAACTAATTAATAAGTCCCTCTTATTCAATGGAATATTCCCATAATCATCAATATAATTATTGATAGCACTATATATTAATTTTATCTCATTTGAATCAAATTCAATAATTTGTAATCCTAAAATATTCATTTTTTTGATCCTCCATAAGGTAATTTATTTATTACTTATATTTATTTTAAAAAAATAAAAGATATTTGCAAGTCTTTATTATTGTAAAGTGTTAATAAATTGATTAAGTTGTTGTTTTTCTTCATTTTTAATTAAATTATTTTTACTCATATAGATTAATAAATCATTAAATAATACCAATGAGTAATAATTAATATTTTTTAAATTGGTTTTTAATGATTTTAAATCATAAGAAAAAATCGATACAATTCCTAAAATATTATATCCTTTTTGTTTTAAAATGTTAAAAACATTTTGTACTGATTTTCCAGTTGAGAAAAGATCTTCAATAATAACAATATTTTTAGCATTTGTAAAATTACCTTCAATTGCATTTTTCATACCATGTTTTTTAACACTACCTCTAACGTACCCCATTGGTAAATTTAAAATATTTGAAACATATGCTGCATGTGGAATTCCTGCTGTTGATGTCCCAACGATAAAATCAACTTTTGGAAATTTACTTTTAATTAGTTTTGCCAACTCATTTTCAATGTATTTTCTTGCAGTTACATCTGAAACAATTAAACGATTATCAGTATAAATTGGAGATTTAATTCCACTAGATCAAGTAAATTTCTCCTTTAAATTAATTTGAATTGCTTTAGATGTTAATAAAAATTTTAAAATTTGGTGTTGGTTTTTTTCAGCCATTATTTTGCTGCCTCTTCTACTTCGTTAATAACTTTTTTATAGGTTTTCAAAGGATCAACTGCTTTAATTATTGAACGTCCCAATATAACGAAATCACTACCATTTATTATTGCTTGTTTAGGTGTAACAATTCTTTTTTGATCATCAGATTTTGTATTTAAAATTCGAATTCCAGGAGTAAATGATTTTAATCCAAATTGCCTAACAAGATCACTTTCTTGAGCAGATGAAATTGCACCATATAACTTAGCAGTTCTAATATTTTGAAGTAAAAATTCAATTTCATTTTTTACAGAAATATTAATATTAAGATTCTTTAAATCATTCATATTCATTGAAGTAAGAAGTGTAACCCCTAATAAATGAATATGATGTTGACTAGCGACTGTTTGCATTTCTTTTAATGCTTCTAGTGAATTCATACTATGAACACTAATAAAATCAGGTTTATATTTACTCAATGACTTTATTGCTTCTTTAGATGTATTTGGAATATCAAAAATTTTTAAATCAACAAAAATATTATGACCCATTTTTTTTAGTTTTGAAATGATTTCAAAACCAGAACTATATAATATTTGCATTCCTAATTTTAAAAATAATTTTTCATTTTTCATTTTTTTTAAAAAATTTCATAGACTTTCTTCATCTTTAAAATCACAAGCAATAATAACATTTGAATTATATTTCATTAGTGAGAATAGTTTCCTTTCGGTAATACTTGAGTTGGTTTATATCGGTGTGATCTTCCGATCAATGATTTAATGTCAGTTATTTTTAAAGTTTGAAGCTTTTGATTAACTTGTTTATTAAAATCAGCAAAATAATTTTTATTAGTTTTAGATCCAGTTACAATTTGACATGCACTAGCACCAGCAGATAACATATCAATCACATCTTGCGGTTTACTAATTCCACCTATTCCAATAATAGGAATTTTGACTACTTTATAAATTTGATGAACTGCTCTTAAAGCAACAGGTAAAATTCCAGGTCCAGAGTAACCTCCATACCCTCTTGCAACAACTGGTTTACCACTTTTTGGATCAACCATAAAACCTAATAAAGTATTTATTGCAACAATTGCATCAGCACCACCTTTTTCAGCAGCAATTGCAATTTTGGAAATATCAGTAACATTAGGAGTTAATTTCACATAAATAGGTTTATTTGAAACTTGTTTACATGCTCTTACTACTTTTTGAACCATTTTAGGATCGATTCCAAAAGTAATCCCACCTTTATCAACATTAGGACAAGATAAATTAATTTCTATTGCAGCAACATTTTGTTCAGATAAAATTTTAACATTTTTAGCAAATTCTTTAATATTATTCCCTGATGCTGATGCTATTAGTGGTTTACCAATTGTCTTATTAAATTCAGCAATTTTTTTAATAACTCCGCTAATTGGTGGATTTTGTAATCCAATTGAATTAATTACTTGATTACCATTATCATACAACAAATTAGCTCTTGGTTCTGGTGTAATTCGCGATTCTAAAGTTGAAGTTTTCAAAACTACAACATCCAATCCATTAAAGCAAAATTCTTTTGCAAATTCTGTTCATTGATATTTTCCATATTCAAATGAACCAGACCCATTATAAACTAATGTATTTTTTAAAGTAATCCCTGGTAATGATATTTGAAATTCCATCTCTATTCTCCTTAAATTTAATTCTTAGGTTTAATATGCTGCATCAACTAAAAAACGCATAAACTCAGTCATTCTAGCTATTGCTCGTCCAAGACGAATTGAAGTAATAACCGGAATACTATTTTGAAGGGCATATTTTCTAATAATTCTCGCATTATTAATGCTACTACTATCATTTGATGGTGTATTAATAATATAAGAAATATTATGCTTTTTAATTGTGTCCAAAATAGCATTTTTATTTTCGCTATCATCAATTAAGACACAATTGATATTATGTTTTTGTAAAAAATTATAATTATTTAAAGTGGCAAAAATCTTGATTTTGACACGGTATAAATTATTCGCAATTTTTAATAATTTTTCATTCTCATTACTATTAATACTTAAAATTACTGATGAGTGTTTCAAAGGATTGATATTTGCTCCTAATAATGATTTATAAAGTGCTTTATCGATATTATAATCAAT
Organism: uncultured Mycoplasmatales bacterium; assembly: GCA_964485375.1. Classification (GTDB taxonomy): domain Bacteria; phylum Bacillota_I; class Bacilli_A; order Mycoplasmatales; family Mycoplasmataceae; genus CAZAJD01. The sequence continues at coordinate 4,599 of CAZAJD010000003.1, read as the reverse complement.
CCCAATTGATTCTCCAGTTGATTTCATTTCAGGACCTAAAATAGTACTTGTAATTTTATAAAGTTTATGAAATGAAAATACTGGAGATTTTATATAATATTTACTAGTTGGATATTTATATTCCCCTAAATTAGGGACAATATCTTTTAATTTTTTACCTAAAATAACTTGGCAAGCATAATTAACAACATTTTGTTTAGTTGCTTTAGAAATATAAGGGATTGTTCTTGAGGATCTTAAATTTACTTCCAAAACATATAGTTGATCTTTATAAACTATATATTGAATATTCATTAATCCCTTTACTTCAAGAGCGATTGCTAATTGTTTGGTCACCTTAATAATTTCTGCTTTTAAACTATCTTGTAAAGAAATACTTGGGAAAATTGTTGTTGAATCACCCGAGTGAATTCCTGATTTTTCAATATGTTCCATAATTCCTGGTACAAAAATATCTTTTCCATCACTAACGCAATCAACTTCAATTTCTTTACCCGCAAGATATTTATCAATTAAAAGCATATTATTTTTATAATCTAAATAATTTAGTTTTAAATATTTTGCAATTTCTTGACTATTATTAATAATTTGCATCCCTTTGCCACCAATTACATAAGATGGTCTTAATAAAACTGGATAACCAATTTTGGTAGCTATTTTCCCAATTTTTTCTAATCTTTTTGTTGTATATGATTCTGGATGTAAAATATTACATGATTTTAAAAGTTCATTAAATTTATCACGATCTTCAGAAATATCAATTGATTTAATTGATGTTCCAATAACATTAATATTATCATTATATAAAGTTTCACATAAATTTAATGCTGTTTGGCCACCAAATTGAAGAACTACTGCTTCGGGTTTTTCAAGCTCAATAATATTTTTAACATCTTCATAATTAATTGGTTCAAAATATAATTTATCGGCAATTGAAAAATCTGTAGAAACTGTTTCTGGATTATTATTAATTACAATTGTTTCATAACCTAATTTTTGAAATGATCAAATTGAATGAACAGTAGAATAATCAAATTCTACTCCCTGACCAATTCGAATTGGTCCTGAACCAATAACGAGAATTTTTTTCTTATTACTTGCTTTAGATTCATTATCATAACCACTATATGTTGAATACATATAATTAGTTTTAGCAACAAACTCTCCACCACAAGTATCAATATTTTTATAAACTGGAAAAATATTATTTTGTTGACGAATTTTATAAATTTCTAATTCATTAGTACTTCATAAATGAGCAATTCCATAATCTGAATATCCAAACTTTTTAGCATATTTTAAATATTCAATACTCATTCGATTTGCTTTTAATTGATTTTCAATTTTAATAATATTAAAAAATTTATTTAAAAAATAAGGATTAATATTACTTACATCATAAATTTGCTTTACTGTAGCACCTTTTCGAAAGGCGTTAAAAATTTGATAAATACGATAAGCAGTTGGATTTTTAATCTCTGCCAAAAGTTCTGTTAATTCTTTTTCCTCATGATTATCTTGTGTAAATCTAAATTCTGCACCCAAAGAACGTAGTGCTTTTAAAAACGATTCTTCAAAATTTTGTCCAATTGCCATTGTTTCACCAGTAGCTTGCATATATGTAGAAATATTAGACGAATTTGCACGGAATTTATCAAATGGAAATCTTGCTATTTTAGTTACAATATAGTCAATACTAGGTTCAAAAGCAGCGTATGTGCTTTTAGTAATTGGATTAATAATTTCATCTAAATTCATTCCTACTGCTATCATTGCTGATATTTTTGCAATTGGATAACCAGTTGCTTTTGAAGCAAGTGCTGAAGAACGTGAAACACGAGGATTAATTTCAATAATATAATAATTATCAGAATGTTGATCTAATGCTAATTGTACATTACATCCACCTTCAATTTTAAAATAACGAATTATTCTTAATGAAACGTCTCGTAACATTTGATATTGCTTATTAGTTAATGTAAGTGATGGAGCAATTACCATTGAATCACCCGTATGAATCCCTACTGGATCAATATTTTCCATATTACATACTACGATTGCATTATCGCTTTTATCACGCATCACTTCATATTCGATTTCTTTAAAACCAGCAATTGATTTTTCCACCATACATTCATGAATCGGTGAACTTTCTAAACCACGTTTAATGATTTCTCTTAGTTCTTCGATATTATAAGCAATTCCGCCGCCAAAACCGCCCATAGTATAAGATGGTCTAATAACAACTGGTAGTCCAATTTTATTTCCAAATTCAAATCCACTTTCAACATCTTTGACAATTTTAGAAGGTGCCATTGGAATATTTAATTCAGTCATAATCTCTTTAAATTTTTTGCGATCTTCAGCATTAATAATTGAATCAATTGAAGGCCCTAAAATTTCAACCCCATATTTAGCAAGAATTCCTTTTTGAGCTAACTTAACACATAAATTTAATGCCACTTGTCCACCTAAGTTAGGAATAATCGCATCAGGTTTTTCGATCGAAATAATTCATTTAATAAAATTAGATTTTAAAGGTTCCATATAAACTTTATCAGCAATTGATTGATCAGTCATAATTGTTGCTGGATTAGGATTAACTAAAATAACATAATAACCTAACTCTTTTAGTGTTAAGCAAGCTTGAGTCCCTGAATAGTCAAATTCAGCTGCAGCACCAATAACAATTGGTCCTGAACCAATAACTAGAATTTTTTTTAGATCTTTTCTCGATGCCATCTTTATACTTGCTCCCTTTCATAATGAAATTTAACAAATAAATCAAAAATAATGTTTGAATCATTTGGTCCAGGTGAAGACTCTGGATGGAATTGTGTAGAAATAAAATTATATTTTTCTGATTTCATGCCTTCAATTGCATTATCATTTAAAGAACGTAAAAAGACATTAATATCTTTTGATAATTTTTGATTTTTAATTCCATAGTTATGATTTTGTGAAGTAATATAAACACTATTATTTTCAAGGTTTTTAACTGGGTGATTAGTAGAGTGGTGTCCAAATTTTAAACGCAAAACTTCTGCATTAAGAGCTAGACCAAGCAATTGGTGACCTAAGCAAATTCCAACAAGTTTTAATTTTAATTTAAACATTTTTTTAATTTCAATAATGACATCTTTTAAATCACTAGGATTCCCTGGACCATTAGATAAAAATACAAAATCGAATTTATACTTTTTCATAATTGCAATAATTTTAGTATCATAAGGAACGACAATTAATTGGTATCCTCTTTTAATTCAATGATTTTTAATATTATTTTTAGCACCAAAATCATAAAATAAAATTTTTTTAGTTCCTGATGAGTTCAAAATAGTAATTTTTTTAGGAGAGACAGCTTTAATTTCTTGATTTTTAGATATTTCTCAGTTTTTGATTTTCTCTAGCACTTCTTGTTTATCACTTTGGATATTCACAATTGCACCTTTTAAAGATCCAAAGTCACGAATAATTTTAGTTAGATATCTAGTATCAGCATCATAAACTCCTAAAACATTCTTTTGAATTAAAAATTCTTCTAAGGATTTGGAAGCATAGTTATTTGAATAATGATTTTCATAATTATTAACAACAAAAGCACTTAAATGAATATCATCTGATTCATTATCTAAATCATTAATCCCATAAATCCCTTGGATTGGAAAAGTCATAACCAAGATTTCATCTTTATATGAAGGATCAGTTAATGTTTCTTGATAACCAACTATTGAAGTATTAAAAATAAATCGACCATAAACTTCTTTATATTTACCAAATGACTTACAAGGGATTACAACCCCATTTTGTAATATTATTTTGATATTATCTTTATTTAAATTATTTTCCATTTTGAATCTCCTACCATTAATTACCTTTATTTAATAAGATGGTGTAATTTACCATTTATTATAACCATTGTCACTTTACCGATTAAATCAGTACCTATAAATGGTGTATTCTTAGCTTTAGATTTGATATCACTACTTTTGAAAATTCATTTTTTATTCAAATCTACAATTGTTAAATTTGCTAGATTGCCTTCTTTGATTGTATTATCAATATTGATTAACTTTCCAGGGTTAATACTCATTGCTGACACTAATCTAGATAAAGGAATATTATTTTCTAAACAAATTTTATAGATTAATCCAAATGCACTTTCTAATCCAATAATCCCATTTAATGATTTTTGAAAAACTTGGTTTTTTTCTTGATTACTATGTGGTGCATGATCAGTTGCAATAATATCAATTAAACCTGTTTTAAATCCCTGGATTAACTTTTTAACCACTTGAGGATTCCCCAATGGGGGATTCATTCGATATTTTCCACTATCTGTTATTTGTTGATTATTAATTGAAAGATGATGTGGAGTAACTTCACAAGTAAGTGGCATTTTTTTCTTTTTATATTTAGCAATTAATTTTAAGGATTGGATTGTCGAAATATGCTGAATATGTAATTTAGCATTAATAGTTTTATTAAGATTTAAATCTCTTTTAATACAACTTGATTCATACTTATGATTAAAAGATTCTCATTGCATTTTTTTAGCTATTTTTGAATGATAAGTGATTCCTTTAATACTAGGACTTT
>CAZAJD010000002.1:0-86109 GCA_964485375.1 uncultured Mycoplasmatales bacterium | reverse complement strand
TTATTTTTAGATATAAATAATCAATTAAAAAAACAAGGAAGTATATAACTATGAAAGTTAGATCATCAGTAAAAGCTATTTGTAGCAAGTGTCAAATCATTAAACGTAAAAAACGCGTTATGGTTATTTGTGAACAAGCTAAACATAAACAAAGACAAGGTTAAAGTAAAAGGAGAAAAATATGGCTCGTATAGCAGGCATCGATATACCGAACAATAAACGTGTGGTTATTTCATTAACATACATTTATGGTGTTGGTAGATCATTATCAAAAAAAATATTAAAAACAACAAATATAAGTGAAGATACTCGTGTAAGTAAACTATCTGATCAAGAATTAACATTGCTTCGTAGTGAGGTAGTTAAATTTAAACTTGAAGGTGACTTACGTCGTGAACGTTCTTATAATATTAAAAGACTAATGGAAATCGGATCATATCGTGGTCTACGTCATCGCCGTGGATTACCAGTTAATGGTCAATCAACAAAACAAAACGCTCGAACAAGAAAAGGTCCTAAAAAAACCGTAGCGAATAAGAAAAAATAAGGTAGGATTTTAAATGAGTAAAATTAAACAAAAAACAGTTAAAAAGAAAAAAAAACGTACAGTATTAAGTGGAGTTGCACATATTCATTCTACTTTTAATAATACAATCGTAACAATTACTGATGAAATCGGTAATGTTTTAACATGATCTTCTGCTGGTGCAATTGGGTTTAAAGGTGGAAAAAAATCTACACCTTATGCTGCCCAAATGGTATCAGAAGCTGCAGGGAAATCTGCAATGGAATATGGAATGAAATCTTTAAAAGTAGAAGTTAAAGGTCCTGGTCCAGGAAGAGACGCTGCAGTTAGAAATTTACAAGTTATTGGAATGGAAATTACTTCTATTAAAGATGTAACACCAATTCCTCATAATGGTGCACGTCCACCTAAAAGACCAAGAGGTTAGAGAATATGAAACAATTCGTAAAACCAGAATTTGAAATTTTAAATATTTCAAATGATAAAAAAAACGGTAAGTTTTTGATCGAACCAATTGAAAAAGGATTTGCTATTACTATTGGTAATGCAATTCGTCGTACATTATTATCATCAACACCATCACCTTCTGTATTCGGAATACGTGTTGCTGGTGTAGCGCATGAATTTGATGCTGTTAATCATGTTCGTGAAAATGTTGCAAATATTATTTTAAATGTAAAACAACTTATTTTAAAAGCTGATCAAAATTTCTTTAGTTTAAATGAAGTTTTAGAAATTAAATTAGAAGGTAAAAATAAATCAATTTTAACAGCTGCAAATATAACTTTACCTACTGGTTTAATTGTATTAAATCCTGAATTAGTAATTGCACATCTTAATAATGGTGGGCATTTAGATATGATTATGTATGTAAAAATATCTTCAGGATATGCAAGTTTTAAAGATAATAAATCAGAATGTAAAAAAATCTCTAGTGATGTTATTAGTATTGATTCAAACTTTACTCCAATTGAAAAAGTAACATTTAATTTTGATGATACAAAAGTTGGAAAAGCTAATAATTTAGAAAAATTAATTTTGGATGTAAGTACTAATGGAGCAATCGATTCAGTACAAGCAGTTTCAATTGCTTGTAAAATTTTAATTGAACATTTATCATTATTTTCAAATTTAGAATATCCATTAAAAAATGATGAAATTTTCAAAAATGATATTGATTCTCAACCACAAGAATTAAATAAAACTATTGAAGAATTAGGATTATCACAACGTAGTAAAAATTGTTTATTACGCAATGATATTAAAAATATTAATGATTTAATTAATCATAGTGAATTAGAAATCCAAGCATTAAAAAGCTTAGGACGTAAATCATTTGATGAAATTAAAAATAAAATTCATGAACTTAATTTAAATTTTAAGTCTTAATAAGGAGTACAAAAAATGTCATATATTCAAAAACGCGGTAAGAATACTGCTTGAAAAACTTCACTTATGCGTAATTTAGTTACTGAATTAGTTGTTCATGAAAAATTAACTATAACTGAAATGCGTGCAAAAGAATTACGTAGTCACTTTGATAAATTAGTAACATTAGCTAAAAGACAAGATCTACATGCTAGAAGACAAGCAGCAAGAGTTTTACGTAATATTAGTGCAGATAAAGAAAATACAGCATTACAAAAATTATTTTCAACTCTTGCTTTACGTTACAAAGAACGTCAAGGCGGATATACACAATTATTTAAAGTTGAAAATCGTAAGGGTGATAATGCACCGATGGTATTAATACAATTAGTCAAATAAATATTTTTTAAAATACTATTTTATTTAAAATAGTATTTTTATTTATAATTTCTAAAAAAAAGTATATAATTTTTTAGAAATTATATACTTTAATTATCATTTTTTTTGATTTTGAAAGGAGAAAGTAATGCGTCGCAAAAAAAAAGTTATCAATATTAATGTAACTAAAAAAAATGATATTGCTATTAAAGTTAGCAAGTTATTTTTTAAATATCATAAAGACCATAGTTATGTTTTACAAGATATTGATTTTGAAATTAATGCGGGGGAATACATTGCTGTTATTGGCCATAATGGTTCTGGAAAATCAACTCTTTCAAAATTATTAATTGGGATTCTTTTACCTAATCGTGGAGATATCAGTATTTTTGGGAATGTAATGACTTATAAAACAATTCCTTTATTACGTAAATATTTAGGAATTGTATTTCAAAATCCTGATAATCAATTTATTGGATCAACTGTTGCTGATGATATTGCTTTTGGTTTAGAAAATCAACAAATCGAAACTAGTAAGATGCAAGCAATTATTGATAAAGCATCAAAAAGAGTTAAAATGCATGAGTATTTGAATCATGAACCAATGATGTTATCTGGCGGACAAAAACAAAGAGTAGCGATTGCATCTGCAATTGCTCTTGCTGCTGATATTTTAGTTTTTGATGAATCAACAAGTATGCTAGATCCAATTGGTAAAGATGATGTTAAAAAGATTATTTTAGATTTAAAACAAAATGAACATAAAACTATTATTTCGATTACACACGATATGGATGAAATTCTTAATGCTGATAAAGTATTAGTATTAAACAAAGGTCGCGTTGCAAAATTTGCTAAACCAAGCGAAGTTCTTTCTGATTATGATTTTTTAAAAAGTATTAAGTTGGATATGCCATTTATTTTTAATGTTATCCATTCATTAAAAAATGCTGGGTTAGAAATTAAGGAAACATTAGATGAGGGGAATTTGGTAGAACAAATATGTCAGTTAAAACCAAAAATATAACTAAAAAGTCAAAAACTTTTAGAATTAAAAAACCCGTTCAAAAAATTAATACTAATTTTCCGATCATTTTTGAAGATGTTAATTTTACTTATAATAAAAAAACTCCCTATTCTTTTAATGCATTAAAAAATGTTAATGTTAGTATTAACAAAAATATTATTACTGCAATTATTGGTTCAACAGGTTCTGGAAAATCAACTTTAATCAAACATATCAATGCATTAATTTTACCAGATGAAGGAAAAATCAAAATTGGTGATTTCGAAATTAATCAAAAAACCAAAAAAATTAAAAATGTAAAATCTTTACGTAAATCAATTGGTTTAGTATTTCAGTTTCCAGAATATCAGTTATTTGAAGATACAGTTGAAAAAGATGTGATGTATGGAGCGCTTAATATGGGGATATCCAAATTAGAGGCTGCTAGTTTAGCACGCAAATATCTAGATATTGTTGGTATTGATGGAACTTTATATAAAAATTCACCCTTTAATTTATCTGGCGGACAAAAAAGACGAGTTGCGATTGCTGGGATATTATCTCTTGAAGGTGATACAATAATATTAGATGAGCCAACTGCTGGATTAGACCCTCAAGGTGAAAAATCTTTTATTCATTTATTTAAAAAATTAAATCTTGAAACTAAGAAAAGAATTATTTTTATTAGCCATAATATGGATAATGTCTTAGAAATCGCTGATGAAATTATTGCAATGAAAGATGGTAAAGTCCAATTTCAAGGAAGTCCTTTTGAAATTTTTCAAAATTTGGAATTAATTAAAGATTTAAATTTAACAATTCCTAAGGTCTATCGATTAATTAATAACTTAGCAGACAAAGGGTTTGATTTTAAAAATAGTAAAATTAGAACAATTGATGATTTTACCAATCATATTAAAAAAAATATCAAAAAAATACATTAGAAAGAATTTGTTAAATTGAAATTAAGTTTTGGTCGCTATATAGAATATAATTCATTAATTCATAAAATGGATCCAAGAATGAAATTATTTATGACAATTAATTTAATTGTGTGTATTTTTTTAAATACTGCCTTTGTAGGGTATGCGATTTTATCTGTTGGAATTTTAATTTTATTTTTAGCATCTAGATTACCATTAAGATTATTATTACGTAGTTGAAAACCGATCCTCTTTATCTTTTTATTCTTATTTATATTAAATTGTTTTATCTTAAAAGATGATGTTAGTATTATTGTTGATATTAATAATGCCCATGTATTAGTAATTTCTTGAAATGCTATTTTTGAAGCACTTTATATTGGCCTAAGAATATTTTTAATGATTACAATAACAACAATTTTAACATCAACTACAAAACCATTGGATTTAACATTAGCAATCGAAGATTTATTATCACCATTAAAAATTGTACGTTTCCCTGTTCATATTATTTCAACAATTATATCAATTGCCTTTCGAATGATTCCAACCTTGGTTGAAGAAGCTAGTCGAATTATGAATGCGCAAGCTTCCAGAGGGGTCGATTTTAAAAATGGGAACTTTAAAGATAAGTTTAAATCATTAGGATCATTAGTTGTTCCATTGCTAGTTTCTTCTTTTCAAAAAGCAGAAGATTTAGCATATGCAATGGATTCACGTGGATATAATCCATATAATAAGCGAACTCGTTTTAGACATTTTACTTTTAAATTTATAGATTTAGTGATTATGATTTTGGGATTAGGATTTGCTGTTATAATTTATACACAATACAGTATCCATTTTATTCCATCATTTCCATGAATAGATCAGTTTATTTAAGAATTTATGTCAAATTATAAATATTTATTTTCAATTCAATATGATGGTAGTAATTATAAAGGTTGAGCATTGCAATCAGATAATTCTAATACAATTCATTTTCAAATTAATAAGGCTTTAAAACTAAATTTAAATTCTGCTAATTTTAGAACTTATGGTGCTAGTCGAACTGATGCTAAAGTGCATGCTTTAGATCAAAAAATGGTTTTAATTTTAAAATTTCCTATTAAATCCTTGCCAAATTTTTTAATATTATTGAATCGAATTTTACCAAATGATATCTATGTTAATTCAATTAAATTACAAAATGAGCATTTTCATATTAGAGACTATAAATTTAAAAAATATTGTTATACAATATGTGTTGCAAGAAAATATAATATTTTTTTACAAAATTATAAATTATATTTAAATCAAAAAATTAGTTTAGTAAAATTAAAAAAAGTTTTACGATTATTTTGTGGGGAGCATAATTTTCAAAATTATTCAGGCGTAAAACCTGATGAGAAAATTAATACAATCAAAATAATTGATTCAATAAAAGTTAAAAAAGCTGGCAATGATATTAATATTATTTTTCAAGGACATAGTTTTATTCGCTATCAAATTCGGTTTATTGTTGGCAGTGCGATCGCTTATGCTGAAGGTAAAATGGAACTTGAAGAAATTTATGCACTTTTGCATAATGATATTAGAAATGTATCTAAGTTTCGTGTACAACCAAATGGATTAATTTTGCAAAAAATTCAATACTAAGGATTTTTAATTTGAAATTTTAACTTTTTTGTATATAATATATATACTTAAATGTAGTATTGAAACTAGTTATAGATAGAAAGAAGGATTAATCATATATGCGACAAACAACAATTATAAATGAAAAAACAAGAGATAAAAAATGATATGTAGTTGACGCAACTAATCATATTGTTGGACGTTTAGCAACTTCAGTAGCATTAATTTTGCGAGGTAAAAATAAACCTACCTTTACACCCCATGTTGATTGTGGAGACAATGTAATAATTATCAATTGTAATTTTGCGAAGTTTAGTGCTAATAAAATGCGTACTAAAAAATATTATCAACATTCACTGTATCCAGGTGGAATGAAAGTAAAAACTGCAGAAGAATTAGCACAAAAACATCCAGAAAAAATTTTGGAAAAAGCTATTTATGGAATGTTACCAAAAAATAAATTAGGTGCTCAACAATACCGTAATTTATTTGTTTATAAAGATGGTAAACATCATCATGCAGCACAACAACCAGTAGAATTAAAAATTATTACTGAAAAAAATTATAATAAGGAGAAAATTTAATGCCTAATTCGATGGAAATTATATATCAAGGAATCGGCAGACGTAAATCTTCTGTTGCACAAGTAGTTTTAATTCCAGGTAATGGAAAAATTATTGTGAATAATTTAAAAGCACTTGAATTCTTCCCTTATGCAACTTTAGTTCAAGATCTTAAACAACCTTTAGATGTTACTGAAACATTAGATAAGTTTGATATTAAGGTTAAAGTTAAAGGTGGAGGATTTACTGGACAAGCTGGGGCAACTCGACTTGCTATTGCTCGTGCACTTTTAAAAGTATCAATTGAATTTAAAAGCGCTTTAAAACACGCTGGTCTTTTAACTTGTGATTCACGTGTTAAAGAACGTAAAAAATATGGATTAAAAGCCGCAAGAAAAGCACCTCAATACTCAAAACGTTAATTTTAAAATAAAATATCTATTCTAATAAGATAATTTATTGTAATAACTATTGTTTTTATTTATAATTACAATGGTTTTCGGACTATAGCTCAGTTGGTTAGAGCGCACGCCTGATAAGCGTGAGGTCGATGGTTCAAATCCATTTAGTCCGACCATTTGGGCCCGTAGCTCAGTTGGGAGAGCACTTGCCTTGCACGCAAGGGGTCGTCGGTTCGAACCCGATCGGGTCCACCAAATAAATATAAAAAATAATCTAATGTCATTAGACAGTAGATTATTTTTTTTTTTTTGTTTAAAATTATATAATTGATTTAATGATTATCTTAAATACATGAAAGTTACATAAACTATGAAAAAAAATAAAGTAGATTTTAAAGTGCTGAATTCTAAAAAAATCAGCTGGAATTGAATTAGATTTACATTAAGTATTATGGTATGAGCAATTTTTGAGGAAATTGTTTTATCATCGTCAGATTTAGTAACTAATTTTTTTGCTAATCATATTACTGAAGGTAATAGTGTAATTACTAATTTTATTAGTGAAGCAAATGCAAAATTACATTCTTTGGGAATTTTTAATCATTATTATTATTATGGTCAAATTGTTATGAATGGCGTTACTGCAGCTTCACAAATCTATATTATTATTATTTCTGTTTTATTCGGAATTTCATATGGAATTGGGACATATACTGCTCAATATTTTGGTGCTAAAAAATATCAAAATTTAAAAGATTTAGTAATGTTTAAAATATTATTGGGATTAGCAATTACAATTATTTTTCTAATTTTAATTGAAACTATTGGTCATCAATTAATATCATGCATTATTCATTTTAAAAATCTTGATATTCCTGGTGCTTCTGAAACTAATGCTGATTGAGTTGCTTATTATGATGATCAAGCAGCAAAATTATCAATTATGGAAGGGACTGACTATATTAAAATAGCAGCACTTTCTTATCCATTAGTCGCTATTTCACTTGCCTTTATTACAACTTTAAGAGAAACAGGACGACCATTTGTATCATTTTTTGGTTCTTTTATTGCTTTTATTTTTACGATTCTACTAAATATTATCTTAGTTGAACCAAGTTTATTTAATTTAAATACCCATGCATATAATGTCTATGGTTGTGCGATGGCAATTGTTTTTGGAAAATCGATTCAGTTACTAGTTATTTTAATTTATATTTTGATTATGAAATATGAGTTTTTCCCTAATCAAATTTTCCATCTTGATAAAATATCGGTCAATTTAGCTTTTAAAAAGGCAACGATTATTTCTTTAAATGAATTATTTTGATCATTATCTACTGTAATGCAAGTTAAATTATTAGCGATGTATAGTTTAGATGCTTATACGGCTAATGTAATTTTTACCACGATCATTGCGATTTTAGTCTTTCCGCCATATCACGGAATTGCAGCAGGAATTTCTGTTTTAGTTGGAAATAATTTAGGCAATAATCGCTTAAAATACGCTAATATTAACTCTAAAAGATTAATTTGATTAACATTATGTATTGGGGCCATAACAGGAATTATTTTATCTATATCTGCCTTTCTAGTCCCAGTTATGTTCCCAAATAATAGTACATATATTATTAAACTTGCTCAACAATTTATTTGAATTTATGCAGTTCCTTCGATAATTTTAATGTTAAATGGTACACTATATTCAATATTACGTTCTGGTGGTTTAGTTTGAACTGCATTTTTATCAGATTCAATTTATAATTGAGGAATTACAATTCCAATTATGTCAGGGCTAGTAATATTTTCTTCACTAACAGTTATTTTAATATTTATAATTATTCGAATCATTGAAATGCTAAAATTATTGCCTTTAATTATTTTATATTTAAGAAAAAAATGATTAAATAATTTAGTATTATTAATTCCTGATGGTGCAAAAAAATTAAGAAAGAAAAAGAAATAGTAATGGAATATTCTCATAGAGCAATTGAAAAAAAATGACAAAATTATTGATCAGAAAACAAAACTTTTAAAACTGCAACTAAATATAATCGTAAATCTTACGTTTTAGATATGTTTCCTTATCCATCTGGACAAGGGTTGCATGTTGGTCATCCAAAAGGTTATACGGCAACTGATGTTTATGCACGTTTTAAAAGAATGAATCAGTTTAACGTATTACATCCGATTGGATGAGATGCTTTTGGATTACCTGCAGAGCAATATGCTTTAAAGACAGGTAATTTACCAAATGAATTTACCAATAAAAATATTGATAATTTTCGAAAGCAATTAAAAAAATTAGGATTTTCATATGACTATGATCGAGAAATTAATACTTCAAATCCTGCATATTATAAAACAACCCAATTTATTTTTACTAAATTATATGAATATGGTTTAGCAGAACTAAAATCAATTGATGTTAATTGATGCCCACAATTAGGAACTGTTCTTGCTAACGAAGAAATTATTACTAAAGATGGCAAAATGCTTTCTGAACGTGGTGAGTTTCCAGTTGTTAAAAAAGCTATGAAACAATGGGTTTTAAAAATTACTAAATATGCTGATAAATTATTGACTGGATTAAATGAATTAGATTGACCACAATCAGTTAAGCAATTACAACGTAATTGAATCGGTAAAAAAAGTGGTGTTAAGCTTCTATTTCCACTTACAGATTGCAAAGATAAACTAGAAATTTTTACTACTAGAATAGATACACTTTTTGGTGTTAGTTATCTTGCAATTGCACCTGAAAAAGTTGAACAATTAAAAATTACTAATAAAAATAAATTAGTTGAAATTCAACAATTTATTAATAAAATAAAATCACAAACAGAATTAGAACGTGAAAATTCTTCAAGACCTAAAACCGGATTATTTAGTGGTAAATATGCTTTACATCCAATTACAAAAATTAAATTACCAATCTGAATTAGTGATTATGTGTTACCGACATATGCAACAGGAATTGTGATGGGTGTTCCAGGACATGATTTACGTGACTATGAATTTGCTAAAAAATATCAACTTAAAATTATTTATATTATTGAAAATCCTTATGATTCAAAAGTAGTTATCAATGATGGTAAACATATTAATTCAAAATTTATTAATGGTATGTATATTGATGATGCTAAAAGAGCGCTATTAAAATATCTTGTTACTCATAAAATTGGATCTGTAAAAACATATTATAAATTACGAGATTGAATTTTTTCTCGTCAAAGATATTGAGGAGAACCATTTCCAATTATTTATTGGGATGATAATAAAATTTCACTTGTAAATAAAACTGATTTACCACTTATTTTACCAATAACTGATAAAATAACTCCTTCACAAGATGGTAAGTCACCATTAGCTAATTGTAAAAAATGACTAACAGTTCAAAATCAAGATGGTCGAATCGGACAACGGGAAACTAATACAATGCCCCAATGAGCGGGTAGTTGTTGATATTATTTAGCATATATTCTTGTAAATGAAGACGGTTCAATTAAAGATCTAACATCAAAAGAAGCTTTTAAAGATTTCAAAAAATGATTACCAGTAGATATTTATATTGGTGGTCAAGAACATGCTGTTTTACATTTGTTATATGCACGATTTTGACATCACTTTTTATATGATATTGGCATTTTACCAATTAAAGAACCATTCCAAAGATTAATAAATCAAGGAATGGTTTTAGGACCAGATGGCAATAAAATGTCAAAATCAAAAGGGAATGTGATTAATCCAGATCAAATTATCTTATCTCATGGAGCTGATTCTTTACGATTATATGAAATGTTTATGGGACCATTAAATGCATCACTATCTTGAGATTTTAATGGTTTAGATGGAACGCGGAAATGATTAGATCGTATTTATCGTTTTTATAATAAAAAGACTATTACTCCTAAAAATAACAAAAGTCTAGATAGTATTTATAATTCTAGTGTAATGCAAATAAGCGATTTAATCGAAAAAATGAGTTTAAATATTGTGATTTCGAAATTAATGAATTTATTGAATCATTTTTATCGTTCTCAAGAAGTATACTTACAATATTTTGAAGGATTTATTAAAATGGTTAGTCTTTTTGCACCACATTTAGCAGAAGAAATTTGATCTCAACTGGGTCATTCAAATAGTATTAGTTATGAAAAATGACCAACCTTTACAAAACAATTAATTCAAGATGAAGCTAATAAATTTTTAATTGTTCAAGTAAATGGAAAAATTAAAACCAAAGTTATCTTAAGTAATTTAAAATCATTAGATAAAAATGCAATTATTAAAATAATCAAAAAGGACCCCAAAATTCAATCTATTTTAGTAAATAAAAAAATTCTGAAAACTATTTTTGTTCCTCATAAAATTTTGAATTTTGTTACCGATTAATTTACTATTTTAATAAGAAGAAGGATAAAATGAAATTATTTTTACATAATTTAAAAGATACAAAAAAATTAGCAAATATAATTGCTAAAATTTTAAAACCTGAAATTTATTTACTCTTATTTGGAAATTTAGGTTCAGGAAAAACTACACTAGCAAAATTTGTGATTGCTAAATTAGGATTCAATGGTAATGTTAACTCACCTACTTTTGTGATTTTAAATCAATATCCAACTAAAAAGTTAATTATTAATCATATTGATTTTTATCGAATGCTAGATTTAAAAAAATCACTTGAAATAGGAATGTACTTAGAAGAAATGGAGAATGCTGTGAATATAATTGAATGGCCACAGTTGATTCATAAGTCTTTGAAGTCGAAAACTAAAATTTGCATTGTATTAAATAAACATGAAAATGACAAAATTAGTTGTAAAATTACTTTACCTAAATTTTTAAAAACACAAATCATTCATGAATTAAGGATGTTGAAAAAATAAATATGAACTTATTCATCGATACAAGTAATAAATTTTTAATTTTTCTTTTAGAAAAAGATGATGTTATTATAGATTCTTATTCTTGCATAGGAGAACGTCGCTTTAGTGATATTACAGTTTCAAAACTAATTGAATTTTTTAAGAAGAATAATATTACTTGAAATAATATTAAATCAATTTATACTACTATGGGACCAGGTAGCTATACAGGTTCTAGAATTGGTTTAACTATTGCTAAAACTATTAAAATAATTAAAAATGAAGTTACTGTTTATGTTATTTCCTCTTTATTATTTCAAGTAGGGAATAGTACTAGTTATTCATATCTTAGTGCTAATAATAATCATTTTTATTTTGCTAAATTTGCAGATGCGAAATTATTAGGAGAAATTAAAATGATAAAGAAAAATAATCTTGTTAAAAATAAACAAATGATTATTGATTATGAGAATATTAATTATTCTAGTAGATTTATTGAATTAAAAACAAAATTTGTTAAAATTAAAAATATTAATAGTTTTAAAATACCTTATTTTAAAATGTATTAATTTAAGACTATTAAAAATTATATTTTTCTATATAATTTAAATTACTTATTATTGGAATAGTACTCAAGTGGTTAAGAGGATTCCCTGCTAAGGAATTAGGTCAGGTTACTGGTGCGTGAGTTCGAATCTCACCTATTCCGCCATTTTTTATTCAAAAAGAACATTATATGTTCTTTCTTTTGTTTTTATTAATGTTATATAATACTTATAAAAGGATGATTAATTTATGTATAAATTATTGAAAGTTTTACTTACACCTATTTTAAGTTTTGCTTTTATTTTAACTTGTATTTTAGTTGTGTTAATTTTCTATTTTAAATTAAATTTTGTGTGAATTATCTTTGTTTTATATTTAATTAATTGAATTTTTATTTGAGTTATCTTTTTATCTAAAAGAAGAACTGATGTTAAAGTCTCTTGAATTTTTGCAATTTCAGTATTTCCAATTGCTGGAGTAATTTACTATCTTCTTTATGGAAGAAAATATAAATTTCGCAAAAATAATAAAAAGTATTTTAAATTTCATCATTTAAAAATCAAATATGAAAATCATTCAGAAACTAGTAAAAATTTAGAGTATTTAAAAGAAGAATCTAATAATTTTTATGAAGTTTTTAAATTAAGTTATTCATATTCACAAAGGGGAATCTATAGTAATTCTAAACTAGAAATTTTATATAATGGTGAAAATACTTGAATTAGTATTTTCGATGCTATTAAAAATGCAAAAAAATATATTTTAATTAATTATTTTATTTTAGGAAATGGTGAAATGATGACTTTCCTGATTTCACTTTTAGAAACTAAACTAAAAGAAGGAGTAACGATATATTTTTTGTATGATACTGTTGGTACTTACTTCCAAAAAAATGAATATTTTATTCATAATTTATATAAACTACAAAAACTAGGGATGCATGTCCATCGATTCCAAAAATTTGTTATTCCTTTAGTAACTGGTAATGTGAGTTATCGTAATCATCGTAAAGATATTGTTATTGATGGAGAAATTGGGTTTACTGGCGGAATTAATGCTGGGGATAATTATATTAATCTTTCAGTTAAATATGGATTAATTAACGATGTTCATTGTAAGATAACTGGTAGTTCAGTAAGATCCCTACAATTAATATTTATGAATGATTGATATTTTACTACTAAGCAAATGTTAAAAGAACTTAATAATTATCATTTCAATACTTTGGAGTTGTTAAGCAAAAAGAAACCAGAGAATTTAAATTTAATTCAAGTAGTCGATGATGGTCCGATTTTTAAAGAATCAATCCATAAAGATATTTTATTAAAATTAATTAGTAATTCAAAAGATAGAATTTGAATTTCAACACCATATTTTATACCTCCAGAAGAAATTATTAATCAACTTATTATTGCTGCTAAATTAGGGAAAGATGTTCGCATTTTAATACCCGGTAAAACTGATAAGATTTTCTTATTAGATTTATCATTGCTTTATATTAAACCATTGCTTAAATATGGAATTAAGATATATCAAACTAATAATGTTTTTAATCATGCAAAAATCTTTTTATTTGATGATAAAATATCTATTGTTTCAACGACGAACTTAGATAATCGAAGTTTATTTGTTGATTATCAAACAATGGTGATTAATTATAATCAAAAAATTAATAAGGAATTTGCTCAAAAATGAGAAAAATATTTTGAATTATCTATATTATTAGATATCGATAATTTTAAAAATATTAATAGATTTTATAAATTATTTTTATATTCTATTAAAATATTTTCCCCAATTTTATAATAAGTAGAGGCGTTGAATTTATGAATTCAGTTACTAATAATAAAACCAAATTAAAAATCCTAAGTTGAAATAATCGTAAAATATTGAAGAAATTACAACACAAGAAAATTGATTCATTATTATTTTATACAAATTCAGAAAATTTACTTTTTATTTTAGAAAAAGGAATTCAACTTTTAAAGAATATTGAATTACAAAAAGGTAGCAAATATATTGTATGATCATTTTCTCAGCATAAAACACAAACACATTTAGAGTTTGAGATTTCTAGTCGTCGAGAATTTTGAAATTGAGCATTAGCTCAAAATATTAATCCTAACAATGTTGGGGTAATTTCGATAAATTTAATTGAACTATTTAATACTTCAAAATCCAAATGAATTTATGATGAAAGTAAGAATAATTTAATTATTTCTGAAAATATTTCTAGTTTTGCTTTTATGTGAATTATGGTTCAACAAAAAAATATTTATAATGATTTATTAATTTATCAGAAAATTCATTTACCAAATTTATCAATTTTTTATAGTAACTCAATTAAAGTAAAGAGGTAAAAACGATGAAATTAGACAAAGTACATGATCCTGATATAGATTTTGCAAAATGGTATACAAGCATTGTTATGAATGCTAATTTAATTGCATATGGGGTAACTAAAGGGACAATTATTTTAAAACCATATAGTTATTCAATTTGGGAAAGTATTCAAAAAATATTAGATAAAAAATTTAAAAAATTTAATATTGAAAATGTTTATTTACCTACATTAATTCCTAAATCATTATTTCAAAAAGAAAAAAATCATATTGAAGGATTTTCACCAGAATGTTTTACAGTTACAAAAATTGGTGATAAAAAAATTCCAACAGAATTTTATTTAAGACCAACATCAGAAACATTATTTGGGAATTTTTTTGCAAATGAAGTTAAAACATATCGTGATTTACCAATTAAATACAATCAATGATGTAATGTTTTTCGTGCTGAAAAAACTACACGTCCTTTTTTAAGAACGAGTGAATTTTTATGACAAGAAGGGCATACATTACATGAAAATTGTGATGAAGCACAAGATATGGCTTTTCAAATGATTAAAGTTTATGCTCGATTTATTGAAAAAACATTATTAATTCCAACAATTATTGGTAAAAAAACTGAAAAAGAAAAATTTGCTGGTGCTATTACTACATATACAGTTGAAACTTTAATGTATGATGGGCAAGCTTTGCAAACAGCAACAAGTCATTATTTTGGTAATACTTTTTCAAAAACTTTTCATATTCAATTTTTAAATAATCAGAATAAATTTGCTAATCCATTTGCAACTTCATGAGGAGTTTCAACAAGATTAATTGGTGCTATTATTATGTCACATTCAGATAAAAGAGGTTTAATGTTACCATCAGCAGTTGCTAAGCATAAAGTTGCAATTGTGATTGTAAAAAATGATCCTAAGTTACTTGAAGTAGGTAATAATTTAGTTAAATTATTAAAAAAATATAATCCACTTTTTGATATTTCTAATAAAAGCTTTGGATACAAGGCTTCTCAAAGTGAAATAATGGGAATTCCAATTAGAATTGAAATAGGATTACGAGATATTGCTAATAATAACTTTACTATTGTAAGAAGAGATGGTTTACTTAAAAAAGTAATTATCCGAGATAAGATTTTGAAAACAATAAGTCAGGAATTATGTGATTATAATAAATCTTTATTTAATAGAGCTAAATTAAATAATAAAAAACGAATTAAAAAAATTCAAACTTTCGCAGATTATTGTGCACTTTTAAAAAAAGGTAATTTTATTGCTTTAGTACCATTTTGTGGTGAAATTAAATGTGAAAATGAAATTAATAAAATAACTTCTACTAATTCTAGATGTCATCTTTTGAATGACAGTAAACTTTATTTATTAGAAAATAAAGTATGTTTTAAATGTGGAACTACTGCTAAGCATTTAACTTATTTTGCTAGAGCATATTAATTTATTGAAGGAGAGTTATGAAAAAATCAACTATTGGGATTATTAATTCTTTAACTAAAATTTTAAATAAAAAATTTAAAGTAACATCAAAAATCGAAGTAAATAGTGATATTAGTTCATTGGGTCTTGACTCGTTAGACTTGATGGATTTAGTACTAGACATAGAATCAAAATATAATATTCATATTAGTGATGATGAACTAATGAATCTTAAAAAAATTCAAGATTTAATAGACATAATTGAAAGAGAAAATAATGCAAATTACGCAAAAAATTAAAATTATTAAACATCTTCAAACAAAAAAATACCGTATTACCAAAACAAGATTAAATATTATCAATATTTTATGCAAACATGAAAATTTAACTTTAAAAAAAATTGTTTCTGAATTAAATAAAAAACAATCAATTATAAATATTTCTACAATTTATAATACGATTAATTTTTTATTATTAGAAAATTTGATTCAAAAATATACTTTAGATAATAAAAATATTTTATATAGAATTAATTCTAATGAATTACTTTCTCATTTATATTGTCAAAGTTGTAAAACTTATACAAAAATTATGAAGTCATATCCTTTCAAATTAGAAAATAATCATAACTTTAAAATTAAATTAGTTAAAGTTGAATATATAGGGGTTTGTTCTTCATGTTTAGAAAAATTAAATATTAATTAGTTGTAATTATTTTATTTTTTGATAAAATAATTTTGCATTAGGGGTATAGTTCAATTGGGAGAACACCTGACTTCAAATCAGGGTGTTGTGGGTTCGAGTCCTGTTACCCCTGCCATTTTAATAACAAAAAAACAGTTTACATAATGTAAACTGTTTTTTATTATATTAAATTATTTTATAATAGATTTTATTAAAAATAATGCAATAGTTTCTGTTCCACAGTTTACTTTTCAAACATTAGGAATTCGATTAACAATTTTTGCTTTAATTTTATAGTTTTTAATATTATTATTAATAATATTATAATACTTATGAATTTTATCCATTGTAATAATAATTTTAGCTTTTTTATCTTTTGCTTTCTTACTATATTCATAAAAACTAGTGATTAAACCTTTAATAGTTTTTGAACAATTATACATTGATACTTTACCATCTCATTTAAGCATAAATTTCATAGTCCCTTTTGCTGTATTTACAGCATTTAAATGAGTTGCTCTTCCTGAAAGTCGAATTAAATTATTATTACTAGGAATTAAGAAAGTATCTATTCGATCTTCAATTTTCGGAAGTAATTCAAAAATTTCAGGAATAGTCTTACCTTCTTTTAAATATTTATTTGCATATTTAATTATATATTTAGTAGCTACATAAACTGTTTTTGAATCATAAATAAATATTTTGTCTTTAAAGCGCTCTTTTTTAGAGACTATTTGAGCAGAATTAAATTGACCTGATAATCTTTTTGCCATAAAAAAACAAATAATTTGATCATATTTTTGTAATAATAAATCAAATTTTGCTTCAAAATCATTTTGATTTGTTTGACTAGTAGTTATTTTGGATTTATTATTCTTAATTAAATCATCTAAATTATTTTCATTATATTCTTTATCATTATCATTAATTTCGATTTTGCTATCGATAATAATTTTTAATTCAACTGAATTAATATTTGTATTTTTTAATTCAGCACTAGTATAACCTACACTTGAATCTACTAATATGCCTATATTATTCATAATTTACTCTTTTCATAAAAAAACCTCGAATACGTTTATACCTAAATGAGCCAAAATCACTTTAGGCGTTTTAGAATATTTTACTTTTTTAAAATTTAGTTCTTTAATATTTTTCTTTAATGCGATTATAATATTTTCATCATCAAATGTTGAATATGATATTGAAATCACATTAGCATTTAATTGATTTTTAGTTTTTTCAATTGTCTTAGTAATACCTTTAACATAAGTTCTAATCTTTGAATATTTTTTTATTTTTCCATCATTAAATGTTAAAACAGGAGTTACTTTAATTAAATTTCCAATTGCTGCAACTGCTGGGCTAATCCGACCACCTCTTTTTAATGTTTCCAAACTTTTAGGAAATATCAAACCTTTAGTCCCAGTAGTGAAACGTTTTATTTTTTTTTCAAATTCTTTCAAATTAAATTCATCAGGATTTTTTTGTATTATATTAAGTGCAAAATGAATTTGTTCATTTAATATAATTGATGCTCCTTTATTATCGATAACAAAAACCTTGTTTTTAAATTTAGGGGTCTTAGATAAATTTAAAGAAGATTTATATTGACTAGATATTCCACTAGAAATTCCAATAACAATTAACTTTTCATATTCTTCTAAATATTTACTTCAACATTGTTCAGTAATTCCTATTGGTGTTTGACTAGTTTTTATGTGATTATTTCTTAATATATTATAAAAATAATCATCACTCAAATTGTGATCATCTTGTAAAACCTTATTATTAGGTAAAATAATTGAAAGTGATATTATTTTTATTAAGTTATTTTTTTGTAATGATTCATCTAAAATAGTACTAGAATCTGTGATGATACAGAATTTTTTTTTCATATAAAATCTTTCTAAAATATTTTTAAAATTTTATTAATATTATTATATAGTATATAATAATATATTCTATATTTGAATTATTTTGCAATATTGCAAAATATTAAAAAATAAATTCTTAAATAAGTAATTAAAGGAGTTCTATAAATGAATAAAAAAATCCAAAAATTTAGTGCTATTTATTTTCTAAAAACTGCTAAAATTTTAAAACATGATAAAATGAAAAATATTACTAAAGTACAGTTTTTTCAAAGAGATAATAATGTAGTTTTATGTGGAATAAAGCATAGTATAGAGATCATCAAAAAATATATTAAAAAATATAAGCAATTAAAAATCTATGCATTATCAGATGGAGACCACATTAATAAAAATGATGTAGTTTTAACCATTGAAGGTAGATTATGAAATTTTGTTCATTTAGAAGGTATTATAGATGGCATTCTTACAAGGGAAAGTAGTATCGCAACTAATGCAAGCAAGATTATTAATTCAGCAAATAAAAAACCAATAATTTATATGAATGATCGATCAGATTATTACTTTACACAATTTTGAGATGCTTATGCTGCTCATAAAGGTGGAGTTACTAATTTTGTAACGCAAGCACAAGTTAAATTAATAAAAGATCAAAATGTTAAAGTTATTGGTACAATGCCGCACATTTTAATTCAAAATTATAAAGGGCAGTTAGATCAAGCATTATCAGCATATGATAAATATATTAATGAGAATAAGTTAGTAGCATTAATTGACTATAATAATGATGTTATTGGGGATTTAAAAAAAATATTACCTAAATTTAAAGATAAACTAACTGCAATTAGAATTGATACTCCTAAAAATTTAATTGATAAGTCTTTATTAAATAGTAAAAAACCCAAAGCGGAACTTTATGGGGTTAATATTCATTTAGTTAAATTAGTAAAAGATTTTTTAGTAAAACAAGATTGTTCTAATGTTAAAATTATTATATCATCTGGTTTAAATTGTAAAAAAATAGAATACTTCGAAAAGCATTCAGCACTAGTAGATATTTATGGCGTTGGAAAGTCGTTTAGTAATATTAACTTAAACTTCACATGTGATGCTGTTTTATTAAATAATAAAAAAGAATCAAAATTTGGAAGAGGAATTAATCCTAATTCAAAATTAAAAAAAGTAAATTAGGAAAAGGTTGGATTTTATGAATATTATAAATGAATTAAAATGAAGAGGCATGATCAAAGATATTTCAGATTCAGATTTTGAGAACAAATTGACTCAAAAAGACAAAACGATATATTGCGGATTCGATCCTACTGCTTCTTCGCTGCATATTGGTAATTTAATTCAATTATTCACTTTAAAAAGATTTGCAGACAGTGGATTTAAAATCATTTCTGTTATTGGCGGAGCAACAGGAAGAATTGGGGATCCTAGTTTTAAAAAAGATGAACGTCCATTATTATCAGAAATAACATTAGATAATAATACAATTAGTATTGTGAAGCAAATTAAAAAAATTATTCCTCTTACTAAAGTAGTTAATAATTTTGAATGATATAAAAATTTTAATTTTTTAAATTTTTTACGTGATGTAGGGAAGCATTTTAATATTAGTTATCTTATTCACAAAGAACATATTTCTAATCGATTAAAAACAGGAATTTCTTTTACAGAATTTAGTTATATTTTATTACAGTCTTATGATTTTTATTATCTATATAAAAATTATAATACTCACCTTCAATTAGGAGGGAGTGATCAATGAGGCAATATTGTTTCAGGGATCCAATTTATCAAAAATAAAGAAGCTAAAGATAGCAAAGTTTTTGGTTTGACAATTCCATTGTTATTACAATCAAATGGGATGAAATTTGGGAAAACTGAAACAGGGACAATTTGACTATCTTCTGAAAAAACGACTCCCTATCTTTTTTATCAATTTTTTTATAATCAAAGTGATGATCAAGTTGAAAAACTTTTAAAATATTTTACCTTTCTTTCAGAATTAGAAGTTAAAGAATTGGTGGCTAGTCATAATAAGAATAAAAAAAATCATTTAGCACAAAAAAAATTAGCTTATGAAGTTACTCGAATTGTCCATTCTAAACAAGAAGCAGATGATATTGTGATTATTTCTAATGTACTCTTTAAAAATGATATTAATCAATTAAATTCTGCATTATTTATTAAGTTATCAAAAATTATTGAAACACACTATATTGCTAATAATTCTGTATTAATTGATAATTTAATTAAATTAAAAATCAATCCTTCTAAACGTGAAGCAAATGAATTTTTAATTCAAAATGCAATCAAGATTAATGGCACTATTGTAAATGCTAAAGAATTTAATTTTAATAAAGAAATTGCACTTTTTAATAAGTTTTTTTTATTAAAAAAAGGCAAAAAAAAATACTTCTTATTGATTATACAATAAGAAGTATTTTTAATTTTATATTAAACTGATCTATTATATAGTTCTACTATTAATGCTTCATTAATATCAGGATTTAATTCGTTTCTTTCTGGGGTACGAACATAAGTTCCGCAGAATTTTGTTTTATCGAATTTAACAAAATCTAAAGTACTCACTTGATCTTTGAAACTTTCTAATATTTTAGTATTTTTATGAGATTTTTCTTTAATTGAAATTAAATCATTTGGTTTACATGAGTATGATGGAATATCAACTTTTTTACCATTTACTAAAATATGACCATGATTAACTAATTGTCTAGCAGCTTTTCTAGTGCTAGCAATTCCCATACGATAAACTAAATTATCTAATCTTGATTCTAGAATTATGAAAAAGTTTGTTCCAAGAATTCCTTTATGATTTTTTTTAGCTTTCTTAAATGTATTAACCATTTGTCTTTCATTAAGACCATACATAAATTTAACTTTTTGTTTTTCGTTTAATTGTGTACCATATCCTGAAATTTTTTTACGTCTTAGTCCATGTTGCCCTGGAGCATAAGTTCTCTTTTTACCTTTAGAGAATTCTTTCCCATTTTCTAAAATTGAAAATCCATATCTACGTGATTTTTTATAAATTGATTTTATATATCTTGACATTAATTGTCTCCTTATTTTTTGCATATTATTATGCATATTATCAATATATAAGAAGAATAAATTAATAATTTAATCAAGAGAAATATTCGCCTAAACAGCAAGGTTACTATTACTTTTAAATTTTCTTGGAATTAAATTATTTAGCTGCTTCTTAAAAATATTGCTTATATATTATTGCATATTTTAGCTCGATTTGCAAATTAGATTAATAATATTGAATATTTATATTGCAATTTTAACACTTTAAATGTTATATAATATAATAAAGATATAAATTAGCATAATTTAATTGTGTCGAGGTACCTAATGAATTCAGATTTAATAATATTTATTTATATTATTTTTATTTTATTGTTTGTTTTTTTTACATCTATATTTTATATAAATTTTATTTGTATAAAATGAAATAATAAATTGCATTCTCAAATACAAGAAAATTATAAGCAAATTTGTTCAATATCGATATCATATATTTCTAATTCACAAAATAAATTTAAAAACTTTAATTTTTATCAATGTAATTTGCGATATTTTTTTCTTGAAATTATAAAGGATGGTTCTAAGTATACTGAAGAAACTATAAATATTATTAGTCAATATAATAAATTTAATGTATTTAAAAATTTAAAAAATATTTTAGTTTTTCGTAGATTATCTAATAAAATTAATAAAATACAAGTTAAAATCCAAAAATTAAATGACATGATTCAAGATTTTATTGAGTTACGTCATATTAATGCAGATTATAAAATCTTCCAAGCAAGAACATTAAACTCTTTAAAAGAAAAATATGAAATAATAAGTTTAGATCCAAAATTAAATAGCAATTATTCTAAAAAAATCCATAATTTAAATGATGAGGTTAAAGATATTGATAGAAATATTGAATTAACTGACAAAGAAATTGAATGCGCTAATTTTTCTGTTGCAAGTCATTTGATAAAAGACACTCAGCAAAGATTATATTCATTACTTAGTATGATAAATGTTTTTCCTACAATTATTCATATATACAATTGTACTTTTCCACAATTATTAACTGAAATGCAAAATAAAACTGATCAATTTATTCAAAATAATATGCAAAATAATTTTGAGGAAAAAATAAACAATAGAAAATCATTAATTTTCAAAAATCTTGATAAAACTTATAAAATGATTCTAAATTGAGAAGTTGAAGAAGCAATTAAATTAACTAATACAACATTTAATAATTTAAATAAACTTAATAAAGAAATAAGTGGAATTTATGAAAGACAAATGAAATATTCAGAATACTATAAAAACATTACACAGACGATAGATGTAATGCTTGGAGATATTCAAAAAGTTTTAATTAAGTTTAACAGTGATTTAGTATTAAAATCTGCAAATGATTCTGAAAAAATAATTTATTATAAAGCATCAAGAAATTATACAGAATTTCAAAAAAATTATAATATCTTTATAAAAAATACTAATTATAAATATTCTAAAATGAAATATGATTTAAGTATTATGGCTAGAGAACTATGTATTATTATCAAAAAATTTATTAATTTATTATCTCATGTAATTCAAGTAAGTAAAATTTATTTAAAATATAATAAATTTGCTAGTGGAATTAATAATTTAATTTTTAATTGTGAAGCGCGTGTAAATAAATTAATGTATTATTCAAAAAAATATCAAAATCATATTTCATATAGTTCATATATTACAAAATTTCAAACATTTTTTAATACTATCGAAAAAACTAAAAAAATTAATATTTCTAAATTAAAAAAAAGTGAAGTAGAAACTACTTTTACGAAATTAACAAATATGAAAAAAGAAATTGATATTTTTAATTCTAAAATTCAAGATTTAGTATTTTTAGATGCGTTATCTGAAAAATTAATTATTTATAATCAAAGATATTTATTAAAGTATCCACAAATTAAAAACCAATTAAGTGATACTAAATTAGCTTATAAGAATAATGAAATTAATACATCAATAAAATTATCAATTTCTTTATTAGAAAATATTAAAAATATTCAAACAAATTAATTTCATCTCTAGGTTAAGTTTATTTTTTTTCTATATCTTATATAATGAATTATATTAAAAATAAGGAATTAAAATATGCTTAAGTATAATGTAATAATATTGAGATTAAGCGAAATTACTCTTAAAGGGAAAAATTATCCTGAATTTCGTAAGATACTAATATCTAATATTAAATCTAAGTTAAAATGCTTTAATGATAAAATAGAATATATTCTTGAATATAAAAAAATTTATATCAAAATTTTAGATTTTAGCAGTATTGATCAAATTTCTGATGCTATTAAAAAAATAATTGGAGTATCATCATTATCTTATGCAATAATGGTTTTAAATGATCTTGAAGCATATAAAAAAATTTTAAATAATATTTTTACAAATGATTCTTATTCTAGTTTTAAAATTATTTCCAAAAGATATAATAAAAAATTACCATATACATCAATGGAATTAAATATAATATTAGGGAATTATGTTTTAGCAAATTTTTCATATTTAAAAGTTTTAATGAAAAATGCTGATGCAATTGTCAATGTTGATGTTTGTGAAAAAAATACTTTTATCTTTATTAAAAAAATTCCTTGTTTGGGAGGTTTACCAGTTGGATCATCAAATAGAGCATTATCTCTTATAAGTGGTGGCATTGATTCACCTGTTGCTTCTTTTTTAGCAATGAAAAGGGGTTTAAAAATTCAATATATACATTTTGCAACTCCTCCACAAACATCTGAACAAGCATTAAATAAAGTAAAAATAAATATTTCAAATTTAAAAAAATTTGATAGTGATTTAGAACAAACATTGTATATTGTTAATTTTACAATTTTGCAAAATGAATTAATGCATATTTCTAATCCTAGATATCGCATTACTATAATGCGTAGAATGTTTTTTAGAATTGCTAATATCATAGCAAAAAAATATTCTCTTTCAGCATTAATTACTGGAGAATCATTAGGTCAAGTTGCTTCACAAACTATTGAAAGCATGCAAACAAATCATATTATATCTGATCATATAATTTTAAGACCATTGATTATGTATAATAAACAAGAAATAATTGATTTAGGAAATAAAATTAATACTTATGAAACATCTATTATGCCATTTGATGATTGCTGCAGTTTATTTGTTCCTAAACAACCTATTATTAGACCAAAAATTAAAATAGCTGAAATTTTAGAAAATGAGATATATTGACAAGAAATCATTGATAAGATAGTGAATGATCATATTGTAATTGTCAAAATTTAATATACTTATTTTAAGGAACCATATGAAATACAAAACTCTTTTAAATGTAAGAACTGAATATACATTTTTAAATTCTTTAATTAAAATTAAAGATTATATTGCTTTTGCTAAACAAAATAATTTAAAGTATTTAGCGATTTCAGATTTTAAAAATATGCATGGAGTAATGCTTTTTTATAAATTATGCAAAGATAATGATATTTATCCGATTATATCTTTAAATTTAAATTTAAAGATTAATGATAAAATATATAATGTAAATTTAATTGCTCAAAACAATTTAGGATATTTAAATCTTTGTAAAATATCATCATATGTACTAAATAATGTTGAAATCATTGAATTAAATAATTTTGATGGATTGTTTAATAACTTATTTTTTATTTTTAATTTAAATCAGCAATTTTCAAATGATTTTATTATTTCTTTTTTTATTCAGAATAAGCAAATTAAAAATTTATTTTTTGGAATAACGCAAGAAACAAATTTAAAACTTTTAGCTAGTTTTAAAAATCCTGAAAAATTGATTTTTAATTATGAAATTAATTATCTAAATTTTGATGAATATGAATCTTATTGTGCATTATCAGCAATAAAACGTAAAGTTAGATTTACAGATTTAAAAAAAATCAAACTAAAAAATTATTTGACTTTAGATGATATTAAATTTTTAATTTCTCAAGAATATACTTCTAATATTGACTATATTTTAAATAATTGTTATATTGATAATATTTCTCAAAATTCTAAACATCACATTTTCAAATTCAAAAATAATTTTAATTTACCTAATTTTCAATATTTAAAAAAAATGTGTAATGATCGATTGAGTAAAATTTCCTTAAATAATGATTTAAAAATTCAGTATATAAAAAGATTAAATTATGAATTAGATGTAATTAAAAAAATGCAATTCATTGATTATTTTTTAATAGTTTGAGACTATGTTAATTTTGCTAAAAAAAATCAGATAATGGTAGGACCTGGAAGAGGAAGTGCACCTAGTAGTTTAGTTGCTTATTTATTAAATATAACAACAGTTGATCCTATTAAATATAATTTATTATTCGAAAGATTTTTGAATGTACAACGTAATTCAATGCCTGATATTGATATCGATTTTTGTGATAAAAGAAGAAATGAAGTTTTAGAATATATTGCAGATAAATATGATAATAATCATTTTGCAAATATTGTTACTTTTCAAAAGATTGGATTTAAGTTAGCAATCCGAGATGTAGGACGTATTCTTGTTATAGATAAAAATATCATTGATAATATCGCAACTTCTGTTAATATAAAAGATAATTTTGATTATGATTTGGTAATTAAAAATAGTAAATTTATTAAAATATACTTAATGAAATATCCTAAACTTTTTTCAATAATGAAAAAAATCATTGGTCTTCCAAGACAGTGTGGTACACATGCGGCAGGATCAATTTTAACTGATACGCCTTTAACGGATTTATTGCCTATTCAAACTAATGCTTTTGGATTTTCACAATCACAATATTCTATGGAATTTCTTGAAGATCTTGGAATCATCAAAATGGATTTATTAGGCTTAAAAACATTAAATATTTTATCTAATATTATGCAAAGAATAATAAAAACAGATAATATAAATTTTACATTAGACACTATAAATTTAAATGATAATAATGTTTTTAAATTATTGACTAGAGGTTTAAATTTTGGCATTTTTCAATTTGAATCTTCAGGAATGAAAAATATTTTAATGAAAATTGGATTAAATAATTTTAATGATATAGTAGCTGCTATTGCCCTTTATAGACCAGGACCAATAGAGAATATTGATAAGTATATATATTTTAAAAAAAATTCTAATCAAATAAATTATCTTGATAAATCTTTAAAAGATATTTTATCAAAAACTTATGGAATTTTAATTTTTCAAGAACAAATAATGTTAATTGCAAATAAAGTTGCTAATTTTACATTAAATGAAGCTGATATTTTAAGATCGGCAATTAGTAAAAAAGAACATAATAAAATGCTCAGTGTTAAAAAATTATTTTTTGATGGTGGAATACAAAATCATTATTCATTATCTAAAATTAATAAAATTTGAGATTTAATATATAAATTTGCAGATTATGGATTTAATAAAGCACATGCTGTTAGTTATTCTTTAATAAGTTATCGATTAGCATATCTAAAATATTATTTTTCTAATTATTTTTATGAAGAAATGCTTAATAATTTTTCAAATATTAAACAAAAAATGCAATTATGCATTCAAGAAATGAATTATTTTAATATTACATTAGTTCACCCTTCGATATATGCACCAATCTCTAAGTTTAGGATCCTAGATAAAAATCGTATTATTATGCCATTAAATTATAATAATAAAATCACTCATCGTTTTTTAAAACTTTTAAGCACAGAATTACATTTGTCTAAGTTTAGTTCTATTTGAAATTTTGTAACACGAATTGGGAAGGAAATTTCAAAAGATATTCTAGAATTTCTGATTCACTCTGGTAGTCTAGATATGTTTGATATTAATAGAACCCAATTATTTAAAAATATTGATATAATAATGAATTATATTAATTTAGTCAAAAATTTAAGCAAAGATCAAATAGTTAAAATTAATATATCAACCCCTAAACTTATTGAATACAAAGAAAATTATCTTGAAATAGCAAATTTTGAAAATCAATATTTAGGTTTTAACTTAATTTATGATCCAATTAAATTAGCAAAAAGTAATCTTAAATTTGAGCAAAATGTAAATTTAATTAATCTTGCTGAAATAGATAATGTTAGTAATAATTGTACATATTCTATTTTGACTAAAATTAATAAAATAACCCAAATTAAAGATAAAAATAATAATGATATGGCATTTCTAAATTTATCTGATGGACTAAATCAAATCGAAATAGTAGTTTTTCATCATAAATTTAATGACTATAAAACAAAAATAAAAGTAAATGATATTGGTATTTTTGAAATTTATAAAAATACAAAAAAATCATATATATTAAATTCTTTTAACTATATTAAAATTTAAAAAATATGTTATAATTATTACGTTTTAACATGTAGGAGATTAATAAATAATGAAAAAAATATTAACTATTATTTCGTTGTGCCTAGTAGCAACTGCATCGATTAATACTTCTGCTTGTACATTTTCTAATTATAAGAAAAAACAAGTTGTGGATGAAATTGAAAAAGTAGTTAATGTTGCTGGTGTAGCACTTAGAAGTTATATTGTAAAATTTAATAATAATATAAACGCTAATTATTCTAATACTAAATTAGATAATACAAAAACAAATACACTTGATTTAAATAAATATTTAGATAATACTGATTTTATAGATTTTAAATCAGATATATTAGGAACTAGAGATTCTAATAATATTTTTGATAATTCTGCTCATAATTTAGACAAATGATTAGCTGCTACTAAAGATAATAAAGGAGTTACTCCTAAAAATGGTATTGGTAATATAGCAAGTGATATAAAATTAGTTCAACCATTCTTGCCTTTAGATTCTGGATTAGTAGATAATTTAGAAAGTTTACTAAGCGGATTATCACCATCATCATTTTCTAGTATAAATTCTGATCCTACATATAATTTTATGATCCAAAGAAAAAATGATTGATACGGTAGTGATATTTTTGATAAATTAAAATCAGCATTTACACCAATTAAAAATAATACTTTGAATTATCAAAGTGCATTGGATATTGCTATATTTAATATTTATCATTGTGTATTTAAATTATCAAATGATCAAAATAATTATAATCAATTAAATGCTATTTACCCAGTAAATTCTAAAACTCAAACAGCAAATGATTATTATAGTTATACTAATTTGGATCAAAAAACTATAAACAGCATAGAAAAAGCCTTACCTGGATA
This sequence comes from uncultured Mycoplasmatales bacterium, assembly GCA_964485375.1. Lineage (GTDB taxonomy): Bacteria > Bacillota_I > Bacilli_A > Mycoplasmatales > Mycoplasmataceae > CAZAJD01. The sequence goes on along the minus strand of CAZAJD010000002.1, from coordinate 57,304 downwards.
TGCTAAAAGTTGCTTTATAGATTTATTTAAAATGAATTTAAAAGATATTTTATCTAATCTAGATAATGTTTTTCCTGTAATTCAAAGTATCAGTATTCTAATAAATTACTTTTTCCAATTTTTTACTGATAATAATTATCCTTTAATTATTAAAGATGGTAATCATTTATTTTCAAATACATTGACTAATTTACAATATAAAAATCATATCTTAGATAAAAAATATGTTAGTGGAATTCAAATTTCTACAGTTTTTAAGACGATTGATTCTTTATTAAATAATAATACTGAATTAGTATTTCAAAAAATATTATCAATATTTTTTGATACTAATAATTCTGCTTTAAGTAATGATACTACTACAAAATATTATCCAGTTAATAATTTTATTTTAAATTTAATTAATGGACTAATTTATAATTTTGTACCTTCTGCAAAACAATATTGTTTTAATTCTTTAATTAACGGAATTGTTAATCAATTGTTTCAAGCATTATCTCAAGATGGTGATATTAATAAATCGCTAGATGTTTTAAAACCTTTCTTCTCTTCGCTGAAGAACCAAATTGATGATATTGAAACTTATTTATCTAAAAATGGTAATAAATCTTATAGTTTACTTTGATCAGGTAAATTGTTACCTAAGTTGATTGATTTTGCAGTAAAAGTAGCAGGAAAACCAACTTTTAAAATTCCAGATTTTATAAAAAATGGTAATATTGCTTCTATTATAGATTATGAATTGAAACATGTAATTTTATTTAATGTCCTACCACTTTCTAGTGTATTAGACACTTTAAAATTAAATTTAAAAAATATTATATCTAAATTTTCTAAATCTAGTGATCTTTTTATAAGTAATGAATATTGAAATGAATTTAATAATATTGCTACAGCACATGATGCAGTTTATCAAAAATTTATTGATAAAGCTTGAAATGGTTCTGGCTGAATTAGTGATATTATTCCATCCAACATAACTAAAGCAGAAATGAAAAATCGCAGTATTATTTCTTATGTATTATATGATATGTCTAGTAATGAATTAGGTGGAGTAAGATCTGCAGGAGAATTATTAGGATATAATTCAAGTAGTAAATTATTTAATAAAAATTCTGTATTAGATAATATATCAAAAATAACAAATAATAATTCTTTTTTATCAATATTTGAATATTTAACTTTTTCTTTAAGTGGAATTTCAGATAATATTGACAAAAATAATGCTCTTAAATATGATTCAAAAATTTTAACTAATAAAAATTGACATATTAGTAGAATAAATACCAATTATCAAGATAAAATAAATTTTTGATTAGAATATAAAAATCCGAATAATAATAAAATTGTTAATTATAATATCTTTTTAAAACTAGAAAGTATTGGTAATTATAAATATTATCGAATTATTAATATTATTTAAAAAAGATTTATTTGAGGTAAGAATTTAAAAATAGATAGGATTTATTAATTATGAAAACAGCTTTAAATTCGCGTAAAAATAAAATATTTGAATTTTTATCAATATTGTCATTAACTGTAGGAGTAGTTATTGGAACTGGGGAATTCATAAAAAATGATAATACTCCTGGACATATTTTATTTTGCACTAAAAACCCTTGAATTGCTATTATTTTATGAATTCTAATTGGGTTATCATGTATTTTATTGATGCTTTGTTTTATTGAAATATCATCTTCAACTAAATACAAAGGTAATGGAACTTTGTCTAATTGATCTAAATTATTTATTTCAAGAAAAATGGGGTCTTTTGTAGGAATTTTTTATTCATTTTTTTATGCTCCAATAATTTATACAATGTTTAGTTCAATGACAATTTACTGAATTATGACAAGTGTTGATTCTAAGATAAATTTTAATGATCCAACATCTAAATTAATTTTATTTTTCTGTGGAATTTTAATTATGTTTATTTTTTCAATGATGAATACTTTTTTTCGTAAGCAAGGAAAACAATTTCAAATAATCGGAACTATTTTGAAAATGATTCCATTTATATTGATTCTTTTTGCAGGATTTATTAATCAACCTTCAAATAATGTTTTTCATGATCATAACTTTAAGCAATGAAATGCTAATGCTTTTTTCTTAGCAGTAGGACCAATATTATTTTCATTTGATGGATTTATCCTAGCTTCTAATTTACAAAAGGAAACTCACAATAAAGAAGTTATTTCAAAAGCTTTATTTACTGGAATGATAATGATTGTGACAATTTATATTTTAGAATCTATCGCATTATTTTTAGGGACTGATACGATTCCGAAAACTGCAGGACATCCTTTATATCCTGCAGGAAGTGTTGACTCATTATTCTATAATTTATTTCATAATGCTATTATGGTAAAAAGTATTAATTGATTAATTATTCTAGCATTACTAGTAGGAATGAACGGAATAACTCTTGCGGGACCTGCATATATAAGCACTGATAGTGATAATAAATTAATCTATACATTTAATAAAAAAATTAATTCACACACATCAGGAACTATTCAATTTATTTTAGGTGTTTTTTGATATACTATTTTAATAGGGTTAGGTTTAATTTTTTCAAAATCAAATTCTGATAATCCAATTTATTATGCTGATTTATTTTCAAATGTAATCGTAACTTTAGCATTTTTATCTTATATAATGCTTGTTATTGGATTTTTGATTAATCGAAAAGTCAAAAAAGTAGCGGTTGAAAAAGTACGTGGAGCTTATAGTGGGGGTATAATTGCAATTATTATTTTATCAATTGCAGTTATATATTCGTTATATTTAACTATTTTCAATCCTTCTGCGCATCCTTACCAAATGCATTGAGAAATTATTTCAACTTTATTTGTTATTGTTGTTAGTATAAATTTAATTTTATTTATTATAAATGAAATTTTATTATTAAAATTATCTATACGAAAAAATCCAATAATTCAAGTAAAAAAAATACCAATTAATGAATCAAAGAACGTATAAAAAATAGAATAAATTTTTTAATATAAATTTGTTGAAAAGGAATTATTTTGAGAACTTCAAAGGTATCTAAAACTAATCGCAAAGTAAAAAAAAGTTTTGAATTTTTTACTTTATTATGCACTGTAGTTGGCATAGTTATCGGTACAGGAGAGTTCATTAAAAATGATAATAGTGATACTAGTCATATTTTAGGAGCTACTCAGAATGCTTGAATGGCAATTATTTTATGAATTCTAATTGGCATATGTTGTATATTTATGATTTTATGTTTTATTGAAATTGCTTCAACTACAAAATATAAAGGTAATGGAACAACTTCTAATTGAGCTAAAATTTTTATATCACCAAAAATTGCTTCTTTTATAAGCATTTTTTGAGTTTTCTTTTATGTACCAATAATATATACTGCATTATCAATTTGGATAGTAGAATTTTTTATGAAAAGTTTTAATGCTAGTTTTATTGATTCCAAAAATACGATGTCAATTTTGACATACATTTTTATGTCTGCAGGATTTATGGTTTTCTTTGCTCTTTTAAATTGTTTAACTCGTACTCCAGGTAAAATAATCCAAATTGTTGGAACTTTTTTTAAAGCAGTTCCATTTATTTTAATTTTATTTTTAGGATTAATTTTTCCTTCATCTCCTAATGCTTTTAATGATCCTAGTTTACAGCATTGAAGCATAACTAATTTTTTCCTAGCAACAGGACCAGTTTTATTTTCCTTTGATGGATTTATTTTTGCCGCTAATATGCAAGAAGAAACGGAAAATAAAAATGCCTTAAATAAGGCACTAATTGTAGGAATCATAATTATTGTTATTGTTTATACTCTTGAAGCTATTTCATTATTTCTAGGGACTGCTACAGGGTCTGTAGCTGATTTATTTAGTAATATTTTTAAATCCTCATCGGTAAATATTATTTTAAATTTATTGATTACAATTGCAATTGTAGTTGGGTTAAATGGGAATACTTTAATAGGTGCAAATTACATAACTACAGATTCTAAAAATAAACTTTTATATACTTTTAATAAAAAAATTTCTTTAAAATCTTCTGGAGTAATTCAATTATTGATCAGTTTAATTTGATATATTCCATTGATATTTTTAGGATTATTTCAAAATAATGGTTTACATCCCGGCACTGGTGGAAAACTTGTTTTTCAACCATGGTATTATGCTGATGTATTATCTAATATTGTTGTTATTTTTGCATTCTTAATTTATATGCTCATTATTATTTTTGCTGTAATTAATCGTTATACTAAAAGAGTTGTAACAGAAAAAGTTAAATATATGCCTTTTTTTGCATATATTTCAACAGCTGTTTTACTAATATTGATTTCTTACTCACTTTATGCTATTTTAGCAAAATTAGATTTATCATCATTATTGCTTATATGTATTATTTTCTTTAATTTCTTAATTTTTATTATAAATTCTTGATTACTTAAAAAAGGTAGTAATAATAGTGATAGTTCGTCTAAAAATAAAAATCGAAAATCAAAAAAAATGAACAAGAATATAACTTTATCGCATTATAAAAAAACTTTTAAAAAGGATTAATATAATTTAAAATAATGCTATAATAATATTTTAAGTATATTATCGAGGTTTTTCATTGGTCAGTAACATAAACAGAAAAAGCAAAATATTTGAATTCTTAACACTACTATCTTCAGTAGTTGGAATTGTTTTAGGAACAGGAGAATTCATCAAAAATGACAACAAACCAGGGCATGTATTATTTTATACTCATAATCCAATATTAGCGTTAATAATATGGTCTATTATTGGAATAAGTGCAATACTGATGTTGTTTTGTTTTATTGAACTAATTGCATCCTCTACTAGTCCTAATAGTTCTTTATCTTGTTTAGTTAGTAAATTTATTTCTCGCAAATTAGGTAGTTATGTAAGTTTATTTTTTATTTTTATATATTATCCGATAATTTATACTTATTTTTCAATGATGTTGGTTTATTGGCTGACATTAGTTACTAATTGAACCATTCAACCAATAATGTATTTATTTTTAAGTATAGTTTTTATTTTATTTTTTGGTCTTTTAAATTCTTTTACAAGGAAACCTGGGAAGTATTATCAAATAATCGGAACTTTTTTCAAATTAATTCCGTTGTTTTTGGTTTTAATACTTGGTTTCTTTTTTCATAATTCAGATAATACTTTTGTCGATCCAGATTTAAAGAAATGAAATTTTGAGAGTTTCTTTTTAGCTACAGGACCAATATTATTTTCATTTGATGGATTTATTTTTGCCGCTAATTTACAAAAAGAAACCAAAAATAAAAGTTTAGTCTATAAAGCATTAATTTCAGGAATGATAATTGTAGTTATTGCTTATCTTTTAGAAACTTTAGCATTATTTTTAGGAACTAAAGATGGCAGTGTACTTACTTTATTTACAAATATTTTTGGTAAAAATGTAGGATCAATATTTAGTATAATGATTATTTTTGTTATTAGCATTAGTTTGAATGGGTATACAATGGTTGGGAATGCATTAATTTATAATGATGCTGATGAAAAACTAATTTTTTCATTTAGAAAAAAAGTAGCTTTAAAATGATCTGGATTATTTCAAGTAAGTATTGCGTTAATGTGATTACTTATTTTATTTGTTATTGGGACATCAGTAAATAATGGAGCTCATAGTGTAGATAATAAAACTGAATATTATCCAATATTTTATGCAGAAATTTTTTCTAATATAATAAGTATTTTTTCTTTTTTAGTTTACTCCTTACTTTTAGTTTCATTAGTTTTTAATAGGATATTTAATAAAAATAATCTTTCAAAATCTAATAAGGTTACGCCTTATTTTGCTACAATTTCAGCAATTGTTTTCTTAACTTTTATTATATTTAAACTATATTTAGTTATAAGTAAACTCGATATAACAACCTTTATTTTATTTGGAATAATTATTTTTAGTATTCTAATTTATTTTTTAAATGAATATTTATTAAAATCCAAATGAAATTTTCCAAAACCAGCCACTCAAATTATTACTAACAAATGATAACAGACAATATTATATTATTTAAACATGATTAAATTAGCTAATTAAATACTGTAATTTTTAAAAGTATTAATTTATTTCATTTAACTTAACATAATTAAAATGAATTATTTATATTATTTTTATAATAAATAAAAACTCATTTTAGAATAATTGCATAAAAAAAAGCACATCTGTGCTTTTTTTTATGCAAAACTAGTCAATTTTCTAACATCTAATACTTTTAATTTACGTAAAGATAATCATAAGGCGAATAAATAAACAATAAATATTAATACAAATGCTACTGGCAATGTTCAGAAATAGAATTGATATGGAATGGCAATGTGTTTAATATGCTCGACTATCCGTACTACAATACTGATACTAATATTAGTAAAAGTGTAACCAATTAAAAACATAATAATTACTATAGGTGTAAATGTTCCCGTTGTATATCTAGAAACTTCTTTTCTTGAATATCCCTGGGAGACCATTAAGGTCATAAATTTGGAATATTGTTCAATAAATAACATCGATATTAGTAATATTAAGATTATTGTGGATACTAAGATTCCAACAATAAAAATAGTTGTTAAAGATAATCCAACTGAAGTTAAACTTTTAATATACTCATTTTTAGTACTTAATAAATTTTCATTTGTAATGATTGAATTTACTCCAGCATCTTGGAAAATAGAGATACTATAATTACTTCCTTGAGAAATGTAGATTCCAAAATTAGTTGATAAATCATATGGTTCAACAGCATCTGACATTTTCCCATTAAATCATTTTAATGGATCTTTTGAAGGATCAGGATTAAATTGTAAATAATTAGCTGTAGTTTTATTATTAGGATTATTAGCGTTATAAACAGGATTTTGACCAATAATTTTATTATTAGCATCTAACTTATCAGGTTTATATTTAAATATATTAAATGAATCTGTTGAGTAATTTAATATATTATTTGCTACTTTTTGATCAAAATAAAAACTTGTTTTATTATAAATTTTATTTGAACCAATTACTTTATAAGATATTTTACGATTATGATTAATTGTACTTGCACCTTTAACGCTTGAGACATTAGTATTTTTATCAAAAGTAGAAATACGTATAAAATGATCTTGAAACATTTTATCTTGTAAATTTTGAATTGAATCTACTAAGATAGATAATGCATTATTATTTTCTTTTTTGTATTGATTATTTTGAAAGTAATCATATGGATGAATTATATAATATTGAATATTATTTTTAGTAATTGTTGATTCTGGATATTTACTATCACCATCTTTTAAATTAATAATTCCTGGTTTTTGACCATTATGGATTGGGTCATAATAAGCAACACTATTTAATTGATTAATATCAATATCTTTTTTTGGAATTCATAATTCAATATTACGATATTCATAATATGGTCTTGTATTTAATGCTATTTTACCTTGTTTATTAATATATGTTTTTGTAAAGCCTAGATTAATATTTCCAGGTTGATATTCATCATATTGGGTAAATTTAGATTTATCTACATTATTTAAACTAACTATATTAGTATTAACATTATTTTTTTCATTAGTTATAGAATTTTGATAATCAGTATCATCGTATTTTCATCAACTAGGATCAATTTCTTCTCAATTACCAGCTTTATTTTTGATTTGTAATTCTTGTAAATTTTCTTCTAAACCAATTTTTTGACCAATACTTAATTTATCATTAATCATTGCTTTTTTAGAAGCAACTACTGGAATAGTAATATCATCATTATTATTATCAAATTGTTTTAATATACTAGGGTCGTACAATTGTTTTTTTAAAGAATCGCTAATTCTAATTTCATTTGAACCTTTTGGCAATCCTATTTGAGCAAGTTGTGAATCATTAATAGTAGTATTATCATTAACACTAGTTATAAGAGTTTCTTTATTTTGAATATAATTTATATAATTTCAACCAAATCCGAAATTTTCTTTACGATATGAAGTATTTACATAATTTTTTATGAACATTGGTAGTTTAGACAAAATAGTATCATTTATTGCATCTTGTCATCTTTCCCCAGGTCCAGAAGGTAAATTAACTTTTAAAACTTTTGATAAAATATTTTTAAAATCATTATTTAAAAGATCGTTAATAGAATTTGTATATTTATTAATTTCATCTTGAGTATAACCAATAGGTGACATTTTAAATCAATTTGCTGCATAATCAAAACTTGCATCATTAAAAGCATGACCATTAAACATTGCGAATTGATTAGTAAATAAATTTAACAGATAAGAATTTAAACTTTTTTGTGTTGTAGGATCTTTAGCTAAGTAATCAAAAACTCATTTTCAAGATTTCTCTGCATTAGAATTATTTCCTTGAAGATACTCTGGTAAAGCACAAGCTTCATTATTATTAGCAATATAGGCATTACGATTGATAAAACTTTTTGTTTTATCATCTCATTGATGCTCCAAATTATTAGGATCATCGATACCATTAACAGAAATTGCTGATAAAGGATCGTTGAATAAAGGTGAATGATAATCACTACTATTTTTATAAATTTCATCATGGAAATAAGAATTAGAAATAGTATTTAACATCATTGGCAAAATTAATGCAAGTGAAATAATGATTGATGAAAATAGAATAGTACTTCCTAAAGAAATGATTTTTTTACTTGATGAAGCAAATAAGTTCATTTTAAATCTAGTATTAAATTTTCTCTTTTTAAATATTCCTTTAATTCAACTTTGGTATTTACTATTTGATTTAGCAGTATAATTTTTAGTTTTTATTTGTTGGATATCAGATTTTAATAATTTATGTGTTGTATAAATTCCAACACTTATACTAAATAAACCAATAAATGTAATTGAAACTATCAGTGAAATTCCACTAAATAAAATAGTATTTAAGGGTAAAGAAAAGAATAATGAAAATTCATGTGTAAAGATAAATTGAAGAAGTATTCCTAACAATCATCCTATAGGAATCGTTAAACTTACTATAAAAGTATAAAGTATATAAGAAAGCATAATATTACCTTTTTTTACACCTAATGATTTCATAAAACTAATTTCTTCAGAATCTTTTAGAATAGCATTTTTAGTCATAATAAATGATGCAATAATTGAAATTACTAAAATTATTGATACAACGAAAATAAGGAAAATTAAAAAAGTATTTTCCGCTCTAGGGAAAAGTAGCATATTATTTTTATACAATTGACTAGTATTGAAATAATTGAAGTTAGCACCACTATTTAAATCACCTTTAAAGTCGGCACGTTCGGTTGAAGGGGATGATAATTGATTTGATGAGGTCATATTATCAATATCATCAGTATAACATTCTTGGTAAATAAAATCGTTACCGATACTAGTAGGATTTTGTGCTAAAAAAGCACTTAAACTTTTAGATGCAATATCTTTATTATCATTTGTATTTACAAATGCAGAAGCATTTTTATCATGGCCAACATATTTATAAAAAGAATTTTGAAAAGTAGTGGTTGCATTATAGTTACTATTAACTCAACCTTCTAATAAATCTAATAAAGCATACTTATTAGCATATACCATAACTTCTCTAGCAGTATTATTAATCGAACTTGTAGAATCAGTTGTCGGATAGAAATTAAGAGCATCAATTCCGATTCCAGAAACTTCAAATTGAAGTTTCTCTTCTCATGAGGTATTTTGCAAAAAATCACCTACTTTGATATGGTGTTTATGAGCAAATTCTGGAGATATAACTACTTGATTTACTTTAGTTGGCATTTTACCTTGAAATAAAGTAATCTTGGGTTTTGAACTATAATTATTATTGTTAATATCATAATTTGAATCAATATCACCCAATGAAATAAAATTATATGTTATATGATCGGAATCATCGGTATAAACTGAATTAGTTAAATTATCAACATTAAATCCAGTTAAAAGAGCACTCATTTTTTTATGAAGCATAAAAGAATTATATAAATTATTAGTCGGTATATCTGCAGTTGGATTACTTGGATTAATAATACTTAACATATCTTCAAATCCAGCACCACTATCAAGATAATGGATATCAATCGTTTTAGTACCATATCAGACATTTTGTTTTGAATTAACTGCCATATTTAAATTTATACTTAATCCCTTATTACCATACTGCACAATATTATTTAAATCTGGCATTGCAGTTCTATCAATATTGTCATCATTAGTTTTATCTTTTAGATTTTTTTTAGGAATATATAAATTATTTTTAAATAATTTTTTAGTTAAAACTTTTTCATTAAATAAAGCTTTTGAATTTCAACTTGCTTTTTTCTTAACATCATAATTTAAACCTGTTATATACTCAAAAGATAATTGTTTTCATGTTGTACATAAATCATCATCAGAGTACATTGTTTTATCATGTTGATAAATACTAGTTACTTTACCAACACTATTTATAACAGATATATTAAATGGTAATGCAGCATTTCAAAAATTAGGTATCTTAGTTTTATTATTAATATAGTCTTCAATTTGTTGAGCAGATGAATAATTATTTTGTTTACAATCTGATTTTATTTGATTTACAATCTGATCTATTGGCATACGTAATTCAGATCTTATATAACTAGCAACTTGATTACATATATTTAATATATAATTTTGACAGTCATTTTTGATAGCTATAAGATTTTTGCTTAATTTATTATCAATATGATTTGCTAAATCAATAGTATTATATTTTTTTAAAAGATTAGCTATAAGTGAATACTTAAAAACACTTTTATTTCATACATTATACGCTTCTGGACTTGTATATGCAGTTTTATCATTTGGATGATTAATATATGCATTTACATTTTGTTTACTTAAACAAGAAATAATATCATTATATGTATTTTGAGCATATGTATTAGTATTAAATCATTCTACAGCAGCGTTTCATTCATTACCTCAATAAAGTTTATTATCATCATATTCTAGTATATTTTGATGTCTAGAATCTATAGTAAGATTTATGTTATCAGAAGTTGTATTAAGAGATTTTTCTCAAATATTTGGATTATAAAAAGACTGGAAAGGATTAGCAAATAATTGATTTTCTTTATTTGTCGGATCAGTCTCCTTATTATATGGATTTAAATAATCTACTTTAGTATCATTAAAGAAAAATTCTTTATAATTTTTAATATTTCTTGAATCTCTAGAGATATAATTAGGTAGCAAATCATATACTATTGAATATTCATTAACAGCAATAGTTGAACTATCTAATTGAGTAGGATCATACATATAATCATTAGAATAATAATCATAATCATTATTATCACTAATAACTTGATTATATGCATTATTATTATTTATATAAGATGAAATTGCTCCAGTTAATAATGTAGTAGATAGTACAGTAAGAATAAATAAAATGACTATTTGAAATTTATTTTTAAATAAAGATTTTAAACCTTGCTTTATAAATAAATGTATATTTTTTTTATTTTTTAATTTCACTACCTTTTACCTCAATTTATTATAATAATATATATTATTTGCTTTATTTAATTTACAATATACATATTATATACTAAAACATAAAAAAAGATATTATTTATAAGAGGATTTTATATACTATGTTAAATCAAAAAATATTATTAATTGATGGCAACTCGCTTTTATATAGAGCATATTATGCATCTAAATATTCAAAAATATCTGTAAGCAATGATTCTAATTTAAATGGAGTATATTTATTTATTAGAATGTTTTTTAGTTTTATAAAAAAGAATCAATATTTTGATATTGTAGTTGCTTTTGATAAATCTAAAAAAACTTTTCGAAATGATATTTATAAAGACTATAAGCAAAATCGTAAACAGACACCACCAGATTTAATTTCTCAATTCGAAGTAGTTTATGAATTTTTGAATACTTGCAATATAAAAAATCTTAGTTTAATTAATTATGAAGCAGATGATATTATTGGTACACTATCTCATAAATATAGTAATGATTATTTTATAGAAATCTTAACTTCAGACACAGATTTATTACAATTAGTTACAAAGCATACAAAGGTATATTTAACTAAAAAAGGAGTTAATGATATTCATGAGTATAATTTTAATAATATAAATTCAAAATTAGAATATGATTGTAAAAATATTTTAAATATTAAGTCATTATCTGGGGATGCTTCTGATAATATTCCTTCGATAAAAGGAATTAGTAAAAGAATTGCAATATTCTTATTTTCACAATATAAAAATATCGATGATTTATATGCTAATATAGAAGAATTAAATTCAAAAGTAGTAGCATATGAAAAAACTAATAATTTGAAATTGCGTATAAATTCTGAAAAAATCAAGACAACTTTATTAGCGAATAAAGAACAATTATATATAAATTTAAAATTGGTAGAAATTCAAAAACAACTTCCTATAAATATGGTTTTTGAACAGTTTAATATTGATCCAAAAAATCTTAAGAAATTTTATAAAAAATATAGTTTTAATCATTTATTAAGTAAAATTAGTTCTGATGTTCCAGAGTTTAAAATCTCAATTAGCGAAATTACAATAGTAAAAAAATGAAGTGATAGTTTACTTTCTAAAAAAAATTATATTTTTTTAGAATTAAAAGATAATAATTATCATAAAAAAGATATTGGATTAGCATTTTCTATATATAACCAAAAAGGTCTTTTTTATTATGAATTTTTTAGTGCTATAAAAGATCTAAATTTTATTAAATTTTTAGAATCAAATAAATATGAAAAATATGTATATGATGCAAAATTACTTATTAATCATACTCACTTATATAATATTAAAATTAATAATATTAAATACGATATGATGTTAGCTGCATATTTAATTAATCCTTCTAAATATAATGAATTTAATTATTATATAGAAACATTTTTAAATTATAAACTTTTAGATCTTAATTCTTTTTATGAAAAAGGTAAAATAAAACACCTAATTATTAATAACTCTGAATTCCAAACTTATGTTTCGATTAAAGCTATTATGATTGCAAAATCATACAAATATATAATAGAAACTTTAAAATCAAAAAATGTCGATTATTTGTATAACAATATTGAATTTCCATTGCTTTTCTCTTTAGCTAAAATGGAGCAAGAGGGAATTAGTGTTGATTTAAAGATGTTAGATTATCAAACAAAAAATGTTGAAATTAAAATAAAAGATTATGAAACTAAAATATATAAATTATCGAAATATCAATTTAATATAAATTCTCCTAAACAAATTGGTGAATTAATTTATGATAAAATGAATTTAATTTCTAATCCAGTCAATAAAAAGCGCAAGACTTCAATTGATGTTTTAAAAAAACTTGTTAAAAAACATGAAATAATCAAATTAATTATTGAATATCGAAAAATTCGAAAATTATATTCAACATATTTAATTGGATTTAAAAAATATCTATTTGAAGATAATAAAATTCATACACTATATAATCAAAATAAAACTGTTACAGGGCGTTTATCATCAAGTGAACCTAATATGCAAAATATTGCTGCTAATAGTATTGAACAAAAAGAATTAAGTAAAATTTTTATACCGAATAATTCTGACCATTACTTTATATCTTTTGATTATTCTCAAATTGAATTAAGAATTTTGGCGCAATTTAGTCAAGATCCAATTTTATTAAAATCATTTAAAGATAATATAGATATTCATAGCATAACTGCAAAAAAAATTTTTAATTTAGAAAGAGAAGAAACTAGCGATGAACGTCGAATAGCAAAAACTGTTATTTTTGGAGTTGTATATGGTATAACTGCATTTGGATTAAGTGAACAATTACTTATTTCCCCATCAAAGGCACAAAAAATAATAGATGCTTTTTATGAACAATATACAAACATCAAAAAATATTTTGATAAATTAATTGCTTTTTGCAAAAAAAATGGATATGTTACAACTATTTATAATCGCTTTCGTCAAATTGATAATATAAATTCAACTAATAAAAATGCATATAATATTGCTGTAAGAGCAGCTATGAATATGCCATTACAAGGAACTTCTGCTGATATTATTAAAGTAGCAATTTTAAATATTAATAAAAAATTAATTGAAAAAAAATTAATGTCGAAATTAATTTTACAAATTCATGATGAATTAATATTCGAAGTACCAAAAAATGAAATTGATATTATTAACGATATTATTCCAAAATTAATGACTGATATTTCTAAAATATCAAATTGAGATGTGAAATTAAAAGTAAATAGTTCAATTGGTAAAAATTTATATGATTTAAAATAAAAATCCAAAAGGAGAAAATAAAATGCCAGAGTTACCAGAAGTAGAAACTGTAAAAAGGATTCTTCTTCAAAAAATATTAAATTATAAAATTACAGATGTTAGAATTTTTCATTCTAAATTAATTAAAAATATTGATTTTGAGGAATTTAAATCGCTTATTATAAATAAAGAAATAATTAATTTAAAAAGAATTGGTAAATATTTAATTTTTTGTATTGAAGAATATGTATTACTTAGTCATTTACGTATGGAAGGAAAGTATTATTTTATCGATAAAAAAGATGCAAATAAATATAATCTAAAACATCGGATGATTGAATTTGAATTAGATTATGATAAATTACTTATTTATTTAGATACTCGTAAATTTGGAACAATGCATCTTTATAGTAAAAATTATTATTTAAAATCAAAGCCTTTACAAAAAATCGGTCTTGAACCATTTAATAATAAATTAGATTTACAATATTTAAAATCTAAAATCGGAAAATCTAAAAAAGTTATTAAAACATTGCTTTTAGATCAAAGTATCATTTCTGGAATAGGTAATATTTATGCTGATGAAATTTTATTTGCATCAAGTATTCATCCATTAAAACAAGGTATTAATTTAAATGATGCAGATTATTTAGAAATAATTCAAAATTCAATTAAAATATTTGATGCTTCTATTAATGTAGGAGGAACTACAGTTAGTACTTTTAATTCTTTTAATAATTCACATAAAGGGAATTATCAAAACTATTTAAAAGTTCATATGCGTAAAGATCAAAAATGCTATAGTTGCTTGAATATTATTGTTAAAATTAAGGTAAATGGCAGAGGAACTTATTTTTGCAATCATTGTCAAACTAACTAAATTATTTAACTATTGTGGATTTGTGTATATCTATATTTATATCCTTTAGTATATTAACTTTTTTGTATCTTTTTTTTGTTTTTAAAAATTTTTTTTATTTTTTTTTAATTAAAACATAAAGAATGATTTGAAATATTGTATTATTACATTATAGATATTTAGTTCAAAGGATGGCCGGCTCATAAAAATGAATTTAGCAACAACATATATAATTAATTCTGATAAATTAAATTTTTATAAATATCAAAATTTAATTAATTTACTTTATAAACCTATAATCGGAAATTTAACATTTAGTATATATTTTACAATTTTATCAAGTGGTGACATTTCAGCATCATTAAAAAATCAACAAATTTCTGTGCAATATATTTGTGATAGTAATAGATGTGAATTTGAAGAATTTTTAGATTCTATAAAACAATTACAATTTTTAAATTTGTTAAAAATATATTTTTCTAAAAATAAAAATAATCTGTTTTTTGAATTTTTATCTCCACTAACAGTAAATGAATTTTGAGAAAATACTGAATATAAAAAAATATTTTTAGAAAAAGCCAGTGATTATAATTTAACTATAGTACAAGAACTTTTGAATCAAAAAGTAGATCTTACTGACTATTGTGAAATTACTTCAAATTCAAAAAATGAAATAATGAATGAAGAGGAAACTTTACCTTTTAATGAAGTAGTGAATAATATAAGTATTGTTGATAAAAGTATTGCATCTGAATTAGATATAAAAATTGAGCCTCAGGATCTAAAATCATTAAAAATTAAGCAATTAAAAGAATTAACTTCTGAAGAATATTTAAAAATTTTAAAAGAAAAAGAAATAACCAAATCAGAAAAAAATATAATAATAACTTTAAGAGAAAAACTTCAAGATGAAGTAATAAATTGTCTTTTAGAATATGTATTTGTAAAAAATAATAAATATATTAAAAAGTCTTATATAACAAAAATCGCTAATACTCTAGAAGAAATTGATATCTCTACGGCAGAACAAGCAATGGAATATTTATCAAATGCTTATCAAGCTGCAAAACAATTTTCTAATCAAGAAAATAAATCTGTAAATAATGATATTAAAGTAGTATCTGAAATTATAAAATCACAAAATCAAGCATCACAATTTGGAGCTGATAATATATCACCAGATTTACTATATCTTGCATCAAGCGAAAGTAATATTGTTAATAATTTAGTTGATAAATTAAAAGATTTGAATTAGTTTTTTTTGTTAAAATATGATTAAGTTAATAGATATAGATACAAGCGATTCTAAACTAATAAATTTACAAAAAAATCCAGAATTAATTGCTACTTTAAAAACAAAAATTAATAATGATAAATATCTTTTAAAACTTTTTGCTAACTATAATTATGTTTGTAATTTTGATAATCCTAAATGATTATTAATAAATTTTGATTTATTTGAAAAATACTTTGAATCTAAAGCAAAATTATGTAAAAAAAATTTTCAGCAATCAAAATGTCAACAAAATATTCCAGGATTACAATTTGAAATAATAATTAAAGATAATAAATTATCTTTAGGTTCTAAAGAATGTAATTGCGTTATGTATAAACGTATTCAAAATAATTACTGATATCATGATTTTTCGCAAGATAAATTAAAATGAACTTTTAATTTACCTAAGTACAAAAGAAGCAATAATCGTGAAGAGATGCTACATTATTTTATTAGCACTATTTCTAAATATGAAAACTTGAGCTTTCAAAGTTCAAAAATAAAAGGCGCTTTTATTTTTGGGGATCCCGGGTTAGGTAAAACTTATTCATCAATTTTACTTGCCAATAAAATAGCAACAAAAAATAAATCAGTTCTATTTATTTCGACTACTAAATTAGTTTATTTATTAAAAGAATCTTTTTCAAAGCAAAATAATGAAAAAACTCATTGATTAAAAAAATGCCTAAATGTCGATGCCTTATTTTTAGATGATATCGGTGGTGAAGTAATAACTAACTGATGAAGAGATGAAATTTTATTTACTATTTTAAATGATAGATTATTGCAAAATAAATTCACATCTTTTACTTCTAATTATAGTATTATTCAATTAGAAAAAATTTATTCTAATGCAAGAAATAATCCAAATTTCAATTCTAGTAATGTAGATTATAGTATTGAGGTTATAAAAGCTAAGAGACTAATTCGACGTATTTGTGAATTAGTTGATAATAAAATAATTAAATTATAAAATAAAATCAAATTTAATAATTGAAAATCTATAATTTTTGATATTTAAATGATATATTTATTTATATGTTTATGTAAAAATAAAATAAGAAAGAGGAAAATATGAAATCAACTAAAATAGCAATTAATGGATTTGGTCGTATTGGACGACTTGCATTTAGAAGACTATGAGATGAAAATGTACGTGTAGTTGCAATTAATGATCTAACAGATCCTAAAACATTAGCACATTTATTAAAATATGATTCAGCACATGGAATATTTTTAAAAGATAAAATTACTTATGATGAAGATGGAATTATTGTCGATGGACATAAAATTCAAATTTTTTCAGAAAGAGACCCAAGTCGTTTACCATGAAAAAAATTAGAAATTGATCTAGTTATTGAATCTACAGGATTTTTTAGAAAAAAAGAAACTGCAGGATTACATATTCAAGCAGGAGCAAAAAAAGTTGTTATAAGTGCACCAGCATCTGGAGATGTAAAAACAATTGTTTATAATGTTAACCATAAAATTTTAACAAAAAAAGATGAAATTATTTCAGGTGCTTCTTGTACAACTAATTGTTTAGCACCAGTAGTAAATGTTCTAGATAAAACTTTTGGAATTGTTAAAGGTAATATGACTACTATTCATGCGGCAACTAATGATCAAAGATTATTAGACTTACCTCATAATGATCTAAGAAGAGGGCGTGCAGTATTTGGTAATATTATCCCCACTTCAACAGGAGCAGCAGCAGCAGTAGGATTAGTTTTACCTCAATTAAATGGTAAATTAGATGGAGCAGCTTTAAGAATTCCTGCAATTACAGGTTCAATAGTTGATTTAACAGTAGAATTATCTAAAAAAGTTACAGTTGAAAGTATAAATGCAGCAATGAAAAAAGCAGCTAATGAAACATTGGCTTATAATGAAGATTTAATTGTATTAAAAGATATTGTTGGTGAAACTCATGGATCAATTTTTGACTCAACACTAACAAAAGTTATGGATGTACCTAAAACAAAACAATTGGTTAAAGTATTTTCATGATATGACAATGAATACTCATATGTATGTCAATTAATTAGAACAGTTTTATATTTCGCTAAAATATAAAAAGATAATTTTTATGGGATTTTTATAATCCCATTTTTTTATATAAAAATGAAGGAATTAGTTATGAATTTAAATAAAAAAACATTAAAAGATATAGAAGTTAATAATAAAAAAGTTTTAGTTCGTGTTGATTACAATGTGCCGATTAAGGATGGCAAAATTACTGATGATAATCGAATTAATGCTTCACTTAAAACTATTAATTTTTTATTAGCACATAATGCTAAAATTATTTTATTTTCTCATTTAGGAAGAGTAAAAAGTGATAGCGATAAAAATGCCAACTCTTTGAGACCAATCGCAGTAAATTTAGCTAAAAAACTAAATCATAAAGTTTTATTTATTCCTTATACAAATGGAAAAATATTAGAAGATGCCATTAATAATATGCAACCTAAAGATATTATTTTGTTTGAAAATACACGATTTGAAGATATTAATAATAAGAAAGAATCTAAAAATAATCCTAGTTTAGGTAAATATTGAGCATCATTAGGAGATGTGTTTGTAAATGATGCTTTTGGTACTGCACATCGTTCACATGCATCTAATGTTGGAATTGCATCTAATATTAAATCATCTTGTATTGGTTTTTTAATTCAAAATGAATTAGAAAAATTATCACAAGCTGTAATATCACCTAAAAAACCTTTTGTTGCAATTATTGGTGGAGCAAAAGTATCTGACAAAATCGGTGTAATCGATAATCTTTTGAAAACTGCAGATAAAATTATTATTGGTGGTGGAATGACTTACACTTTTTATGCCGCTAAAAATATTAAAATTGGTAATTCATTATTAGAAAAAGATAAAGTTAGTTTGGCTAAAAAATATTTATCTGCAAATCCAGAAAAAATCATTTTACCAGTTGATTCAGCAATTTGTAAAGAGTTTAAAAATTTAGCACCAAAATATAGTAAAGATGAAAATGTTGATGATGGGTATATTGGATTAGATATTGGCCCAAAAACGATTCAATTATTTAATGATGCTCTTCAAGGTGCTAAAACTGTAGTTTGAAATGGCCCAATGGGTGTATTTGAATTTAGTAATTATGCTAAAGGAACTACTGCTGTTTGTGAATCGATTTCTAAATTAAAAAATGCATTTACAATAATCGGTGGAGGAGATTCTGCTGCTGCTGCAATTCAATTAGGGTATCAAAATAAATTTAGTCACATTTCAACAGGTGGTGGCGCTTCTTTAGAATTTATGGAAGGTAAAAAATTACCTGGGATTGAATGCATTCAAAATAAATAACTTTATAAACTATGTAGTATAATTTAAATAATTATGAAATTATTTAGGAGATTATACAGATGAGTACTAAGTTTGAATATGCACTTATTCCTTTTATAATGTTAATGTTTGTAAGTGTTTTATGATTAGCATCATGTTTAACTTATAAAATATATGAATTTTCACATAGAAATAAGTTTGAAAATAAATATACATGTGAAGAGTTAAATACAAAACTATTATCAGCAATGTCTAAAGATATTAAAGTAAAATACAAAAAAATATTTTTTGGATCATTTCATTATTCAGAAAAAAAACAAAAGTTGTTTTTTTCTAAAAAGAAAAAAGAATCTAAAAATTTAATTAATATATTATATTCTCTTAAAGCTTGCAGTGATATTAGAATTATTAAAAATACTAAATCAAAACTAAATTTTGCAAGTTTTTTAGAATTTTTAAAGTATTGTGCGATGTTTACTGTATTTTTAATTTTTATTACAATTATTTTATTTATATTGGGTTTAGTTTATCTTTCTTCTACATCAACACCAATAGAAAATACTTTAATTAATTTAATTAAAATATTTTCTACAATCACCTTAACTTTCATTATAATGATTGCTTGTTTTTGATCATATTTTTTTTACCAGTATAAAATTTATGTTTTATCAATTTGTGAAACCTTATTTAATGAGAAAGAAATAGAACTAATCAATAAAATATTAAGTTTCAATATTTATGCTAGCGCTATTAGATAAAAAAAATATCGATTAAATCGATATTTTTTTATTTATTTTTTATTTAAAATAACTGGAATAATTAATGGATTACGTCTTTTAACTTTAAAAATATAAGGAGATAATTTAGATTTTAAAGAACTCTTTATTTTATTAAAAGTAGGCTTTTCATCTTGTAATGCTGTTTTAATAGTATCTTGTGATATTTTCTTTAAAATGCTCATAAATTTTGATGCACTCTTAACATAGAAAGAACCACGAGAAACAATATATGGTCCTGAAATTAGTTTATTAGTTTTTGAATCGATAGTGAAAATTACCGAAATTAAACCATTTTTAGAAAGAATATCGCGATCTCTAATAACAGATGTAGTTTCACCACTAGATGTGTCATTTCCATCGATATATATAGGATTTGCTTCGATTCTTTCGCCAATTCATGCTTTATCTTTTAATAGATTAATTTGATCGCCATTTGCACAAATAAATACATCTTTTTCTTGAACATTAACAGACACTGCTGTTTCGCCATGGATTTTTAGCATACGATAATCACCATGCATCGGCATAAAGTATTTAGGTTTTAAAAGTGTAAATAATAATTTTTGTTCTTCTCTAGAAGCATGTCCAGATGTATGAAGTGGGAATTCTTTACTATTTTCTCAAATAATTGCTCCTAATTTTGTTAATTTATTAACAATTACTTCAACATTTTTTTTATTTCCTGGAATTGCAGAACTTGAAAATATAATAGTATCTCCTTTTTGAACTGAAATATATTGATGTGATTTAGATGAAATTCTTGATAAAGCAGCCAACTCTTCTCCTTGAGAACCAGTACAAATTACAAGGGTTTTTTTTAATTCATTTATTTTTTTAGAATTATTTTTTAGATCATTATTTTTAATAAAATAACGGTCATTTATTTTTAAATGCCCCATCTCACGAATAATTTTGATGATTTTTTCAATACTACGTCCTAAAACAATAATTTTACGTTTATGTTTTTCCGCTAATTCAACAACTTTTTTGATTCTATGCACATTTGAAGCAAAAGAAGTTATTATAATTCGATTATCAGTTTGATAAAAAATCTTATCAATATTTTCGATAACATCTTTTTCAGTCATTGTATACCCGGAAACTTCAGCATTAGTAGAATCAGCCATTAATAAATCAACGCCTAATTCTCCTATTTTTGCCATTTTATCAATTTCACTATATTCTCCAAGAGGAGTTCAGTCAAATTTATAATCTCCAGTAGTAACTATATTACCATTTGGAGTTTTTATTAAGATCCCAAATGCATCAGGAATTGAATGATTTACAATAAAATAACTTAATTCAAAATGAGATATTTTAATTTTTGTATCTGCATTTATTTCTTTTATTGGAACTTGTGTTTTGACTTTTTTATCTTTTAATTTTGCTTTAATTAATGCTCTTGCTAATCTTGGAGCATAAATAATTGGAATATTAGGCACTTCTGTTAATAAATAAGGAATTCCTCCAATATGATCTTCATGACCATGAGTAATGAAAAGTCCTCTTATTTTTTTATTAGGCAATTTCAAATATTCGTAATTCGGAATAACTGCATTTATACCTAATAATTTATCATTTGGAAATTTAACCCCTGCATCTACAATGATAATATCATTATCATATTCTATACAATAAGTATTTTTTCCAATTTCTTCTAAGCCACCTAAAGCAAAAACCAAAACTGGTTTACCTTTATACATTGGGGGGTTACTTTTTTTAGTCAATTCCTTTGGACTTATCTTTATTTGTTTTTTTTCCATTTTTTTCTCCATCTTTTATATATACATCGTTTCATTATTTTTTTGTCATGGATCTATTTTATTTAATAAATCATAATATAATTTACCATTTAAATGATCTTGTTCATGTTGTATTACTATCGCTTCATAAGATTTTGCTACTATTTTTATTTCTTTTTGTTTAAAATAATCATAAGCAGTTAAAATAACTTTATAAGATCTTTCGATAAAACCTTCATGGTTTTTATCTACACTCAAGCAACCTTCTCCATCAGATAAGGCAACTCGTTTTTTTACATAACCAATAATTTTAGGATTTATTAATCCATGCTCAATTATTTTTTTATTATTTACTATTTTTATATAATACATTTTTTTATTTATGTTTATTTGTGGTGCAGCTAGTCCAACAGCAGGACGTAATAGGTGATCTTTATTTTTAATTTTATCTTGAGACATTCTTACAAAATCAATTAATTTTTTCATAGTTAATTCATCATCTTTAGATAAAGGCAATTTTACATCAACTGATTTTGATCTTATACTTTTTTTATCATCTTTTATTAATCAATTTGAATGTGGTATTTCCTTTTGTAACATAATAACTCCTTTTAAATTCTTTATCTTTAATATAAAATGTTTATTAATCATAATATTTTCACAAGAGGTACATAACTTGAAAATTATAAGCGGCAAATATAAAAACAGAAATATTAATACAATAAAAAGTTTAGATACAAGACCAACTGTTTCAAGAACGCGAGAAGATATATTTAATATTTTAAATAATTATTTTATTTTTCAAAATAAAATTGGGATTGATATTTTTGCTGGTTCAGGTATTTTAGGAATCGAAGCATTATCTAGAGGTTTACAATATTGCTATTTTAATGATATTGGTAAAGACGCATATAGAATTATATTAAAAAATATAAAATTACTAGGTATTAATAATTATAAATTATTTAATAAAGATTACCTAAATTTCCTAAAATATATTAAATCTATTAATAAAAAGATTGATCTAATTATACTAGATCCACCATTTAAAGAACATAAATATTATTATAATGTTTTTTATTATATAATCAATTATAAAATATTAAATATTAATGCGATAATAATAATTGAATCTGATTTTGATATTGATTTTAATGAATTTACTGATAGTGATAAAAAATATTATTTTCATTTATTGAAAAAGAAAAAATACAATTATAAAAATTTATATATTTTGCGTTGGGAGAAAAGTAGTGATAAATAAAGTTGGGAAAATAATTTTATTATCTGGACCTAGTGGTGTTGGCAAAGGTAGTATTGCTAAAGAATTATTATCTAATAAAAGTTTGAGATTAGCCTTATCTATTTCAATGACAACAAGAGAAATTAGACATAATGAGGAAAATAATAAAAATTATTTTTTTGTTTCTAAAAAAGAATTTAAAAATAATATTAAAAATCATAAATTATTGGAGTATGCTAAATTTATAGGTAATTATTACGGAACACCAAAGAAATATTGCGAAGAACAAATAAAAAAAGGTAGAGATATTTTGCTCGAAATTGAATTAAAAGGTGCTATGCAAGTTATGGAGAATACATCAGATTATATTTCATTTTTCATATTACCTCCTAATCTTTTGGAGTTAAAAAAAAGATTAATATCTAGAAATACTGATTCACCTAATTTAATTAAAAAAAGAATCAAAAAAGCTAAAAAAGAAATGAAATTAAAAGATAAATATGATTATATTATTGTAAATAATGATATTAAAAAATCTGCAGAATTAATTACAGAGATTTTATTAGAAAAAAGATAACCATGCAAAAAATTAATAAAAAATATATTAGTAGTAGAAAAGTTGCGCTTGATATTTTATATAAAATAATATATAAAAAAGAATTTAGTAATAAATTATTATTTTCTTTGGATAAGTATTATTTATTAATGGAAAAAGATAAAAACTTAATTTATCAAATTGTCTACGGATCTTTGCAAAATAAAATTTATATTACTTTTTTATTAAAACAATTTACTACTTTATCAAAGTTAGATAAAAAAATTAGATTATTATTAATTTTATCTATTTATCAGTTACATTTTCTCGATAAGATACCTCCATATGCAATAGTTAATGAAGCTGTTAATATTGCCAAAAATGTAAAAGTTTCACAGAGTAAATTAGTAAATGCGATATTAAATAATTTCATTAAAACTAAAAATATTGATAAATTTTTAATTAATTCAAAATTATCTGAAGATGAAAAACTAGCAATAAAATATAGCATTCCAGAATGAATTTCTTCTATTATTATAAAATATGGTGAAGAAAACCTAAGAAAGTACGCTAAAAACAATTTATTAAAACCCAAATTATCATATCGTGTTAATACGAATAAAATATCTTTTAATAAGTTTTGTCTATCTTTTGCTGATCGCTATGTTTTTTTAAAGAGTAGAGTTTCTAAATGTGGGATAATAAGTTCAAAACCTTTAATTCATACATCTGCTTTTAATAATGGGTTGTTAATAGCTCAAGATGAAATGGCGCAAAAAGTATCTAATTATCTAGAAGTGAAACAAGATGAATGAGTATTAGATATGTGTGCAGCACCTGGTGGGAAAACCACACATTTATCAGCATTGATGAAAAATACAGGTAGAATTGATGCTTTTGAGATTAATAAGAATAAAATTCCTTATTTTGAAGATAATATAAAGCGATTAGATGTAAAAAATATTTTTTTATATAATAAAGATTCTCTTATGCATAGACCTTCTTTTCTATATGATAAAATTTTATTGGATCCTCCATGTAGTGGATTAGGAGTTATAAAAAGAAAACCAGAAATTAAGTATAAAAATTTAAATTTTATAGAATTAAATTCTTTAGTTAAAAAACAATATTTATTATTAAAAAAAGCATATCAATTATTAAAACCAGGAGGGATACTTTTGTATGTCACTTGTACGATTAATAAAGATGAAAATATTAATCAAATTCAAAAAATATTAAATTTATATAATGATTTAGAATTACTGGAAGAACAACAAATTTTTGGGTATGAAGAAAATACTGATGGATTTTATTACTCAAAATTATTAAAAACTAAATAATAAAATCAAATTAGTAGGTGAATTGTGTGGTAATAGTTAAACGCATTTTTAAAAAAAATATAATCCATTATAAAAGTATTAGAGGCAATTTCCGTAAATTAAATGAAGACTGTACATTACATTGTATGAAAAATAATTTATTAATTATGGTTGTTTGTGATGGCATGGGGGGGCATAAGCATGGTAAAACTGCTAGTAATATAGCTGCTCAACAGCTAATAAATAAATTTAAAACGACTAACTTTAATATAAAATGGGGAACTAACAATTACAAAACATGACTTGTTGAAAATATAAATTATGTAAAAAAATATATGAAAGAGTATGCAAAAAATTGTATCTCAGATGATTATATGGATATGGGAACCACTTTATTAGTTTGTATTTATGATCAACAACATTTATATATTGCAAATGTTGGAGATTCTAGATTATACTTAATCGATAAAATTAATAATTTAAAACTAGTTACAAAAGATCAAAATATTTCAAATGAAAATTTTAATATAAGTAATTTCCACACAACATTTGGCAAAATGCTAATTAGTGCTTTAGGACCTACTAAAAATTTAAAAATCGATACATATTGTATTAAAAATTTTCAAGGATATTTGTTAATGTGTACAGATGGCCTTTATAATTTTTTAAATGATTATTATATTCGAAAAATAATTTGTAGTAAAATCTCAAATCAAAATAAAGTAAAAAGATTAATTGAGCAAGCACTTGCAAACTTATCAACAGATAATATAACCGCGATGTTATTACAAGTTGATCCACCTTCAAAAAGTAAGCTCTTATAAAAGAAAAGTTGTGAATTTTGGAATATGAAAACTTTATTAAACGGAAGATATGAAACACTAGATGAAATCAATATTACATTTAATTCTAAGTTATTTAAAGCGCAAGATTATTTGGAAAACAAAATAGTAGCTATAAAAATGATTCGTGGTGATAAAATTAAAAATTATATAGATTATAATAATATTATTAAAGAAATAACTATGATGATAAATATTAAACATAGTAATATTGTAGAATTTTTTGATTTTTTCATTTATCAAAATAATATTATTTGTATTGTTATGGAATATTTAGGTTGTTTTACACTTAGATCTAAAATGAATATTTTGAATTGCACATGAAGTTTATTAGAAATTAATTATATTTTTAATGCTGTTTTGGATGGTATAATTGCAATTCATCAACAAAAGGTTGTACATAATGATATTAAACCTGAAAATATTATTTATTTTCCTGATTGTAAAATTAAAATAATTGATTTTGGGATCTCTAATTTTTTAAATGAAAAAGCAATATCATTTGTTAAACCAGTAGGGACTCCAAGTTATTTAGCTCCTGAGGTTATTACTACTAAAAATATTAATGCTGTTACAAATGATATATATTCCTTAGGGACACTTTTATATGAACTATTAACAGGAGTATTACCTTTTTATTCTAATAAAAGTCACATGATCATAAATATGAAATTAAAAAATGATGTCATTCCTCCTAATTTAATTAAAAAAAATATTCCTGAAAAATTATCTAATATTGCATTAAAAGCATTAGAAAAAAACCATACTAAAAGATATAATACAGTTAAAGAATTTAAAGATGATTTTAACTCATTTTTTCATCTTACTTAATAATATGGAATTTTTATTCTAAAGGAGAAATATTTTTTGAAATATTCTAAGGGTCTTGTTATAAAAAATGTAAGTAATTTTTCTTATGTTGAAATTAATAAGAAAATTTATGAGTGTTCTATTAGAGGACTTTTAAGACAGAATAATGTAAAACCTATTGTAGGAGATTTTGTAGAAATTAATTTCCATGATTTAAATAATCCAAAAAAAGGGATTATTGAAAAAATTTATAAACGAAAAAATGAATTATTGAGACCTCTTATTGCTAATGTTGATCAAGTGGTAATAGTAACATCAGCTAAAGAACCAAGATTTAGTACTATATTATTAAATAGGTATTTATTCTCAATTGAATGCAAGGAATTAGTACCGATTTTAATATTTACTAAATCTGATTTATTATCAAAAACTCAAAAAGATCAAGATCTACTTGCTAAAATAATGAGTTATCAAAAATTAGGCTATCAAATTCAATTAATTAGTAATATTAAACCATTTGATTCTTATTTTCCGATTATTCAAAAAATGTTAGAAAATAAAATCTCAGTTTTTACTGGTCAGACTGGTGCAGGAAAATCTTCGACAATAAATAATTTGCTTGGAAATACAAATCAAAAGGTAGATAAGATTTCTAAATTTCTAGGTCGAGGTAAACATACTACAAGAGTTGTAGAGTTGATAGATATTTTAAATGGTAAAATTGCTGATACACCAGGATTTTCATCTTTTAGTATTGAAGATGTAGACCCGTTAAATATAAGCAATATGATTAAACCTTTTAAGAAATTATCTGCGAAGTGTAAGTTTAATAACTGTTTGCATATATCTGAACCACATTGTTTTGTAAAAAAACAGTTTACTGCTAATAAACCAGAATATTTTTTTTATTTAGATTATTTAAAAATAATACAAGGATATGGAAATGATAAAAACACAAAATATTAAAAAACCTATTATTGCAACAAGTATTTTAAATGTTGATTTTTTAAATTTAAAATCAGTACTAGATAAATTATGAAGTAATAATCTTAAATGAATTCATTATGATGTTATGGACTATGATTTTGTAGATAATTTAAGTTTTGGACCAAGTATACTTTCTAATATTACAAGTTATAAAAAATTTTTCATTGATTGCCATATGATGGTAAAAATAAAAAATAAAAAAGTTGAAGATTACTTGAAACCATTTATTAAAGCAGGCGCTAATTCAATCACAATGCATATTGAAGCTTTAACAACTAATCAATTAAAAGAATTCATAAATTTAAAAAAAGAATATCAGAATTTGCACTTAGGATTAGCAATTAATCCTAAAACATCAATAAATAAAGTGACTCCTTATTTAAAAAATCTTGATTTAGTTTTATTAATGAGTGTAGAACCTGGTTTTGGCGGTCAACAATTCCTTGATTTTACAGAAACAAAAATTCAAGAAATTGCCCAATATATTTCAGCAAAAAAATTAAAAACCTTAATCCAAGTAGATGGGGGTATAAATGATATAACTTATAAAAAATGTAATAGTGCAAATATAATTGTTTTAGGAAGTTATTTATTAAAAGCTCTTTCAATTACAACTGCAATTAATAAAATAAAAAAGGTTTAGTATGAGAAAAGCAATTATAGTTTGTGACAAAAATTTAGATTTTGATATTGGTAAAAATATTTTTTATATTGGTGTTGAAAATGGAATTTTAAATTTACTTAATAAAAATATTCTTATTGATTATGCTTGTTGTGATTTTGACTCGATAAATAAAAAAGATAAAGAATATATATTAAAACAAAAAAAAGATAGAATTAAAAAAATTGATCAATACCCTTGCGATAAAGAGAATTTAGATGGGGAGGTAGCAATTAACTATGCTATCAAAAAAGATCTAAAAAATATTGAAATATTCTTACCTAATAATAATCGGTATGATTTTAATTTAGTATCTTTATTTTGATTTAACAAATATAATCAAATCAATCTTAGATTATATGATGCTAATAATTTAATATTTTCCTTAGCTAAAGGAAAGCATATTTTAGATTATACTAAATATAAGGACTATAAATATATAACTTTTGTATCTTTAAAATTTGCAAAAATTATTATTGAAGATGCAAAATATAATGGTGAATTTAAAATATTTCAACCAGTTTCTTTTTTTTGCAGTAATGAATTTAATAATAAAAATATAATTTTAAATATTAAAAAAGGGAATGTAATTGTAATGTTATATAAAAAAAATGGAATTTAACAATTCCATTATTATTTTCTTTGGTACCCATAATCGGACTCGAACCGATACAAATTACTTCGGTAGGTTTTGAATCTACTGCGTCTACCAATTCCGCCATATGGGCATAAAAAAAGTAAAAAAATTATTTAGCTATTTTACCTTTTTTCTTTAAAGTTCTTAAAGTACGTGCGGAAATTTTTACTACTGTTTCTTTCCCATCCACTTTCATTTTAACTTTTTGTAAATTTACATTTCATTTTCTTTTTGTTGAATTTAAGGCATGTGATCTTGTGTTACCTGATAAAGGTCCGATTCCTGAAATTTCGCATTTTCTTGTCATTATAATTTCCTCTTTATATATTTATCAATATACATTTTAAATTGAATAATAAAATAATAACTTTTTTTATTAAAAAAATCAAATTAAATTAATGAAAACTGAATAAAAATCATATTATAATGATATTATAATAATATAGTTTTTCTAGATTTTTTCTTTTAAAAAATGTGTAACTTATATTGGAGAACCATATGCCACAATTTTTATTTAACCAATTTATAAAAACAATAAAAGATTATCTAATTACTATTCCAGGAGTTAAACAAATTTCTTCTGCCAAATTTAAAAATACATTAATAGATACCGATAGTTATGGTAAATATACTAATGGTGTAAATTTAATATATGAGAATAAAACTAATACTTTTTTTATATAAGTATATTTAATATTAATTCAAAATACTAATTTTTTAGATTTATCAAATGATATTCAAAAGCGACTACAATATGAACTTTCTAAAAATCCATTTTTTTTAGATAAAGAATTTAAAGTCGATATTTTTATAGAAAGTATAAAATAAAAAATGAATATAAGATCCAAGAAGTCAATTATAAAAATTGATAAACCTATTATTTATAAAAAAATGTTAATTAGCGGGGCTAATAATTTATATAATTATTATCCAGAAATCGATAATTTAAATGTTTTTCCTATTCCTGATGGAGATACAGGTACAAATATGAACCTAACTATTTCTAATGGAATTTTAGAATTAAATAAATTAACAACAAATCCTTCTATTAAAGATATTTCATTTAGTTTTTCACGTGGACTTATTATGGGTGCAAGAGGAAACTCTGGTGTTATTTTTTCACAAATTTTTAAAGGTATATCTAAAGTTCTTACAACAGCAACTAAATGAATTGATGCTTTAGTATTGCAAAAAATGTTATCTAAAGCAACTGAAACTGCTTATAAAGCAGTTATAAAACCTGTTGAGGGTACTATTTTAACTGTTATTAAAGATATGAGTAAAGCAATTTCTAATATTGAATTTGATAATGATCTTATTACTTATTTTCATGCTTTAACTAAAGAAGGTAATATATCATTAAATAATACTTCTAATTTATTACCTGCTCTTAAAAAAATGAATGTTGTTGATTCTGGAGCATTTGGGTTAGTTAAATTTTTTGAAGGAATGCAGTTTTTCTTAGAAACTAATAAAATAATTGAAAAAGTTAAAGATCATTCAAAATTAAAATTAACTGAATTATCTTTAAAAAAAGAAAAAGAATATGGATATTGTACTGAAGTTATAATAAAATTAAAATCTAATTCTAAAAAAATAAATTTAACTAATTTACATAATGCATTATCAAATCAAGGTAGCTCTATTGTTACTGCATTTGATGATGATATACTGAAAATTCATATGCATACTTTTAATCCAGGAAATACATTAACTTATTTACAACAATTTGGTGATTTTTTCAAAATTAAAGTAGATAATATGTCTGAACAAGTTCAACATAATAATGATTTTCATAATCTTAATAAAATACACTATAATAAAAAATTTGATATTTTAACAGTAGTTCCTAATCGAATTTTAGCTAATTATTTTAAAAAAGAATTAAATGTTAAACATCATATTATTTCTAAAAATAATAAAAATCCTTCTACTGAAGAATTTATTAATGCTATTAAAAAAATAGATTCTAGTTATGTTTTGATTTTACCAAATAATTCTAATTCTATTCTTGCAGCACAAAACGCTTTAAGAAATATAGGTACAAAACAAACAGGTTATGTAATGTCTACAAGAAATTTACAAGAGGGCATTATTGCTGCGATGTCTTATGATAAAACTATAACTAATAAAAAAAATATTTCTGTTTTAAAACAAGCAATAAATAGTGCGATTACAATTTCTATTACTTCATCTAAAAAAGGTGGAGATAATAATAATATAAAAGTAACAGAAAATGATTATATTGCTTTATATAATAAAAAAATTATATCTAGTGATAAAGATTTAATAACTACGATAAAAAAAGCATTAGTAGCTAAAATTAATAAAAATTCAGAAATTATAACAATTATCAAAGGGAATGAATCTAATGATAATCAAATTAATTTATTGATTAAATATATTGATGAAAATTTTGATGTTGAATATGAAATAATCGATGGACAACAATTAAAATATCAATATTTAATTTCAATTGAGTAATTAAATTATAATAATAGGAGCAAAAAATATGATAAAAATTTCTATCGATATGATGGGTGCTGAACTAGGTGTTAAAGTAATTATCGATGGAATACTACTTTTTATTAAAAAACATAATGATGTAGTATTTCACTTGGTAGGTAATAAAGAACTTATATTATCTTATATTAAAAAAGTAAAGTTAAAATCTAAATTTTATAAGATTCATCACACTTCTAAAATAGTCTATCCTCATGATAATATTTTCGCAATTAAAAATAAAAAAGATAGTTCTATGATTAAATCAATTGAATTAGTTAAAAATAATCTTTGCGATGGATTGATTTCTGGAGGACCAACTGCAGTTTTTTTAGCTGCTTGCCACATTTTTATAAAAGAAATTCCAGGGATTAAAAGACCAGGATTTATGCCTTTTATTCCTACAATTAAAAAAGGTGTTGCACTGCTTTTAGATGTAGGTGCTAATTTAGAATGCGATCCTAAGGATCTTGAAAATTTTGCTTTAATGGCCTCTGTTTATGCAAAAACTATTTTTAATATTAATGATCCTAAAGTTGGATTATTAAATATTGGCGAAGAAAAACATAAAGGTAAAAAAATTCATAAAGATACTTTTGAATTATTAACTAATAATCAAAAATTAAATTTCTATGGAAACATCGAACCTAGATATATTTTTAATGATATTTGTGATGTTTTAGTTACCGATGGTTATTCTGGGAATTTAATTTTAAAAACATTCGAAGGTACAGCGCATACTATTCTTAATATAATAAAGAGAGCATATAAAAAAAGTATTTATACTAAAATTGCAGCATTGATTTCTAGAAGTGTTTTAAAAGATATGAAGTCATCATTTAATTATAAAAAGTATAATGGTGCACTATTTATTGGACTAAATAAAATTGTTTTTAAAACTCACGGATCTAGTGATGCTTTATCTTATTATTCAGTAATAAATATGACTTATGAATCCATTAAAAATAATGTTTTACAAAAAATAAAACATCAAATAGAAAGAACTACTGATAAATAAATGTTAACAAAAGACAGTTTAAAAAGATTTGATATTGATTTAAATGATAAAAATTTTGTTTTATATAAAGCAGCATTTACTCATAATTCATATGCTAATGAAAATAATTTAGATTATTCTTATCAACGTTTAGAATTTTTAGGTGATTCTATTTTGTCTAAAGAAATATCACTTTATCTATTTTCAACTTATCCAAATAAAGATGAAGGAGAAATTACTCATTTACGTAGTATTATGGTTCGGAAAGATACTTTAGCAGATATTGCTAAATTTTTAAAATTGAATTCTTTAATATTTCTTGGAAAAGGTGAAATTAAAACTAAAGGATATAATAAAGATAGTTTACTTGCTGATATACTTGAATCTTTTATAGCAGCAATATATTTAGACAAAGGGGCAATATTTTTATCTAATTTTATTGAAAAATATTTAATTAAATATATTATTGATTGTAATTATTTCCATAAAGTAATTGATTACAAAACACAATTACAAGAGCAATTGCAAATTAACAGCAGAATAAAAATTCAATATAATGTTGTTAAAGAAGAACGTGAAACAAAAAAAGAAAAATTTAATAATAAAATATTATATAATGTTATTGTTGTAGTTGATAAAATACCTTATGGAAAAGGGTATGGTTATTCTATTAAAGAGGCAGAACAATATGCTGCTCAATCAGCATTACGTAAACTAGCATCAAAATAAATTATAGGATGGTTAATTAATGATTTTTTTAAAAAAAATTGAACTAATAGGTTTTAAATCATTTGCTGATAAAACTATAATTAATTTTTCTGATTCAATAACAGGAATCGTTGGACCTAATGGGTCTGGTAAATCAAATATAAACGATGCTATTCGATGAGTATTTGGTGAAGGTTCTAGCAAAATGATCAGATCTAATAATTCAGAAGATATTATTTTTAGTGGAACTCAAGTTAGAGCGCCTAGTAATATTTGTGATGTAAAGTTAATATTTGATAATACTAATAGTTATTTTGATTTAGATTTTAAAGATGTAGTAATTCAACGTCGTATTTATCGTAATGAAAGCGAAAGCGAATACTATATAAATAATACAAGAGTAAAATTAAAAGAAATTAAATTATTAGCTAAAGATAGTGGAATGAACAAAACTTCTTTAAATATTATTTCACAAGGAAATGTTTCTCAATTCGCAGAAGCAAAACCTGCTGCAAGAAGATTACTATTAGAAGATGCTGCAGGAATTTTAAAATACAAACAACATAAATTAGATAGTATTAATAAATTAAAAAAAACGGATAATAATTTAAGTCGAATTAAAGATATAATAAATGAAATCGAACGACAATTACCGATATTAAAAAAACAATATCAAAAAGCAAAACTATGAGAATCGAAAAATAAACGATTAAAACAAATTGAAATTAATATTTTAACGAAAGATATTATTATTTTAAATGATGCTTTGACACAAAGTAAAAAAGCAAAACATGATTTAGAAAATGAACAAAATAGTTTAAATGTATTACTTCTTCAAAAAGACAATGCTTATAATAAAATTCAAGATGAATATAATCAAATTGATACAAAAGTAACTTTATTAAATAAAAAATATCAAGATATCATTAATGAAGTTAGTAGTATAAAAATTAAAAAAATCGAATTAGAAAATGAAAATCAAATCAGTGAATCTAAATCGCATATTAATAATTTATTATCAAATTGTAAAGAATTGAAATATGAATATGATCTTGGACAAGAACGCATTAATAATATTGAGATTAAAATTAAAGATATTAATGCTAAAAAAAATAAAATTAATGATGAACAATGAAAAATTAAGATCAAATCAGATGGTTATCTTAAAGATATCGAAAACATTAATAAGCAGATTAATCTTTTAAATACACAAAAATTTTATAAAAACAATCTTTTTGAGGGTGTAAAAAATATTTTACAATACCGTAATCATTTAACAGGTATATTAGATATAGTTAAAAATATTTTAACTATTCCAGAAAAATATCAAAAAGCATTATCAATAATTTTAAATAGTGTTCAACAAAATATTATCGTTAATAATGAACAAGATGCAAAATTAGCAATTGAATTTTTGAAAAAAAATCGTTCTGGAAAAGCTACTTTTATGCCGCTAACTATTAAAAACCATAATACTATTTTAGAACAAGATCAATATGTTATGGAATCTATTAAAGGTTATGAAGGGGTTGCTCTTGATTTAGTTTCCTTTGATAATAAATATCATAATGTTGTAACGTACTTATTATCAAAACATATTTTATGTAAAGATTTAGATTCAGCATTGAAACTCGCTCGACTTACAAATTATAAGTATACTTTTACTGTTTTAGATGGTAATCAAGTAAGAGCATCAGGAATTTTAATAGGGGGATACCATAAAAACAATAATATCTTTTTTGATTATGATAAAAAAATTAGTGAATTATCTGAAGAATTAAAAATAAAACAAAAATCATTAGATCTTTTAAAAATATCATATTCAGAAAAACAATTATTAAATAAAACATATGATGATACATCTTTAAAATATTATAAAAGTCTTCAAGAAAAAAAAGATACTATTGACAATATTTTAAAAGAATTAAATGATTCTAAAAGTGAATATCAATTTTTAACTTCAAAAAAATTAGATGATGATTTAATTATTTCTAAAGAAAATAAAGATTTAAATTCAATATTAAAAGAAAAGATTATTATAAAAGAAAATCTAGAACAAGAAATAAATGATATTGTAATTAAAAAAAATCAAGTTTTTTTAGAATTAAAAAATATGCAACAAAAAAATAAGTCTCAAAAAAATTATTTCGATAATCTTAAAGATAAAATTTTTACATTAACTAATACTAGTATTAATTTAAATAATAAATTAGATAATAAACTAAAATATTTAATCGATACATATTTTATTACTTTTGAATATGCAAAAGCAAATTATAATTATAATAATTCTAATGATGATGAAACTAAAATTCGTGATGAAATAAAAACTTTAAAATTTGATTTAAAAAAAATTGGTAGTGTTGACTTGGATGCTATTAGTCAATATGAAAATGAAAAAATTAGGTATGATTTTTTTCAAAAAGAATATAATAGTCTTAATCAAGCAGTGACAAAATTACATAAATCAATTTCTGATATGGATAAAATAATGTTAGATAAATTTAGTGAAACAATTAAAAATGTTAATATTCATTTATTGAAAACATTTAAAGTTTTATTTAAAGGCGGATTTGCTAAATTAATTTATGAAGATCCAACTGATATTTTAAATTCTGGGATTGATATTAGCATAACTCCACCTGGTAAAAAAATTACCAATATAAATCTATTATCTGGTGGTGAAAAATCCTTAGTTGCATTAGCAGTTTTATTTGCTATTTTAGAAACTAATCCTTTACCATTAGTTATATTAGATGAAGTAGAAGCGCCATTAGATTATGATAATTTAGCAAGATTTTCTAATTACTTACATACTTTTATTGATACAACACAATTTTTGATTGTTACACATCGAACTCCTACTATGGAAAGATGTGATAAATTATTTGGGGTAACAATGCAAGAAAAAGGAATAACTACTATTTTACTTGTTAAATTAAAAGATGCTCAAAAAATTAATCAAAATTCAACTAAAATAATAAAAGATAACGATGAGATTTCATCTTTAAAAGCATAGGATAAATATGGAAAATAAAAAAATAAGTATGAAAAAATTTAAATTTCAAATTTTTAGAGAAATAATTTTTCGTAAGCGATTTATAGTTACAATTATATTATTTTTAACATTACTTTTAAGTATAATGCTTTGAAGCATTTTTATATATAAAGATTGAATAGTTGCTGGCGGATCTACATCAGTAGATCCTATTATGGAAGAAATTACTCCTTGATATAAAGATCATGAAGGAACTGATTTTGTCTATAATTCAATGGGTTCTGCAGCTGCTCCAGCTGGTGTTAGAAATGGGTATTATTCAATAGGGTTTGAGTCTAAACTTGTTCAACCTACTAATGATTATGATACATTTGCAATTGCTAAGGATTTCTTCATTTTTTTATTTAATCTACCTAAAGGCATAACGATTGATACAAAAGATCTTTATGCATCAACTGCAATTAAATCAGAGAATATGTCATCAACAATTCCATTGCCAAAAAATGCATCTTCTAATCCTAATAAGGGAGATCCTACAAAAGGACTTGGATTAGTTATGAAAGATATTTATAAAGAGAAAGGGGAAACTTGATTACAATTAAATAATGACATCAAATCTCAATTAACTTTATCTAAAGATATTTTTAAAGGTAATGCAAATCTTTTAAATAAAAAAATTAGTACTTATACACGTGAGTCAGGATCTGGAACTAGAGATTATATGGAAAAAAATATTATTGGGATTTCAGGATCTACTAACTCTTCTACAAGTGTTGTAACATCAAATGGCGGAATGATGAATGCAGTTCAAAATACTGCTTCATCAATTGGATATTTATCATTTTCATATATTGATAATATATCTGAACAAATTCATAATGGTAATGGGTTAACAATAGGGGGAATTTGTGCTCCTGCTACTAGTAATTTATCTCCAATATTACCTTATAATGGACTAATAAATGATATAACAAATCCAACTACTAAATTTGAATTTAATAATGCTTATAAAGAAGTTAGACCCTTTATTGGTTTAATTAATCCTAATTTATCATCTAAAAAATTAGCTAATTGTTTAAATTTTATTCATAGTATTTTATATAATCCAAAAAGTTCTGATACAGGTTCAATTTTAGGAATTGATAATATAATTAAAAATCTTGGGTTTGAGAGAATTGGATATTATGATCCTACTAGCAGCAGTTCATCAGCAAAAGATGAATTTTCAAAAATTAATAGTGACGATCCGGTAAGTGGTGGAGGGATATACGATTTAATGGGAAAATATTTTAATGATCCAAATTTTATTCATAATCCTCCAGTTTATAGAAATTAGTTAGAGAAATAATGAGACAAAAAACAAAAATTAATTATGTAAATTCTAAATTAGTTAACGAAGAAAAAGTAATTCAAAATAAAAAAAAGAATGATTTGATTTTTAAATCAGTTGTATATACATTTGCGATTTTTTCAATTATTGCAGTTTTTTTAATACTATGTTTTGTACTAGCTAAATCAATCTTTTTTTTACATAATGAATCTTTCTGAGCATTTATTACTGGTAAAAACTGAAATCCAACTGCAGGTGATTTTGGAATTGCAATAATAATCTTTTGAACTTTTATGCTTTTATTTTTGACATTATTATTCACAATACCACTTGCGATTTTTACAGCGGTTTATATTTGTGAATATTTAACTAATGATATTCAACGAAGAGTTATAGGTACGATTAGATTATTAGCAGGGATCCCCTCAGTATTATTTGGACTATTTGCATTAACTCAAATATCCCCACTTTTTATTAAATTAGGATCAAAACAGCAAGGTAATTTATTGCTATCGGCAATTGTATTAACATTTATGACCCTACCAGTTATGTTGTCATTATTAATTAATTCTATTAAAGCAGTTCCAAATTCATATCGCTCTGGTTCACTAGCTTTAGGCTTATCTAAAAGTTATACATCATTTCGTGTTATTTTAAGAAGTGCTAGAGTTGGTTTAATTTCTTCAATTGCGATGGCAATTGCAAGAATTATCGGAGAAACAATGGCAGTTATTATGATTGCTGGTAATGCCGCACCTTCTGGATCATTACCAAATATGCATGGAATAGGAGGTTTCTTATTCGCATCTATTAGAACTCTTGCTGGAACAATTGGACTAGAAATATTAGAAAATGCCGGGCAGTTACACGAATCATCACTTTACACAATTGGATTAATGTTGTTTATAATTGTTATTCTAATCAATAGTCTGATTTTACTTGCTCAAAGTATTAGTTTAAAAAAACAACGCAAAATAAAATTACATAGTAAAAAAAATACTAAACATCTAAAAAGAAAGCATCTTAATCCTAGTCAACTACGTGAACTGATTTGATCTAAAAGTGAAGATCAACGGTTATCTAAGATCAGCAATGGAATTCGATTAGCTTTAATGATATCCTCAACAACAATTGTGATATCGTTTACTCTTTGAATTTTTCTAACTATTATGATCAAAGGTTTTATAGCAATTTCACTAGGATTTGTATCACAATATGGAGCTAGTGTTGGAATAACTCCAATAAATATTTTTGGATTATTTTTAACAACAATATTATTAATTATTTTGACTATTGCCTTTGCCTTTCCATTATCTTTGTTTGTTGCTATTTTATTAACTGAATATTCTAATAAACATTCTAAATTTTTAAAATTTTTGAATTTCTCATTAGATGTAATGGCATCAACTCCATCAATTATTTTTGGTTTATTTGGATTGAGTTTTTTTATTGGATTTTTGCATCTTCCATTATCAATTTTTGCATCTGCTTTAACTTTAACTTTTCTTGTATTGCCTTTAATGACAAGGGCAATTGCAAGTAGCATTAATGATGTACCAAATGATTATCGTTATGCCTCATTAGCATTAGGTAATTCTAAAGCAGAAACTATTACTAAGGTAGTTATTCCAAACTCAACAAGAGGAATTATCACAGGGATTATTTTATCAGTTGCACGAGTTATGGGAGAATCAGCACCAGTATATTTAACACAAGGTAGTGTGGCAAGAATGCCGCATTGGGGATTTGCTTCTCCAGGGACGACGCTTTCAGTAAAAATATATATGATTTTTAAAGAAGCATCGACCTCACAAGCACTAGACATAGCATATATTTTAGGATTAATTATAATCACAACAGTATTGGTTCTAAATTTCCTCTCTCATTACTTATTAACATATTTCTCACCATCTTATATTAAAATTACTTGTAAAGAAAAATGAACAAATATGAAAAATAAACTTAATAATAATTTGAGAACTTTCAAAAAATTATTTAATCAAAAACCCAAAAAACACAAATAGCATAATATCTATTAATAATATTTATTATGAAATAATATAGGAGTTATTATATTGATGAAGATAAAAACAAAAAACAAAAAACATGCCTTGAATAAAGAACAAGATAATCAGCACAATAATAAAATTATAGTACCCGATAATATAGCAATAGATATTAGGGATCTAAATTTTTATTATAAAAAAGGTAAAAAACATATTATTAAAGGCATAAGTTTACAAATTAATAAAAAATGTGTAACTGCATTAATAGGACCTTCTGGTTGTGGTAAATCAACATTATTAAGAACACTTAATAGATTAAATGATCTTATTCCTAATATCAAAATTACTGGTAAAGTTATTATTAGGAATAAAAATATTTATTCTTCTAATCAAAATTTAATTACATTACGTACTAATGTGGGAATGGTATTTCAAAAACCTAACCCCTTTCCAATGTCTATTTATGATAATGTTGTTTTTGGGCCACGAAGTCAAGGTGTAAAAAATAAAACTATTTTAAATCAAATTGTTAAAGAATCGTTAACTAAAGCTGCTCTTTGACATGAAGTAAAAGATAACTTAAAAGATTCAGCATTAGGATTATCTGGGGGTCAACAGCAAAGATTATGTATTGCAAGGGCAATTGCTTTAAAACCAAAAATTTTATTAATGGATGAGCCTACTGCATCTTTAGATCCGGTATCAACTTTAAAAATAGAGACTTTAATTAGAAATTTACGAAAAGATTTTACAATTATTCTAGTTACTCATCAAATGCAACAAGCTGCAAGAGTTGCCGATTACACAGCCTTTTTATTGGAAGGAAAATTAATAGAATATTCTAAAACTAAAGAATTATTTTCAAAACCTAAAGACAAAAAAACAGAAAACTACATCACGGGTAGATTTAATTAAAATATATTATATTTATTTTATGAAAGGGAAAAATTAAATGGAACACCATAAAAAATTATATTCTGATTTTATTAATTATATTGATGATGATTTATTACAACAGAAAAAAATGTTAATGAATATATTGAATTTAACTATAACACAATATA
The DNA here is from genome assembly GCA_964485375.1 of uncultured Mycoplasmatales bacterium. GTDB lineage: Bacteria > Bacillota_I > Bacilli_A > Mycoplasmatales > Mycoplasmataceae > CAZAJD01. The sequence continues at coordinate 16,404 of CAZAJD010000002.1, read as the reverse complement.
CGAATATGTATGATGCACTTGTGCAAGGAAATTCAAAATTAGCTGAAAAAGTTTATCTAAATGATGAAACAATAAATCAATTACATGATAATTTCATTAATATTTCTTTATGAAAAATAGCAAAACAACAAATGGTTGCAAAGGATTTACGACAAGTTGTAACATTTTTAATAATTGTTCGAGAAATTGAAAGAATTGCTGATTATGCAGCACATTTATCTAATTATTATTTAAAATATCAACCTTCAAATAAACTTATTAAAAGTGAAATTAAAGAACCCATTGAAAAATTATTAAAAATGTTAAAATATATTCGTAAAATCATTGCTAGTGGTGATTTAACACTTGCTTATAGCATTCCTACATTTGAAAATAAAATTAATGTTATTTTTAAACGCAATACTAAAATGTTATTAAAAAAATTACAAACAACTAGTGATGGTAGTGGTGTAAAGCTTATTAATGTAACTTTACAACAATTAAAATATATTGAAAGAGCAGGAGATCATTTGGTTAATATTGCTGAATTATTAATTTATATTAAAGAAGGTAAATTTTTTGATTTATCTGCGCCAAATGATTTTTAAAGATAAGAGGGAAATATGGCTTTTCTAGAATGATTCAAAAAACACAAAAATACCAAAAAAACCCAAAAATATAATAAAGGTTTAGAAAAATCTAATTTATCTTTTTCAAAAAATATTAAAAAATTATCGACTAAGTATAAGGAGTATAATAATTCCTATTTAGAAGATCTTGAAAATATTCTTATTGCATCTGATATGGGAATTGAAAATGTTGTAAATATTACTTCTCAATTAGAAAAAAAAGCAAAAAGTAATAAAGATTTTAATTATCTAAATAATTATTTAATTGAATTAATTATTAATATTTATACCAAAGGTAATTCATCATCAAAATTAAATTTGAAAAAAAATAATTTAAATGTAATCATGATGGTTGGTGTTAATGGAACTGGGAAAACTACAACAACTGCTAAAATAGCTAATATTTTAAAGGCAGAAAATTATAAAATTTTGTTAATTGCTGCTGATACTTTTAGAGCAGGAGCAACAGAACAATTAGTAGAATGATCTAAAAAATTAGCTGTAGATGTATTTACTTCTTCAAAACCAAGGCAAGACCCTGCAAGTGTGGTATACCAAGGATTAGATAAAGCAAAAGCAGAAGAATATAATTTAGTTATTATTGATACAGCAGGTAGACTACAAAATAAAGTTAATCTTATGAATGAATTACAAAAAATTCATTCCATCATTAAACGTAAAGTTCATCATGCACCTCAAGAAACTCTACTAGTTTTAGATGCAATGACAGGTCAAAATGGATTAGACCAAGCAAAAGTATTTTATGATAGTACAAAAGTTAGTGGAGTGGTACTTACTAAAATGGATGGTTCTGCTAAGGGTGGAATTAGTTTTGCTATAAAATCTAAATTAAATATTCCGATCAAATTTATTGGATTTGGTGAAAAATTAGAAGATCTACAAGAATTTGATATTAATGAATATGTTTATGGATTAGCAAAAGATTTATTTGAAAAAGAAGAAAAATAATTTAAGATGGAAATTGCAAAAAAAACTCATTATATAGATTTATATGATTTATATAGTACAATGTTAACAATTAAACAACGAGAATATTTTAATTTATATTTTTTTGAAGATCTAAGTTTAAGTGAAATAGCAAAATCAAAATCAGTAAGTAAAAATGCTGTTCATGATTCACTAATGAAAATAATTAATTTTATGAATAAATTAGAAATAAAATTATCACTTTATCTTAAGAATAGTAAAAGAGATAAAATATATAATACTTTTTTAAAAAAAGATGAAAAAACTTATATAGAATTAATTAATAAATTAAAACAAGTTGATAGTGAATAGAAAATGAGGATTTTATAAATGATAAAATTTCTTTTTATAGGTGATATTTATGGTAAATCAGGTAGAAATGCAATAGCTAAATATTTACCTAATTTAGTTAAAGTAAATAAAATTGATGTAGTGATAGCTAATGGTGAAAATATTTCACATGGAAGTTCTATATTAAAAAAACATTATGATTTTTTAAAAAAACAAGAAATAGATGTTATTACATCAGGAAACCATATTTTTCATAAAAAAGAAGTTCTGAAATATATTGATTCTACAAAAGATTTATTGCGACCTTTAAATATGAATTCTTTTTTGCCAGGTAATGGGACTATTCAAATTACTAAAAAAGGCAAGACTATCAGAATAACTAATATCATGGGTAAATCATTTATGGATCATGTTAATAATCCTTATGAATCATTTGATAATCTTTTAAAAACTGATAAAAGTGATATTCATATTGTCGATATGCATGCTGAAACTACAGCAGAAAAAAAAGCCTTTGCTTGAAATTATGATGGTAAAATCACATGTCTTTTCGGAACTCATACGCATACACAAACTAGTGATGAACAAGTGTTACCTAAAGGAACAGCATTTATTACGGATATCGGCATGACAGGACCCTTCCATTCTATTTTAGGTGCTAATCCTACTGAAATTATTATTAAAGAAAAAACAGGGATTCGTGAATATTTCCAACCTGCAATAAGTGAACCGCAATTTTGTGGAGCAATTTTAGAATTAAAGGATGATCATAAAGTTTTTAATTTTCAACGAATTTTTATTAAACCGAATGAGAAGAACAAATAATTATGTCTTTATATTTTGTTTTGTGATCATTTATAGTTTTTATTTCATTTCTTTTAGGATTACTTATTTTTATTCATTCTTTAAAAAGATATATTAGAATTAATAGATATAGTGTAACGCGTTCTAAAATTCAAAAAACGGAATTAATTGATAATAAATATATTGTTGCTAGTGATGGTTATAGACTTAAAATTTATTTAAATAAATTTAATAATCAAGATAAAAATATTTATTTATTTATCCATGATATTTTTGGCATTAATAATTCTTTTTATACTTTTTTAAAAAAAACAAATAAAAATGTTATTATTTTTTTACAGCGTGGTTATCAAGAAAATGATTATGCTAAAAAATCAATTTCTAATACTATTGTAGATATTGGCGAGATTATTAGTCTTTTAAAATCTGAATATGAAAATAGCGATATTATTTTAGTAAGTGAAGGATTTTCTTCTTTTATATCTAAAAAATGTCAAAAAAAAGTCAAAAAAACCATTATAATTAATCCAATTATTAATTATAAATTGATTAGTTTACCGTATAGAAAAAAACTCTATTTATCTTTACCTTTAATTGCAAATTTAAAAGGGGAAATCAATTTATCTATAAAATATGATGAATTAACAAATGATAAAAGTGTATTAGGTCATATGAAAAAAGTTAATTCTATTAAATTGAATTATTTGTTTTTTCATCATCTTATTAAAATTAGTAAAAAAGTTAAGTTTAATCAATCAGATAATGTTAAAATTATTCAAGCAAATAAAAGTTTTTTTTATGATATAAAATATTTTAATAAGAAATTTAAATCTTTAAATGAAATTGAGCTAATCGATTCAACTAATCATATCGTAAATTATTTAGATATTTTTAATTAGAAACCAAATAGAAAGTACAAAAATATGCAAAAAAATTATTTATTTACATCTGAATCAGTATCTGAAGGACATCCTGATAAAATATGTGATCAAATTTCTGATAATATTTTAGATTTTTGTTTATCAAAAAATCCTAATTCTCGTGTTGCTTGTGAAGTTTTTGTTACTGGCAATAAAATTATTGTTGGTGGCGAAATTACGCCTAAGCCAAATAATTCTGATATTATTAGAATTATTAAAACTACATTAGATAATATTGGATATAGGAATGAGTATGGAATATCATCTACTAATTTAGAGATTGAAATACTTATTCAAAACCAATCAAGCAATATCAATCAAGGAGTAGATCGTAGAAATAATATTATATGCGCAGGTGACCAAGGTATAATGTTTGGTTATGCGACTGATGAATGTAAAACTAATTATATGCCATTACCATTAACAATTGCTCATGATCTTGTAAAATATGCATCGCAATTAAGAAAAAAGAATAATTTTCTCTGAGCTAGACCAGATATGAAATCCCAAGTTACGATTGAATATTTAAATAATCGACCACATTGTATTGATACTATTCTTATGAGTATTCAACATGATCCAGGATATAATAGTGAGAAATTCAAAAGTTTTATTAAAACTAAAATAATGAATAAAATTGCTAAAAAATACAATTTAAATACTAATTTTAAATTTTTAATTAATCCTACTGGTAAATTTGTTATTGGTGGGCCAATTGCAGATACTGGTCTGACTGGTAGAAAAATTATTGTTGATACATATGGTGGGGCAGCAAGACATGGTGGAGGTGCATTTTCTGGTAAAGATTATACAAAAGTAGACAGAACAGCATCTTATATGTGTCGTTATGTAGCTAAAAATATTGTTGCTTCTGGAATTGCTAAAAAATGTGAAATTGAAGTATCGTATGCAATTGGTCAAGCAAAACCAACTTCGCTTTGAATTGATACTAAAAATACTAGCGCATTTAGTAATTATGAGATCATTGAAATGATAAATCATATTTTTGATTTTTCAATAAATGGCATGATAAATACACTTAATTTAAGAAAACCGATTTATAGCCAAACTAGTGTTTATGGGCATTTTGGTAGAAATGAATTTGAATGAGAAAAACTAGATGAAGTTGAAAATATAAAACTTTATTTTAGAAATAATCCTCGTTATGATGATTCTAATATAGAATATAGCATTGATGAAAATTAATATAAAGGATACTAAATATGATTAAAAATAACTTAAAATTATGAAATAGTGATAATAAATTAAACTATAAGCTTTCTATAGTTTCATCTAAATATAGAACGCAAGAATTAAAAAATAAGACTTTTAAGGAATTAGAATTTGGTACAGCAGGAATTAGAGGTAAGATAGGCGCGGGTAAAAATTATTTTAATATAATTACTATTCGTAAAGCAACATTAGCTTTTTATGATTTTTTAATTGCTAATTATCCCAAGAAACATATTGAAAATAATGGCATAATTATCGGTCATGATAATCGTTTATTTTCTTCAGAATTTAGTATGGAAGTTGCAAGAGTTTTATCTTCATATAATATAAAGGTTATTTTAGCTAATAAAAATTTACCAATGCCAACACCATTAGTATCTTATGCAATTAAAAAGTATAATTATTTATCTGGAATCGTAATCACAGCTAGTCATAATAATAAAAATTATAATGGTTTTAAAATTTTTAATAATTTAGGATCACAGTATTTGCCAAAAGATACTGATATTATTTCTAAATCTTATAAAAATAAAAATTCAAATGCTATCAATTTTTTAGGTTCAATTAAATGATCTAAGATAAAATATTTAGATAAAGATTTTTTCCAAATTTATTCTAATGATTGTTTACAATTATTAAAACCTAGTAAAAGTAAACATAAAATCCAAATAACATTTTCTAATTTACATGGGACTAGTCAAAAAATTACTCCTGATTTATTAAAATTAGCAAATTATAAAGTTCATAATGTAAAAAAACATTATGCAATGCTACCTACTTTTAAAAATGCTCCTAATCCTAATCCAGAATTAGTTGAAAACTTTTTCTTACCTATTCAAAATGCTAAAAAAAATCATTCAGATTTAATTCTTCTAAATGATCCAGATGCTGATCGTATTGGTTTAGCAGTATTGCATAAAACAACTTATTCTATTATAAGTACAAATGAAGCTGCTGCTTTAATTTTGAATTATATAATTGAAAATAAACAAACTTGATTAAAAGATAATAATATTATTTACTCTACTTTTGTATCCTCTGATTTAATTGATAAAATTGCAATAGATAATAATATTAAAATTATTAAAACTCATCCTGGTTTTAAATGAATGTGTGATTATATAAATCATAGCTCTTTACCTTGTTTGTTAGGATATGAAGAGGCATGTGGATTACTTATTAATAATTCTATGGTAAGAGATAAAGATGGGATATTTGCATCATTATTTATTGCTGAAATGAGTAATTATTATATGAGTAAAAAACAAACCTTAGTTGATATTTTACAAAATTTATATAAAAAATATGGTTATTATAATTCTAAAACTTTTACAAAAGAACTTAATCCAAATAAAATTAAGGAAATTTTAAATCATATTCGTAAGAAACCTTTAAAAAAATTAGCAAATGTAGGTATATTAAAAATAGAAGATTATCTTTTAGGATTACATTCAGCTCCACCTAGCAATCTTTTGAAATTATATTTTAAAGATGGTTCATCGATAGCGATTAGAGGGTCTGGAACAGAACCTAAAATAAAATTCTATTTTAATATTATTGATCATACTAATATTATGAATGCCAAAATTAAAGCTCAAAATATGCATGATGATTTATTTAATAATTATCTAAAAAGTTTTTTTTAATTTACGAAAGAGGTAATATTGTCTATGTTAAAAATGAATGATTTAAATAAAAATTCAAATTTTGAAGTTTTAGGTTTGGTGGATGATATACAAATCAGAACAGCGCAAAACGGAAATAAATACTTATCATTAAAAGTTCAAGATTCTACTGGGGCATTAAATGCAAAAATTTGGGATGCTGATAAGTTTTTAGATTCAATTAAAGTAGGTTCAGTTTATAAATTTTCAGGATTTACAAATCAAAATAAAAATAGTATCCAGTTAAAAATTACAAATTTTGTAAATATGGATTCTAGTGATGTTAAATTAGTAGATTTTTTAATATCAGCTCCAATTGATGTGGAACTAGAGTATCAAAAAATCGTTAAGATAGTTGATAATTTTAGTAATATAAATTATCAAAAACTTTTAAAATTTATTATTTTAAAATATAAAGATCAATTTATAAAATGACCTGCAGCAACAAAATTTCATCATAATGTTTTAGGTGGATTATTGTGACATACATCTTTAATGTTAAAAAGTGCTATTGCATTATCTAAAGTTTATAATTATGCTAAAATTAATTTTGATTTATTATATTCAGGAATTATATTGCATGATATGGGTAAAATTTTTGAATTAGAAAAAAATCAGTTTCTTTTTAAGTATAGTTTAGAAGGTAATTTATTAGGGCATATTTCAATTATGAATTCTAAAGTTGATACAATATGCAAAGAAATTGGACTCAAAATAAATGATGATTTAATATATTTAAAACATTTAATTCTAGCTAGTCATGGTAAATTAGAGTTTGGTTCTCCAATTTTACCGCATATAATTGAAGCAGAAATCTTATCATTATTAGATAATTTAGATGCGAGAATTTTTTCAATTAATAAGCAATATGAAAAAGTTCCGTGTAACCATATGACTAATAAAGTTTTTTCATTAGAAAATCGTTGATTTTATAATCATTATAATAAAAAAAATAACATCAATTAAGATGTTATTTTTTTTATTATTTCTTCCAATTGGTAATCAATTTTATTGTGTTTAGTTGATGGATTAATAATTAATCCATCATTTTGACTATATTTAGGAATTAAATGAATATGAAAATGAAATACTGATTGTTGAGCAATACTATTTTCATTAATTAAATAATTCATTCCAAGAGGCTTTAAATTTTTATAAATATTTTTACTAATTTTATTTTGTGCGATAATAATTTTTTTTAATAAACTATGGGGGACATCATAAAATTTATCATAATGTTTTTTTGTAATAAGTATAGTGTGTCCTTTAGATAAAGGCGATATATCTAAAAAAGCATATAAATATTTATTATCTAAAACTTTATAACTATTAATATTATTATTAACTATTTTACAAAATAAACAAGTTTTATTCATCGTTTTTCTTGACATATTTACCTATTTTGTCAAATAATGCTTTAGAGTAAATATTGTCTTGATTGTAATTAAATGCATATGAATAATAAATTTGTTCTGCTTCATTTGTTAAACCAGTATCAGCACTAGTAGCACCACTACCTAATCCAGATTCAGCTATTGTACTTTCAACTAAAGAAAATAATTGATTTTTAATAGGAGCCCCTAAACTAGAAATATCACTACTAATTCTTTTTGAATATTTGGGATTTGTTGTTCATTCATTGAATAAATCTGTATTATTATCATAATCCATGTTAGAAACTTTTGAACCATCATGTCCAGGAATATAATTAATATCATGTTGAGTTCCAGAACTTTCAGAATGAAACATTAAATCCATCGGATTTACAGGAATAGTAAATGCTAAAGTTACATATTGGTTATTATTACTATCAAGGAATCAGTAATTTGTATTACTTGTATCTTTCAAGAATCCTGGTGTAGAATTTTTAGTATCGATTAATTCTGATGTATATGGAGTAATATCTTTATTATCAGTATTTTGAGTAAAAATTTTACCATCTCTAATTCCATAAAGACCTTCATAACCTTGGTTACCAAAAATTGGATCAGCACCAATATTATTATCACTATATTTACCTAAAGATGATGAAGTTGTAGGATCTACAGGCGGTAATTTATCTGCGCCTGTTCCAAACAATGATTCTAAACTTGTTGTGTCAGTTGAACTAGCACTTTTAAGATGATTAATATTAGCTAATCTATTAATAGCAGTAGTATGTGTAGACAAAGTACTTTTTTTGTATTGATATTCTCATACCATTTTAACATTTGATGATCAATTATCTTTAGATCAATTTTGTCAAATATTAAATAAAGGACTTCCAGTATTAATAAATGATACTTTATTTTTAGCATTTCACTCAAACTCAGTTTCTTGTAATAAATTAACTGTTAACATACGTTTAAACATATTAGTTTGAATTTCATTATATGCATAAGTTTTAAAACGTTTCATTAATTGAGTTTTTAAATTATTAATATCATTTGGAGATTTAGCACCATTAAAATGATCTTTTCAATATTGAAAAGATTTAGTTGGATTCTTTAAATCCTGATTTACTGGGTTTGATAAATCTTTTTGAACAACATCTGCTGAAATCTCAGGATCACCAAATTTTCAATCGTCTTTTCATGTATTACCAGTTAAATTTCCACCACTTGCTGCAGAACCCATAATTGGAGCATAACTTCCTGGAGCATATCAATCACTAGATTCAATATCAGGTTGATATCCTTTAGAGGGGAGATCATTTTCTAAATATTTATGTTGTTGATAATCTTGACTATAAGTTTGGAATAAATTATCACTAGTTAAACCATCAACATCACTTGAATACGCTTCTTGTGCTAATTTATCAATAACATCTTTATGTAATTTAGAATCTAAATTATTATTTCTATTTTCCATTTGAACTTTATAAAAATATCTAGAGATATCTTCATTTAATAATTGAACAATTAGATTATTGATTACATCTTGATTAGAATTTCAAATTTGTTCATTTGTTAAACTACCAAATTTTTGATAATCACCATCAACAATTTGAGCATTAATCATTTTTTTCAAATCATCAGATAGTTTATTGTCTACTCTTGCAGAACTATCACTACATGCTACTACTGATAAACTACTTGTAGAAATAAGTGAAATAATACCTAATACACTTAATAATTTTCTCATTATAAATTCTCCTCAATTGTATAAACACTTCAAAGTTTACTTTGACTTATTGCCGATAATAAAGTATCAAAATCATATCCACCTTGAGGACCTTGATAATTTTTAATATTAGTTGTAAGAATATTTTGAATTGAAGTACTTAAATTATTTAAATACATTCCATTAAGAGCAGCACTTGCACCATTTACTTCACTATGAAATAAATTACTCAAATGATCATTATTAAATTTTAATATTTTATCTAATCATTTTGAATCTGGTGTAGAAGCAGAACCTGATAAATATCAATTAGTTAAATCATAATTTCAATATCACATTCCTGTTGAATAATTTTTTACTGTATTATCAGTTGCAGTAAATTTAGCAAATGCTTTTATTTCTGCACTAATATCATATGAATAATTACCTTTTAAATAAGTATTATCAGTAATTGCACTATTTTGATTCTTATTTAAAAAATCTAAATAATCAGAACCACTTGTATTATTTGTAATGTTACCTTTAACACCATCAGTTTTATTATATTTATTAAAACCAGAAATATTTTCTTCTTGTTTTGCTTTTGTATAAGTTTTAATTGTATCTGTAGAACTATCTGCAACTGGGTTTAATTTGCTATGAGAAGTAGACATACTTCCATCAATATGAACAAGGTGTAAACCAATAGCGTCAAAATAAGCAACAATATTAGAATCTGGACCAGCTTTAAATACTTTATACATTGTTTGAGTATCAGTTCCAGAATTTATTGAAGTATTTCTATTAATAGAATTAATAAAATTTGTACCATCACTACTTAAATCAATATTATTTATTCCAGTTTGTTTTGTTATTTCATCTAATGAACTATAAACTGCATCCTTAAATTCATCATTTCCAAAACCACTAGTAGCATCAGCAGTAGAATCTACAGTTAAAAGATCTTTACTATAATTTCCACTAATACTATCATTTTTAAAAGCATTAATATCTTTTAATAAATTATCTCATGTTGTTTTTGTAGGATCTGTACTAATAATTTTAGAATCAGTTAAAAAATTATTTATAGTATTGAATTTTGAAATTGTATCAGTATCAAACAATTTACTTAAAGAATTAAAATCAGAAAGTTTATCTTTTGTCATATCAAACTTATCACCTAAACTAGGAGTTCCATATTTAACAACAATTTGGGAAACTGCTAAAGGTTTTTTTGTGCTATATCATTTATTTTCAATAAATTGTTGAAAAGGTGAAAATACTCCTTTTAAATTATTTGTACTAATATCGTTATAATCCATATTTAAGTAATTTGTAGGATTAATCTCTGTACTAGCGTCTAATTCAGCACTGTTATTGGTTTGAATTACTTTATCATCATCAGCTATTTCTTTATATGTCCCGCTATGTGCAGTAGAAAGATCATCATAATTATTAATAGTAGTTGTACCAGATAATGCTGTTGCTAAATCAGTTTTAAATTTTGATATTGTAATTGGGGTTGCAACACTATTACTTGATGCAACAATCATTTGTAATCATTTAGAATTATCAGTAAATTTAGTTCAATTATGATTAGTATTATATGAAGTAATTGCTTCATTAAAGATTTGCTTAGCTGCGAGTCCACTAATATTGTAAAAATTTGACTGATAATAATTAATTAAAGAACTTGCTAATAAATCTGATGCAGAATCTGTTCCATCACCTTGCGCATATAAGAATGCTTTATAAACGTCTTCACTACCATCATATTTATCTTTTAAGAATTTATCTCAATTTTTACCTTCATCTTTTTTCTTACTTTTTACTTTTTCATTAACTTCATCAGTAAGTTTTGTTCATAATTGACCAAATAAACTATGAATATCTCCTAATCCAGCAGTTCCGCCAGTACTTGTAGAATAACCTAAATTATTTGCTGAATATTTATCATCATTACCTAATGTTGCTAATGCTGAAACATTAAAAATTTTCATTAAAGATTGTGTAATAGATAATTTAACTGAACCAGGCATTGTATCAATTCCATTTTTAAAATGCTTCCCATCAATGTTTAAATTATTTCAAGCATCCTTGCTACTATAATTAGTACCATTAGTACCTTCGAGAAAATAAATTAAACTATTACCGTCTCCATCTTTTTTATCATATTTATTTGAATTACTGCATGAAACAACATTAGTAGAAAGAGTACCCACCATAGTTGTGACACTTAATAATGTCAATAGTTTTTTCATTTTTCTTACCTTTCAATAAATCAATACATTTTAAATTTTTATTTTTATCAATATAATAATAAATAAATTAAATTTTAAATTATTATAATTATTTCATTTTAATGATCAAAATATATTGATATTACGATAAAATTAATTATAACAACAAAAAAATAAAATTAAAGTAATTTAGCTTTTAATGTATATATTATATATATATTATATATATTATAGAATATAAGATAGAATATAAGAGGTATTAAATGAATAAAAATAAATTATTTTTCCCTATTTTTAGAAAACACAAAAAATTCATTTATTTTGATAGTGCAGCAACTAGTTTGACGCCTAAAATAGTTATTAAAACAAGCAATAATTATTATGAAAAGTATAATTCAAATCCCCATAATTATGATTCTAATATTTCCTTTGAACTAAATAAAAAAATTGAATTTACAAGAGAAAGTGTTCAAAAATTTATTAATTCAAAATCTAAATCAGAAATAATTTTTCAGTCTTCTACGACTTATGCAATAAATCAAATAGCATATGGAGTTAGTGATTTTCTCTTAGAAGATGATGAAATTGTTATAACTAAATTAGAGCATTCTAGTAATGTCTTGCCTTGATACAATCTTATTAAAAGTAAAAATATTAAAATTAAATTTTTAGAATTAAATAATTACATCATCGATATTAATAAAATTAAAAATGTTATTAATTCTAAAACTAAAATTGTCTCTTTTGCAAGTGCATCTAATACATTAGGATATTTAAACGATGTTAAGAAAATCATTTCAATAATCAGAAGTATAAATAGTAAAATTATTATTATTGTTGATGCGGCACAAAGCATTATTCATTCAAAAGTTGATGTACAGAGCTGAGATTGTGATTTTTTAGTATTTTCAGGACATAAAATGTTTGCTCCAGGAGGAATAAGTATTCTATATGGGAAGTTAAACCAACTAAAATTATTAAAACCATTTTTACTTGGTGGAGGAATGGGTAAAAGCATTGGTTTAAACTTTGAATTTGATTTTAATACTTTACCTAGTAAGTTAGAAGGCGGAACTCCAAATTCATCTAGTATTTTTGGTTTAAGAGAAGCAATTCAATTTATTAATCAAAAACTTGGAGGTGTTTCGAATATTCAAAAATATATTTTTGAATTACAAAAATACGCAAAGAGTCAACTTATGAAATTTTTAGGTAATAGAATAATAATATATAGTAATGATATGGAATCTAATATTTTATTATTTAATATTAAAAATGTTTTTTCACAAGATGTTGCTACATTTTTAGGTAATAAATATAATATATTATTAAGAAGTGGAGACCATTGTTCTAAACTTATGAAAGATTTAATAAATACAAAATCTAGTTTGAGAATGAGTTTTTCAGTATATAATTCACGAAAAGAAATTGATTATTTGATAAAAATATTAATAGATGAAAAAGAATTTATTTCAGATATTTTTTAATATAGAGTTTGGAGCATAAAAAAATGATTTATACAAGCGTAGAAATTCGTAAAATAATTATTGATCATTATTCAAACCCTAGTAATTTTTTACAGATAAATAATTTAAATAATAAATATCTTTGAATTGATGTAAATTCAGATAGGTGTGTTGATAATTTTCAAATTGCTATTTTAGTCGAAAAAAAGGTAATAATGGATATTAAATTTTTAGGCACTGGATGTGCTATTTCTACATCATCACTTGATATTTTAATTTCATTAATTATTGGCAAAGGAATTAAAAATTCAATTAAAATTATAAATGAATATTTCAAATTAATTAATCATGAAGAATGCAATTTATTACTTTTAGATGATTTACAAGTTTTTGCTAATGTATATAAACAAAAAAGTCGTATTAAATGTGCCAAAATAGGTGCTCATTCAATCCTAAATTTATTAACTAATATTTCTTAAGGGTTATTTATGGAAAAAAAAGATATTTTAGCTAAAAAAAATATTCGTATGAAGATTATTAAAAAGAGATTGCAATTTTCAAATAAAAAACTACAAAAAAAATCTCATAAAATAATTAATTTTTTGATTAATTTAAATGCTTATCTTAATTCTCAAAATATTGGATTATATTGATCTATTAATAATGAGGTTTTAACTTCAGAATTAATAAATCATATAATGGAAAATCAAAAAACACTATTATTACCTAGGATTATTAGTAGTACAAAAATGAACTTTTATAAAGTTTCTGATTTAAAAACTGACTTAGAAAATAATCAATTTGGTATTTTAGAACCGAAAGCAGATTTAAAATTATATAAGCAAGACCAAATTGATTTAATTATTGTACCAATAGTCGCATTTGATGAAGATAATAATCGAATAGGATATGGAAAAGGTTATTATGATCGCTACTTATCAAATTATAAGGGTATAAAAATAGGTATCGCTTTTAAGGAACAAAAATTTAAAAGAGTACCTTTTGAAAAAAATGATATTAAAATGGATAGAATCATTTATTTTTAGTATTCTTTATATTATTTTTTAATTAAATGTTGTTTATTTTTTTATTTGCAATATAATTATCTAGTAATTATTATATTTTATAATTTTTTATATATGTTGATAGTATTGCAAAATATTGTTAGTTATATGATTTCCTTTATAAAAAATAACAATTAGATAGATTAGATATGTATAGTATAAAGAAAGGTAATAAAGTAAATTATGTATGAACCCAAACAAGTAGTAAACGTTAAAGTAGTTAATATCGTACCATATGGAGCATTTTGTGAACTAGAAAATGGTTGCACAGGATTAATCCACATTAGTGAAATTTCTGATTTTTTTGTAAAAAATATTGATGAATATATTAAAGTAGGCGATACTCTAGATGTTGAAGTTATTGAATATAATCAACAAAAAAATCAAGCAAGATTAAGTTATAAAAATATAAGACCAGAATTATTAAAAACTTCTGAACAACAAGAAGAAGAAACTCTTAAATAGTTCTCATAAAAAAACACTTTAGGGTGTTTTTTTTATATTTAATAGTAAAACATTGTTTAATTTTAATAATATTGATAATAAAAAAAACACTCATTTATAGAGTGTTTTTTGTTTAATAGTAAAATATTTTTTAATTTTAATAATACTGATAATAAAATTTTTCTTTAATATCTAACTTATTGCTTTTGTAGTTGAAGAAATTTTTTGCACATTTGAATGTTTTACAAAATTATTATTTCTATTTGCTTTTCATAATGATGTAATTACATCTCAAATTATTTTGATTAAATATATAGTTAATGCAATATATAGAAGTGAAAACATAAGTCTTAAGAAACCAAAGAATCCTCCAGTTTTTAATGCTCTTGAAACTGATTCTATTGCATTTAAAATAGAAATTACAATTCTTAATAGTAGTTCGATTGTAACAACAATTAATATAATTGTTCCAATTATATTTGCGATTCTTCCTATAAAATTTTTATTTTCCATATCTTGTTCTATATTTTTAGATGAAAAAATTACAAAAGCTGAAATACAAAATGCAATTATTACTGCAATTGATAGTGAAGTTAATATTAATACATTTTGACTAACTGCTGTTAAATTTTCAGAATGTGATGTTGTAATTGCAGCAATTGCAGTGATTATTATTGCAGCACTACAACCTATAATTCCTGTAATTCCATAAATTCTTCCTAATGGTTTTTTAAATTTTATAGTTGATGTGCTAGCGTTGTTTGACAATTTTGTTAAAAGAAAAGGTGTATATAATCCTCCAACTGATAATGATAAAACTGCTAACATTCATTTGTTTGCTTCTAATTCATAATCACTAGACTTATTAATAAATCTAATTAAAGCTGAATTAAATATAATAGATTTTACAATAGTTAAAGGTATTAATGTAAACATTAATATTTTAGCTGAAAATAAATCATTTAAATTAGTTACTCTTAAAGCCTTAAGAATTCCTATAACTGAATTATCAGTAGCAGCAGGTTTACTTATCATATTCATATTAACAAACTCGAATAAATATAAAAAACCAACTAATGCTGATAAAATTAAACCAAATCAAGTAAAAAACTTTATTGTTGATCTTACTGACGAATAGTTTACTTTTATATTCATGTTAGAATAATTATTGTTATATTGCTGCTGATATTGTCTCATAATATAGAACCTTTCAAATAAGTGATATAAAATATAAGTATATTTTTACTTTTTTATTTTAACATTTTCTATTTATTTTACAAATTTTGTTTGAAAAAAAATTAAATAATTAAAATTGTATTGACAATATAACTAGTATTAATGTAAAATGTATAAGATTTCAATTTTGAACTCTTTTAATGGAGGGGTAGCGAAGTGGCCAAACGCGTCTGACTGTAAATCAGCTCCTTCGGGTTCGGGGGTTCGACTCCCTCCCCCTCCACCATATTGGGCTATAGCCAAGCGGTAAGGCAATAGACTTTGACTCTATCATGCGCTGGTTCAAATCCAGCTAGCCCAGCCAATATGTCTCGTTAGCTCAGTTTGGTAGAGCATTTGACTTTTAATCAAAGGGTCGCAGGTTCG
>CAZAJD010000001.1:6411-94992 GCA_964485375.1 uncultured Mycoplasmatales bacterium | reverse complement strand
ATAGTATAACTTTTATTTTATTTTGTAAAGGATTTTATCTTCTTTTTTATATTTTAAAAAAAAAAAAATAAATTATTTTTTTGAAAAAATTTATTTTTTTGTTGTTCTTTTTGCTGGAGTTACAATCGGAGTACTATTAGTTCGAAATAATGATTTATTTTGAACTGTAATATCTTTTTTAATATTATAATCTAATAAAGGATTAGGTATACGTGTAACTACTGATACAAATGATCCTGAATCTTTTTTACTAGTTTTCAATCTACTAACAGCATTCATTCAATGAATTCCAACTAGATTGTTAACATTTAATTCCAAAGGTGTTTCAAAAATATTCATAGGTTGAGCAACTCACCCATGAGGTGTTTCTTTATTATAATCAGATAGTTTTAATATAGCACCTGCCGGATCAAGACGGTATACACTAGAATTCCTTGAGGATAATACTGGCAGTCTATCTCAAAGACTAACTAAAGTAAACCCTTCCAATTTTATTTGTGGAGATGATAATGTAAATTTAGTAGTCTTAATTTCTTTAAATGATAATATTTCTTCTTTATTTTTTTCCATTTGATTACCCCTTTTTCTTCTTACTATTATATTATATAAAATTTTAAAAAAAAAATAAAACAAATACTTTGTTTTATTTTTTTAAATTTAATTTTTTTAATAATATTTTATAACTTTCATAATCATTTATCATTAAATAATTTAAAAAACGTTTTCTTTGAGCAACTTTTTTTAATAAAGTACGCTTTGCTGGAATGTCTTTTTTATGTGTAATAATATGTTGTGATAAATGATTTATAGTATAAGTAAGTAATGCTATTTGTACATTTGATGACCCTGTATCATTTTTAGATACTGAAAATTCTTTAATAATTTCAGATGTTGTTTTAATTGGTTGCATATATATTCTCCTTTTGAATAGTAATTTATTTTAAATGACAGATAAAGTAAAAAAATTAAAAGGCAATATTAAAACCTAATCAGCATCTTTTAAATAAATTAAATACTAAATAATATAATACTAATTATTTTTAAAGAAATCAAGAGTTAAATCATAACATTTGCTAATAAATAACTTAAGTTCATTAATATTATCTATTTTTTTAAAATCTAATAACTTTTTAATAAAAATAACTTCAATTTTTTTATTATATAAATTAATTTTTTTATTCAAAATATGTGTTTCAAGCAATAAAATTCCTGACTCAGTTTTATAATAGCAACTCATTGAGTTATAAGTTTTGTTTCTATAGCGTAAATGCGTTATATAGGTACCATACGGCAAGATTAGTTCTATTTTAATATTAGTTGTTGGAAACCCAATAATACGACCTAATTGCTTACCATAGATAACATTTCCTAAAATAGAATATGGAGAAATTAATATTTTATTGGCATTTTCTAAATCACCCTTATTAAGGTATTTTTTAATCAATGTAGTAGAAATTACTTTATTTATTTTAAGAGATTTTTGTAAAGGTAAAACATAGACATTTTCATCTCCAAAAAATAATTTTAAATCTTGAACAGTTCCTGCTGCATTTAAACCGAAACGGAAATTTCCCCCGATTACTATTTTATGAACATTAAATTTTAATAAAATAAAATTCATAAATTCTGATGGCAGTAATTTACAGTTATCCTTAGTAAAATTAAATTGATAGTAATAATCAAAATTCATTTTTTGAACTTTATATCTTTTTTCATTATTAGTTAATAAAGAATTATTATTGCAATTAATAAAATCAACAAATTTTTTATCAAACGTAAAAAACAAACTTTTTAACTGGTATTTTTTACTAATTTGAATTGTCTGATTAAAAATTTGTTGATGACCTAAATGCAATCCATCAAAAAAGCCAATACAAACTACAGTAGGCTTAATATAAATATTTTGATTAGAATTTAAAAATTTCATAATTTATTTAAATCACTCTCAAACATTTATAATTATGCATTCCTACATGTTTATAAATTGCGATGACTTCTTTTGAAGCATTAATAATAAAAATTAATTCTTGAGCAATATTTGGTAAATGAATTATATAACCCAACTTAATAATTCTAATATTATGATATTGAATTAAATCATAATTATTCAAAATTAATGCATCATACATAGAAACTAAATTATTTTCACTAATTTTATCAATTTTATAAGATTTAGAAAGTTCAAAATTACCAGATTTTATTCTGACTAATTTTGAAACTGTTGCGATGGTATCCATTTTTTTTGCTATATCTTCTACAAGACTTCTAATATATGTACCTTTAGAACATTTTACAAAAAATGAAATCTTAGCTTGTGGAAAACTATATTTTTTAAAAACTATTTTTTTAATAGTTACTTTTCTAGGTAAAATTTTTACATCTTCATTTCTTCTAGCATATTCATAAAGTTTTTTACCTTTAACTTTTATAGCAGAATATTTAGGAGGAATTTGATTATAAATATATCCATTAAATTCAGCAAAAACAGATCGAATTTTTTTCATTTGAATCTTATGACTAGATTTTAAATTAATTATTTTACCTGTAATATCTGCTGAATCAGTTTGAACAAATAATTTCATTTCAACTAAATATTCTTTATCATTGGTTAAGAGATATTGACTTAATTTAGTTGCTTTATTTATTAATAAAACTAAAAGTCCTTCTGCAAGAGGATCTAATGTTCCAGCATGTCCAACTTTTGTAAAATTAAATTTTCTTTTAACTTGTTGAAGTACTTGGTTAGAAGTATAACCAGAACTTTTATTGATTAATAGAATTCCATTCAAAATATCACCTATTTAACTTATATCAATTATTAAGTCTTTGAATCTGGATTATGTAAAGACTTAATAATATTTTCAATTTTATTTCCACCATCTATACATTCATCATAAACAAATATTAATTTTGGAGTTTTAAAAGTTGTTAATTTTTTAGATAATTTATATCTTATACTGTTAGTTTGTTTATCAATTTCTTTTTGAACTTCATCAATATTTATATCCTCCATATTACCAATAACTGAAAAATAAATTTTAGTTTGACTTAATTCATTAGAAGTTTTTACTTCATGAATTGAAATTTTTGATAAAAAATTTGATTTTGGATATTCACGACTTAAAATAATTGTAATTTCTCTTAAAATTAGTGAATTTAATCTTTCTAATTTAACGCCTCTTAACATATTTAATTACCTTTCTTTGGAATCATATTGTATGATTCAATTACATCATCAACTTGAATTTTATTAAAATTTTTAATTGTAATACCACATTCGGTTCCATTTAATATTTCACTTTTTGTATCTTTACCTTGTTTTAAATTATTAATAGTTCCTGAAAATATAACTTCATTTTTTCTGATTACATCTATTTTCGAATTACGTAAAATTTTACCTTCAATAACTAAACAACCTGCAATAAATCCAATTTTTGAATGCTGAAATATTTTTCTTACAGATGCTTTTCCAATTGTTTCTTTTACTAGTTCAACATTTTTATTTTCTATACATATTTTTTCAATATCTTCTAATAATTTATAAATTACTGTATATGAAGAAATTTTAACATTTTGTGAACTTGCTTGCTTCATAATAATTGCATTTGTCTTAATATTAAAATTAAAAATGCTAGCTTTTGAAGCGACCGCTAAGGAAATATCAGTATCAGTTACTAGTCCTACTGCTGAACGTACAATATGAATCTTAGTATCTTCATAATCTAATTTTTGAATAGAACTTTTAATTGCTTCTGCAGAACCAAATGTATCAGTTTTTAGAATAATATTTATATTTTTGATTTTAATATCATTAGTATTACTTTCAAAAAAATTAGTTGAAAGAGCAAAAGGATTATTACTGCGGTGTTTTGCAACTGTAGCAGTATTTTTTCTAGCACTTGCTATTTTTTTATATAATTTTTCATCACCAAAACACATAAAATGATCTCCAGATTTAGGGACATTATCTAGTCCTCAAATTCGTACTGGATCTGATGGGTATGCTGCTTTTATTGCAACATTTTTATCATTTTTCATAAGTTTAATTTTACCTTTTGCATACCCAGCAATAATTAAATCCGAAAGATTGATTTTTCCAAATTGTACTAACAATGTTGCACATGGACCTAATGATTTATCTAAAAATGCTTCAATTACAACTCCAGATGCATATTCTGTGATATTAGTTTTTAATTCAAGAATATCAGTATGTAAAATAATATTTTCTAATAAATCATTTATTCCTGCGCCAGTTTTAGCACTTCCTTTTATAAAAGGAACTTTACCACCTCATTCTTCAGGCAATATATCTATTTCAGCAAATTGATTTAAAATACGATCATAATCAGTATTTTCTCTATCCATTTTATTAACAAAAACAATTAAATTTACTTTAGCTGCTTTTACATGATCAAGTGCTTCAATAGTTTGTGGTTTAATGCCATCATCACCAGCAACTACAATAACTACCATATCGGTAATTTTACTTCCTCTTGCACGCATTTCAGTAAATGCTTTATGACCTGGAGTATCAATAAAAGTGATCTTACGTTTAGTTTTAGGAGTTAATATTTGATATGCACCAATATGTTGAGTAATCCCTCCTTTTTCAGAATTAACAACATTAGTATTTCTAATTTTATCTAAAAGACTTGTTTTACCATGATCAACATGACCCATTATAGTTACAATAGGTGCCTTTTTAATAATATTATTAGAATCTGTTACTTGAGAAAAATTTTCTAAAAGATTATCAACAGTAATTTTTTTTTCTTTTTTCAAATCTAAATCAAAGTTAATGCAAAGTTCTCCGATTTGTTCTTCACTAAGCATAGTATTTTGATTCATCATAATACCATTATTAAAAAAGTATTTGATTATATCAATTGAAGGATGCTTTATAACTTTAGCAAACTCTGCAATAGTTAATTGATTTTGATAGATAAATACATTATTTTCTATTCTATTTTCATTAAAATTCAATTGATTTTTGATGTTTAAAGATTGAAAATTACTTTTATTATGTTTTTTTATTTTCTTTTTGCTCATATATACGAGTCCGTTCTATACTTAAATTTTAAATAGGATATAATTATTTAAAATTATCTAAAATATATTCGCTATTTTTATTATTTAAATTTTGAATACTTACAAATTTTTGGATTTTATTAGCATATTCACTATCAATAATAATACAAGCATTATGATTTACACGTTCTAATGCATTATCTAAATTAATAGAGCTGGGTATTACTAAATACGGCATTTTAAATTTAGTTGCTGCATTTTTGTATAATTCAAATTGCTTAATTGGTATTTCACTACTTATAATTAAAAGTTGCCCTTTTTTATTTTTGATATTTTCAATAATTCTTGCACCTAATTTAATATAATTAGATTTAAAAGCTTCTTGTAATAAAAGTTCAAAGACTTTATTATTCATAATTTTTACACTCCTAATAAATATTTTTTTGCTAAAATTTAATCATAATATTCATCATATTCATCATAGTTAATATTATCGTAATATTCGTCATCTAATTCTTTTTCGCGATTTTCTAATTTATCATAATATTCTAATTCATGCGATAAAGGTTTAATATCAATTTTAGGATTTGAATCCGTATTTATAATATTTTTTGAATTTTCCAAAATTTTAGTTTCTTCAAATTCTTTTTCACATTTATCTATGTAAATATGGGATTTTTTTAAATCTTGAATAGTTATAGTATTCATAATATCTACTAACATTTTTTTAGATACTTCATTAATATTTTTATCATTTAAACAATAATATAAATCTATATAGTTACTTTTAATTCTTTGAGCACGTTTATTATCATTATATTTTTTATTGTTTAATAATTTTATTTTAGAACTTAAAATAAAAAATTCAATTTTATATTTTTTATAAATTTGTTTTTCATTTGAATTAAGAGGAATAAATTCTTCTTTTACCACTACTTTTTCAATTTCTTTTTCAACTAATTTTTCTTTTTGAATATTTTTTGGTTTAGAAATTTCTTCAGTTTTAGATACATCTTTCTTAACTTCTGGTTCTAAATTAATAGTATTTTTAGATTCAGAATTAATGTTTTCTTTAATATTAAGATCGATAGAAGGTTTTAAAGGAATTTTATTAGAATTATTTTCTACTTTAGTATTTAAGAAATCTAAATCTTTATCTTGAAATTCAATAAATTCTGTAGATTTATCTATACTAATAACATTAATTTTGTAATTTATTAATGTTGCACATAGTCTAATAACACTACCTTTTTTTCCAATAGCTAATGAAAATTGATCATTAGGTACATAAATATTCACTTCATTACTAATGTCATCAGTTTTAACAACTTCAACTCTTTTTACATCAACAGGTAAAAAGATATTTTTTAGATATTGTTGAAAATCTTCAGATCATCTACAAATATCAATTTTTTCATTATTTAATTCAGCTGAAATTCTTTTAATTCTAGAACCTTTAGTCCCAACACATGCTCCTATTGGATCGATATTTTCATCTAAACTTTTAACAGCGACTTTAGAACGAATTCCAGGATCACGTGAAACAGCAACAACTTCAACTATTTTTTGAAATATTTCAGGTACTTCTCGTTCAAGTAATTTAACTAAAAAATTCTTATGGATACGAGATGCAAGAATTTGACCAGAATTACGCGTTTTTTCAATTATATTTTCAACATAAAAATTGATTACGTCCCCAATTTTAAAGTTGTCATTATGCATCATATTTTTAGTTGAAAGAAAAGCAAAAGTACGACCTACTTCTAGTAAATAATAGTTTTCTTCTTTAACAATAATTTTTCCGCTCATAAGCTGATCAATATTATGCTTATATTCTTCATAAATAGAAGATTTCTCTGCTTCTTTAATTTGTTGTTTTAAAATTTGACCAATTTGAGCAACTGCAAATCTACTAAATTTTTGTGCATCGATTTCTTTTAAAAATTCATCATTAATTATTGATGAAGTTTTATTTTCAGAAGCTTCTAAAAACGTTATCTCAATTTCGGGATCTTCAATATTTTCTACAATATTGTAAATACGGTAAAATTTTAATTCTCCTGTATCTTCATTAATTTGTACTTTAGCATTAGCATCAGGATGTACTTTATAATATGCTTTTTCAAATGCATCCTTAATTATTTGTATAACTTGTTTTTTTGCAATGCCTTTATCATTACAAATTGAATTAATAATGTTCAATATCATTAATTTTTCCATTTTTGCCTCACTTTTTTAAAAAATTTCCATAAAATAAAGAGCGGTATTAAGCGCTCTTTAAAAATATCTCTTTTAATATTTAAATAATACTATTATTATGTGTAAAAGTCAAATAATATAAGAAAATTATTTTAAAATTCTAGTATGTCTTAAGGCTTTACTATTTATATATTTATTGTTTTTAGCATTTTCATGTGCCTTCTGTAATAATTCTTTTAATTTTTTAGAATCAGACTTTATATCTTTTCAAATTGCTACATTAATAAAAGTAGTTGAACTTGCTAAATTATCTATTAGTCTTGAAGGTACTGTAGGATACTTATGTGAAATATGATTTCAATGATTATTAACTTTTTCTACAATATTAAAATCTTTGAATAAAATTTTTTCAGAATCATCAGTAGCAGAGCGACTATCCCCTGAATCATAATCATCAATAATAATTAAAACACCGATATTTTTACCATTTAATTTTTTATTTTCTAAACCAGCAGCAATCTCTCAATCATATCGATCATATTTATAAGGTTTTTCTTTAGTTGAAAGTACTAATAAAATATCACACATTTCAAATGATAATTTATTAAGAGTATGGATGATGTCTACATCCTTAATATTTGGATTAATTTGTTCTAATTGAGTTGATCTTTGTATTAAATTAAAAATCTTATTTTCATTATTAAAATCAATAATTTTTTTTCTAAATTTTTGATCCTTTTGTGAACTAGATATATATACATTAAATTTTTTCATAAAAACACTCCTATAATATAATTTTACATTAAAAGAAAATTGAATAAAATTTAAATGTTAAATATGTCCATTTGATTTTGTTCAGGAAGTGAATCAATAATATTATATTTTCTTAAAAAATTAATATGATTTTTATTCATTTTAGTTTTTTGTTGTAAATCAGCAATACTATTAAATTGATTATTAGGACATTTTGATCTTTCTAAAATAATATTTTCAGCAACAGATTCACCTAGTCCATCAATAGTAGTAAACGGTGGAATTATAACTTTTTTATTATCTATAGTTGTTACTATAAATAATTTACTATCAGATTTTTCTAAAGAAACGTTTGTTATTTCTATTCCTCGATTTCACATTTCACAAGCTACTTCATAAATAGGCAAAAGATCTTTTTCACGTTGAGTAATTTTCTCTTTATTAGCAATTGATTTTTCTAATTCTTTAATTGTTTTTTTTAAATGTTTAGATCCTTGTACTATATTTATAATATCAAAAACACTAGCTCTAGTAGAAAAAAAGGTTGCATAATATTCATATGGATAATAAAGTTTATATCAAGCTATTCTTCAAGCCATAATTACATATGCAACTGCATGAGCTTTAGGAAACATATATTTTATCTTCTTACAAGATTCAATATATCAGTCTTTTATTTTATGATTATGCATTAGAAGTTCTTGTTCTTGAGTTAACCCTTTACCTTTTCTAACACTCTCCATTATTACAAAAGCATCTTCTATATTTAATCCTTCAGATATTAAATTTAGCATAATATCATCTCGACATCCGATCAGATCTGATAATTTAATTTCTGAATTATTAATTAGTTCTTTAGCATTACCTAATCAAACATTTGTTCCATGTGAAAGTCCAGAAATTTGAACTAAGTCAGCAAAAGATTGAGGTTTAGTATCTTCTAACATTTGTCGCACAAATTTTGTTCCAAATTCTGGTAAGCCAACAGCACCATTTTTTTCATTACTAATATCTAAATCTAGAAATTTTAATTCCTTTACTGAAGTAAATAAACTCATAACTTTCTCATCGTACATTGGAATAGTAATCGGATCAATATTTGTGAATTTTTCTAACAATTTTAATGCTGTCGGATCATCATGACCCAAAATATCTAATTTTAAAACATTATCATGTATAGCATGAAAATCAAAATGTGTTGTTTTTCATGAAGAATTTAAGTCATCAGCAGGATAATTTATAGGAGTGAAAAAATTAACATCATATTCCTTAGGAATTACAACTATTCCGCCGGGATGTTGACCTGTAGTTCTTTTTACTCCTTCACATTTTTTAGAAAGTCTGTTTATTTCTGCATATGATAATGCTAAATCATTATATTTTGCTTCTATATATGCCTTAACATAACCAAAAGCAGTTTTAGATGCAACTGTTGAAATAGTTCCAGCACGAAAAACATGCATATCTCCAAAAATAGATTTTGTAAAATTATGTGCAATAGCTTGATAATCACCAGAAAAATTTAAATCAATATCAGGAACTTTATTGCCTTCAAATCCTAAGAAAGTTTCGAAAGGAATATTATGCCCTTCTCCTTTAAGCATACTTCCACAATTTAAACATTCAGTATTTGGCAAATCAAAACCAGATCTTATATTTTTATCATTGATAAATCGATAAAACTTGCATTGAGTACAAATATAATGTGGTGGAAGTGGATTTACTTCAGTAATATTTGCTAATGTTGCAACTAGAGATGATCCTACTGAACCACGAGAACCAACTAAATAACCATCATCACGAGATTTTTTAACAAGTAAATGTGATATTCAATAAACTACAGAAAAACCGTATTTAATAATTGAATTCAATTCCTTATTAAGACGCTTTTTTACAATTTCAGGTAGATCCTTACCATATATTTCTCTTGCATTTTTATAACAAAGTGATTTTAAATTAGAAGAAGAATCTTCAATAACAGGAGTATATAACTTATTTTTTAAAGGATATAACTGAGGGATATTTTTTATAAGTATCTTAGGATTATTTATCACTAAAGCATTTGCTAAATTTGGATTATTTAAAAAGGAAAACTCCTCTAACATTTCTGTAGTATTTCGAAAATTATATACAGGATATTTATCTATGCGATTTTTATAATCAAATAATGGGTGTCTTTTTCCACCTTTTCTTTTAGAATAAATAAATACCTCATGAGATGAATAATCATTTTTGTCTAAATAGCGACAATCACTACTTGCAATTAATAAAATATTTAATTTTTTAGCTGTTTTTATAATTCTATTAATTGTTAAAATTAAATTTGCTTCAGTAATTATTCCCTTCAAAACTAAATGACTATAATTTGCTAATGGATGGATTTCAATATAGTCATAAAAAGAAAATGATTTTTGAAAAACATCGTCACTACGATACATAGCATTTTCAAAAATTTCACCTTGATAGCATCCTGATGCGCCGATTAAAAGACCTTCTCGATTTTTTTCTAAGTGCTCCTTAAATAATTTTGGTGATAAATAAAAACTTTCAGTATGTGAGATTGAAACTAATTTAAATAGATTTATTAATCCTGTGTTATTTTTAGCTAAAATTATTGCATGATTACCGAATTTTTTTTCATAAATGATTTTATTAGTCAAATGAGAAAGTTCTGTATCTGTAGATATATCTTTCAATTTATTTAAAATAATAATAAATAATTTTGATAATACATCAGCATCATAGTCTGCACGATGGGCTATTATTTCATCATACCGAATATCTTGTTTTTTAGCTAATGATCCTAATCGATGATTTTTATAATTTGGTCATAATATTCTTGAGATTGGTAAAGTATCAATGCAAGTATTTTGAAGATTAGAAAGTCCAACTTTATTCATTCAAGAATTTAAGAATGACAAATCAAAAATACCGTTATGAGCAACAAGAGTATAATCAGATATGAATGCTTTTATTTTTTCTAAGGCAATTCTTATTTCTATACCTTTCGAATTTAACATTTCATTAGTTATACCAGTAAGAGTTGTAGTAAAATCTGTAATTGGTTTACTAGGTTTAATAAATAAATCTATTTTATCTAATAAATTATTGCTACTATCAATAATAACTGCACCAAATTCAATAATTTCATTATATTCAGGACTCAAACCAGTGGTTTCTAAATCAAAAACAACATATTTTTGATTTAGCAACACTTTATTTTTAGAATTATAGACAATATTGCTAGATTTATCAATTAAAGTTGCTTCTAATCCATAAATAATTTTAAAATCTTTTCCTTTGAGGTTCTTTAATAAATAATTATGAGCCTCTGGGAATGCTTGAATATTATTTAAATCAGTTATTGCAATTGCACTATGTCCAAATTCATATGCTTCTTTTATATATTGAGATGCTGATACAATTCCATCCATTGTTGACATCTTAGTATGTGTATGCAATTCAATTCTTTTTTCTTTAGCATTGTCGAATCTTTTGACATCCTTACTTTTTATTAAATTAAGATTCTGATTAATATTTTGGGCAAAAATGCTTAAAGTATTATCTTGACTAAAATTATCAAATTTAAATTTAGCTTTTACTCTAATTCAATCATTAACTTTAAGATTTTCGATTTGTGATATTGGAAAAGGAGAAAGTAATTTTAGAATAATTGATTCTGTATAATCTGTTAAATAAACACTATATATATGTCATGTTTTAGCTTTTTTAGAAACAATAATATTAATATCAAAAACTTTTGCTTCTATAAGGCAGATTTTATTTAAAAATTCTACTTGATTCTTTCTTAATTCTTTTATTGTCTTTACTGATAATTCATCGCTTTTCTTCACAACTTGAAAATCTGAAGTATTATTATTTTTACTAATTAAATCAATAGGTTCATATTTTATTTTAAAAGTAATATTTATTCCTAAATTTTTTAAACGATTATATAAAAATTTAAAATCACTTTCAATATCTGAATTTTTAATCTGAGTAGAAAAAATAAGCATATTATTTTTAAATGAAATATTTTTATAATCAAGGATTTTAGTAAAATAAATACTTTTAAAATAATTATGATAGTGACTAATAATAAATTTAATATAATTATTTAAAATTAGTGATTTAATTTTTGGATTTTTAATACTTATTTTAAAATTTATTTTAAAATTTGAATTTTTCATTTCTTCTAAAATTTCTTGTAAAAGAATAGTATCCATAAAATCATCTAATAAAATATGTAAAATAAAATGTTCAGATTTTACTTCCTCAAATTTTAATATTGTATAATTTTGGATTTTGTTAAATGTCTTAATATTAAGTTCTGTTAATGTTTTTAGATTCATAATTAATCTCAATTCTAATATAAGTTATAATAAATCTTTAATAGTTAATCCAATAAATAAAATTAAAAATAATACAGCACCCATAATGGATAAAAATAGTTTAAATCTGCTATTTAATTCTTTTCTAATACACATTTCAATAAAAATTTCACTAAATTTAAATCCATCTAAAGGTGG
Organism: uncultured Mycoplasmatales bacterium; assembly: GCA_964485375.1. Taxonomy (GTDB): domain Bacteria; phylum Bacillota_I; class Bacilli_A; order Mycoplasmatales; family Mycoplasmataceae; genus CAZAJD01. Next base: position 82,483 of record CAZAJD010000001.1, on the reverse strand, counting down.
AATAGGTAAAATGTTTAAAACAAATAGATTAGCAGATAATGTTGCCACATATAAAAAGAATGATGGAGCACCTGATTGAATATAATTTTTTGTTTGTTCGATTGACCCAATAGGTCCTGAAATTTGTGATCATTGTCCAGTCAATAATTTACCTAACCCTTTTAATATCGAAATCGATTCAGTAAAAGTAGTCTTTCAACCATATTTATACCCAAAAGCATGAGAAGGAAAATAGTAATCCGGTGCATGCATACCAACTAGATAATGTCCATTTTGTTGGTATTTTGTATCAGATGAATAAAAATACCCTGGTGTTGTCATTTCAGAACTCATTAAGTTTTGATGTAAATGATCATATTGTTTAAATTTAAAATAGATAGTATTTAATTTACTACCATGAGCATCTACCTTATTTATATCTAGAACATCTTGAAACTTAATAGCTGTTTGATAAAAATTTAATAAATTTTGATTTGTATTAATAGTTGTAAAAGTGCCAGCGTCAGCTAAAGTTGCCTTACTATCAGAATGAACAAATGAATATTTAGTTATTACATATGGATCAGATGCAGATATATTACTTAATCCTAAAGAAGCACTAGGTGAATTAATATCAGTATCGTATTTTGCTCCATATCCATAAATATGATTAGGCGCATATCCGATAATTGAAAAAATACTAGTAAAAAGAACTACTGCAATTGTGAAATTCATTAATATTCCAGCAAAAACAATTATTAAACGTTTAGGTCTTTTTAATGATTCTAAATATCGATTAGAATTAATTTCGACATTCTCCTTATTTTTTGGTGGATCGATAAAATCAGATGCTAAATATACATATCCGCCAAAAGGAATAAGTCTAATAGTATATTGAGTTTCTTTTCCATTTCAAGAAAAAAGTTTTGGACCAAATCCAATTGAAAATTCATATACATAAACCTTAAATAATTTTGCTACCAAAAAATGACCAAATTCATGTAAAGTAATTAAAAAAAGTAAAATTAATATTCCTATAAAGAAAGAAAGAACTGCCATAAAACTCCTACTATATTAATAATATATGTTATTAAGTTGTGATTAAATAAATTAATCTTGTGAATAAAAAAGCTATTATTGAAACAATTAATAAACTATCAACACGATCTAAAATACCACCGTGTCCTGGCAATAAATTAGAAAAATCTTTAACAGCAAATTTTCTTTTAATATAAGAAAATAACAAATCACCTAATTGTGCAAAAATGCTTAAAATTAAAGAGAAAAAGAAATAAATGAAAAAAACTACTATTGAATTAGGACTAACTAAACATTGAGCAAATGGGATATCAGATGATAATAAATTATTAGAAAAAATAAATGGAGTTACAACTATCAAAGGAATAAGTGTTCCCATAACAGTTCCTACTATTGCTCCTTCTCAAGTTTTATTTGGAGAAATAGTTGGTGCAATTTTGTTTTTACCAAATTTTCATCCACCTAAATAAGCAAATACATCAGTTAAAATTACAATTAAAAGAACATATAAAAAGCTAGTTCAACCATATTTAGAAGATAACATTAAAATACTAATTGATTTTATGCCTACTACTATTAATGCATTAAATAAAAATAATTGTGTAATTTTCATAGTAGTCATTTTATTATGAATAACATTAATAAGAATATATAGAAAATAAAAAAATAAATATACAAGAATTAAAACTCAACTATGCAATCAACTTATTTTAAAATTAGTATATGGTACATAAGGATAAGTTAATTCTCATGTAAAGGGTATTAAATATAATAAAATAACAGTAATATATGAAATAGTTTGAATCATTCAAAAACGCTTATGATTTAATTGGAATAATTTAATAATTTCATAATTCATCAATACTAATAAGATAATATTAATAAAATGAAAAATATAAATAAATATATTTTGTACATTTAAGGGTACAAAAGAACTAGTTGGAACTGCAATAATACTAAAATAAACACAATAAAAAAGTAAAATAAATATTGAAGTTATTAATCTTACTCTAAAAGTTTTATTTTTAAATAAATTTTCTTTTTTGGACATAATTATTTATTTCATAACCTAAAATATTTAGTTAAATATTAAATGGTAATGATTTCTTTTTCTTTCTTTAATAAAATTTCATTAATTACTTGCATTTGTTTATTTGTTAATTGTTGAATTTCATTATGCAAAATATCAACTTGATTTAATGATAAACTTTTATCTTTTTTTATTTCTGTATTAGCTAAGCGACGTATATTCCTAATAGCTACTTTAAAATGTTCAATAATACTGTTTAATTGTTTAACTTTTAATTTTCTACTTTCTTCTGTAAGAGGTGGAATATTAATAAAAACAGTATCACCATTATTTTGAGGTGTTAACCCAATATCAGCTTTTGAAATTTGCTTAATAATCTCACTAATAAGTTTACGTTCATAAGGTTTAATAATAATTCGCTTACCTTCTTCAAAACGAATTTGAGAAAGTTGCGATATCGGAGTACTATTACCATAATATTCAATATTAATTGTTTTTAAAAGTGATGAATTATTTAAATTCGTTTGTATTTTACTAATTTCTATTTTTAATTTTTTTATTGTATGTTTCATTTCTTCTTCATACTGTTTTAAGATAATGTCCATTTTTTCCCTTTTACTAATACACTAATGTATGTTTTATATTACCCTTAATAGCATTATAAATAGCGCTATTTTGATTGATGTCAAAAACAAGCATTTTAATATTATGAGATTGAGCAAGTGTACATGCTGTATTATCCATAACTCCTAATTTTTTGTTTTCAATATCTTTATATGTTATTTTATCATAAAATTTTGCATTTTTGTTTTTATTAGGATCGCTATCATAAACACCTTCTGTCCCATTTTTTGCCATTAAAATTATATCAGCATTAATCTCAATAGCTCGTAAAACAGCACTTGTATCTGTAGTAAATAATGGAGAGCCTGTGCCTCCTGCTAAAATAACTATTTTATTATTTTCTAATAATTCTATTGCATCTTTAAAATTATAAAGTTTAGTAATTTCAAAAATTGGTAATTTAGATAAAATTCAACTGGTATTAGATTTAATTTTATTAATATGATTATCAAGAACAATTGAATTCATAATTGTTGCTATCATTCCCATATAATCAGCATTTACTGTATCTAACTCGATTTTTTGAGCTTCTTTACCACGTCAAATATTACCACCACCAATAACAATAGCGCATTGAATATCTTCGTTATTTAGTTTAGTAATTTGATTAGCAATAGATTTAATAAATTTAAGATTATATAAAGCATCTGAATTAGAAAATGCTTCACCAGATAACTTAATTAAACATCTTTTATATTTTTTTTGCAAAAAGATCACCTATTTATTCAATATTTTAAATATAACATAAAAAAAAATAAAATTAAATAATCTTATTTTTTATATCAAAACTTTTAGTCTTAATTATTTTATTTTTTTATCTTTACTTTTACTTGAATCTTTTTTAGAATTATTGACTTCTTTATTAATATGAATTGATTTAGAAGCTGCTGGTTTTGATCCTTTTGAATCAATTTCAGTTTTAACTGAAGTTGCAGATAAATCCATACGATTTTTAATAGTATCTTGATTAGATTTTATAAAATCGAATGCTTTAGTGTTCATTTTAAATGAATACTTTTTATGTCCACGTCGCCCTTCAATATATTCAATATAATATTTATTTTTAGTTTCATTAATAGTAAGACGTTCGATTTTATTAAAAGGAATACGTTCACCTAAAAATTCAATATTTTTTTCTGAAAATCCAATTATAATATATTGTAATCCAAAAAAGATAATACTACATACTGAAATTAAAATAACAAATCCAAGAATTAGCATTATTAAACTAGTAGTCTTATTAGAAGTTAATATTATAGAAATAGTAATTGGTACTAAACTTAAATTTAATAATACTATTATCAAACTTATGATTTTTTTATTTGCATATTTAATATTATAGTTTCTTTTTTTATAAACAATTAAATACCCAAAAAATATTCCAGAAATTGCTAAGTATAAGCAAAATTCAATAATAGAAATAACAAGATTATTTTTCATTTTTACACCTCTTTATTTTTTTATTTGCTTCATAACTTCAGTAGCAAAATCATTATTTTCTTTAATGATTCCTTCGCCTACTTCATATCGAAGCATGTTAACTAATATACAATTTTGTTTTTTGATAAAATCACTAACTTTAATAGTTGGTTCAACAATAAATTTTTGATCTAAAAAGCAATTTTCTGATAATAATTTATTAAGTCTACCTTTAACAATTTTTTCTACAATGTTTTTAGGTTTACCTTCTAATAATGCTTTTTTCATCAAGATAGCTTCTTCACTAGCAATAAATTCACTAGGTACATTTTCTCTTGCGATAAACTTAGGATTCATAGCAGTGACATGCATAGATAATTGTTTAGCATATTTATCTGCTATTTTTCCATCAAATACTAATATTGCTCCACTTTTAGCATTATGAGTATAAAAACCAACAGATTGATTATCTTTTAAATAAATAATTGAAAAACGACGTAAAGTAATTTTTTCACCGATTGTTGCAGAAAAATGAGCAATATAATCAGATAAATTAGATTTATTAATTATTAATTTTAACGCAGATTCTACTGATATAGGATTATGTAAAATTAATAATTCAGTAATCTGGTCAACAAAAATAAGAAATTTTTTATTTTTCGCAACAAAATCAGTTTCACTATTTACTTCCAAAATTATTATGCGATTGTCTTTTTTAAAAATATGGACCATACCTTCAGCAGCAATACGATTATTTTTTCGTTGTGCTTTAGCGATTCCCTTTTCACGAAGTCATTTTATAGAACTATCTATTTTACCTTCATTAGCTTCTAATGCTTTTTTACAATCTAAAATTCCAGCACCAGATTTTATACGCAATTCCTTAACTAATTGTGCAGATATTTTCATTAATTACTACTTCTCCTTATTAGTATTATCATCAGTTTTTTTATTAATAGTTGAGTTAATAGGTTTTGCTACAGTTTTTTTAACAGCAACAATAGGTTTTGATGCAGTATCTTTGATTACAACAGTAGGTTTTACATTAGTTGATCTAGTTGTATTACTAGTATTTGTTGACTTAGATGAATCATTACTTTTTGTAAAGGTTCTATAAGTTTTTGTGCCATTTTCTTGATTATTATATCCAGATTTATTATAAAAACTACGATTACGATAATTATCATTACCACGATTTTCAAAATTAGGTTTACGTCTTCTTTCGATAATTTTTGCAGGAACTATTTCCATTTTAAATGATTCAGCATATATTTCTGCAAAATGATTAGTTAAAAAAGAAACAGAACGATATGTATCATCATTACCAGGAATAATATAATCAATTAAATCTGGATCAGAATTTGTATCACAAATACCTATAACAGGAATATTTAATTTTTTAGCTTCTTTTACTGCAATGATTTCTTCATTTGGATCAACAACAAATATTGCGGCTGGTAACACACGCATATGCTTAATTCCATTTAATGAAGTTTGTAATTTTTCCTTTTTTTTCATAATAAGAGATAGTTCTTTTTTTGAAAAATTTTGGTAATAACCACTTTTTTCTTTTCTTTCGATATCTCATAATTTTTTAATTGATAAATGAATAGTTTTTAAATTTGTTAAGGTTCCACCTAATCATCGTTGATTAACAAAAAAATTATCTGTTCTTTCAGCTGCTTCTTCAACAGCTCCTTTTGCAGATTTTTTAGTTCCTACAAATAAAATTTTACCTTTTTTTTCTGCAATAGCATCAGTCAAAGTTTTTAATTCTAGAAAAGATGTAATAGTTTTTTGTAAATCAATTATGTGAATTTTATTTTTTTTGTTATAAATATATTCTTTCATTTTTGGATTTCATCTTTTTGTTTGATGTCCAAATTGAGCTCCTACTTCTCATAACATTTCACGTGTAATTTCTTTTACCATATTTATATTTTCCCCTTTGTTTGTTCTTTCTTCCTATCAATTCAAAATTTTACCACTTATTTTATAATATTTTAATAAGCACAAGATAAAAAAATTCAAGATAGTGTTTGCTTTAATTTCTTTAAAACAGTAAATATAGTATAGCAAAATAGAAATAAATTACAAATTATAATTTCTTATAACTAATATCTTTATAATTTATAACTAAGCCTTTTATTCTAACTGATGATAATAAAGTTTCTCTTATCCCTTGAACTCCAAGTCCAGAATCTTTAACACCTAAAAATGGAAAAGAATCGGGTCCTCTTTGACTTTTCCCATTAATATTAACAGTTCCTACTTCTAAATAACTAGCTAAATTAAAAGCTTGTTCAAGATTTTGACTAAAGATAGATGCTTGTAATCCAAATTTAGATTTATTTATTAATTCAATCATATCAGGTATATTATCAATACGAATAATTGGTAATACTGGTCCGAATGGTTCATCTCATGCTAATTTCATATCTTCAGTAACATGATCAATAATTGTTGGAGATACTAAATTGGATTTTGCTTTATTTCCTATAATTAATTCTGCTTTTTGAGTTAAGGCATCTTGAATTAATTCCATAACATAATTAGCAGCCTTTAAAGATATTAATGGAGATATAAAACCATCATGTTTTTTATTAATAGTTAATTTTAAAACTTCTTTTTTTAGTATTGGTACTAATTTTTTAGCAATTTTATTTGTAGTAATTACTCTTTTTATTGCAGTACAACGTTGACCAGAATAACCAAATGCCCCTTCAATTATTTCTTTTGCAATGGAATTTAAATTTTGATCATCAAGAATAATTGCTGGGTCTTTACCCCCTAATTCTAAAATTATATTTTTGCAATTAGCTTTTGCTAAAATATTCTTACCAACTTTTACAGAGCCAGTAAATGAAATTAATGAAATATTACGATTACTTATTAAATAACTCCCAATATCTCTTCCTAATCCAGTAACAACATTAAAAATTCCTGGAGGTAAATTTGCTTTGATTGATAATTTAGCAAGGAAAAGAGCACTCATGCTTCCATTAGTTGCAGGTTTTAAAACTACACTATTCCCCATAACTAATGCTGGAATAATTTTAGAAATTGATAAATTAATAGGATAATTAAATGGTGAAATTGCTAAAATTACCCCTAATGGTACATATGAAAAGAAACCAACCTTAGTCTTATGACCTCATGAATCAGCACGATAAGTTTGAGGATGAATACGTTTAGCTTCTTCTAAAGAATAATTAAAATATTCAACACTTCTTTGAATTTCTTTAAGTGAATCTTTATAAGATTTACCAATTTCTTCCATCATTAATTTTGCCATTTCAGCACTATTTTCAACAATTAATTTTGATCATCTTCGAAGAATTATAATTCTTTCTGATAAAATTATTTGTTTTCATTCTTTTTGAGATTTACTTGCTATATCAAATGCTAAATCAATATCTTTAGAATTTAATTTTGATACTTTTCCGCAACTTTTTAAATTTCAAGGAGAAATAATGTCCATCATTTCTTCAGTTTTATATTCTTTGCCATTAATTACAGAATAAAAATTCATTTTTATATACCTCTATTTCATAAATAATTAAATTTAATGTAAATTTAAACTAAGAATATTTTATAATTTAAAATATAAAAAATATAATAAAAAGAGATTACTTTTTTAAAAAAAGTAATCTCTTTTTAAATTTTACTATCAATAATTTAATTTTGAAGATAAATCATTTAATATTAATTTTTTTAATTTTAAAAGAATTATAATAAAATAAATAATAAATAAACGTCATAGTAATTAATAGAAATATTGGAAAAATAATAAATAGTAACACTGCTCCAATTTGTAACCAAATAAACGCAGATAAATAATTAGGTTGATATAAATTTCTAGGTTTAATAAATTGATAATCTGATATAGAACTAGAAAAATTATCATTAAGTTTATTTTGATTATTCAAAGAATTAGTTTTTACCATTTGATATAGTTTACTAATATATTCAGTATTTATAAATAAACTTGGTGATATATGGTAGATATTTGCAAGCATATTCAATTGAGAATTAAATAATCAAATCTTATTATTTACTAAATGACCAGATAGATATTCTTTTGTTGCTCCATGATTTATTATAGAAAAATTCGTTTTAAGAATTTTAGTTCCACCTTTTAATAAAGTATCTAATGAAAAATCAGCAGTAATCGCACTATCATAAACTTTTTTTGATAAAACTTGTGATTGCAAAATAAGCATTTTATAATCTGATGAATTATATAAGTCAGTATTAAAAATTGTTTTAAGTCCACCATATTTAAAAATTCATCCAATACCAGTTCTTACCAAAGAATTATCAGTAAAATGATAAGCAAAACCTAAATCAAAAGAAATCAAAGTATGAGCAAAAGTGTTAACATCTACTGTCACAATAGTTACTCCATCGGAATTTACTTTTTTACTTTCAAATTCATTTTGATACTTAGTGAAATATAAATCTGCATAAGTTATATATTGATTATTCAAACTCTTTAAAACAGGATCATTTGAACCAAATGAAGGTGCAGATAATTTTGCATCATTTTCTAACGAGTTTTTTAATGTTGCATTTATTAATGACTCTGGACCTTTTAACACTATTTTATTTTGTGGTATTCACTTATCTATTTCATCAGAAAAAGAATTTATACATTTATCAGTAAAAAGACCTAGTCCAGGTAATGTTAACATAACTGAAATAATAAATAGAATACTTGCAAATAAGCACAATATTATTGAAATCCTTTTTTTATGTTTTTGTAATTTGATAATAACCCTCCTTCATTATAAAATATATTTTAATAAATAATAAGTTATTATTTCATTAGTCCAGCTTTGTATAAATCTTGAAAATGACCTGGTCTTTTTTTCAATTCATCATAAGTACCAACTTGAACAACACCTTTATCTTGTGCAATAACTAAAATTTGATCCGCATTTTTAATAGTAGATAAACGATGCGCAATAACAAAAGTAGTTCTATTTTGCATTAATGAATCAAGATTTTGCTGAATTTCTTTTTCGATAATATTATCTAAGGCTGAAGTCGCTTCATCTAAAATTAATATATCGGGGTCTTTTAAAAATGTTCTAGCAATAACCATACGTTGTTTTTGACCACCAGATAATATAAATCCACGTTCTCCAACTTGGGTATTATAACCTTTTTTTAAAGTTTTTATAAAATTATGTAATGATGCTTTTTTAGTAGCTTCAATTACTTCTTCATCTGAGGCTGCGAAATTAGAATATTTAATATTATCCATAACTGTACCTACAAGAATACTAGGTTCTTGATCAACATAACCAACATTTGCTAAATAACTAGAAAGATTTATAGTAGCTAAATTTTTATCTTTATTAATTAAAATTTCTCCTGAATTAGGATCATAATAACGTAATAATAATCTTGCAATTGTAGATTTTCCAGAACCTGTTTCACCTACGATAGCATATTTTTTACCTTTTTCAAAAGTAAAATTAAAATTTTTAAATGCTGGTGTATGAGATGATGGATATTCAAATGTTACATTTTTAAATACAATATCATTTCTAACACTAGTTAATTTTGGAAACTCTGGATGAGCATCGATTTTTGATTTTATTTTTACTAAATTAGCAACACGTGTAGATGCAGCAGAAGCTTGTGCCACCATTGAGAAAATACGACTTAATGACATAATAGGCAATACTAAAGTACTAACACCAGTCATAGCAGCTACTACAACTGAATAACCTGTTGGATCATTTGCAGCTATTGGATCAGATCCTCATCCACCTAAAGATCCATTTTTTCATAATACAATACCTACAAGTAATATAATAATATTAACACTTGTTAAAAATACTACTAAAAATGATATCAATAATGCTTGATACCTAACTTGAATTTTAGAAACATTATAATATTTTGTATGTAAATTATAAAAACGTTTAGTTTCATATGTTTCAGTACCATTAGACTTAATTAAATTAATATTAGAAATTCGATCAGTAACATCTCCATTAATTTTTGTTAATGTTGCTCTAGTTGTAAAAATACTTTTTCTTAAAAATGTAAATAAAATTGTCATGCACAATAGCATAAATATAATTAATCCAATTGCTAAAATTGTTAATTTTATATTTATTGTGAACATAACTACTACTGATCCAATACTTACAAAAAGTGCAGAAAGAATACTTTGTGGAATAGATTGGGATTGAAGACCAATAACTTCAGTATCTGAAATTAATTTAGTTAAAATTTCACCAATTTTTTTATCAGAATAAAATGACATATCTAATTCAACTAGATTAGTTAAAAGTTTATTTCGTAAATTAATTTCTATTCTTTTACCTAAAGATCCACCTATATAAGAGTTGATATAAATAAAAATACCACGAATAATAAAAATTGAAAATATAATTCCTGCCATTAAATAAATATAATTGAGATCGCGTCCTGAACCAGGTGCAGCAGCATCTAAAACTAACTGCGTTAATTTAGGTACTGTTACAGCACATATTGAAGATAAAATAGTAACAAAAACCATTAATCCTGACATTATATAATATTTTGTATAATATATTTTGATAAGTTTAAAAAAAGTAAGATTTTTATCACTACGTAATATTTTGAGATTTTTTATCTCATTATGAAGTTTCTTGCAAGTAGAAGTTAATTCCTTAAGAGATTTATCACCATAATAAGTACCTTTCTTATATTCTGAAAGATTTTGCTCTGTTGCTTTTAATTCAAATTCTAATTTACTAATCATACTATCTTTTACTTTTTTTTGAGTACTATTTTTTTTATTTATTTTTGAATACTTTATTTTCATAAATTTTACCTTTCTAATTACATTAAATTTTAAATAAATCTATTGTATTTAATTGGTTTTTTTCATTTTCAATGTTTTCATCTTTAACTGGTGTTTTTTTATCTTCTTTATAAAAATCTGTAAAATCACATTTTGGATAATTAGAGCAAGCTAAAAATTTTTGATTACGCTTATTATTTTTTAAAACAATACTACCATTTTTACATTTAGTACATTTGCCATAATTTTTTTCTTCATTTTGATATATATAATGGCATTTAGGGAAAGCACCACATCCTATAAATTCACCAAATTTTCCATACCTATAGACTAGGTCTTCTCCACATTTAGGACATTTAGTTCCTGTTTTTTCTACTGGAACAATAGGCATTTTTTCAAAAGCTGTTTCAACTTTTTTTTCGAATTGAGATCAAAATTTTTCTAATAAAGGAATATTATCAATTTCTCCCTTTGCAATTTTATCAAGTTTTAATTCAATTTCTGAAGTGTAAGTTTCATGAATAATATCTTGAAAATATTCTTGGAGCATATCATTAGTTAAGATACCTTTTTTAGTAGTATCAATTGCTTTATTAGTAATGACAATATATCCACGATTTTGAAGGTTATATATAGTAGTTGAGTAAGTAGATGGTCTTCCAATACCTAACTCTTCCATTTTTTTAATAATACTTGCTACATTATAATAACTTGGAGGCTGTGTAAAATGTTGTATTGCATTCAAAGAATCTAATTTTATTTTCGAATTTATTTTTAAATCTGATAACACTTTTAAATCATCATGTTTTGCACACAAAATTTTTAAAAATCCTTCAAATTTTATTGTACTTCATTTTATACTAAATTCATAATTATTATTTTTTAAAATAATTTTTTTACCTAAAAATACCGCAGAGCTCATTAATGAAGCAAGAGCATTATTATAAATAATTGTATATAATTTTAGTTGGTCATTTTTTAGATATTTTTTTGCAATTAATGGAGTTATTTTTATGTCAGTAGGCCTAATAGCTTCATGAGCATTTTGAGAATTTTTTGCTACTTTAAAAACATAGTTTCCTATATATTCTTTACCATATTTATCTTCAATATATTTAAATACTAGGTCAGTAAAAACTTTGCTATAACGCTTAGAATCAGTACGAGGATAAGTGATTAATCCTTTTCTTTCACTACCAATATTAATACCTTCATATAATTGTTGTGCAATAAAGGATGTTTTAGATGGTGAGAAATTAATTTTATTAGATGCTTGTTGAAGAAGTAGTGAAGTAGTGAATGGTGTTGGAGGTTTTTTATTACGTAATTTTTCAATAATATCTTTAATAAGATATTCATTTTTCGCTATTTTACTATTAATTTCCATTAACTCTTTTAAATTTTTTATATTAATGATTTTATTATTATATTTATCTAACTTAACAATATGATTTTGATATTTTCCTTCTATTGTTCAATATTCATCAGATACAAATTTTTGTCTCTCTTTACTTCTTTCAACTAAAATTTTTAAAACTACAGACTGTACTCTTCCTGCTGATTTAGATTTAATCTTAGAATATAAAAGTTTGCTTAAGCGAAATCCTATAAAACGATCTAATATTCTTCTAGTTTCTTGACTTTTAAATAAATCAAAATCAATAGTTGTTGGATTATCAAAAGCTAATAAAATAGCATCTTTTGTAATTTCATTGAATCTAATTCTAGAATATTTTTTTTCAATATTCAAAAATTTCATTAAATGATATGCTATAGCTTCGCCTTCACGATCAGGGTCAGTTGCTAAAATAACTTGATCTGATTTTTTAGAATAAGAAACTAACTCTTTAACTAATGGTTTTTTTTTAGTTTCAATTCTATACTTAGGTACAAAAGTTTTTAAGTCTACACCCAAGAAAAAATCTCCAGAAGCAGATAAATTTGAAATATGCCCCTCAGAAGATACAACTTTATAATTATCTCCCAAGTAAGATTGAACTGTTTTTGTTTTAGTAGGTGATTCCATTATTACTAAAATCTTGGATTTCTTTTTTTTCATATCGGCTCCTTCAATACTATTTTAATAATTTTTGAACAGGTTTATAACTAATACGATGAATAGGGGTTACCCCATAAGAATTTAATGCTACAAGATGTTTAAAAGTTCCATACCCTTTATTTTCAGAAAAATGATATTTAGGGTAATACTTATCATAAATTACCATTATTTTATCGCGGTAAACCTTTGCGACAATTGATGCAGCAGCTATTGACTGAGATTTAGTATCCCCTTTTATAACTGCTATATGATTATAATTCTTACCAATATTCTCAGCATCAGTAAGAATAAAATCTGGTTTTATAGATAGATTATCAATTGCTAATTGCATAGATAAGATTGTTGCTTTTTTGGGATTAAATTTATCTACATAAATATTAGATTTAATAATTAAAGAATAAGAAATAGCAGATTTAATTATTAATGGATATAAGATATTCCTTAATTTTGAAGATATTTTTTTTGAATCATCAATTTGAGATAAATAAAAATCCTTTGGCAATACTATTGCACATATAACTAATGGGCCAGCAAGGGGGCCTCTACCAACTTCATCTACCCCACATATGTATTGATTTTTATTATTATAATATTTTAAATCTAGATTGCATTTCATCACTTGGAATTTCTCAACTAATCTTTCCTATTTTAGATAAAATCATATCATAAAAAAATTTGTTAATTACATTATCAATATTATTTGTTTTTATTTTTAAAATTATATTATTAAAAATAATATTAGGATCATAAACTTTAAAATCGCTTTTATTGATTAGAATGTTATATTTTTTTTCTAGCATACCAGAATAATTATTTAATAAATAAAATAAACCTTTATAAACAATTTCTTCTCTATCAATACTGTTAATTTTTATATTATTAGTAAGTGCTAATTTCATCGCAATATCTTGATTCGTCAAATTAGGAATTAAAATTCCTGGAGTATCTAATAAAAATATATCTTTTGATACTTTTATTAATTGTTGAGATTTTGTAACTCCAGGAATGTTTGCCATTTTGGTTTTGTTTTTACCTACTAATTTATTTATAATTGTCGATTTTCCAACATTTGGAATTCCTAATACAGCAATATTTATCGCATAATTAATAATTCCTTTTGATTTTTTTATTTTAATTTTCTCTTCTAAGATTTGATATATTTTATCAATAATAATTTTTTTTATATTATTGGATTTAGTAGTAGTAATAATAAATTCTAAATTATTTTTTTCAAAAAAAATACTTCATCGTTTAGTAACATTAGAATCTGCTAAATCAGATTTGTTTATAATAATAATTCTAGGTTTATTGTTTATTACTTCTTTAGTGAATGAATCCATAGAAGAAAGTGGTATTCTAGCATCAATAACTTCTAAAAATAAATCAATGATTTTATTTTTCTTCTTCAGTTCATCAATTGCTTTTTTCATATGACCAGGAAACCAGTTTATTTTATTATTATTCAATACTTCACACCCTATTTAATTTTAATTCAAATTTGTTATAAATAAAAATCTGTTATTCAAATAACAGATTTTTTAATTATAATTTTGTTTTTATTTTTGCTGCTTTACCAGTTAATTTACGTAAATAATAAATTCTAGCTCTTCTAACTTTCCCATGCTTTAATACTTCTATACTTTCTACATTGGGCGAGTGAATAGGAAAAACTTTTTCTACTGAAACTCCAGTAAAAGTTTTACGTACCGTAATATTTTGTGAAATATTACTTCCTTGAGATTTTATTAATACACCTTCAAATTTTTGAATACGAAATTTATTACCATCTTTAATCTTATAACTTACCACTATAGTATCCCCAGTTAATAATCTTGGTAGATCATTGCGCATTTGCATTTTTTCAATATTATTAATTATTCTTACATTTGACATAATTATGCTCCTTATTTTTTTTGTAATTTTATTGTTTTTATTATTTTTTTTTGTTCATTTGTTAAATTATCATTTAGAAGATCAGGTCTTTTAATTAAAGTTTTTTTTAATGAATGATATTCTCTTCATTCATTAATTAATTTATGATTGCCTTCTAGCAAAACATTAGGTACTAATAATTCTTTAAAAGCTGCAGGTTTTGTATAAACAGGATAATCTAAAATCTTACTTTTATTACTAAAAGAATCATTTGTAACGGATTCTTTTCTTATAACTCCTGGGACTAATCTAACTATTGTATCAACAACAGACATAGCTGGTATTTCTCCACCAGTAAGAATATAATCTCCTATAGATAATTCCTCATCAATATAATTATAAATTCTTTCATCAATACCTTCATAATGACCACATATAAAAATTAAATCAGTATTATAATTTAATATTTTATTTGCTTTATTTTGATTAAATACTTCACCTTGAGGAGAAAGCAAAATTATTTTTTTAGATTTAGTTTTAATACTTTTTAAAGCATTTACTATAGGTTCTATCATAAGAACCATTCCTGGTCCGCCACCATAAGGAGTATCATCTACTTGTTTATTTTTAAAATTAGAAAATTTTCTAATATCAATAATGTTTATATTAATATGTTCTTTTTTAATAGCTTGTCGAATTATAGAATATTCTTTAAAACTTTCGAATAAATTAGGAAATAAAGTTAGGATATAAAATTTTTGCATTTATAAACCTTCTATCATATCTAAATAAATAGTTTTTGCATCATATTGAATTTTTTTAACAAATTTATCAACATAAGGTATTAATATTTCTTTATCATTATTTTTAATACAAATTATATAATTACTTGTTTGTGTATCAACAGACGATACAATACCTAATATTGCATTAGAGTTTGAATCTTTAACTTTGAATCCTAAAATATCTATATTTTGGAATCATTTTAAATCATTTAATCAAATTTTAGGAATATACAAATCTCACATTTTATACTTGCTTGATTCATTTATATTATTTAAATTTTTTATTTTAATAACATAATTATGTTTTTTCATAAATACTTTTTCAACAAAAAAATCTTCATAAATATCAGAATGAACATTATATAAAAATATTGTTTCATTTATATAATCATAGAAATTTAAATCAGAATATAAAAGTTTTAATTCTAATTCTCCTTTTAAACCATGAGAAGTTTTAATAAAACCTATTTTAACTAACTTTTGCATCTTCTATAACTTTTTTTAAATTTGAAGTATTAGAAATATTCTTAATTATCTTTTTTTCTAATTTTTGTTTTTTTGGATTAAGTTTTGCTTTTTGTGATCTTAGTTTAGTTCTTTCATCATGATACATTTTTAAAACGCCTTCTTTAGATAAAATACTTTTAACAGTATCTGTTGGTTGTGCACCATTAAACATTCATTTTAAAGATAATTCTTTATTTAAAATTGTATGTTTTTTCAAAGGATCATAAGTACCTAATAATTCTATATACTTACCATCTCTTTGTACTCTTGAATCTGCAACTACAATTCTATAGAAAGCACTCTTTTTTTTACCCATTCTTTTTAATCTTAATTTTACCATATTTTATATTTTCTCCTTTTAAATAAATCAATATACTTTAATAATACAAAAATAAAAAAAAGTGTCAAGTCTAAACACTTAACACTAAAACATTCCTGCGCCATTGAATTTAGGCATATTACCAGAAATCATCTGTTTTTTAACTTCATCAATCTTTTTCTTAATTTTTTCATACTGATTCATTAGTTCATTAAATTCTTTTTCTGTGCGCCCAGATCCTTTTATAACACGTTGTTTTCTTGTTAAATATTTTAAAAGTTTAGGTTCACGTCGTTCTTTTATAGTTGTACTATTTAAAATAATTTCAGTTATATTCAATTTTCTTTGAATAGAATCTAATTTTTCAGCACTAATTTTTGGTGAATTAGGAATTAATTTCATAATGCTAGACATTTTGCCCATTTTTTTCATTTGCTTTAATTGATTTAAATAATCTTGTAAATCAAATTGACCAGACATCATTCTACGCATACTTACTTTGATTGTTCTGTCATCTATATTATCTCTAAACTTCTCAAATAATGTATCTATATCTCCCATACCCAAAATACGATCTGCCATTCTTTTAGGATGAAATAATTCTAAATTATTGAGATTTTCTCCAGTACCTATAAATTTTATTGGAATATTAGTCATATGTGTTATAGATAGAACAGATCCACCTCTACTACTACCATCAAGTTTTGTAACAATTACTCCTGATAAATTAATAGCATTATTAAAAGAACTAATTATCGGAATTATTTCTTGTCCTATCATCCCATCTACTACCAATAAGGTTTCATTAGGTTTCGATATTTTCTTAATTTGCTTAATTTCATCCATTAATTTTTGATCTACTTGCGTACGACCAGCTGTATCAATTATTACTAAATCATATTTATATTTATTTGCATATATCAATGATTCAGTAATAGTTTTTATAGGACTTTGAAGCCCTTTTTCAAAAATATCAACTCCAGCATTTTGAGATAATTGTTTTAATTGCTCAATTGCTGCAGGACGGTATACGTCACATGCAACTAATAAAATTTTGTTATAATGTTTTTTTCTTTTAACATAAGTAGCTAATTTTGCAACAGTTGTAGTTTTTCCAGAACCTTGCAACCCAGCAACTAAAAATATATTAGGTTTACTACTCAAATTCAAAAATGATGTAGATTTTCCTAAAATATCTTTGATTTCTGTATGAACAATTTTAATCATCATTTGACTTGGATTAGCATTATTCAAAATACCTTTGTTAAGCGATTTTGATTTTATTTTTTTTATTAAATCATTTACAACTTCAATATTAACATCTGCTTCTAATAAATTTATTTTAATTTCACGTAAAGAAGGTTCTATACCTTCTTTTGTTAAAATAGATTTCTTCATGTTTTTTTGAATTGATTTTTTTAATCTATTTGATAAAAAATCTCCTATCATATTTTTCTCCTTATATAAAATTTATTTTTTAATTTTATCTGAAATTCTTACTTCTCTAATAATATCAATATTAATATCTCCAGGTATTATAATATCAGAATTTTTAATAGCTGTTTTAATTTTTAAAGATATTGTATGCATATCAATATCTTTTATTTTATTTGAATTTACAACAATTCGTATTTGCCTTCCTGATTGCAACGCATAACATTGTTTTATCCCAGGTATACTTTTACATATTCCTTCAATTTTAGTCATTCTTTGAATGAAAAATTCTAAATTATTATTTCTTGCACCAGGTCTAGCTGCTGAGAGTGTATCTGCAGCAGATACTAAAACCGAATAAATGTTATTTACCGGAACATCGCCATGATGAGATTCTATAGCATTAATAACAATTTCTGATTCATTAAATTTTCTAGCTAATTTTGCTCCTAATAATACATGCGATCCTTCATTTTCTTCATCTACAGATTTACCTATATCATGTAAAAAACCTGCTCTAAGTGCAATATTAGGATTTAAATTTAATTCAGATGCCATAGAAGCAGCAAGCTTTCCTACTTCAATACAATGTTCTAAAGCATTTTGACCATAACTAGTTCTAAATTTTAATAACCCAAAATATTTAGCAAATTGAGGATTCATATTATCGAAATTCAATAAATCCATAATATCATGACCAGCTTCTGCAATTTTCGTTTCATGTTCTTCTTTTGCTATTGCTAAATATTCTTCTATTCTATTAGGTTGAATACGCCCATCATCAATTAATTTTAATAATGCTGTTTTAGCTATTTCTCTACGATATGAATTAAAAGATGATAATCGTATAATTCCTGGTGTATCATTAATAACTAGATCCACACCACTACATTTTTCAAATACTCTAATATTACGCCCATCTTTTCCTATAATCTTACCTTTTATATCATTATTTTCTAATTTAATAATCGATATAGTCTTATCTGCTACAATTATAGGTGAATATTTTTCAATTGCATTTGAAATAATATCAAGAGCCCTTTTTCTATATGAAGATTGAATTTTTATATTATTTTTCTTAACTTCTTCATTCATCTCTTTTCGTAAAGAAAATCTCAAATCTTTAAAAATTTTTTCTTTGGCTTCTTGAGGTGTAGTATCAGCAATTTTGTAAAATTCACTAGTTACTAAATTAAGTTTCTCTTTAATTTTTTTTTCATTAATCAATATATTTTGTTCTAAATTATTTAAGATTTTTTTTCTTTCCAAAAGATTCTTTGTTCTTAAATTTAATATTTTTTCATTTTTAATATGTTCGTGTTTCTTATTTCAAGCATACTGAGTTGCATTTTGAATTATTTTTATACTTTCTGCTTCAGCCTCAGTTTTTATACTATTTGCGATTTTTTCTGATTCTAATTTAATTTTAGTTATTTTATCTTTATGTACTTTACTTAATTTAAAAAAATATATTCAAGAAATAAAAAGACCTAAAATAAAACATATTAAAGAAAGTAAAACACATATCATAATAATTATTCCATTACTCAAAGTACTATGTTCTCCTTATGTTCATTTTTTTCATTATAATTGATTTTATTTTTTTGTAAATTTCAACATCAGACTTTAAAAATTCAATAGTTTTATTTTTACCTTGTCCGATTTTTTGATTATCAAAAAAATATCAAATTCCTTTTTTAGTAATAACTTCATATATTAATCCTAAACTTATTACTTCGCTGTATTTATTAATTCCATTTGTAAAATCTAAGTTAATAACAGCACTTCTAAAAGGTGAAGAAACCTTATTTTTTACTATTTTAGCTTTTACATTTATACCTATTGGTTCTCCATTATGAGATTTTATAGTTTCTATTCTTCTTAAATCTATTCTTACAGAGCTATAAAATCGTAATGCTCGACCACCAGAAGTAGTTTCAGGATTCCCAAACATAACTCCTATTTTTTCACGTATTTGATTAATAAAAATAACAACACAATTAGTTTTTGAAATAATACCATTAATTTTTCGTAATGCTTTTGACATTAATCTTGCTTGATATCCAATAGTTTGGTCACCAATTTCACCGTCTAATTCTTTTTTAGGAATAATAGCTGATACTGAATCGATAATAATCAAATCTATTTCATTAGTTTTAATTAACGTTTCTAAAATATCTAATGCTTGCTCACCATAATCAGGTTGAGATATTATAAGTTCATTAATATTAACACCAATATTTTGTGCATGAATAGGGTTAAGAGCATGTTCAATATCAATAAAGGCAGCTTTCCCATTATGTTTTTGAACTTCTGCTATAGCATGTAAACAAAAAGTAGTTTTTCCAGATGATTCAGGACCAAATATTTCTATTATTCTACCTTTCGGATATCCACCAATACCTATTGCATTATCTAATAAAATACTCCCTGAAGATATTGACTCTATCGTAATATTTGCATCAGTACCTAATAAAATTGCAGATCCTTTTCCATAAGTTTTAACAATTTCTTTTACAACATCTTTTAATATATCAATATTTTTATCTGAATTATCTTTATGTTTTATATTGTTACTATTTAAAGTTTTAATATTATTTTTTTCCATTTTAATTCACCTTATTAATATCTTAATATTGAATTAGGAAATATCCTTTTTTAAAACTTCTATTATTCATAATATAGATATTTTTATTGTTTTTTTTATTAAACAATTTCTTTTAACTTTTTTGCTAAAATTAATTTCTTTTGATAGAATTTTTTTATTAAATAAAAGAGAAACAAAAACTGTTTTATACTTTGAATTTTTAGAAACTGAATCAGATTCTGAATTACCAGTAAAAGATATTGATAAATTATTATTAAATAAAATTGAACATTTTTTAACCATTTCAATTGAAATTTCTTTACTTATAGAAGTAAACTTGTTAATTAAATTGGAATCTATACTTAATAAATTAATTTTTGCTTCATCAGAATATAATACCATTGAACCAATAAAAAAAATACTAGCTCCTTTTAAAGAAGTTAAATAATGAGCAAAATATCCTCCAGTGACACTTTCACAAGAAGATATTTTTAAATTGTTTTTTATTAATAAATTTTTTATTTTTTTTTTAAAAAAAACATTTTAAATATTCTTTCTAAGAATTAATTAAATATAATAATCCTATAAAAGATTAAGAATTGAAATAAAAAGCAGATTTATAACCCATGTTTTGTATCTATATTTCAAGATGCTAACCATTTATCTATCATAGTATAACTATAATTCAAAAATTTCTTCATTTCGAAATTTTTAATTCCCTTACCAAAATTTAGGTTTCTCATTTGCGGGGTTTACCACGTTCCACTTCCTTAAATTTCTTTAAGGCCTCGTCTCTTTGGCACTTTTACAGAAAAAATTAACATATATTTAATTTAATAAATACTTAGTCAATTTATTCAGCCATCTTGTAAATTTAATTTACAAGTTTAAAGTTATTTTTTCCTTTAACACAATCACTACTTTCATCACAGAAAGTATGAGCATGGAGTTTCCTCTAACTATATAAGTCAGCGATTAGCAAATCTGCTTTTCAAATTTAATAATATATTATTATTAATAATAAATCAAATTTTTTAAAGGGAAATGATTTTTAGAATTGAAAATATTTATAAGGAGTAAATAAATGAAAAATATATTAGTAAATAATGGGTCTTTTTTAGAAGGCATAATCAATTTATCTATTGAATACTATAATAATAATTTTGAAGCTTTATTTTATAAAAGACTAGGTAACGTAATGCTTCAAACTCTTGACTTTAAAGTAAATAATATTATATCTAATATTTCAGGTGTTGATTATTACGGAATTTGAAATGGTAAATATATAACAATTGAAGCTAAAGAAATTACTTCCAATATTTTTTTTAAAAAATATTAGGAAAAGTCAATGAAAGGAAATAGAATTTACTACAAAGCACAAAGGTTATTGATTTTTTATTTTATACTATACAAAAATAAATAGATTTTATTTAGTAAATTATGAAATAATCAAAAAACAAAGGGATCACCATAAAATTAAAATAGATTTAAATTTTGTTAAAATAAAAGGATCTGAAATATGTATTTCAGATCCTTTTAGATTAGATTTTTTAAAAATATTAAAAAACTATTTTTCATCCAATCAATTGTAAACAATTTTTTCATTTAAGTTTTTATCTTTATTTTTAAAAGGAATTTTATCTTTATTTTTATATATTTTATTAAATATAATTAAAAATAAATTATCAAGATTACATTCCAAATTACCATCTTTTGATAACTTAATATTAATTAATTGTTTAGTCAATAATGATGAATATAATTTTTCTACTTTATCTTCATCAATCTTCATATCATTTGACAATTCCTTCAAAGATAATATTTTGCTATTACCACTAGTTCTGAAAATAATAAATGAAATAAAAATTAATTCATCTATATTTAAATCTAAAATTTTATAATTATCTAATAAAAAATAATTTTTATTAATAATATGATGTTTTAAAAAATATTCAAAATTCATTAATTTTAAATTTTCGATATTTAAATTAATTTAAATGTTCTTTTAAAATTTTAGATGATTTGAATTTAACAGTTTTTGAAGAAGGTATTTGAATTGTTTCCCCAGTTTTTGGATTTCTACCAGTACGTTCACTTCTTTGTTGAACAGTAAACTTACCAAATTTAGGAATTGAAACTTCATTCCCACTTACTAATTGTTCTTTTATACACTCAAATATTTTTGATACTATTTCATCAATATCATTTTTTTTAAAATTTAATTGAGATGTTAATTGCTCAATAATTAATTGCTTTGACATAAAAAATACTCCATTCTAAATATTATTACACATTTTTAATTTTACATTATTTTTTTAAGTTATTAAATAAATCTTGATCATTATCTAATAAAAATTGTAAATAAGTACTTGGTTTTTTATTATTATAGATAATATCATATAAAGAATTTATAACTAATAAATCATCATTATTTGTTCCGATTAATTCATAAATAATTTTACAAGTAACTAGCCCTTCTACAGTATTAGCATTAGACTCACGTAATACTTTACTGGCGTTATTAGCTTTACCAATTTTAAAACCTAATTGAAAATTTCGAGATTTTTCACTTGTAGTTGTTAATATAATATCTGCTAAACTAGGTATATTCATATTAATATCTTTAAATGACTTTTTAGTTGCAATCATAATAATTTTTTTTATTTCATTTATTCCGATAGCAATTAAAGAGGCAGTAGTACTCATAGAACCGAATACAGCATATACCATTCCAGACATTATAGCTAATGGATTTTTTAAAATACAAGAATACTCTATAACATTTATATCAGTTGATTCAAAAACTTTAAAATAAGAGTTATTAAAAATTTTCTTAATCTGTTTAGCCGCATATAGATTAATGCCAGCTGCTGCTATATGAATATTTTTTTTATCTAATACTTCAGAAGCTATACTAGGTCCATATATTCCTCCTAAAAAAGCAATATTTTTAGAAAAGATTTTTTCATTTAAAATAACATTAGGTAAATCGCCTGTTTTAACATCAAACCCTTTTGTTGCATTCACTATTCCAACTTTATTTTTACAATATTTATTTATATTTTCACAAATACTAACCAAATATTGACTAGGAACACATATTACTATTATTTCACAATTTTCCATACCAATTACTCAATCAGTATAGGCTCTTATTTTAGGATTTATTTTATGTGTTGGGAAAAAAGCAGTATTTCTATGATTTAAATTTATATCATCAACTTGGTTTTTTTCTACGCCGATCATTTTGATATTATGACCATTTTCTGATAATACATTTGCTAAGGCAGTGCCATATGCACCTGTGCCAATAATAGTTATATTTTTCATTTATTAATCATCCTTTGATTTATTTTTGAAGATTAGTCGGATAGGGATCCCTTCAAATCCAAAATTTTGTCTAATCTGATTTTCTAAATATCGCAAATAAGAAAAATGCATATAATCCTTATTATTTACAAATATATTAAATGTAGGTGGTATTGAATTCAACTGAGTACTGTAATATATTTTTAATCTTCCGCCATTAAATACAGATGAAGGATTTAATAATTGAGCTTTAACAAAAACTTCATTTAAAATACTAGTTTTTATTCTTGTATGTAATAATTGATAAATTTCCGAAATTTTATCTAATAAAAAATTAATTTTTGTTTCATTTAATGCAGAAACAAAATATATATTTGCGTAATTTAAATATTTAAATTTTTTTCTTATATTATCTATAATTTTTAATTTATCAGCATTCTTTATTAAATCTAATTTATTAACAACTAATATTATAGGAATAGATAAATTATAAGCTAACCCTCCGATATTAGTATCTAATGCGCTGATTTCTTCAGAACCATCTAAAAGTAATAAAACTATATCACTTCGATCAATAACTTTTATAGATCTTATTAAACTATATTTTTCAATACTTTCAAAAATTTTGCTTTTTTTTCTAATTCCAGCAGTGTCTATAACAGAATAATCTAATTGTTTATATTTAAAATTAGTATCAATACAATCTATGGTTGTCCCAGGTATAGGAGATACAATTACTCTTTTTTCTTTTAAAATAGCATTAACTAAACTAGATTTACCAACATTAGGTCTACCAATTATACTGAAATCAATTTTTTTATTATCTTTTACAGTTATATTTTTAGAAAGATTTTTTATAGTTGTATCTAAAAGATCGCCTATTCCAATACCATGTGATGATGAAATAAGTAAAGGTTTTCCTAAACCTAATTTTAAATATTCATATTCCAAAAATTGATTATCTATTTTATCATATTTATTTATTACCAAAATAACTCTCTTTTTGGTTTTTTTTAATAATTTTGAAATTTTTATATCATCATTAGTAATAGATTCTTTATAAGAAATAAGAAAAAGAATTACATCAGCTTCTTCAATAGCTATTGAAGTTTGAATTTTAATCTCATCTTGAAGTTTCATTTTTTTATATGTTAATCCACCAGTATCGATTAAAAAAAATTTTTGCATTAGTCATTCGCTACACCCATAAATACGATCTCTAGTAACTCCAGGAGTATCATGTACTATTGAAATTTTTTCTTTCATTATTCGATTAAATAAACTAGATTTACCAACATTAGGTCTTCCTACAATTGCTACAATATTATTATTCATTTTATTTTATCCTTGTATTTATTATTAATATAGCTTCTTTTAATGTTTCTGCAAAAGTTAAAAAAGTATTATCTAATATAATAGCATCTCTAGCGGGTTTTAAAGGACTTATTTTGCGATTTGTATCTGAATAATCCCTTTTCTTTAATGAATTTTGTACATTCAATAATGATAATTGAGAATCTTTTTTTGATTTTAATTGTTTATATCTTCTATTTGCACGCACTTCTAAAGAAGCAGTAAGATATATTTTAAAATTAGCATGTGGTAACACAACTGTGCCAATGTCTCTGCCTACCATTACGCAGTTGTTTGTTTTAGCAATTTTTTTTTGAATATTTACCATTTTATTTCTTACTGCTTCCTTAGAAGTTAAAAAATTAATATTAGAAGAAATTGAAATTGAAAATAATTTTTTTATTTCAATATTAATTTTATTAATATATATATCATTATTAATAATTTCTATATTAAATTTATTTAATAATTGAGAAATTTTTTTTATACTTAAATCATTATTAATATTATTAGTATTCAAATTTGTCAAACAAAAAAAAGTAAAAGCACGATACATTAAACCAGTATCAATATATAAATATTTGTAGTGCTCTGCAATTTTTTTTGCTAATGATGTTTTACCGCTAGCTGCAGGACCATCAATCGCGATATTTATTTTATTAATCATCAAACTTATACTCCATACTTAAATAAATAATACTAATGAGAAAATAATTATTATCCCAAAAAATATAAGTAAAGTAATAAATATAAACTTATACTTTTTAGAATTTAAAATTAATTTATTAGGAGCATTGTCCATAATATTTGAAAAATCATTTGAAAGATCTTTTTTTTGTTTTTGGAATTCCTCATGAGAAAAAGGTTGCATTTTTTCTAAATCAAATTTTCTTATGATGAAATCAATATTATTTTCAATTTTTTTAATATATTGTTTTTCTTGAACTTTATACTTATTTTCATAAATCAAAAGTTGCTTATTCATTTCTTTTAATTCAGTATTACGATATTCTAATTTAGATAATATGTCTTTATCAATCTTTTTTATATTAAATGGTTTTAACTCATATTCAATTAATAAATTTTGAATATAATCAAAGTCTTTTTGGAAATATTGCAATTTTTCTTCAAAAAAATCATTCATAGTCTTCGACATCAAAGTATTGGAATTTTCTGAATTAAAACTTGAATTAAATTTTTTAACAAATGCTTTAAATTCTGGTTCTAATTTTAAAATATGATTTAAATAATAATTTTTAGTATTTAAAGAACTATTATTGTTTTTATTCAATAATTTTGGATTTAATATTTGTTTCCCTTTATCTAAATTAAAGTCTTGCATAAAACCACCATCTAGTTTATTTATAACATATAAAGTATTTATTATGATATTATTTTATCATAATCAATATTTTTTAAAAAAATATTGTATAATTTTTAAATATTATAAATAAAAATAATTGAAATATTAAATAGAAAGTAAAGATAATTTATGAAAGAAAATAAAATTGAAAGTGAATATAATATTGACTTTATTGTAGAAATACCTAAGTATAGCAGTAACAAATATGAATGAAATTTTCGTGATAATTCTATTGCACTAGATAGAGTATTATATGGTGCTAATTTTTATCCTGGAGAATATGGTTGTATCCCAAATACATTAGATTGAGATGGCGATCCTTTAGATATTTTAATATTATCTACATATCCTACATTCCCAGGTTGTAGAGTAAAAGCTAAAGTATTAGGATCAATAAACATGATTGATGATGGTGAAATTGATACCAAAATATTTGGTGTGATTTCAAATGATCCACGTTTTAATCATATTCAAACATTAAATGATGTACCAGTTCATATAAAAAATGAATTTGAAAATTTTTTATTACAATATAAAACTCTTCAAAATAAAAAAGTTGTAATTAAAGGTTGAAGCGATATAAAACAAGCTAAAAAAGAAATTCAAGAATGTCGAGAAAGATTTAATGAATATAAAGATATATTAATAAATAGCGGCGTTAAAGAAGTCAAGAAAATTTGAAAAAATAAAAAATTAATATAATAATTAAAAAAAATAATTCTAAATTGAATTATTTTTTTTAATTATTATAATGTTCTTGTAAAAAAGTGCTTTTCCTATTAATAGATATAAAAATAAGCAGCGCAACTAAATACTTAACAATAAATATTCCTAAAAAAATTAAATATAAAATAAAGAGATTCTTAAATTTACTAAAATTAATAATATTATCACTAGAAACTAATGTAATTTTAGAAACGATAATTATAAAAAAAGAATCTATTGAAGCTGCTAAAAATATAAAAATAACAAAAAACAAAAAATATAATAATTCTTTTTTATAACTATTTTTTAATTTAGAATATTTAGCAAATGAAAATACTTTTAAATATAAAAATCAGAAAATTATAATAATCAAAACATTGCTTATACTATAAAAAAGTATGGAAATTGCAGAATGATCTCCATCAACAGCAAGATGAAATCATGGCTGTAATAGCCCTGCAATAGAGGCATAATAAACACCAAGTACAGTAACAGATAAAAATAAAAAAACCATATCAAAAAGGCGTAAGTCCATCTCGACACCTCAAGGTAAATAAAATTTTATTTCAATAAGAGATAAAATAGTAGATAAAGTCAAAAATAATCCAGTTAGAACTATTTTAAATATTTTTTGGTTTGGATTATAAGAATTATGATGATGATGAGTATTAATGTTAATATATTGTTCATTAGCGCTCTGCAATCTTATTACCTCAATTATTTTATATTAATTATAGATTCTATTTATAATTAATGCAATTAAAATGAATATTTATCTAAAAAATAGTCATCAAATAAAAAAGTTTTATTTATAGATAACATTTTCATTGTTTTTATAACAGGAATATAAAACAGAAATCCAAAGATCATACTAGAAATTGCATGTGTTATATCAAAAATTAAACCAGTAATTCAATATGATATAGCGAATGGCAAACTATATAATAATCACATTTCTAATGAATATAGTAATCCGAAAGCAAGTCCATAAAAAAATAATAATATTGGCAAAATATATCAAAATTTTAAAATCATTTTTCTGAAAATAAAGGTAATTAATCAATATAAATTGAATATATAAAAGTATGGTAAATCAATAAAACTAAATAAAACTACTTGAGAAAAACAGAAGCAATTAATTATTAAAATCGAGGTTTTCCATTGGAAAACTATCACAGACATCATTAATAAAAATGTAATTAATTCAACATTAGGTAAAAAAATTAAAATATATCTTAAGACAATACAAAGTGATACAAACATTGAAATAATTGTAATTTTAAAAATATATTTAAAAATCGAATTATATTGATCCATTTTTACATTTTAATTCTAAATAAAAAAGATTTCTTCCATGTGTAATTGGAATTTTTTTTAAATTACCACTTATAATAGTAGTAGGTTTTGATGCATTATATCACTTTCAAACTAAATTAGAATTAGATTTTATCCATTCTGGTTTACATCCTGGATGTTTAGGTGCAAAAATACTTAAAAGTGTGAAATTATCATAATTAATTTTAAAATTTTTATCTTTTTCTAATAAAGAAAATAAATTAGAATATCCATTTTTAATATTATAAAAATGTCTTTCATAATTAGGTCCTTCCCCTTTATCAGCAAGAGTTTTTTTATCTCATCAAATAGGAATAGTTACTTCTTCTGGCGCAGTTAATATATCTTTAGAAAAATAAGATTGAAGTAAAGGGAGTATAAATAAAAATAAAATAAAACTAATAAAAGTTAATGGGATTAAAAAAATTTTTTTAACAATCATAATACTAAAAATTTTCTAAAATAAATGCAAATGAATTATGGTTATTATCGATTAAAATTGAATCGATACCTGATAAAGAAGGAGTTAATCTTGATGTAAAAGGATCTAAGTAAAATATTTCTCAATACTGTTTATGACTTTTAACTATATTATTCCCTTTTTCATCTTTAATATCATTTAAAAATCTTCCTAGATTAGATGTTTGAAAAACAAAAGGTTGTTTATCTACAAAAATTGGATTAGAACATTTATTATTAGATATAAAATTACCTAGTCTTTTAGATTGAGATCAATCAATATTATAATAATCTATTTGTTCAATTTCCAAATTATGTTTTAATATATCGATTGTTAAAAAACTAGTTGGTAAATTTTTGGGTATATAATTAATATTTGTAGTGCCACTACCTAAAATAAATGTAAATAAAATAGTAATTAATGATTTCATATTCTTTTCCTTTTCCAAATTACTATAATCATTATAAATATAATTATTATTAAAAAAGGAAATTCGAAAATTATTGTTTATATAAAAAACAAAAAATATATTATTTTCCCTAGAAATAACAAAAAAATATATTTAAATGCAAGTCTACTGGCTTGTATCACATTACTAACTTCCCTTCTCAAAATTTTCATTTCAATGGTTATTGAAGTTTTCATCCACATTACAGTTACTAGGATAGCTTAAGATTTTCACTTAATTCCTTTTTAAACTTTTTAAAAAGTACATTTAAATACTCATATATGATTAGTAATGATATTATTAATAATGATATTATTATAACAATAAATATTTTAAAGAGAAAGGTAAAAATTATTATATGCAAAAAAATATATTAGTAATTTATTCAACTATGATAAATAATGAAAAATCGTATTCAACTGAATTAACTAATCGCTTTATAAAACATTATAAAAAATATAACTCAAAAGATAAAATTCAATACCTAGATCTAACTAATGTAAATATGGCAAATAAAACATTAAACAAAAAAGTTATGAATACATTTTTTAATAAAGAAGATAGTGATAATTACATTAATCAACTTAAAAAAATAGATAAATTAATATTTTCAACACCAATGACAAATTTTAATGTAACTACACTAGCAAAAAATTATATGGATCATATTTTAGTACCTAACAAAACATTTTCATATAAATATAGCAAAAAAGGAGAAGCAATAGGTTTATTAACTAATTTACAAGTACAAATTTTAACTACCCAAGGAGCACCTGAGGGATGATACAAATGAGGAAATGTTGGTAAATACTTAAAAAATACTTGAAAATTTGCAGGAGCAAAAGTAAATAAACCTTTTTTAATTTCAGGTACAAAAATAAAAGAAAATGCTAAATTAATGCCAAAAGAATTAATTGATAAGTATGATTCTAAAATAGCTAAAATAGCAAAAAAATTCTAATATTATTTTTTCATAATATTAGAAACTTCATTACTAGTTAAAAATCTATATTCTCCAGATTTTAAATTCCCAATTGAAATATTGGATATTTTAATTCGCTTTAATTTTAATACTGGATACCCTAAACAAGAAAACATTTTTTTAATTTGATGGTTTTTCCCTTCATGAATAGTTAAATGAATATAAGTCTTATTATTTCTATATCTTAAATTATTAACTTCAGCATTTGAAGTAATGAAATCCTCAGTAATTTGAATACCATTTTCTAAATCATAAATATTTTCTTGACTTAACCTCCCCTTTATTATTACTAAATATGTTTTATTTATATTATTACTAGGATGTGATACTTTTTGTGCAAAATCGCCATCATTTGTTAATAAAATGATTCCAGATGTATCATAATCTAATCTTCCGATTGGATAAATTTTTTCTTGAATATCTTTAAAATAATCTAAAATAATCGTGCGATTTTGAGGATCTTTTAAAGTAGTTACAACATATCTAGGTTTATTAAATAAAATATAAATTTTTTTATTAACCTTAGATATAATTTTACCATTAATTGTAATAATATCATTTTCACTAACTTTATAACCTAATTTATCAATAATAAGATTATTTACTTTAACTTTTCTATTCACAATTAAAATTTCAGCTTGTCTTCGAGAACAATATCCATTATTTGCAATTTGCTTTTGTAATCTTACTAACATTAATTATCAAACAATTCTTGTTGCTTATCAACTTTTAAAATGTCAATACTAGGAAGTTCTTTTAATGATTTAATATTAAAAATTTTCATAAAATCATCTGTAACTTCATAAAAAAAGGATCTTCCTAATTCTTTACTTCTTCCAACTTGTTTTATTAAATTTAGTCTGACTAATCTATTGAAAATAGAATCTGAACAAATTCCACGAATATTTTCTACCATTACTTTTGTAGCCAATTTGTTATATGCAATAATAGATAAAACCTCTAAAGATGCTGTGGATAATCGAGGTTTATTTACTTGCGTTCTGAATATTTGATAATATTCATAATGTTCTTTTAATGTAGTAATACGATATTTACTTTCAGAAAAACATATTATTTTTAATCCATGATTATTACTATCGTACTTATTAGTAAGTTTTTGAATTAAATCAAGAGTATTTTTCTTTGAAATATTTAATATTTTATTTATTTGCGTGATTTCAATACCATCATCGCCATTTAAAAATAAAATACCTTCTAGAATTTTTAATTGTTCAATTTCATTCATCATTTTAACTTTCTAATCTTGTTTTTTTAATTAAAATATCATTATTTATTTGTGATACTATAATTTGATTATTTTTTGCTAAATTTAAAATAGATAAAAAAATTACTATTATTATTTGAGTATTTAATTTTAAATTTATTTTTTGGATTAATTCTAAAAATAAAATTTCAGAATTATTATTAATTAAATTATCTATTATTATTTTTTCAAATTGTTGAGGTACTAAAATTTTATTATTCATTTCGATAGATTGTAATGAATTATTATTAAAATTTTTTAATATATTACTGAAAACCGATGATAATAAATTAATATTTATTTTTTTTGTTAAATCTATTTTGGGTTTTTTTTGATTTTTTAATTCAATATCAGAATATAATTTAGAGATTAATCTATCAGCATTATTTTTATAAGTGCCCAAAGTTTGACTAACTTCTTTATACTTTTTATATTCTAAAATTTGATTACGTAACTTTGTATTTTCTAACTCTAATTCGACACTTTGATCTATTTCAATTATTTCTTTTGGAATTAAAATTCTAGATTTAATTTCAGCTAAATATGAAGCAAAATAAAGATATTCACTACTTAAATCAATATTTATCTTTTGTTGGTTTTCAAAAAAAAATAAATATTGATTAGTTAAATCTAAAATATCTAATGTCTTAATATCTAAATTTTTTTTTTGGATTAAATTTAAAAGCAGATCTAAAGGTCCAGTGAAATTATGAAAATTTACTATCAATTTTTCCTTCATAAATAAATTCCAATCTAATATTACATTTATTTATTTTTTATTTGTTTTTTTCAATAATTTTAAATTTGAATTTTTTAATGATTGATTATCATCTTTTTGTTTTAATTTCTTTTTTATCTTTTTCATTGAAAGTCCAGTAACTTTAGATTCGTTAATATCTTTTAATCCTTTTTCAACAATATTCTTAACTCTATTACTCAAAATACTAATATTAGTATGGATAAATTTACTAGGTAATAGAGGTTTATGAAAAATAATTGTAATTCTTTTTTTAGAAAAGAATTTACCTTTATAAATTTTATAAGAATTATGAATTGTAACAGGAACAATAGGGCAATAAGCTTTTTGAGCAATTTTAAAAGCACCATCTTTAAAATCTAGTAATGTATCATTATGAGGATTTCTAGTCCCTTCTGGAAAAATAACACCTGAACGAGGAATTTTAATTAAATCTTTTATTTGTCTAATAGCTTGCATACCTTGACGTAAATTATTTCTCTCAACAAAAACTGTATCAATCAAAGATAAAAAACTAAAACTAGTTTTATTATTTTTTAGTTCACTTTTAGCTAGAAATGCACAAGGTGCATTTCTAGAAAAATCATTAAGCGCTAACATAATAATACCATCCATGTTTGACTGATGATTAGGACATAAAATAATACTGCCATCTAATCAATTATTATAATTAACTATATTAATTTTAACATTATATAATCAAAGAAGATATTTTGCTGTTTTTTTACATCATTTATAACGCTTTTCTTCTGATATTATGCTATTATCTCTTATAGTTTTTTTTGATCAACGTTTTGCTTTAAAATAACTTGAAATAAAATATAGTCAAGTTAACATTAATTTAAAAATATTCATTATTTGTTCCGAATCTAAATTTTTTTATAATATTTTACAATAAAATCATTATAATCAATTTTTTTATACAATTCAAATTTAGTAATATCAAACTTAGGAAATACACTATCCCCATCATAAGAATTTTTTATCTCACTAATTATTAACTCATTTGCAAAAGGAATTGATTGTTGATAAATACTAGCTCCTCCACATATATATAAATCTTCTTTTGTATTATAATATTTTTTCAAAAAATCAATTAAGTTATTTACTACTACTACATTACTATTTTGATTATCTAATATAGAATTTAATGCTTTTGAATTTTTATCACTTCTAGATATTAATATTATTTTACGATTTATTAAATTTTTATTTGGTAAAGATTCATAAGTTTTACGGCCCATCAAAATTGTCTTAAATTTAGTTTCACGATAAAAATGTTGTAATTCTTCTTTAATACGTCATGGAAGTTTATTATTTTTCCCAATAATACCATTTTTATCCATTGCTCAAATAAGTTTTATCATACTAAACTGCTATACTAGCTTGAATACGAGGATGTGACTCATAATTAAACAATTTAATATCATTAAACTTATAATCAAAAATAGATTTTATATTTGGATTTAAAATTATAGATGATAAAGATTTAGGTTCCCTTTTTAATTGAGATTTTATTTGATCAATATGATTTGTATAAATATGACAATCTCCTAATGTATGAATGAACTCTCCTAATTTTAAATTACATTCTTTTGCAATCATCATTGTCAAAAGAGCATAAGATGCAATATTAAAAGGTACCCCTAAAAATATATCAGCACTCCTTTGATAAAGTTGACAAGATAATTCATTATTACTATTAACATAAAATTGACATAATAAATGACAAGGAGGTAATGCCATTTTTTTAATTTCTCCAACATTTCATGCATTTAAAATTAAACGACGAGAATTAGGATTAGTTTTGATATTAGAAATTAATTCTTTTAATTGATCTACACCATTAAAGTTTCTTCATTGTTTACCATATACTGGTCCTAAATCGCCAAATTTTTCAGCAAAAATAGGATTGTTTTTAATTTTTTCAATAAATTCACTCATAGTTTCATTTTTATAATATTTACTATTTTTAAAATTTTTATATGGTCAGTCATTTCAAATATTAATATTATTATCAACTAAATATTTAATATTAGTACTGCCTGAAATAAATCAAATTAATTCATGCACTATTGCTTTAAAAAAAACTTTCTTTGTCGTTAAAAGTGGAAAGCCATCATTTAAATTGAATCTCATTTGATACCCAAAATATGAAATCGTACCAACTTTAGTACGATCATATTTATAACTACCTTTTTTTAGCACAGTTTCTGCCATTTCTAGATATTGCTTCATATTAATTTTCCATTCTAAATATCAATAATAATAAATATTTTTATTATTATAACTAATAATCTATGAAATCCAAAACTTTATAGCAGAATAATATCTTAGGAAATATAGAATATTTTATCTGCAAGAATTTCATTATAAAAGGTATCTGTATTTTCTAAATCTTTTGCTTTATAAGAACTTATATGTCCTTTTACACCTATAATATTCTCTACTTCTAAAATAGTATCTATATCATCTACTTTATTATTTCAAATTTTTACAGTAACAAAGTCCTCTAATATTTCACCGTTTTTCGCTTTATATGGTTTCTCTACTTTCATTCTAAATTTGATTAATTTACTTTTACGATTATTATTATGTAGGATTATTTCAGGATTTTGATCAACTGAGCCTACTAAAAATACATAATTCATTTTATTCACTCCTGTTCTAGTAATATTATTTACTGTAAACAAAAATAAAAGATAAAAAAATGCGTATTATGTATTTAATAAATTATTGTTACCGCTACACTATATTTATTTTCATGACTGATACTTGAATGATAATTATCTAATAGTTTGTCACAAAAATAAACTATCAGTTTATGTGTATTATCATATTTTATATTTATTAATT
Organism: uncultured Mycoplasmatales bacterium; assembly: GCA_964485375.1. GTDB lineage: Bacteria > Bacillota_I > Bacilli_A > Mycoplasmatales > Mycoplasmataceae > CAZAJD01. Next base: position 47,193 of record CAZAJD010000001.1, on the reverse strand, counting down.
TGTATGAATATAAATGATTATTAGTTTTAAAAAGAGTTTCTTTAATTGCTCAACGGCCAGATAAAAATTGAATTTTTTTAGATAAATTTGGTTTGGAATTAAATAAAATAATTTCATCTAAATGGAGTACTCTATTCAAAAATTGATTTTTATGCTTTTTAAATATTTTATAAATACGCTGATTCTCTACAATATCAATACCAATATTTTTTATATTATTTGTCATTTTGATTAGATAATTTAAAATTAATTTTAATATCATAAAAATTAAAATCCACTTTAGCACTTTCAAACATTGATTTAGCAATCTTAATGTCTTCACTGTTTTTATATTTATCAGATAAATAATAAATTTTTTTAATACCTGATTGAATTATTAATTTAGAACATATTGAGCAAGGAAAAAGTGTAGTATATAATTTATTATTATTTAAATTTTTTTGAGCAAAAATTAGTGCATTCATTTCAGCATGAATAATATAAGGATATTTAGTATTTTTCATTAAACCTTCTCGTTTTCAAAAAATGCTACTATCCAAAATACCTTTAGCAAGTCCATTATACCCAGTCGAAACAATACGATTATTTTCATCAACAATACAAACTCCTACTTTAGTATTAGGATCTTTGCTTCTTTTAGAACATACATAAGCAATAGATAAAAAATATTCATGTCATGTTAATACATTTTTATCTTCTAGCATATTATTCCCTTTCTAATAGAAGTAAAATTAAATTAATAAAAATATGGCGGCGGCGGATAACCTGGACTTTTATAATAATTATTTACAAAATTATTAAAACTGCCGGATTTCATTAAATGTCAATTTTCATATTGGTATATTGTTGCTAGAACATCATTATTTATAGAAGGAACAAGATTTGAAGTTTCTTCTAAAACCACTAAAACAATCATCGAAATAACAATACTAATCAATATAACTATAGGAATAAAAAATAAATAGGAAATCTGTTTATAATTATGATTAATTAATAAACCAAATGAAGCACCTACTAAAATTGATAGGATCATATAAAATAGAAAAAATAATCCATTAGAAAATATTCCAGACAAAATTATTCAAAATAGCATAATTGTTAAAAATGGTTTAATTAATAATGAAGAATAATCATGTTTCTTATATATTGCTATTAAATTTGCACCTAAAAATAATGAAAAAATTACTCATGGACCTACTAAAATTAAATTAGCATCAACCATTGTAAAAATTATCCCTAAAATCGGATAAAATAATAAAAGTAATAAAGTATTTAATTTACCAATAATAACTTCAGTATATCTAAGTGAAATAAAAAATAAAATCCCATTTAAAATAATTGAAAGAAATCCATTTTCTATAAAAGGATAAACCATAATTCTTCATCATTGGTTTGCACCTAATAATAAATCGTGATTTAATCCCCCAAAAAGAAGTAAAAAACTTCCTGTACTTAATGAAAAAGATAAATTTTTTGAAATAATAAATCAAACAAAACTAATTATCAATGGTAAAAATATTGTCAAAATAAATAAAGTAGTAAAGATTGGTAATTTAGAAATCTGCGTTTTGTATTGAAAAGATTTTAGTTTTTTAAAAGTTTTTACTTCATCTGCATTTAAATTATTTTTACCCCCTGACTTATTTCTTTGTGCAGATATAGCAGACATAATATCAAAGTCCATTTCAAAATCTAAATTAGGTAAAACTGCGCTAATATCATTAACTCATTTTGAATATGAAAGAGATGCAATAACATTTAAAGGATCAGAATCATTAACTTGAGGATCAGCTGATGATACAACTAATTTTAAAATTTTAAATTCAGATTTTTGATAAACTTTATTAATTTTGTTTTTAATTTTATTAATAATTTCATTATCAAATTTAAATTTATTATCTTGTGATTCGGTAATACAAATAATATGAAAATGATGTTTTGTACTAGTGTTGTAGTAATAAACTGTGTTTTCTTTTTTTCAATAATATTTATTATATTTAATATAAACATCATTTTTAGAAAGAGCAATATCCATCTTTTTAATAATATCTTTAAAATTGGGATTTTTATTTTCCATTTAAATCTTTGACTTCTCCTTTTCTAATTCATCAATTTTTTGTAAAAATTCTTTTGGTAATTTTGCTTTAAACTCCATTTTTTTATTAGTATTTGGGTGGATTAATCTTAACATATGAGCATGTAAATATTGTCCATATATATTATTTTGATCAGATAGTCATCCATAATCATTATCCCCTATCAAGGGATGATTTATATATTTAAAATGTACACGAATTTGATGAGTGCGCCCTGTTAATAATTCACATTCTACCAAACTAGAATTAGTAAATGTTTTTATAACAATAAATTTTGTAATTGCTGATTTAGAATTTTTATTTATCACAGTCATTTTTTTACGGTCACTTGGATTTCTACCAATTGGAGCATCTATTGTCCCAGTTTTATTAGTAAATGTCCCATGAACTAAAGCATAATAAAATCTTTTAATTTTTTTTTCTTGAATTTGCTTTGATAAAAATACATGTGATTTATTGTTTTTAGCTACAATTAAAAGACCTGTAGTTTTTTTATCAATGCGATGAACAATACCTGGTCTTATAATACCATTAATATCAGATAAATCTTTAATTCTATATAATAATCCATGTACTAATGAAATTGACATATGCCCATTTGAAGGGTGCACTACTAAATTGTTAGGTTTATCAATAATTGCAAAATCGCTATCTTCATAAATAATATCAAATTTAATATCTTTAGCTTTTAAATCTAAATTTGTTTTTTTTGGGATTATTATACTTAATTTATCATTAATTTTTAGATTATAGTTGCTTGAAATAATTTTATTATTTACTTTTATATTACCATTTTGAATAAGATTTTGAATATAAGTACGTGACATATTATAATCTTTTAATTCAATCGCTAATATTTTATCTATTCGTCCTCTTTTAGTTGCTGTAAAATTAATCATGCGATTCTCTCTTTTTATACTTAGGTTCTAAAATAAACTCTACTGTTATAATTGAGATAAATAACATAGCTAATCCAATACTGACACACGCATCTGCAAAGTTAAAAATAAAATGCCCATTTCAAGAAATGAAATCTGTTACCATTCCATTATTTCAAATTCGATTTATTAAATTACCAAAATCTCCTCCTAGTATTACTCCAAGAGAAATAATGTACATCGGTTCATTCATAAAGATAAAGAAACAAACTACGATAATAGTCACTAGTATTGCAAGACTAATAGCTAATCCTAAATGATTTGAATTATGTCCATAAGCACTTCCGGCATTATTAACTAATTCTCAATCAATAAACCCTGGTATAAAATTAATTGGTGTACCATCACTAGGCAAATGATTTATTGCATAAATTTTTGTCGCATTATCAATAATTAATAGTGAAAATACTAAAATAAACATAATATATATAGTAAATTTTCAATTATAATAATGTGTTTTAAAATATTTTACAATTTTAAAATTTCTTTTTTTTAAATTTTCCATGTTCATTAATTACCTTCTTGAATAATTATACTCATTATTTATTTAAGATAATTACTTTTTTTGTAATATTAAAATATTATTATAACATTTTTTGCAAATATCATCATTTTTTACTACATCAACAATCATTCAGCATCTTGCACACTTAATACCTTGTTTAGATTCAACTGATATATGTCCAATTTTAGTACTTTTTAAATTTAAAGAACTATCAATAAATTCTATTTCACTAACAATCAATACTTGAGATAAATCCTTAATTTCCATTAAAAATTTATATTCATCATTTAAACAAATTGTTAATTTCGCTTCTAAAGATTTCCCAATAATTTTTTCTGATCTTGCTAATTCTAATTCTCTATTAACAACTTCTCGTAATTCTATAACTTTATCTCATTTCGCAATAAGTTCAATATTATTTGCAATTTTATAAAAATTAAATTTTTCTAAATGAATTGATTCCTTTTTATTAAACTTTGGAAAATATGAATAAGCTTCCTCACAAGTAGTCACTAAAATAGGTTTTAATATTTGTAATAGACTATCTAAAATTCAAAAAAGTGTAGTTTGCACTTGTCTTCTTCTTAAACTATCTATAGTTTCAATATATAAAATATCTTTTATAAAATCTAAATAAAATGCTGAAAGTGTATTTGTTAAAAAATTCATTAATAATAAATAAAAATTATTAAATTTATAATTTTCAAATAAAGAACGTGCTTTTAATAAAAAGTCATTAGTCTTTAATAAAATATATTTATCTACTTCAGATAATTTAGTAATTGGTAAAATATTTTTTTCATATTTAAAATCATTTAAATTTCCAAGTAAAAATTTAAATGTATTTCTAATTTTACGATAAGATTCAGATATTTGTTTTAAAATATTTTCACCAATACGAACATCATCATTATAATTTGTAGAAAGAACTCATAAACGTAATATATCAGCCCCATATTGATTACAAATTTTAATAGGGTCTACTACATTACCTAATGATTTAGACATCTTATAACCTTTATTATCTGTAACAAATCCGTGTGTTAATAAAGATTTATATGGTGATTTATTATTATTTATAACACCTATAATTAATGAAGAGTTAAATCAACCTCTGAATTGATCATTTCCTTCTAAATATAAATCAAAGGGTAAAGATAATTTAAATTCTTCGGATATATACCTATTTGAAGAACCACTATCAAATCATACATCCATAATATCAGTTTCTTTTGTTCAGCCTTTATTTCGAAATTTTAATGGTAATAATTCATCACTAGATTTAGTAAATCAAATTGAGATACCTTCTTTTGCAATTTTAGAAATAACATAACTTATAATTTCTGGTGAAAATTGTGGTTCCATATTTTGATCATAAAATGAAATTATTGGAATTCCTCAATATCTTTGCCTAGAAATACATCAATCATTACGCTCTTTAATCATATTTTGCATATTATTTTTAGATCAAGTTTGATTTCAAACAACATTATCAATTTCGCTTAATAAATCTTTTTTAATTTTTTTGATAGATACAAACCATTGCTTAGTAGCACGAAAAATGACTGGTTTTTTTGTTCTTCAATCTACAGGATATGAGTGATTAAAAAATTCTAATTTTAATAAACTATTATTTTTTAGTAATTTATCACTGATAATTTTATTTGCATTATCATAATAAATACCTTCTAAATCATCATCTTTTATTTCTTTAGTATATTTACCATTATCATCAATAGGTACAAAAATAGGTATATTATTATTTTTAGCAATAATATAATCATCTTCACCAAATCCTGGTGCAATATGGACAATACCAGTTCCAGCTTCAGTAGTTACATGATGTCCAACTACTACTTTAGAAATATAATTATAAATTGGATGATAAGTAGTAATATTAACTAATTTTTGACCTATAATTTTTTTAATCACTTTATAATCTTTTCAATCCAATTTATCGGCAATTTTTTTTATTAAATCAGTAGCAACTAAATAAGTTTCTTTGTTAATTTTACACAATGAATATTCAATATTAATTCCAATAGCTAAAAGTCGATTTGCAGGAATCGTTCAAGGAGTCGTAGTTCAAATTATAATTTTACTATTTTTCGGCATAATGTTTTTGCCATCTTTTACTGTAAAAGTTACATATATAGAAGGACTTTTTAATTCTTTATATTCTATTTCTGCTTCTGCTAATGCACTTGCAAGCGAAGGAGATCAATAAATTGGTTTCATATCACGATAAACTAAATTTTTCTTTACCATTTTCAAAAATAGATTTAATTGTTGCATTTCAAAATCATGATTTAAAGTTAAGTACTTTTTATTAAAATCAGTAAATAATCCTAATCTAGAAAATTGTTCTATTTGATTATCTACTTGTTTTAATGCATATTCAGAACATAAATCTCAAATTTCTGTTCTAGACAATTTCTTATTACGATTATGTTTATGCTTCAAGACTGCATTTTCAATCGGTAGTCCATGAGTATCTCATCCGCAAATAAATGGTGAATAAAATCCAGAATATAAATGATACCTAATAATAAAATCTTTTAAAATTTTATTTAATGCATGCCCAACATGGATATTGCCATTAGCATATGGTGGCCCATCATGTAAAATAAATTTTTTATTATTTTTATTAAGATTCAGCATTTTATTATAAATATCGTTTTGTTGTCAAGTTTTATAAACTTGAGGTTCCTTAATATTTAGTTTTGCTTTCATATTAAAATCAGTTTTTGGTATTAATAGTGTATTTTTATAATCCATTTTATATATATTGCTCCTTGCTTTTTATTTTAATTAATATTTTTAAAAAATTATAATAAAAAAATGCTTATAATAAGCATTTAAAATTAATTTTTTATTCTTTACTGCCATTAATTTATTTTTTGTAAAATTTTTGATTTCACTTCTTCTTTTAAATTATCTCTACTATCTGGATTTTTAAAAGAGTATATTTTATTATTTTGAATTAAAAACTCTTCAATCAAGTCTAATAATTTACGAGGGTCTGTTTTAAAATTTTCCATATTTTTTAATAAATCAGAAACACTGTCTTTGAAATTATAAGCAAAATCTATTGCTTCCATTACAATGTTAATTGCTGTACTATCATTGGGATTTTGAACTTTATTTTTAATAGTTTTTTTGTATAATTTATCTTGTCTTATTTTTGATATTTCTGTTTTTAAATTTAAATTTTCATCATGCATTTTTTTTAATGTGCTATTCAATTGATTAATCAAATTTATTTTATATTCATCTACCATACTTAGCAATTATCATTTTCTAAAATAAGGAGATTTTTGTTTTGGTTTATTATCTGAAGTATTATTTTGATTATTTCTATTTTCATTTTGCACAAAATTATTATTAATATTTTTAGTTCATGATTCTAATTTTGAATATTTCGCAAATTCAAGATTCCCATTATTTGGAATATTTGAAGAAAGATTTATTTTATTATTGGAAGCAATAATATCCTTATCACCATCAGGTTTAAATTCAGCATTATCAAATCCAGTTGCGATAACTGTTACAATCATTTGATCATTTAAGTGTTCATTAACAGCAACACCAAAAATAATATTTATTTCACAATCTGCTGCTTGTCTAATAATATCTACAGCATCATTAGCATCATATAAAGTCATAGTATTACCACCACTAACATTTACAATAGCATTTTTTGCACCTTTGAATGAAGCTTCCAATAAAGGGGAATTAATCGCTTTATTTGCTGCTTCAATAGATTTATTTTCACCAGAACCAATACCAATTCCAAAAAGAGCGCTTCCTTTATTTAATAGTACTGTTCTTATATCTGCAAAATCTAAATTAATTAAAGCAGGTACTGCGATTAAATCTGTTATAGTTTGAACACCTTGACGTAAAATATTATCAGCTTCTTTAAAAGAATCTTTTAAAGGGACACCACCAATAACTTCTAGTAATCGATCATTAGAAATAGTAATTAATGAATCTACATTTTTTTGTAAATCCTGGACACCAGTAATTGCATGTATATTACGCATACGCCCTTCAAATTGAAATGGCTTAGTTACAATTGCAACTGTTAAGATTCCTAAATCATTTGCTACTTTTGCAATAACTGGGGCAGCACCTGTTCCAGTTCCACCACCCATACCAGCAGCAATGAAAAGCATATCTGTGCCAATTAAGATATCTTTAATATCTTTTAACGATTCTAAAGCAGCTTCCCGTCCAATTTCAGGATTTGCTCCTGCTCCTAAACCTTTAGATAATTGTTTTCCTAAAACTAATTTAGTTTGAGCTTTAGACATATTAATTACTTGTGCATCTGTATTCATAACAACAAATTCTACACCGTCAACACCAGCATCCATCATACGATTTATAGCATTGTTACCTGCTCCACCAACACCTATAACCTTTATTGAGGCTATTTGATGTTTATAAATATTAGTCATATTTTCCACCTTGAAGATCTCTATTATTTTTAACATATAAAAATTAATTATACATTTTTTACTTATTATATATTATTATATATTAAATATATTATATTATTCTTTTAAGAAATTACATAATTTCACTATTTTTATTTTTATCCATTATTACTTGATAATATATATTTCCTAGCAAAGCAATGCTTCAAGAATTTTGTAATCCAATAACACTAGAATTATATAAAAGTAAATCATATTTAGAATATTTAGCAATAATTTCTTTAAAATTAGATATTTTTAATATTGATCCTGAAATAATTATATTACTTTTAAGAAAAGCATCTTTTTCTACTAAAGATTCTATAGTATTATTTAAACTAAAAAATACATTTTTGCAATAGGATATGCATTCTTCTTTCAATTTTTTAAAAGATATTTTTGCAAATTCATTATTATTGATATATTTTTCTTCATCAATATCATCTAAATTATGAAAACTTAATAATTTAAATAAATAAGTTTTAATTACATTATCATTTTCTAAAGTCACTGATTTTAATTTATTTAAAAGTGTATTTATACCCAAATTATCATAACTTTGAATTTTGCATAATACTTGTTTTATAAATAAATTAACAGTTACTGATTCAAAGTTTCAATCAATTACAACCGAACCAGATTTAGGATTATTCATTATTGTTCTTAATCCGATTGCATACCCTCTTGGAAAGAAATTACGTACTTTTATATTTGTTGCATCTAAAACTTTTTTATAAGAATTATAAATTTCAATATCAATAATATAAATTAAATATCTTACCAGTAAATGAGTGGCAGTTTTCCCAATAGGAGGTTTATATTGGACAGTATTTTTATCATTATTAATAACAAATTCATATTCTTTTAAAAATAATATTTTTTCATTTGGGAGTAAAAATGATTCTTTAGCAGTCTTCCTTAACTCTTTTATATCTTTAAAATTAATTTTATAATTTTTAGGAAACTGTTTACTATTAAGTGTTTGTTGAATGCTAAGATTATTAGAAGGCATTATAATACCAACTTTTAAATCTTTTACTTCCATATGTAATTTTGATTTAGCATCATCTTGAAACCTTGAAATCAATTTTATTACTTTATGAGTATTTAAAATTATTCCATTTTTGGTAAAAGTATCAGATTTAATTTGACGATAAATAACATTCAAACAATTATCGATATAATGAACAATTAAAAAAATTAAATAATCTTCTTTGATTTCTAATGTTGCATAAATATTATCTTTCATAATAACTTTTATCCTTTCGTTTAATTAAAAACTAGGCTATTTTTTCAATACATCTTAATACAGCACTTCTTGAGCGTTTATTATCAAGTATTTCCTCTTCTGAAGGTTTTAATACTTTCTTGCTAATAATTCTAAACGATGGTTTTCAGTTACTTTGTATTGGTAATTTTGAGTTTATCTTTCAGTTAGGATCTTGAATTGCATTTTTAAAGGTTTTTTTTACAATTTTATCTTCTAATGAATGAAAACTTATAACTACTATTCTTCCACCATTATTTAATAAAGATAGTGATTGAGATAGTGAAATTTTTAAATTATTCAATTCGTTATTAACTGCTATTCTCAAAGCTTGAAAAGTTTTTCTAGCAGGATGCTTATTTTTACGTAATATTTTACTTGGTAAAGCTTGTTTAATAATATCTACAAGTTCTAAAGTAGTATTAATTTCTTTAATACTTCGACATTTAATAATTTTTTTCGCTATTAAATATGCATATTTTTCTTCACCGTATTTACTAAATATTTCTGAAAGTTCTTGTAAAGAATATGTATTTACAATTATATGTGCTGTTAATTCCCTTTCACTATCCATTCGCATATCTAAATTACCTTCTTTATGATAACTAAATCCCCTTCTTGGATTATCTATTTGAGGAGAAGATACACCTAAATCATATAATATACCATCTACTTTATTAATTTTTAATAGCGCTAATTCAGATTTTAAATTTTTAAAATTAGAATGAATAATTTGAAAATTTTTTTTCTTAGTCTTAGATAAGATTTTTTGAGAATATTCAATTGCTAGATTATCTTGTTCAAAGCAAAAAAGTTTACCTTCATTAGTTAATTGATTCAATAATTGTAAACTATGCCCTGCATAACCTAATGTACAATCAACATACGCGCCTTTTTTCTTAATATTTAATAAATCAATTGATTCTTTTAATAAAACTGATTTATGTACATTATTTTTATGCATGCAAATAAACTTTCATTTAATTTTATTATTACTAGTTTTTTAAAAAATAATATTATTTTATTTAATACTTATATTTTATCATTCGTATAGTTCATTTTTAAAATAAAAAAATCATATTTTAAAATATGATTTTTTATTTTGCTTTAATTATTTCTTGTTTTTTATAAAATCCACATTCTTTACAAATATGATGTGGTTTAATAAAAGAACCACAATTTTTACAATCCGTTAAAATTCCTAATGCTATTTTGAAATGCGAACGTCTTTTTCTTTTTGCAGCTTTTGAAGTTTTTCTAAAAGGTACAGCCATATTACTCACTCCTAACTTTAATCTGATAATTATTCAAGTTTTTTTACTTCAATGTATTATATCATTTATAAAAACTTTTACAAATTATTTTTTTATGTTTTCTTTATTCTTATTAACTTTTTTCTTAATATTTAAATCTTTTTCTTTATTTAAAATATCAGTTTTTAATTCATTTTTTTCAATAATCATTTTGTCATATTCAATATTTTCATTTGGATCGGTCATATTTTTTTTGTTTTTTTTTCAAAAAATAATACCCATCGCAAGTGCAAAAAATACTGTAACAAAGTCTCTCATTCCGCAAAAGAAAAAATAAATTAATCCTGGATATTTTTGTGATATTGTATCATAAAATCAATTAGATAAATAAAATCCTATTACTGCTAAAATAAAAATACTTATAAATGAACGGAATAAAGATAAAAACGCTGATTTAATAGCTAATTTGATTGAGGTAAATAATGTAATGACTGAGAATGTAAAGGCAAACAATGGGTAAGAGAATATATTTGCAATAATATAGAATCGGGATGGATAATCTGAGTTAAATGCTTGCTCTCGTGGGAATGCAAAGATCATTGCTAATTGCGGTCCTGCTGCTGCTAAAATAATTCAGCAAGTTATTAATCAAATTAATAATGCATAAAAAACTAAAATTAATATTTTATGAATGCGACGGAATTTTTTAGCACCAAATGAATAAGCCATTACAATCCGTGCACCTTGAGATATTCCTGCCATTACATTAGTAATAATAACTAACCAAGGCATTAATGATGAGTATAATTCTTGTAATATATATATATGATTAGTAGCATCATAAGGAGATCCATGTAACTTTGCAATAAAAAAAGAATTCAATAAAGAAAATATTGCATCTGAAGATTTAATAAAAAAAGCTGTTAAACCTAATAAAAATGCATCTTTTAAAATAAACCATCTTAAACGAAAATGTTCTCATTTAATTTTTAAATTTATATTTTTATCAGTATAAATAATAATTAAACTAACTATTATATTAAAAATTCATGATAAACTTGTTGCTAAAATTGCTCCATTCATATCTTGTTTTAATGCTACAATTAATAAAAAATCAAGTGCTAAATTTAATACCAAAGAACTGAAAGTTAATATTATTAAAAATAAAGTTTTACCTTGGCTACGTAAAACTGAAGAAATTAAATAATTAACAAACATTACAGGAAGAAAGAAAATAAAAATTTCTACATATCTTCAAGATAAATAAGTAGTTATCTCATTACTCTCAGATCCTTGTTGAATTTTAATAAGTATAGAACCATAATTTGGTGATGATAAAAAGAACAAACAAAATCCAATTAAAATTGAAAATATAAAGGTATAAATAATACCATTTGCATAAACTTGGCCCATTTCATTAAAATCTCTTTTACCATAAGATATTGAATATAATACACCTATACCTACACCAATCAATAAACAAAAAGAAGATCCTAAATAAAAAATTACATATGAATATTGTGTTGCTAAATTAATATATTGTTTAATATCTGGGATATCATTAAATGTTGGAGCAATTCCGCCATGCAGATTTTTTCATAGTTGAATAAAGGTAGCATTTTCTAGTAAACTTTGTGGTCCAAATTCTTGAATAACGATCTTGTCGCATAAATTATAAATTGAGAATGCAAGCATAATGATAATTGTAGGTACACAGAAAAAAACCAATGATTTAAATGGACTAGAATATCGCATAATCATTTCTTTTTTATCTGTTTTAATTTTATAATTTAATTTAACCAAAATATTTAACCCTTAAAAAGCTAGGTTCTTATCTGCAATCTTAAATTTTTAATTTTGCTTATTAATTTATTAAATTCTAATTTAATTATATCATCCGTTAATTGTTTATTTTTATCATAAAAAATACATGAAATCGTCAAAGAATATGAATTCTTAGGAATCTCTGCGCCAATATAATAATCTATTACCTTTACTTTATAAAGATATTTTATATCTGTTTTTATTGCATTTAAAATATCACTATATGATTGATCTTTTATAATTATTGAAATATCTCTTTTTATAAAATTAAATTTTGGTTTTTCTTTTACAAAAATAGTATTATTATTATTTTTAGCAATTTGATATATAGGTTCTAAAACTATTTCTAATCCATATACATCTGTTTTTATATTAAATGGAAGTAAAATACTAGGATGAATTGCTCCTATAAAACCTATATGTTTATTATCATAATATACACTTGCAGATTTATATTTATTAAAGAACTGATCATTAAAATTAGTTTTAAAATTTAGTTTATCAATATTTAAATTTAACTTTTCAATAAAACTATTTAATAATCCTTTAAAATAATAAAATGAATTTGTTATTTGTGAATCACTAATTTTATGTTCTAAAATTTTATCTCCACTGATAGCTGCGAAATGATTGTTTGAAAGATCATCATTATGATAAATTTTTTCTTTTGTATATATTTTTGTATCATATATATTACGGGAATGATTATATCCTACTGTTTCAATTAAACTAGGTAATAAACTTAGGCGCATAACACTACGATCATCTGAAAGAGGTTTTATTAAAAAATGAGGATTTTTATAATTAAAATAATTTGCTAATTTTAATTCTTGTTCACTTACCAAAGAAAATGTTTTTACTTCAGAAAAACCATTATTAACAAATAAATTTTCTAAAATATTCGAAAATTCGTTTTCAGGATTTTTAGTTTTGTAATTCATATGTAATAGTAAAGGTTTTGAAGGAATTTTATCATACCCAAATAATCTTAAAATTTCTTCATATAAATCATCTGGTTCCAATAAAGAAGTTCTAAATAAAGGAATAGTAACTGATAAAATATTTTTATTCTTTATAACTATAAATCCTAAAGGTGTTAATAAATTTTTAATTAATTTATCATCTATTTCAACACCTATTAATTGACTTGCTTTCTCAGAAGTAATAGTAATTATTTTTCTAGTCATTAATTGAGTAGGATGCTGTGATTTAATATCACAATATGACTTAAGCAATTTAGATTGCTCTAGTAATTTTACAAAGTCTGCTAAAGCATTTTCTATATTTGCTGTAGATGGTACTCTTGTATATCTTTGACAATCAAAATTATCTTGATTATGTTTTAAATAATTATTTCTTATATAATCAGGATCAATATTTAAAGCAATAGCTATTATTTCTTTAGTTTTATTATTTATTTTATAATGTTCATTTTTAAAAATACCTATTAATTCAATAAAATTTTTATCACATGTAATAACTAAATCTTTTTTAGTAACTTGATAATCTTTATATATTAAACTATTGCTAATAGTTAAATTTGATGTGATTTTTTTAGCATCTAGTAAAATAATTGGTTGAGCATATTTTAAACTTGCCAATTCTTTTAATGCATTAATTCCAGATTCGATAATATTTAAATATTTTACTTCATGTGAAAATATATCATCGAGTTTATATCCATCAGTATCATTATTATTTATTGAAATTTTTATATATGCAATATTTTTTATAATTTTTGGAACTTCATTTTTAATAATGACTTTATTTATACCACTAGATTTTAAAGCTATTTTTTTCTCATCATTCATAGTTAATTTAAAATAATATGCAAGTTCTTTTACAATTTCCAAAGTAGAAAAGCCATAATTACGATTAAATGTTATATCATATTCAAATATAGTATCTTCTATTTTTAATATTTTTAAAATTTCTTTAGAACCCAAAAAATTATCATTAATAATGTTACTTCTAACATGAATGATTCCTTTTTCTAATTTTTTATTTTCCAAATGAGAATACCCTATTTCAGAATATGAACAAATCATTCCTTCTGATATATGATTTAAAATTTTACGTTTTTTGATTTTCATACCATTTGCTAATATCGCATCTGGTAAAGCTAAAATTACATACATATTTTTAATTAAATTATTAGCGCCACACACTATATGCATAATTTTAGAAGAAGATATTTGAACTTCAACTTTAGATAGTTTATCACTTTCAGATATCTTTTCTAACTTTACAACTTTACCTAAAACAATATTAGAATTTAGATTTTCTAAATTTTGATATTTCTCAACTTCAAATCCTAAACTATTTAAAGCATCAGTAATTTCTAAATCAGATATTTTATTTATATTAATATATTTTTGTATAAAATTTCTTGTAATTAACATTTTTATTTCCTTTATATATTATCAATATTAGTTAAAATAATTTAAATTCTTTTAGAAAATTTAAATTGTTTATATAAAATTCTCTTATATCCTTTATACGATATTTAATCATTGCTATTCTTTCAATTCCAATTCCAAATGCCAAACTAGTAAAGTTCTTAGGTATATTGCAAAGTTGATGAACTTTTTGACTAAAAAGTCCTGAACCCAAAATTTCTATTCATCCAGTTTCTTTGCAAACATTGCATCCTTTTTGATCACAATATGGACAACTTATATCTACTTCAGCTGATAACTTAGTAAAAGGAAAACAACTTGGTCGTAAACGTGTTTTAGTATTATCACCAAACATACGCTTACAAAAATATTCTAAAGTTCACTTCAAATTTGCAAAGGAAATATTAGGAGAAATAAAAACTGCATCTACTTGTGTAAATTGATGACTATGCGTAGCATCATCAGTATCTCTTCGATAGACATTCCCCATTGATAAAATTCCATATGATTTTATCTCTTTATCAAAATTTAATTCAGACAATATTCTTGAAGATGTATTAGTTGAATGTGTTCTTAATAATTTATTATTTTTTAAATAAAAAGTATCATGCATATTTCTAGCTGGATGATTTTTTGAGATATCTAATAACTCAAAATTATATAAATCAGTATCAACTTCTCGACCATTAAAAATATTATATCCTAATTCAGTAAATATATGTTGAATTTCTTTAAGTACAATTGAAATAGGATGGAAATTCCCAACATTAATATTTACTCCAGGAAGCGTTATATCTATTTTATTTTTAGATAAATTTTCTTGAATCAATGTATTATTTAAATTTTGATATTTTATTTTTAATTGATTTAAAAAATATAATCTTAACTGATGAAGAGATTTTCCTCAAGTTTTTTTATCTTCATTAGAAAGATTTTTGATATTTTTTATCGAATTGTTTAATAAAGAATTTTTGCCCAAGTATTTAGACTGAATATTATTATAATCATTTAAATTTTTTATTCTATCTAAATCACTTGCAAAATCTTTTTCAATTTTTTTTAAATCTATCATAGTTTTTTTAGTTCCTCTTAATATCTTATTTAAATATTATATATAAATATTTAAAACATAAATGAAAAAAATAAAATTAAATACAATATTCTTTTAAATTTAATTCCTTTTCTTTATAATCTGGCATATTTATTTTTATATAATTTCAAAAATCTTTACTATGATTAGGAAATTCTAAATGTCCTATTTCATGCAAAATCACATATTCAATAATGTTAGTATTGAAATGAATTAATTTAATATTTAAAGTAATGATTTTTTTTTGGTTATAGCAAATACCTCATTTAGATACCATATTGCGTAATTTTAATTCATTAATTTCTTTATTACTAATTTTTATTCATTTAGCAACAAGAGGAAAAAATAAATTACTATAGTGTACTTTTAAAAATGAATATAATAAACTAATTTGTTTCTTATAATTTGATATTTTTTTCATAAATAAAATATTATTCACTAATTTTGTATTAATATTTTTATTTACTAAAATAATTTTTATTTTTTTGCCTAATATAAATACAAAAGCATTATCATCAACAAAAGATACTACTTTATTTTTATTGTAATTATTTATTAACGAATTTATATGAGTAAGATTCTCAGTAATAAAATTATTGATAATCTTTAATTTAGTATTTTTAGGGCAACTAATATTAATCATATTATTTTTGATTTTTAAAATTAAATTATTTTGAGTTCTGAAATATACATTATAAGAAAATAATATTTTTTCATCTTTATTTTTGTAGTTAATAACCATATTATTGTTTTTTATTCTCTTCTAATTTACGGAGATACTCATCTAAGTCAGCATTATACGGCATATTAGAAATCTCATTATTATCAAAATATTTATTTTTTACTTTAATTAAATCTTTTTTTTGTGCTTTTGCCGCTTGTCAAATTAATTCATTATCAGCTAAATTCAAAAAAGGACTAGCTTTAGAAATTTCTTTATCAGTATCTGAATTTTTATAATAAATTTTTTCTTTTAATTTATCTATATCTATATTTTTATATCTACTAGACCTAGGTATATAAATTGGTAGATCATCATCGACATTCATTGCCTCTTGTAAATACCCTGGTTCATTTTTAGGAAAATTATTTTCAATAGTCAAAATATCAGATTTTTTAGAATTTATTTTAGGCATAGCAGTTAAAATAATTTTTTCTTGAAAATTATCATCAGTAGGATTAATACTTTTTATTTTTTTTATTTTACTTGTTTTTTGAGAAATACGAAAATCATCTAATTTTTCTTGTTCTTTAATTTTAGTTGGAAGTATTTTATTATTATCTAATTTAGCATTATCATTATTTTTAGTAGCTTTAAAAATATAATCATTACTTGCTAAAAATTTTGTTTCAGATCGTGATTCCCTATTCAAACGCATTGCGCGTACTTTTAATTCATCCATATTTTTTTTACTATTCAAAGAATCATTATCTTTATTTTTATTAGGTATTGGATTATTTTGATTATTATTTTTTTTATTGTTTGATTTATGAATTTTCACTTTTTTATTATTAAAAAATAATCAAATAAGCATTCCAATAGTTATTAAACTTGGAATAAAAATAGTTAACATAATATATTTTAAATTGCTATTTGTTCATTTAAGTAAACTAAAATAAAATAAATAAATAAAATATCCATCTAAGAATAATAATAATAATATTTCGATAGATGTAAAAATGTTTTGAAAATTTTTCTTACTTAATAGAATTGGAATTAAAAAAATAATATTAATTATAATGAAAATAATAAATAAAATTAAAATTTGTCATCAATTTCATGTTCATGATGATATTAAATTAAATGGTGAAATTATTCCAGTTCATAAATTTATTGAAGTAATTTTTGTGTTTAACACAACAATAATAGGAAAAATAATTGCATTTACTATTAAAGTAAAAATTAATAAGAATTTAAATTTGAAATTCATAAATTCATAACCCTTTCAAAATTTTTACTACATATGATAAAAAATATATATATTTTAATTTTATAATAATTTTTAAATAATAAGTATTTTTATAGTGATAAAAAATACATAATAATTGCACCAGCAATGGCAACATTTAAAGAATTAAAATTATTTGTATTTATTTTTATATTATTTTCAGAATATTTTTTATATTTATCATTAATACCTTTAGGTTCATTCCCTAATACTAAAACAAACTTTTTAGTTTTTTTTACACTAAGTAAGTTTATTTTATTTTCAATATTTAAAAAAGTGGTATAAATAATATATTTTTCTTGCTTAAGTTTTATAATAACTTTTTCAATATCTTCTTTAATTATTTCACAATAGAATATTGCACCTTGACTAGCACGAATAACTTTTGGATTAAAACAAGATACAGAATTTAAAGAAAGGATAACTTTATCTATTCCAAAAGAGACAGCACTTCTAATTAATGTTCCTAAATTACCTGGGTCTTGAATATCATCTAAAATTAATATCTTTTGATTTTTTGAAATATGAAATTTTTTCTTATAACAAACAGCAATAATATTTGGAGGATTTTCTAAACTTGAAATTGATTTTATTATATTTTCATTAGTTAAAACTAATGATTCAAAATAAGAATATTTATCAAGATATTTTTGTGTCAAAATAATATCTTTTACACATTTTTTTTCCAATGCTAAATTTATTAAATTAATTCCTTCTACTATAAAATATTCATCATTAGCATTTATTTTTTTGAGTTTTTTAATATATTGATTACTTATGGATATTATTTTTTTTATCATTTTGTTGAATACTTTCTATATAACTTAACATAATTAAAAAATCTATTTTTATTAAATTTACTTATTTCTATAATATTAAATAAAAATTAATTCAATATAAATTTAGAATTAATCATTTTAATAATTTTCATTTTGTCTTTTATAATTAATTTTATTTTTGATTTGATATGATATTAAAAGATCATTACAATTAAACTTTTGAACAATAGCCATAGATAAAAAAGAATCTAAAAATTTAGTAAAATTAGAAATACTTGATTCCTGACTAAAAGAACTTAAATTAATATATGTAGTTAAAATTAACTCATTGATATTATCAGATTTTAAAACATTAAAATTATATGCAGATCATTTAAAATTAATATCATTCCCAAGACTTAAAATAAAATGCAAACAATCAATATATTCTTCTAAAATTATTTTTTTTGAACTAGAAGGTTTATTAGATCAATACTTAAAACTACGCTCTTCATTTATAAACTCTGCTATTTCAGTGAATAATGCAATAATTCTTTTAGAGAATGTATCTGAAAATTTAGTATTTTTATTTTTATGGATAAATTCATCCATCATAAGTTGCTTTTTAGCAAGATTAACTAATAAAGCAATAATTAATTTATTATTCATATTTATTCCCTTTCAATTATAGTATTATATTCTATAATACTATTTAAAAACCTTTCAGCAGTGAATGGTTCATCTGGGTTATATAATCAACAATTATTAAAAAATTTAGTAAACTCATTATTCCCTTCATTACCTATTTGAATTGCAAAAAAAGAATTAAAATTCTTTTTCATTTTTTCAATTGCTTTTATCAAAGAATTAGACATATTAGGAACAATAAAATCTGAAATTATAAGCACATCATATAACGATTCCTCGTTATATTTCTTTAGCATATAATTAATTGCCCTTTCTAAAACTAAATCTATATAGGTAGAACCACAATATGATTCAGATAAAAAATGATCTAATAATTTTAGATTATCTACAGCATCAAAAAGAGCTACACTAGATAATTCACTTGAGAAATTTACAATAATGCACTTACGGTTATGAAAATTTAAAATATTTTCAAGTAAAGATACTAATAATATTTTTGAAATAATTTCAGAAGGTCCAGACATCGAATTAGATGTGTCTATACATATAATAACATCCCCCATGTTTTTAGGAATACGAATTTCATCTTTTAATTTGAGTTTTGAGTTTTTTTCAATATTTTTCTCACCCATAAAATTATAAGTTAATAGTTTTTTTTCAGCAAACTTTTTATAAAAAATTATCTCATATTCTTTTTCAGATAAATAAAGCATCTCTGAAGCTAATAACATAGCTAAATTATCACTCTCAATTACCTTATCAAATTTAAAATCCGATCCAAATTTTGATAAAATTATTTTTTTAGTTTTTATATCTTGACCAGTAAGAAATTTTGTTTTTTGTTTTAATTTTTCACTTTTATTTAATAACTTTCCTAATTGATAAGCAATTCTTTTGATAATAGGATTCTTAGCTAAAAAGGAAGCATATTTCCTAATATATTTTATATTAATTTTATTTTTTTTATTTTCTTCATTTCAAAATGCATTAAAAAAATCAGGAAAAGTATTTAAAATTTTTAATTTGTGTTTTATTAATTCTATTTTACTAAAAAAAGGTTTTTTATTTTTAGAACGCAATTGTTCTAAAAGTTTTAGACGCTGATTGATTATTTTATTAACTAATATGAATTCTCATTTTTCCATTATTACATTAATTCAATATGCTTTATCAAAATTTTCTTCAATAATTTTATATTGATAAAAATTAATTTCATATATAAAGTCTGATTTTAATTTAACTAACTTATTTTTAATTTCAACTAAATTATTTAAAATAAAAAATTGTTCTCTAGAATTAATATCATCATATAATTTAATTTCTTCTTGTAAATTTTTAGACAAATAAATTAATTTAGTATAAGGAATTAACGTTTCGTAAAAATGATCAATTTTTTCAGAAAATTTTTCAATAACTTTATCATTATTTAAATTTTTACTAATTGATTTTAAATCAAGATTTTTAGAGGTACTTAAAGCAGTATTAAATTTTTTTTCAGTTCTTTCAAAAATACTATTCATAAACTATGCACTTTCTTGTTTAGAAATTTTTTTATCTTTTGATTTTATGGATTTATTCTTACGATCATTATCAATATAATTATATAAAATTTTATTTAAATCTTCGTCAAAAAAAATATTAGATGATTTTTTCAATCTACCATACTCATTTTTTTCTAACATTTTTATTTTTTCTAATCTTTTTTCCATATTTAATAAATCAGAGCGTAATTCTTTTATACCTTGTTTAGTTTGCTCATAAGATTTTTTTTCAATAAAAGCAATAGATTTTTTGTTTTGATCACTAAAAATTTTGATTTGATTTTTAGATGCATACTGCATTTTTAAAATCATTTTGTTTTCTACTACATTTGGATTATCAGTGAAATATACATTTACTAAAAATGATAAATTACTTTGCTCAGTTAATTTATAGAAGTCTTTATCTTTAATAAATGCATAATCATAATATTGAGTAATGCCTAGCAAACGATAAAAAGTATAATCTTCATTTGAATTTAAAATATTTTTATATGTATCAAATCATGAACGCCCTTTCTCAATACTGTGAATCTTTTGAATAATATTTGAAGATTTATTATATATTTCTTTCTTAGTTATATTATAATCTAGCATAATATTATCTTTAAAAATCTTATCAAAAATTTTCCTATATTGCTTCTCTTGATCAATATTATCTCATACACAATACGGAATTATTAATCAATCCATTTTATCAATTATTTTACGATTATTATAAAATGCAGAAGCTTTCATTAAATTAACTATTTTAGATCAACGACGATCTGAAATATATGCAGAACCATTTGTAACTTCATTTATCGATCTTCTAAAAATATTAATAAATTCTAGTGTATAACGTGAAACTTTAATAAATTTTATTTCTTTTAATCACTTATCATATTCTTCTTTAGTTAATAAAACATCAGGATTTATAGCGACATCTAATTCTGCATTCGATTTAAGCATACTATAAAAATTATCAACTTTGGAAAGTGGTTGAGCAATATAACGAATAATAAAACGATCATATAAAGCATCTAGTCCTTTGTTTTCCTCTGGCAATTCATTAGATGCAGAAATTAATAATCATAAAGGAACTTTTATATCATTTGTTGAATTACGATATATTTTTTCATTAATAATACTCAATAAATTATTTAAAATAGAAGCACTAGCTTTTCAAATTTCATCTAAGAAAGCAATATTTGCTGTTGGTAAATAGCGATCAACTATTCTTAAATATTTGTCTTTTTTTAAAGCAGTTATCGAAATAGGACCAAATATTTCTTCTGGAGTAGAAAAATTGTTCATTAAGTATTCAAAAATAGTTGCATCTTTAATAGCAAACTTTATTCTTCTCGCGATTAAAGATTTAGCAATTCCTGGTTTACCTAATAAAAAAATTGATTCTCCGCTTAACATTGCAAGCATAGAAAGTTTAAAAATTATTTCTTTTTCAAAAATATCTTTTGAGATTACACTAATTATAAATTTAATTCTTTTTTGTAATTGCATATTTAAATCCTTTGAATACTCGCTTTACTCAATTGTAAGCGCTCTTTTAATAAGATCTGATTTAACAATTAATATAGATCCGAAAATTATGACACTAATTGAAAAAAATAAATTTCCTGCTGTACTTAGTATAATAATAAAATTATTCGAATAAGGTAAAATGATTGGTCCTGAAGATGATATTATTGTTGCTAAGATTGTTATTCCAACTGAAAGAAATTCTCAAAATATAAAATATAAAATACCAAATATAATAAATACTATACCCCAAGTATGTAATGTTACAACACGTTTAGTAATAATCATAGGAACAATATAAATAATACATCATACTATTTCAATGCAAGCAAAAACTACTATTAAATATATTCAATATGAGTTAATGATATTTGCAAGAGAAGGAATTATAACACTAATATTTTTTAAAATTATATTAAATAAAAACAAAGAAAAACCTGACATTAATAATCTAATAATAATAATTCCAACTCGTGCTATTTTTTCCCCTGTATTATCTCAATACATTTTTTCAATTTTTAAATTATATTCTTTATATGGATCTATTGAATTAAATTTACGATCAACTGAAGATGTTGATTTAATAAATTTTTGTTTAGCATTGATATTTTCATCTTTATTTTTCATATCATTTCCCTCCTTATTATCTTATAAATAATATTAACTATTTCAAAATAACACTTGTCCTAATCAAGGATAATCAGTTCCTATTGCCCCAGGAATATGTAATTTAAAATGAAAAAATATTGATCCAATATTGTCTATTTCATTTTTTAGTCCATCTCAATTATCATATGTATTAAAATGTTGATTATCTTTTAGTTTTTTTCGTTTACCAGGAAGAGTTCAAAATAAAATCGAACTAGGATTTGTTGCATCAATATTGCCTCTTTGAATACCAAATATATTATAAGGTGTTGGATTAGGCAATAACGATTTTAAACTATTTTGTAATATCTCATTTATTTTATCATATATATATTCAGCAAAAGTAGTTTGAAGTGCTTTATTAATATCTGCTTCTTTAAAATCATCTTGGATTTGAATATTTAAGTTTTCTTTAGAATAATTAGTTCAAGATAAATCTTCAAATATTTTATAAATATCATCAGGAATAAACATAGAATAAGTACTAGTTTTAATATTATGTATAACATCATTAAAAATTACTTCACTAGGATCAATTGGATTTGTAGACAAATACTTTTCATAGATCGGAAGTGCAATACTGCTAGTAATTTGTTTATCTGCCTCTGAAACAGCATCACTTTCGCTTGTAAGGGAATCAATCGTAGTATATATATCTCCAAATTCTGGGGGAAATCACATAATATATGTCTTAGTATTATCTGGTAGTGTATAAAGTGAAGCATCTTTGGGAATATAACTAGTTTTATTATTAAAAAATCATTTATACAAATCTTCTAATTGTGTTTCCACATCAGCAGCATTATTGATACTTACATAAAAAGGTCTACTAGTTAATAAAACTGGATTAAAAGAAAATGGAATTGATGATTTTAAAGTTAATGGATCAGAACTAATTTCTTGTTTTTCATTAATTCAAAATTTATCTCAATGATCAATAAGATTTTGATAAATATTATCGTTAGTTAATCCAGGTCAAGAAGTATATGGAAAATAGAACTCATTATTTTCATAAAATGCATTCATCTTTGCATTTTTCATAAAAGGAGTTTCAATATTATTATAATAATATGCTTTAAATAACATAAAAAAATTATAAAAAATAGAATTAAAATTAAGAGGTAATTCAAATATAGGTATCAATGATGAAAGTCAGTTAATAGGTTTATTAGTAATTTTAGAAATAACTTGAACATAAATATCAATTTTATCAAATCAAATAAGATCTTCTGCAATTACAGGATGAGTAAAATCAGGATCAGTATAAGGAACAATAGCGGTAGAATCAGAATTATACCCAAAATAATTTAAAATAGAATTAATTGTAGGATTATCATCTAAAAATGTCTGCAAATAATTTTGAACTAACAAATGAAATTGTTGTAGTCTAATACTATAGTCAACATCTAGTAATGCATCTATATTTCATTGATATTTAAAATCAGGAATTTGTATTTTTATTTCATTATCTTTAAATTTATCATTATTATAAAAAATTAAAAAAGAAATTGTAGCAGATGTTATTATTCCTCCTAAAAAAATAAGAGATCCGAATATAGCAATAAAAGTATGAAATATCTTTTTATGAGATTTTATATTTACAAATTTAAAAATTTTATTAGCTTTGTCTCATGAATCATTATTTCTTGATTTATTTTTCATTTTTTAAAAAAGAAAAATTATTTTTATACTTATCATGATTTGGTAAATGAATTAATAATGATTCTAATCGACTAATAATACTATTTGTTTTAAAAACTATAATAATTGTACCCAAAAAAATTAGGAAAATTGAAGTCACAAATAAAATGATTGCTAATAATGGTAAAAAAGATGAAATAGGTATTGCCAAACTTTGTACAATATTAACAGAAATAAAGGATAATAATAAAAAAAATGATATAAAAATATTGCCTATTATTAAAAAAAATATAGATCAAGTTCTTAGTGTTTTAAGTGTAGTACATAAAATAAAAGGTAATATATATAATAATATTAAAATGAATGATACATAAACTCCAAATAAAAAAAGAATCCTCATTATAGTTTGACTAAATAAAGTTTGTCCTTCATTCGGTACAAAATTTACTAAAATATTACTATAAATAAAATTAAAAACAATAAGTGCATTAAAAAAAAATAATTGCGCAAATAATATTAAGATTCGCCCAAAGGCTTCACTAAAAGAAGAAAAATAAATTTTATGATTTGATAAATCATATTCATTTTTTTTAGATTTACGGAAATTATTTTTTTGTAATTGATAGTCTACTACTTGATTTTTAATTTGATCTTTTGAACTATTATTTAATGAGCTAATATTATTATTATTCGACATAATTATTACTCCATTATTTGCGTAATTATATTTCGTATTAATAATATTATTTTATCATTAAACAGAATAAATAATAGCTTATTCTGCTGATGATTTTTTTGAAATATTTATTAAATTTTCAAATTCTTTTTTATTATGAATTGCCAACTCAGATAACATTTTACGATTAATTTCAATTTCTGATTTTTTCAATCCAGAAATAAATCTTGAATATGTTGTATCGTAATGACGACATGATGCGTTAATACGAGCAATTCATAATTTACGATAATCACGTTTTACTTGTTTACGATCACGGTATGCATAAAATCCAGATTTCATTACCTGTTCTTTAGCTTTTTTAAAGGATGTTGATTTTGTACCAAAATACCCTTTTGCTCGTTTAATCATTTTTTTTCTACGTCGATGAGTAGCGACAGTATTGGTTGCTCTTGCCATAATTTATTTCTCCTTTATTATTTTAATTTTTAAATTAATTGTTTTAATCTTTTGATATCAGTTGAATGAAATTGCCCACCTTTGCGGGATTGTCTTTTTTGTTTTGTTGATTTATTTTGCGCTAAGTGCGAAACATACGCACTCTTTCGAATTCATTTACCTGTTTTAGAAAGTTTCATTCTTTTTGCAAGTGCTTTTTTCGTTTTCATTTTTGGCATAATTATTTCTCCTTATTTTTTATTAGTTTTTTTCTTAGGCGCTACATACATATCTAAAAATAAATTACTTAATTTTGCTGGTTTTTCAATATCAGCAATATCAGAAATTTGATTATAAAATTTTTTTAGCATATTATGTCCTAATTCCACATGAGTTACTTCACGACCACGAAATTTTAAAGAAATTTTAACACGTGATCCTTCTTCTAGAAATTTACGAACTTTTTTTACTTTAAAAGCAATATCATGATCACCAGTTCCTGTACGTAAACGCATTTCACGATTTAAAATAACTGTTTGTTTCTTTTTGTTTTCTTTATTTTGCTTTTTTAAATCATATTTATGTTTACCGTAATCTAAAATTTTAGTTACAGGATTTTTAGGGTTATTTGAAACTAATAACAAATCCATTCCTTTTGACTTAGCCATTTTAACTGCTTCACTCAAAGGAATAGGACCTAATTTATTACCAATATCATCAATTACTAAAACATATGAATATTTAATATTCTCGTTTAAAGTAGTATTGATATTCCTGTTCGGTTTTGCTCGATTATTTATCATTAATCCACTCCTCATAAATATAAAAAAATACACAATAAATAACTGTGCACAATAGGTTCAACCTTCCATCATTAAGACGATAAGGTGAGTTGTAAACTGCTTATTTATTTTAAAACCACAAATAGATAATATATATATTTAATATAATACTTTTATTATGCCACAAAATATTCAAAATATAAAATAAAAATTATCTTTGCATAAACTTATTTAATAGAAATAAAAATTTTGCAAAAAATAACTAATTACTGCGATAAAAATTTTGAATTTTATTATCTCATATACACTTATAATTAGTAATAGTATTATCTTTATTTATTAATTCTAAATCATAATTTGTTTTTGTAAAATCTTTTGCATTAACATGCGAAATTATTTTCGCAATCTTTATCGGATTGCTTGCAGTTTGATCAAAAAAATCTTCTAAATAACAAAATGCAATAAATCCATATTTTGTATCATTTATACAAGAATTATCATAAAAAGTATTTCGAGATTTGATATATATAATTTCATCAGTATAAATAGTTCTTGATTTAATATTATTATTTGTAAAAATTATATATCGTTTATAATCTATTGAATCAAAATCAATATCTCCAAAATAATTATATTTTCTATCCCCATAAGGAATATTTAGTTTTGCTGATTCTATTTTAATATATTGAGGATTATGCATAGAATAAAATCAATTTTCTAAATTACTAATGCTATTTAAATCTGATGATTTATAACAACTAACTACATTCATTGAAATAATAGGTAAAATAAAAAGTGATAAGAAACCCAACATTCTCTTCATATTAAAACCCCTTTATAAATTAATTATACTATATATGTCCTTGTTATAAAATTATGGGAATTATTACGAAAATCAATTATTTAACTAAAATAAACTATAAAAAATTATCTAACTAATTTAATTATAAATATTAAAAAATAGACATATATAATGTCTATTTTTGTAGAAGTTTTTGAATATTTAAAATAAATGCAGATAATTTCATACTATGAGATTTTTCTTCACCATATTTACGGAATGTTATTATTTTTTTATTCATTTCATTTTTACCAATAATTACTTGATAAGGTATTTTTTGAATTTGAGATTGACGAATTTTATAATTTAAACGTTCATTAGAATTATCAATCGAAACACGAATATTATTATTACGTAAATCTGTCATTACTTCATTAATATAATTATCAAATTTAGCAATTGCAATTGGAATAATAATAACTTGAACTGGCATTAATCAAAGCGGTAAAAATCCTTTTGTTTGTTCTAATAAAATAGAAATAAAACGTTCATAAGTACCGATTAAACCACGGTGAATAATTATTGGATATGCTTTTTTAGAATCAGATGAAATATAATTAGCATCAAATTTAGATGCATTTAAAAAATCTAATTGAATTGTTGAAATAGTAACTTCATGATCTAAAATTGATTTTATTTGAATATCTAATTTAGGTCCATAAAAAGCTGCTTCACCTTTCATAACTTTATAATCTATTTTTAATTCTTTCAATACTAGTTTTAAAGTATTTTCTGATTCTGATCACATTTGAGGATTATTATAAAATTTTTCTTTATCATTAGGATCATGTGTTGATAAAGAGAAGTAATCAATCTTAATATGAAATTTTTTTAAAACTTCCATTATTAAATTAAAGCATCTAATAAATTCTGCTTTTAATTGATTTTTAATAACAAAAATATGTGAGTCAGTTAATTCCATTGCTCTTACACGTTCTAAACCAGTTAATGAACCAGATGATTCATAACGATATAACAAAGCATTTTCAGAAAAGCGAATTGGTAAATCACGATAAGAATAATAACTATTTTTAAAAATTAAAATATGGTCAGGGCAGGTCATTGGTCTTAAAATAAATTCATCATTATTTTTAGTTTTCATTACAGGGAACATAACATCATGATAATGTGCTCAATGTCCAGAAGTAATATATAATTTTTTATTAGCCATGATCGGAGTTTCAACAAATGAATAATTATAATCAATTTCTTTTTTATAAAGATAATTTTTTATTAAATTTTTAATAATTGTTCCATTTGATAATCAAATTGGTAATCCTGGACCGATTTCATCAATAAAAGTAAATAATTTCATACTTTTACCAATAACACGGTGATCTGCTTCACTACGTTTGACTAAAATATTTTTTTGATCTTTGATACTCTCTAAATTAGGTCCAGCAATACCAACAATTCTTTTTATCATTTTTTGGTTTTTATCATTATTTAGATATACACCTGAAATTGATAAAAATTCAAAATTCTTATAATGTTTAGAATTATTTAATAAATAAGAATCCTCTGGTTTAAAATTTAATGATAATTTAGTAATTTTATTTTGTAAAGTTTTTAAATGGTGTTCTTTAAAAGCACCTTGATAATCAAAATCAATTATAAAATTACTATCATTAGTAATTGTTTTAATAATTTGAATTTCAGTGCAATTTCGATTAATTAATTGAACAATCATTTTTAAAGCAGCAGCATGAATATCTGGCAAAACAATATTATCTTTTATAGTAACTAATTGTAATGTTGAATTTGAATTAATAAAATAATCCATTCGAACTTTAATATTATTAACAATTGCATAACAAGAATTCTTTGCCAAAGATTTAGAAAGTTTCGTTGCAATTATTTCAGGTGTAGTAGGTTTGTCAAAATGAATAACTTCATTATTTAATAAAGTAACAGTAAATTTCATTTAATTTTAGATCCTAAATTATTTAATTTTATACTCAGAAAGTGAACTACTACGGATAACAAAAATACAATCACCTTTTTTAGCGCCGAACTCTTTAGCAACTGTAATAGCATGAAGATTATTTTCTTTCATTTTTTCATAATCGCTTGTTTTTGCCATTGTAATTGAATGTCAAGAACCGAAAGCAGTAAATAATTTTTCATTATGTGAAATACCAATAATATTAGTATTAGGACGTAGTCTTGAAACACTTTTTAATAATTCACCTGTAGTTGAATAAACAATAGCAAAATCATATTTACCATGTTGTGCTTTTTTAACTACTTTACAAGCAATTTTTTCACGTTTATTTGTAGTTTTGATTTTTAGTTTATCAGTAATATATTTAGAGTAATAAATTTTTGAATAAAATTCATGTTCAGCACGTTTATTAATTGTTGCCATTGTATTAACAACTATTGATGGATAAAGTCCCGCTGCTGTTTCACCAGATAACATAGTTGCATCAGCACCTAATTCAGTAGCATAATATACATCAGTAACTTCTGCTCTTGTAGGATGTGGATTATCAGTCATCGTTTCTAACATTTGTGTAGCAACAATTACTATTTTACCTTTATCACGACATTTACGTATAATAGTTTTTTCTACTCAAGGTACATCATAATAAGGAATTTCTAGTCCTAAGTCTCCACGTGCAATCATAATACCATCTGATGCATTAATGATTTCATCAATGTTTTTTACCCCTAATTGGGATTCAATTTTTGCAAAAATTTGAATATGTTCTGCATTTTCTTTTGCTAATATACTACGAATTTTTTTTATATTATTAGCATTATTTACAAAAGATGCTGCAATATAATCTATATGATGTTTTGTTCCTCAAATAATATCTTTTATATCTTTATCAGATAAAAATGGTAATGAAAAATTCACACCAGGTAAATTAACACGTTTATTAGTTTTAATTATATGACGGTTGAAAGCTGTTCCTTCAACTATTCCTGATTTTACACTAGTAACTTTAATTTGTAATTTTCCATCATCAACTAAAACTGTATCTCCAGATTTTAAATCAATTGACATATCATATGATACAGTCAAAACATTAGGTCCACAAACTAATGATTCATATTTCTTAGTAGTAGTATAAATGGTAATTTTTTCACCAGCTTGAATAGTTTGTTTCCCATTTTTCATTTGACCAATACGAATTTCTGGTCCTTTTGTATCTAGTAATATTGAAATTGCTTTACCAGTTTCTTTTACTATCTTTCTAGTAGCAATAATTCGAGCACCTTGTTCATCATAATTTCCATGTGAAAAATTTAATCTAACAGTGTCTACTCCTAAATTAAATAATTTTTTTAAATCCTTTTCATCATTAGAAGCAGGTCCTAAAGTAGCGATAATTTTTGTACGTTTAATTTTTGTTTTAATATCTAATGTTTTCATATATTAATATCCTTTCGATTTTTAAATTGATTAAAAATTATTTAAAATTAAAAGTTCCTTCATACGCGATGGTCTTTTAAATTTAGATGCTTTAATAATATCATATGATTTAATCTGATTATTAGTAATACCTACGCATATCCCACCATTACCAGCTAATAACTCATCAATTGCTTTAATTGATAATGAATATGCTAATCAACGATCAAATGCAGAAGGTTTGCCACCACGTTGAATATGAGCAAATTTAGTTGCTTTAGTAACATAACCACTTCCAGATTCAATTTTTTTAGCTAATGATTCAATATCATACATCAATTCACTTACAAGAACAATTACACTACGTTTATTATTGCTACGATATTCTTTAACTTTAGCAACAATTTCTGCTTCAGGAAGTTTTTTTTCTGAAATAACAACAACATCACTAAGAGTTGCTGATCCAGAATAAAGTGCAAGATCACCACATAATTTTCCCATTACTTCGATAATACCACAGCGATTATGAGAAGTCATTGTATCTCTAACTTTATCAATATTTTCTACAATTGTATTTAAACAAGTATCAAATCCAATTGTATAATCACTAGAGCTTATATCATTATCAATAGTTCCTGGAATTCCTACACAATTAATTCCCATTTGAGTTAATTTTAATGCTCCTTGATAACTACCATCACCACCGATCACAACTAATGCTTCAATATTATTTTGCTTAAGTACATTTAAAGCTTGTACTCTAGTTTTAACATTTGCGAATTCAGGAAATCTTGCACTCCCAATCGCTGTACCACCACGTTGTAAAATATTATCAGCAAATGATATTTCTGCTTTTTCAATTCAATTATTATATAGGCCTAAAAATCCATCACGAATATATACTACTTCAAGATTTTTAGATTTTGCATATTTTATTATAGTAGCTACAGCCATATTCATTCCAGGTGAATCGCCACCAGAAGTTAAAACACCAATTTTTTTTATCATAATTATTTCCTATCTCAAATATTTTTAAAATAAAAATATTTTATTATCTATTTATTATTATAAATTAAGATTCTTATTTTTAAAAATAATAAATCCTAAAATTGCATAAAATTAAAAAACCAAGATTATATTCTCTTGGTTTTTTAATTGAATATATTTAAATATTAGTTATTTATTATTTAAACTCTCTTTTTAAATTATAAATCGATTTAATTCCATGAAATTCTGCAGCAACACCTAATTCATCTTCAATTTCCATTAAACGATTATATTTTGAAATACGATCTGTTCTTGATAATGAACCTGTTTTAATTTGTTCACAACTTAAACCAACTGCTAAATCTGCAATTGTAGTATCTTCTGTTTCACCAGATCTATGAGAAACTACTGTAGTTCATCCAGCCTTTTGTGCCATTTGAATTGTTTCGATTGTTTCAGTTAATGTTCCAATTTGATTTAATTTAATTAAAACTGAATTTGAAGCTTTTCTTCTAATTCCTTCTGCAGTAATTTTAGGATTTGTAACAAAAATATCATCACCAATAATTTGAATTTTATCACCTGATTTTTTAACATGTTTTACAAACCCATCTCAATCACCTTCTGCTAGACCATCTTCAAGTGAAATAATATGTGGATATTTTTTTATTAAATCATCAAGATACGTTACCATTTGATCAGTAGTTCTGATAACTTCTTTTTTATTTTTTGCTTTAGCTTCACCTTTAAATGAATATTTACCAGAAACAAATAATTCTGATGATGCAGAATCTATTGCAATCATTACACCTTTATGACCAGCAGTATATCCTGCTTTTTTAATTGCTTGAGTAATAGTTTCAATTGCTGTTTCAATAGTTAAATTAGGCGCAAATCCACCTTCATCACCTACTGAAGTTATTTCTCCTTTAGATGATAAAATTCCTTTTAATGTATGAAATACTTCAGATGCCATTCTAACAGCTTCACGCATAGTCTTTGCACCTACTGGCATAATTAAAAATTCTTGAAAATCAATAGTATTATTTGCATGTTCTCCACCATTGATAATATTACACATTGGTAATGGTAATATTTTTGCGCTTGTTCCTCCTAAGTAACGGTATAAAGGAAGATCCAATTCATCTGCTGCTGCTTTAGCAACTGCAAGTGATACACCTAAAATTGCATTAGCTCCTAAATTTCTTTTATTTTCTGAACCATCTAATTTAATCATTGCTTTATCAATAGCAACTTGACTAGTTACTTCCATACCTATTACTAATTTAGCAATTCGATTATTTACATTATTAATTGCTTTTAATACACCTTTACCTTTAAATCTTTTAGGATCATGATCACGTAATTCTAAAGCTTCTCTTGAACCAGTTGATGCTCCTGATGGTACAAGTGCTGCACCATGTCCACCTAACTCAGTTCATGTATCAACTTTAATCGTTGGATTACCACGTGAATCTAAAACTTCTCTAGCTTCTATTTTTACAATTCTTGACATTCGTTATCTCTTTTCTTTTTTTATAATTAAATACTAAATTGAATAATATTTATTATATTATCAATATTAACAAAATTATTATACATTTAAATTATGTAATTTTATAGTAAATTTGCTTTTTTATATATTTTAATATAAAAAATTAAACTTTATTTAATTTTTCTAACCCTTTAAGTAACAAATCTTTATCTAATACTTGATCAGATTTTAGATTAATTAAATTTGAATCACTACCAGTAAAGATAACTCTAAATTTATTTTTAGTTCTAGTTTGTTTAATTTTATCAATTCATAAATTAATTAAATATTCTGAGGAATTAATAATGCCTAAATTAATAGCACTTTCAGTACTATTACCAATTATTTTCGTTTGTTCATATTTAAAATCTTTGTAATCATAAATTAATTCTAATTTATTAACCATAGCATTGAATGATAATCTGATTCCTGGAAGAATATTCACACCAATTAATTTTTTATTACACACAATACTAATCGTAATAGCACTACCAAGAGAAATAATTATCGAATCGCCATATTTACTAGCACCTAAAGTTAAAGCTTTAAGATCACTGCCGACATTTTTTAAATTTGAATATTCATTGAAATAATCAGCAATATTATAGATAATAATCTGAAAATTTTTAGCAAGATAAAAAATCAAATGATTTAACGAAGGTTTTGTAGAAGAAAAATAAATTTTTTGAATCTTATATCTTAAAAAAAGAACTGCTAAAGAATGGATTGATATTTCATTTGAAATATGAATATTTATTAGTACAAATTTGGATTTTACTTTAATAAAATATTTAGCTGTGGTGTTCCCAATATCAATATATAAAATCATTTATTTGCATTCCTTTGTAAAACAATATAATTTAATAATATAGTATAAATTGAAAGATGATATTTATGGAATGTATTTTCCCAGGTAGTTTTGATCCATTGCATCAAGGGCATATTGAGATAGTCGAAAAAGCCCAAAAGATATTTAAAAAAATATATATCGTAGTTGCAAATAATAATCAAAAAAATCATACATCTTCTTTAGAAATTAGATATCAAGTTTTAAAAGAATATTTTAATTCTTATAAAAAAGTTAAAGTTATTATTTGTAAAACGAAATTAAGTAATGTAATGAAAAAATATAAAATCGAATATTATGTTAGAGGTCTTAGAAATATAGTTGATTATGAATATGAAATATGATTATGAGCACAATATAAAAAAGAAAAAAACAATATCCAATTAATCTTATTACCTACAAATAAATATCTTCACCTTTCATCTTCAAAAATAAAAAATCTTA
The DNA here is from genome assembly GCA_964485375.1 of uncultured Mycoplasmatales bacterium. Taxonomy (GTDB): domain Bacteria; phylum Bacillota_I; class Bacilli_A; order Mycoplasmatales; family Mycoplasmataceae; genus CAZAJD01. The sequence continues at coordinate 12,730 of CAZAJD010000001.1, read as the reverse complement.
CCAAATAAATAAAATTTATTTGGTAAGATTTTTTTAATTTTTAGAAATTAATTAATCAATTTTTCATTGAAAAACAAAAGGTGTAATAATATTAAAGGCAGCAATATAACCTAATGCACCTAATAATGCTTGTCATCAAGCTGAAAATCCATATGTATTAATATCGACCTTAAGATTAACAGGCATTCCTGAAATTATAGGTTTAAACATACTTGGATCATGATAATATCATCAACCATGCATAAAAAGAGTTACTGAATATTTAAAAGGAATGAAATAACCAATAGCATTTATAACTGTTTGTGAATCAGGAGAAGTTGATAATAATGAGATGGGAAGAACAAACCCTGTTAAGAAAATTGAAGGAAAATAAATTAAAGTTACTATTCCTTCAGTCATTGAAGAAGATTTCGAAATTCCACCAATTAATAATGCAAATGAAATCGCTATTATAATATTTAAAAATAACCCAAGAACAACATAACTAAAATTAGTATATAATCCTCAATTATGAATTTGATTAGGATTAATAATTATTGCTCAAAGCAACATTCAAATTGTACCTAAAATACAAATAAAAAAATAAAAAGAAATAATTGCAAATAAAAATTCTCATTTAGTTAAAGGTGTTGTATCCAATCTTTTTAAAAAAATTGACTTTTTTCATTCAGTAATTCTATTTGCAAGAAAATTAAAACCACAAGTAAGTGAAGATAATAAAATATATCCTCCAACTATATCATGACCTTTAACATCCGTATTATATGCTTGTTTGGTTAAAGGACCTACTGTGAAATAAAATAATATAAGAAAAAATAATGGTAATCCAAAAGTAAAAAATGGACCGCCAAATGACTTAAAATAATTTTTTGCAAATAAACTATATAATTGTTTATACATTCTAAAACGATTTAATTTAAAACTTTTATTAGTTTTGTTTTTAGTAGTTATTTTATGTTCGACTTTTAAACTCATTATTTATCTTCACCACTTATTTTTTTAGCTTTTGGATTTTGTATATCTAATTTTTCATCAAAATAATTTGACATTAACTCTGATACACTTGTATATTTTTTAATAATTTCTTTTATTGAATTATTTAATAAAATAATTCCATCATCAATAATAATTAATCGATTACATAAAGATTGAATTAAATCAGGATTATGAGAAACAATTATTAAATTACGTTTTTTATCATTTAAATACTCTTTTAGAAATTTAACAATATTATGTTTTAATTCTAAATCTAATCCATTAGAAACTTCATCTAAAATAGTTAATTCTGGTTTGTGCAAAATAGCTAACATAGCATTAAATCTTTGTTTTTGTCCACCAGATAATCTATTTAATGATCGAGAGTAAAACTCTGTCATTCCAAAAGATTCTACAATTTGATTAATTCAACTTTTTTTAACATAAGGATAAATTTCTAAATAAAATTTAACAATATCTTTAGCACTTAAACTCGAAGGTCAATTCCCTTCTTGAAATTGAATTCCAATTGCTTTTTTAGGATTTTTTTCTTGAAAATTATAAATAATTTTACCAGAACTAGCTTTTTGAGTTTGACATATTATCTCTACTAATGTAGTTTTACCACATCCATTAGCACCTAAAACTCCAAGTTTATCTCCTAATTTAAGTGATAAATTAATTCCTTTTAAAACTTGTTTTGGACCAAATTTTTTTTTCAGATCTTTAATCTCTAATATATATTTTTTTTCTTCATCAGATATAAGTCTATTTTTTCCAACTGCCATCTTTTGTTTCATTATTTAATCTTTCTATTTTGAGAATTTTTAAATTTACTTGATCTAGTAATTAAACTTTTTTGTGTCATTTCTTCAGGAATAGTTATATTTAGTAATTCTAAAATAGTAGGTGCAATATTAGCTATTGCTGCATCTTTAGGATTAAGTCCAATTGTTTTATCAGTAATAATAATTGGCACTTTATTTGCAGTATGTTTTTTATTAGGTTCTCCTTGCTCATCAATCATAACTTCTGCATTTCCGTGATCAGCTGTTAGAATCATTCTACCATTTAGTGATTTTAAAGTATTGTAAATTCTTTTTAAACAATCATCAATTGTATGAAGACCTTTTATTGTAGCTTCACGATCTCCAGTATGCCCTACCATATCGGGATTAGCAAAATTTAAAATAATTAAATCATAATTTTGAGTTTTAATTTCTTTTATTAAAGCATTAGTAATTTTAACTGCCGACATTTCTGGTTGCAAATCATAAGTTGCTACTTTTGGTGATGGGATTAATAATCTTTTAGAATTTAAATATTTTTCGTCATTTCCGCCATCAAAAAAATAAGTTACATGAGCAATTTTTTCTGTTTCAGCAATTCTTAATTGATTCATTCCTTGAATAGAAAGAATTTTTCCTAAAACATTTTTCATTTCTAAAGGTTTAAATGCAACTTTTTTAGATTTTACACTATCTGCATATTTCATCATTGATACAAAATAAATGTTAGGAATTTTTTTACTTGGTTTTCATAAATAATTTGGATTAGTAAGTGCAGATGCTAATTGAATAGCTCTATCAGGTCTAAAGTTAGCAAACAAAACACCATCACCATAAACTATTCCTCCATTTGGTAAATCAATAGTAAATGCTGGTTCAATAAACTCATCGGTGTTGCCATTTTTATATTGATCAAGAATATATTTTTTAATATTAGTGATTGATTTCCCTTTTGCTAATACAATAGCGTTATATGCTTTTTCTAATCGATCTCAGCGTTTATCTCGATCCATTGCATAATATCTTCCTGAAATTGAAGCTATTGTACCGATTTTTAATTTTTTTATTTCTATTTCGAGTTGATTAATATATTTTTGCGCTACTTTAGGTTTTGTATCACGACCATCTGTAATGACGTGAATATATACATTATTTAAATTATGTTGTTTAGCTATATTAAGTGCTGCAATAATATGATTAATATGAGAATGTACACCACCATCAGATAACATTCCAATAATATGAAAATTCCCACTATTGTGTTTTGCATAATTAATACAATTAATTATTTCTTTATTTTTATAAAAAGTTTTATCAGCAATAGAATTATTAATTAATGAAAGTGATTGATAAATAATTCTTCCACCACCAATATGCAAATGCCCAACTTCGGAATTTCCCATTTGTCCTTCAGGTAATCCTACTCATTTTCCTGATGCATGTGCCTCGACATAAGGATATTCATTTTTTAAATATTCAAAATGTTTCATTTCAGCTAATGCTACTGCATTAGATAATTTTTTATAACTATCAATTCCAAATCCATCAAGAATTGCTAATAATAAAGGTCTCTTTTTCATACTTATTTCTCCATAACTCTCTTAAATAAATATTATCAAATAATTTTAAATATTATAATAAAAATTTTTCAATTGCTTTTTTAACACCATAATTTACTTCTGTATCAGTGATATAATCAGCATAACTTTTTACATGACTTGTAGCATTTCCCATTGCAATAGCAATATTAGAAACTTTAAACATTGAAATATCATTTTCACCATCTCCGATTGACATTATATTATTGGAGTTTAGTTTTAATTTTTTAGCAACTCATCCTAGCGCTATGCCTTTATTAATATTCCCAGCATTAACTTCATATGCAGGAGATGTTGCACCACCAGCTAAATTCATATGTCTAGATTTAAAAAATTGCCTTAATTTTGTATCTAAATATTGTTTTCCAGTTAACATAATGATAAATTTATATACTGATTTTGTATAAATTTCCCCTTTTTTTAACTGAATTATTTCAATATCTTTTGGAATAAATGCAATTTCATCAAAATTATCTGGATTAAAGTTAGTTACAATTTGTTTATGATTTGCATAAGATCAAACATCTATATTATACTGACCAGCAATTTTAAAAGTTTCTTTTACTATACGTGAATTGATTTTAAAAGATTTTAATTCTTTATTATTTTCTATATTTCAAATACTAGCGCCATTATATGAAAGTGCATATTTACTTTTATAATGCATATTATATTTTAAAACTTCTAATCAAATATTGTAAATTGGTCTCCCGGTTGCAATAACTATGTTGCGATCTTGATTAGAAACTTTAAAAATAGGTAAAATATTTTCTCGAATAATTCCAGAATGATGGTTGCAAATGGTTCCATCCATATCTAATGCTAATAATTGGATATTAGTGTTTTTCATATTTTTAACTACCTTGTACTATTTTGTAATAATTTTCAAAATGAATCTACATTAAGTGAAGCACCGCCTACTAATGCGCCATCGATATCATTTTGTTTTAATAATGAAATAATATTATCAGAATTAACTGATCCACCATATTGAATTCTAATTAATTCTGCAGTTGGTTGATCAAAAATATTTGCTAATTCATCACGAATAAATTTACAGACATTTTGAGCTATTTCAGGAGTTGCTGTTTTACCAGTACCTATTGCTCAAATTGGTTCGTATGCTATAACACTACGTTTAGCATCTAATTTATTAATATTTTTATATGCTTTATGAATTTGGTTTTTAATGATTTTAAAAGTTTGTTTCTTTTTATATTCATCAAAAGTTTCTCCAACACATAAAATTGGAACTAAATTTTGTTTTAATAATGCTATATTTTTTAAATTTACACTTTCATCTGTTTCATTGTACATTGCTCTTCTTTCAGAATGACCAAGAATAACATGAGTAATGCCAATTTCTTTTAATATATTAATTGATATTTCACCAGTAAATGCGCCTTTAGATTCAAAATGACAGTTTTGTGCTGCTATTATTAAATTTTTAGATTTATTTTTTAAATCTTTTAAAAGAGGTGATTGTGGAGCGATTCCAGCTTCTATATTTATATTTTTTATTTTTTGTTCAATATTGCTAACAAATGATATACCTGATTTAAAATCAGTATTCATTTTTCAATTACCAATAATTATGTTTTTACGCATAAAATCAATACCTTTCAAGATAAAATTGCTTTTATTAATAATAGCATAATGAATAGTAAATAATAAATAAAATAAAAAAGTTTTAACTAAAAAAGTTAAAACTTCAAATATTTTTTAAATTGGTGGTTTAGGACGGAATTGAACCGCCGACACTTTGAGCTTCAATCAAATGCTCTACCGACTGAGCTACTAAACCAAAAATAAATGGCGGTCTTGACGGGACTTGAACCCGCGATCTCCTCTGTGACAGAGAGGAATGTTAACCACTACACTACAAGACCAAAATGGTTGTGGGAGAAGGATTTGAACCTACGACCTCCGGGTTATGAGCCCGACGAGCTGACCAGACTGCTCTATCCCACGATATAAAGTTTGTCATGTTATTATAGCATATAAATATACTTATAGCATATAAATTTAGCATGACAAACCTAAATTTAAATGGCGGAAGCAGAGGGATTCGAACCCCCGCGTGAGTCACCCCACCTGTTAGTTTTCAAGACTAATCCCTTCAACCGGACTTGGGTATGCTTCCTTAAATAAAATGGTAGACCCTATTGGACTCGAACCAATGACCTGTCGGTTATGAGCCGAATGCTCTGACCAACTGAGCTAAGGGTCCATTATGGTAGCGGGGAAGAGACTTGAACTCTTAACCTCTCGAGTATGAGCCGAGTGCTCTAACCAATTGAGCTACCCCGCCAGAATGGTCGGAAAGACAGGATTCGAACCTGCGACCCCTTGGTCCCAAACCAAGTACTCTACCAAGCTGAGCCACTTTCCGTGATTGGCACGCCTAAGAGGACTTGAACCCCTAACCTTTTGATCCGTAGTCAAACGATCTATCCAATTGATCTACAGGCGCACATATAAATCAATAAATATTTTATCTAAAATATGTCTTAAAAACAAGAGTATAACAAAATAAATATTGAGAATGAATAATATTGGAGGCACTAATCGGATTCGAACCGATGATCAGGGAGTTGCAGTCCCTTGCCTTAGCCACTTGGCTACAGTGCCAAAATATTATATATAGTTTAATAAATAAAAACTATAATGAAATACTAACAATATTTCAAGAAAAAATCAAATATAAAACTAATGTTTATTATATTTTACCTGCAATTAATTCTGTATAATCACGTGAAAGTTCCATATCAGATAAATTATATCAAAACATACCATCTGCTGGATTTAAATTTCCTGGTTTTTCATAAAAATTAGGAGTATAGGCAGATTTATAAATAGGATTTTCTTTAGCATAATCATTACCAATTTTTTCTAAATTTTTTTGTAATGGTGAAGAATATCCAATAAAGTCTGATGAATGTGCTATTTCATTTTGAT
>CAZAJD010000001.1:0-6311 GCA_964485375.1 uncultured Mycoplasmatales bacterium | reverse complement strand
TGTAATGGTGAAGAATATCCAATAAAGTCTGATGAATGTGCTATTTCATTTTGATTAGATAAAATAAAATTAATAAATTTATAATCAGCATTTAAATGTTTTGATTTTTTATTAATTACCATTCCATCTTCTCAAACATCAGTTCCTTGATATTGAGAATAGCTATTTTCATAATTAGGATAAGTGATTATTAAATTATGATTTTTTCGAATAGTATTAGAATAAAGAGCATCACCGTTATATGCAAGTGCAAAATCTCAGTTATCTGAAATTAAAGAATCTGTAATTTCATCATTTTGTAAAGAAATATTTTTATTCTTTATTCACTTAGAAGCTTTATATACTTCTGCTACTTCTTTTTTTGTTGTTGGTTCTACTTTGTTTAGTAAAATTTCACTTTCTGGTAGAAATACATTTTTAGGATCATCTGATATAATAATATTTTCATTTTTATCTTTAGCAGCATTAACAAAAACATTTCAATTAAGTGAAGTTGCATCGACGACATTATCTGCAGAAATCTTAACATGATTCTTTTTTAAAAAATCTAAATTTTTTTGTTTAGGATTAATAATTATACGCATATCGCCTCAAAAATAAGGAATTTGATAATCACTAATATTCATTTCACTATTCTCATTTTGATGTAGTTTACTTGCATTTTTTATTGCTATATTTAAATTAGTTGCAATATTATTATTTCAAAAATCACTTTTTATAACTTTTTTGCCATTTATATTCAAACGAGAATAGTCTATTGGTTGAATTTTACGAGAATATCCTCCACTAGACTGATACATTTTTATAGCCATATATAAACTAGGCACCATTACATCATATTTATCATAACTATATAATTTATTATATAAAATTTCATTACTTGCAAATTGATTATACTTTACACGTAATCCAGTTTCTTCTTCAAATTTATGAATTAAAGTTGGCGATAAGTATTCACCTCAATTAGCAATAACTATATCAGAATAACTTAATGAGAAATAAGAAATACATAATGCTGTTATTAAAATAAAAGAAATTGAAAGAAATAAAATTTGTCTTCATGATTGATTTAATACAATCAAAAACCTATTATCTGAACTAGAAATTTTATGTTTTTTATTAGATTTTAAATATGCTTCCTTTATTTTAGTATTTACATAATTAATTTTATTTTCATAATGTATAATTTTTTGTTGGATTTTTTTTAAAGATAAATGGGTTTTAATATTATTAAAATGATTATACATATAATAATATTTTCATAATTTATTTTCATACTTATAAATATCTTTTTCACGATACGTATTTGTAGATAAAGATTTTTCAATATTTAATTTCTTTTTATTCATTGATTTATGAATATTCATAAAAAGAATAGTTAATGCAACTAAAACAATTGTAATTGTAGCAAAAGCATTTATATAAGGCTCTGTTCTTTTTAAAGAATAAATAAAAGTTGAAACATTACTATCCCCTCCGCTGTTAAAATAAGAAATAATAAAATCATCAAATGACATTGAAAAAGCTACTATTGCAGCAGAAATTATATTAGGTTTTAAGATTGGCAAAACAACTTTTTTTAATGTTTGGAAGGGTTTTGCACCTAAATCTAAAGAAGCTTCTATGCAACTATTATCAATCTTACGAATTTTAGGTAAAACTAAAATAATTACATAAGGGATATCGAATGAAATATGTGCAAGCAACAAAGTAAGTACTCCAGTTGGAATTAAAAATGAAACGAACATTAACATTAATGCTACTGCAGTAACTACATCTGCATTAATTAAGGGGATATTAGTTACTGTTAAAATCATTCTTGAACTAAGTTTTTTTAATCGACTTATTCCTAATGCTGCCATTGTGCCAATTACTACAGATACTAATGTAGTAACTACCCCAATTAATAATGATAATAAAATCGAAACACCAAAACTTTTATCATTAAAAAGATATTTATATCACATAGAACTAAATCCAGTAAAATGCGATAATGAATCGGAACTATTAAATGAAAATAAAATTAATACAAAAATAGGAACATACACTAATAGAAGTATAAAAATTAAATAAGAACCTTTAAAAAACTTTTTCATCAAATTTAAATTTCCCTTCAATTCGTTTTTCAATTAATTTCGATATAATAAAAATAATCGAAATGAATACAACTAAAATCAATGATATTGCAGCACCAAGACCAAAATCTGAACCTTTAAAAAAATAACTTTCAATTACTTTTGAAATTAAATTGATTTTTCCGATACCCATATATTTGACCACAACTAAAGAAGTAGATGCTTGTACTACAACTAAAGTAATTGCAATAAAGATCCCTGAAATTGAAAAATGGAAAATTATTTTGAAAAAAGTTTGGATTCTATTTGCACCTAAATCATTACTTGCTTCAATTAGTGAACGATCAATTCTGCTAAAACTGTTATACATAGGTAAAATAGCAAATGGTAAGAACATATATGACATTCCAATAACTATAGAAAAACCTGTTCCTAATAAATTAGGAGCAGCAATTCTAAAAATAGTTTGCAATCCAATTACTTTCATTAACATATTAATTCATAATGGAAGCGTAATAAGTAAAAAGATATTATCTTTTAATAATTTTGATTTACTAAATGATAAAAAATAAGCAAATGGATATCCCATAATTACTGATAATATTGCTGCTAAAAAAGCATATCCAATAGAGTAAAATAAAGATGCAACTAAATTGGAATCTGAAAAAAATTTAATAAAGTTAGATAAATTGATTTTAAAAAAGTTTGTATCTCCTGCAGGGACAGGAATAATAAATGCATAAAATAAAATAAATAGAAAAGGTATTAAAATCAAAAAAATAGCAATAATAAAATAAGGTGTTATCAATTGCCTTTTAGTTGAAAAATTATTATTATTTTTTTTAATTTTATTTTTAACCATTTTATAATTATATTTCTATTTTTTTATGTATCAATTTTTTTTCACATTATATGAATATCTTCTGGATCTCAATGAATACCTACATTATCATTTAAATTTAATTTTTCATTTATAGTATTAATTAAAAAAATCCGATTTTTATATTTCACTTTTATTTCTCAAAAAATGCCTTTAAAATTTTTTGAAATAATTTGAGCATTAAAATATCCAGAGTTAATTTTACAAATATCAATATCTTCAGGACGAATTATAATATCAATACTATTTTCATTTGTTCCGAAATCATGATTAGTAAAACATTTAAATTTTATATTATCAAATTGAACAAGATCTTTTCTAATTAAAAGTCCATCTTCGATTATATTACTCAATCCAACAAAACCTGCTACTCAACTATTTTCTGGTTCATTATAGATTTCTTCAGGTGTACCAATTTGCTCTACTGAACCATCATTCATAACTAGAACTTTATCTGATAAAAAAAGCGCTTCTTCTTGATCATGAGTTACTAAAATAAAAGTTATTCCAATTTCTTTTTGAATATTTTTTAAATTTATTTGCATTTGTTTTCGTAATTTTACATCAAGAGCAGACATAGGTTCATCTAATAGCAAAATTTTTGGCTTATTAATTAATGCTCTTGCAATCGCTACTCTTTGTTTTTGTCCACCAGATAATTGATGAATTTTACGATTTTCCATCCCTACTAAATCAACTAATTTAAGGAATTCTTTCACTTGTTTTTTAATAATTGTTTTATTTATTTTACGAATATTTAAACTATATGCAATATTATCAAAAACATTCATATGTGGGAAAAGTGCATAACTTTGGAAAATAGTATTTACAGGTCTTTTAAACGAGGGAATATTACGCAAACTTTTGTTATAAAGTATTACTTTACCACTATCAGGTTTATCTAGCCCTGCAATAATTCTTAATAATGTTGTTTTTCCACAACCAGATGGTCCTAAAATAGTGATAAATTCATTTTCATGAATGTTAAAACTTACCCCTTTAAGAACAACTGAACCATCAAATTGTTTGGTTAAATTATTTATTTCTAATATTGTATTCATTAATACCACCATATTTACTTACTATTAAGTAAGTAAATTTTCATTGCATTTACAAATCCATTATTATCAAAAGAATCTGTAATATAATCAGCTACTTCTTTTAAATGTGTTACAGAATTTCCCATTGCAACGCCTAATCCAACACCTTTAATCATATTAAAATCATTATCGCCATCACCAATCGCCATAATTTCATTAAGTGTTAGATTTTGAGATTTAATCATTTTTTTAATTGCTATAAATTTATCAGAATGAACAGGAACAATTTCTCAAAGAAAATTTTTTCTTCATAACTGATGTCTAAAAAAATTAACATCAATTTTTATTTTAATAGCATTTTCAAATGATAATAAATTTTTTTTAGATCCAGTAAAACTAAATTTAAAAATTTCAGTTGAAAAGTCATTACTAAATTTAATATTATTTAATTTATATTTTTTCATAATTATTCTATTCAAAATTGTTTTTCCATTGTAAAAAACAGTTTTGCAATCTTTAGCATAACCTCAAATTTTAATATGATTTACTTTTGCTAATCTAAAAATAGCTTCTGATTCAAATACACTAAATGTATTTGAATAAATAATTTTATTATCTAGATTATTAAAGTTATAAATAAGTCCACCATTAAAACAGATTGTTGGTAAATTTAATTTTGATAAATTTAATTTTTTATATATTTCTTCAACTCTACTAGGGCCTCTACCAGTTGCAATAATTACTTTTATATTTTTATCTAAAATCTCTTTTATAATAGATAAATTTTTTTGATGAATTTTATCATTGAATAATAAAGTACCATCTAAATCAGTAAAAAGTAATTTTATAATATTATCTTTAATTACCATTATTTTATAAAATTCATTAAATCATCTTTAGATAAAAATCCATTAAATCTTTTAATTTCTTTTCCTTTTTCAAAAAGAATTAAAGTAGGAATTGAACCAACTTTATGTTCTTTTGCATATTCATTTAATGAATCGATATTTAATTTAGCAAATTTAGTAGTTGTTATCTTTGAAGAAACATCTTCAAAGATAGGTGCAAGCATTTTACACGGTCCACATCAATCTGCATAAAAATCGATAATAATACGATCTGAATTTAACATTGTTTTATAATTAGTTTTTTTAATTTGTTCCATAATTTGTCTCCGTTTATTTTACTTTACATTTATTTTACTTTATTTATTAAGATAATTTTTCCATAAAAACATTGCTGGTCCATTTTTACGATTACTACTAATTACTTGATCAGCAATTTTTTTTAATTCAGGTTCTGCATTATTAACAACTAACCCAACTCCTGATTTTTTTATTAAAGGAATATCATTATAAGAATTACCAAATGCTAGTGTATCTCTTATACTAATTTTTAACTTACGAGATAAAAATTTTAATGCTTCACCTTTATTAATATTTTTTCTACTAATTTCATAAACATTTTTGCTTTGTTTAACAATAGATAAGTTTGGAAGGGAATTTAATAATTTATTAATCATTATATCAATAATTTTATTTTGACTAGAAATATTAGAAATTAATAATGCCCTACTTATAGGTTTAGAAGTATCTTTACTATATTTGCTAAAATCAAAAATGCTATATTTACTTTTCATAACCTTAGATCAAAATTCTGATTCTGGATCTTTTTTATATACAAATATTGAATCATAAGCATAATAATGAACACTAACATAATCAGCATTTTTAGATAAAATATTATCTATTATTTTAATTTCATTATATTCTAAATATTTATCATATATCATTTTTTCATCTTTAAAAGATCAAATTTGAGATCCATTATTTGCAATAACATAACTATTATATTTATGACAATTAAGTTTTTGAGCTTGCAAAATTGCACTTTTTGTAACTCTGCCAGTATTAATTACAAATAAAATATTATTTTGACACATTATTTTATTAATAATATGTTTTGTAAAAATGCTATATTTATGATTCTTATTTAAAAGTGTGCCATCTAAATCAGAACAAATTAATGTTTTATTCATATAAACTCCTATTTTTATTATAAATAAAATATAACATAAGAAATTATATATTACATTTTATTATTTATAGTTTAAAAAAACCTTTAATTAATTTATTTTAATTAAAGGTTTTAAGTAAGTGTTGATGGTACGGGATAAGGGACTCGAACCCCCACGCTTTGCAGCACTAGATCCTAAGTCTAGCGCGTCTACCAATTCCGCCAATCCCGCATAAAAAATATAATGGTATCCCGTGCAGGGCTCGAACCTGCGACCCTTTGATTAAAAGTCAAATGCTC